>CAVSHC010000006.1:565000-598137 GCA_963727795.1 uncultured Alphaproteobacteria bacterium
AACCTGAAACCGAATGCCTACAAACAGCCGGAGCTCGAAAGGGGTGACGGCGTACCTTTTGTATAATGGGTCAGCGACTTAGTCTAACGAGCGAGCTTAAGCCGATAGGTGTAGGCGCAGCGAAAGCGAGTTTGAACAGGGCGTTCAGTTCGTTGGATTAGACCCGAAACCGAGTGATCTATGCATGAGCAGGCTGAAAGTGAGGTAACACTCACTGGAGGGCCGAACCCACGCCTGTTGAAAAAGTCGGGGATGACTTGTGCATAGGGGTGAAAGGCCAATCAAACTCGGAAATAGCTGGTTCTCCGCGAAATCTATTTAGGTAGAGCGTCGGATGTATGCTTCCAGGGGTAGAGCACTGGATGGGCTAGGGGTCCTTACCGGATTACCAAACCTAACCAAACTCCGAATACTGGAATGTCTTATCCGGCAGGCACACGGCGGGTGCTAAGGTCCGTCGTGAAAAGGGAAACAGCCCTGACCGCCAATTAAGGTCCCCAAGTCGTGGCTAAGTTGGAAAGGATGTGAGAACCCCAAAACAACCAGGATGTTGGCTTAGAAGCAGCCATCATTTAAAGAAAGCGTAACAGCTCACTGGTCTAAATAAGGGTTCTTGCGCCGAAAATGTAACGGGGATTAAGCCACGCACCGAAGTTGCGGGTTTGCAGCAATGCAAGCGGTAGCGGAGCGTTCCATAAGCCAGTGAAGGTGTACCGTGAGGTATGCTGGAGGTATTGGAAGTGCGAATGCTGACATGAGTAACGATAAAGAGTGTGAGAGACACTCTCGCCGAAAGTCCAAGGGTTCCTGCTTAAAGTTAATCTGAGCAGGGTTAGCCGGCTCCTAAGACGAGGGCGAAAGCCGTAGTCGATGGGAATGAAGTTAATATTCTTCAGCCAGGGGATGGTGACGGATTGCGCAAATTGTCAAACCTTATCGGATTGGTTTGGCCGTGAAGCAGTCCCAGGAAATAGCCCCCCAAACGACCGTACCCTAAACCGACACAGGTGGACAGGTAGAGCATACCAAGGCGCTTGAGAGAACTGCGTTGAAGGAACTCGGCAAATTACCCTCGTAACTTCGGGATAAGAGGGCCTTCGCTTTGCGCAAGCATTGCGGAGGGGCACAGACCAGGGGGTGGCGACTGTTTACCAAAAACACAGGGCTCTGCGAAGCCGCGAGGCGACGTATAGGGTCTGACGCCTGCCCGGTGCTGGAAGGTTAAGAGGAGGGGTGCAAGCTCCGAATTGAAGCCCCAGTAAACGGCGGCCGTAACTATAACGGTCCTAAGGTAGCGAAATTCCTTGTCGGGTAAGTTCCGACCTGCACGAATGGCGTAACGACTTCCCCACTGTCTCCAACGCAGACTCAGTGAAATTGAATTCCCCGTGAAGATGCGGGGTTCCTGCGGTTAGACGGAAAGACCCCGTGCACCTTTACTATAGCTTCACACTGGTATTCGTGATTACATGTGTAGGATAGGTGGGAGACTATGAAGCGGAGCCGCCAGGTTTCGTGGAGTCACCCTTGAAATACCACCCTTGCGATCATGGATATCTAACTGCGGACCGTTATCCGGTTCCGGGACAGTGTGTGGTGGGTAGTTTGACTGGGGCGGTCGCCTCCCAAAGAGTAACGGAGGCGTGCGACGGTAGGCTCAAGCTGGTCGGAAATCAGCTGTCGAGTGCAAAGGCATAAGCCTGCCTGACTGCGAGACCCACAAGTCGAGCAGAGACGAAAGTCGGCCTTAGTGATCCGGTGGTCCTGAGTGGAAGGGCCATCGCTCAACGGATAAAAGGTACGCCGGGGATAACAGGCTGATGACCCCCAAGAGTCCATATCGACGGGGTTGTTTGGCACCTCGATGTCGGCTCATCGCATCCTGGGGCTGGAGCAGGTCCCAAGGGTTTGGCTGTTCGCCAATTAAAGCGGTACGTGAGCTGGGTTCAGAACGTCGTGAGACAGTTCGGTCCCTATCTGCCGTGGGTGTAGGAGAATTGAGAGGAGCTGTCCTTAGTACGAGAGGACCGGGATGGACACACCTCTGGTGGACCTGTTGTGGCGCCAGCCGCAGTGCAGGGTAGCTAAGTGTTGAAGAGATAACCGCTGAAGGCATCTAAGCGGGAAACTCGCCTCGAAACAAGTTCTCCCTTGAGAACCGTGGAAGACCACCACGTCGATAGGCTGGATGTGGAAGCGCAGCAATGCGTGGAGCTTACCAGTACTAATCGTTCGATCGGCTTCATCGCTCTCATTAGTCAATGCTCATCCGCAAGATGAGCTGGCGAAAAGACAAGACAGATCATTCTGAGCATAAGCGTCGGCTTCGCGCGGCGCTTGTGATCCAAACATCCTTCGTTTGCCTGGTGATAATAGCGGAACGCCCCCACTCGATCCCATCTCGAACTCGACCGTGAAACGTTCCTGCGCCGATGGTACTACACTGTGGGAGAGTAGGTCGTCGCCAGGCATGCCAAGGATGCTTCATAATTCCCCTTCCCATTCAAAAAAGCCCCGTCTCTATGACGGGGCTTTTTTGTGTCTCTATTCACTCCATAACAATCTTCGGCGCTCTCAATCCTGCCTCCTCGCGGTTGAGATGCCCGCCATACGGTTTCTGCAATGTTCTTGTAAACCTTGGCGTTCATCGACGATGGGTCTGAACCACGATCGGGTGGCCAGCATCGGAGGTCTCGCGGATGGCCATGTGCAGCGGCAAGGGCGCCGAGGAAAGGAACGCCAAGCCGCTCGGCCTCATGACGCGCGCCGCCATGGCTGAAAATATCGGAGCGCTGCCCGCAGCTTCGGGCAAACAAAATAACTCATGTTTTCAATGATTCCCAGCACGGGTACATTCACGCGCTTGAACATGTTCAGGCCTTTGCGCGCATCGATAAGGGCCAGGTCTTGCGGCGTAGACACAATGACCGCCCCGGAAAGGGGAACTTGCTGCGCCATCGTAAGCTGAGCGTCGCCCGTCCCGGGAGGCATGTCGACCACAAGGACATCCAATTCGCCCCACGCGACGTCTTTCAGCATTTGCGTGAGCGCGGAGATGACCATCGGTCCGCGCCAGATCATCGGCGTTTCCTCCTCAACGAGGAAGCCGATCGACATGACGCTAAGGCCGTGCTTCTGAATGGGCGCCAGAAGGTTGTCGCCAATCAGTTCGGGCCGGTCGCGAATGGAAAGAAGGCGTGGCAGCGACGGTCCATAGATGTCTGCATCCAAAATGCCGGCATGAAGGCCGTTCTCCTGAAAGGCCAGCGCCAAATTCACGGCCGTGGTTGACTTTCCCACGCCGCCCTTTCCCGAGGCAACCGCAATGACATGCTTGATGCGGCCGATGCCGCGGCCGGCCTGACCATCCTGCGCGGCCGGCGTCCCCCCTATGCCTTGGAATCTGCCGTCAGCGTCACCATGGCGCTGGCCACACCCGGAAGAGCCTTCACCGCATCCTCGGCCGCCTTCCGAACCGGCTCAAAGGCCTTAGCCTTCTGCTGCGGAACCGTCAGCGCGAAATAAACCTTGTCCTTGTTGATGATGATTTCCGAGAGCATGCCCGAGGTCACGATATCATGCCCGGTCGGGGTTTTGACGCTTTTGAGCGCCTTCAAAATAGTGTCTTTTGTCAGAGGGTCCATAGGATCAGCCGGTTGGAAGCGTGAGAACGGTGTGAGGAATCACACGTAGCCACTATCTAATGGCGATTGGGAATTGTAAAGTCGGAAATCGAAACATTGCCCACAAGCGGCGACGGCTAAAAAAACTGCGGCCAGCTAAAGTCCCGTGTCTCCGAATTGTATACGAGCGTGCGCAAATTAGGCGGCGTTGCCGGACACTAGTGGGCGTGGAATAATTGGGCAAGGGGAAGCTATCCAGCCTAGCCCGCAATGCCAAGGCGCAACAAGAAAGCGTCGTAAGAGGACCGTCAAAGCATGAAAGGCTCGGTGAAATCGGACGCGGCTTGGAATCCGCATTGTCGCCCATCCGGCGGCGTGCAATTTGGGTACTTCGCCCGGTAATGTGCGGTTGGAAGGTCCTCAAGGCTAATCGATGGAACGGACATCAGGCGTCATCCTCGCTGGGGGGCTATCACGCCGAATGGGCGGCGGGGAGAAATCTCTGCGTCTTGTCAATGGCAGGCCCTTGCTGAGATACGCCGTTGACCGTCTTGCAACGCAGGCGCTTCCCCTCGCGCTCAACGCCAACGGTTCTCCTTTCCGCTTTGCTGAATTTGGGCTGCCGGTCATACCCGATGCGACAGGCGATTTCGCCGGGCCCCCTGGCTGGCATCCTGGCCGGGATGCGGTGGGCGGCCCAGTCGCGCCCCGTTCGCGCTACATCGTCACAGCGGCGTGCGATACGCCTTTCTTTCCCGATGATCTGGTCGAGCCGCCTGCTTGAAGCGGCGGCAGGGTGCGCAGATCCTGCGATATGCCTTGCGGCATCGGGCGGACGAACTCATCCGGTATGCGGGCTTTGGCCTGTCGCACTTGCCGGGGATCTCGCCCGGCTCTGGCGGCCGAAAGCGGAAGGTGTTGGACTGGGCCACCGCGCACCTCCACCGCGTCGCTGAATTTCCATTCACGGAGCTGGGCGGCCGGTCCTGGACCCGTTTTTCAATGCGAATACGCCCGAAGACCTGGCCGAGGCCGAGCTTGCTCTCGCGGGCGCTACGATCGCCATGACACATTTTCGTGATATGATGATCGAAGATCTGTTCACCATATCTCGCGTGGGTCTGCCACACATTTTCTTCCCTTAGCTCCGGCGACGCCTCCGGGAGGGTATTTTCTTCTGAATATCCAGGGGCGTTGGTTGGGCAGTTGTTTCAGGCGAAGTCGCAAAGGCATGCCAGCACATTAAGGCAAAAAGGGACGAGTCGGAGTTTCAGATGGCGCTTCCAGTCACGCGTAGCAGCCCCTACTCCAGGCTCATGATCCTGCTTCTCAGCGGACTCAGCGCGCTGGCCTGGATTTCCACATATTCCGGAATGCTGCAACTGATCGAGGCAAGTTCCGGCGACATCGGCATCGGCGCCAAGGTCGCGATCGGCTTTGCGGTGCTCATGCTCCAAGGCATGATTATTTATAGTCTCGACGCGCTTTTCTCGGGCGAGCTTCGCTCTGTGCTCTATCCCATTTATATTGTTGGTTATATCGTCCTGGTTTTGATATCCGTGGCGTTTGCCTTCGGTTTTTACTGGCGGTTTCTGGAAGCTGGCGCGCAAACGACGCGAGCAGCCGGGGCTTCCGTTTCCGAGGTTCAGCGGGCGCTTCAGGCGGGAGAGAGCCGGCTTGAGCTTCTGCAAACCACCTTCGGCGACATTGAGCTCGATCTCGTCCCAGAAAGTCCGAAACCGAGCGCGTCTGCTGGACATACCTGCCCCAACAGCCGTCCAGGCGACGGTCCGCGGCGGCGTCTTCGCGAAAGTGACGCACAGCGCTTCCAGTTTGCGAACGAATTGATCGCCTCCCGGACGAGCGCCGTGAAGGGGGACATCGCGGATCTGAATAACGATCTTCAGCGCATCCTGAAAAAAGACCCGGCCACGATCGATCCGGAGACGGGAACGCGGACGCCGTTCATCGAGGCGCTCGACCGCAAGCTTGGCCTCGTTCTCTCCCGCTTCAACGCCTTGCGCAGCGACCCGCAAATCCGCCAAATCCGGGACGAGTTCGCAGGCGCGGGCCAAGCAAACATCCTTCCCCGATGAACGCGGCGGCGACGTTCATCTGCCCGGACGCGCAGCTTCAAACGGCGTTGAATGGCGTCGTGCGTTCCATCGACGATCTCCCCGCCCTGCAAAAGCCGGAACTGCGTTCGGTTGAGGGCTCGGAAGCCGTAATCGAAGCCTTCCGCCGCCTGTCCAATACGGCGATCGGCCTTGTTGTCCGCGGCAAGGCTCCGCCTTCGCCCGAGGAGATCAGGGACACGGCAGACCAAGGAGAAGCCTTCGGACCTTCCAGGGCCTTCTCGCCGGACCAGGCCGGGCTTAGCGACCGCGATTACATCTCGCTTTTGATTGCGATCTTTGTCGATGTTTGCATTTTGCTCGTGTCCGTCAACCGGCCGTTCGGCCCCTTCTTCAACCTCGGGCAGGATCTGTCACGCGCAAAGCAGCGCGGGCCAATGCAAGGCGTGCTCGAAACTTTCTATAGGGTGTTTCAGGATCAATTTCATTTGCCTGCGGGACGCGGGCCTTCCCCGGGCGAGTTGATTGCTCCGCTGCAGGACGTGGTTTTTGACTATGAGGGCGATTATTACGCCGCCGTCCCACTCGATTTCCGCGAGGAGAATTACGAGCTCTGGGCCAAGGCGAGGACGAATGCTCCGGGCTTCGAGTCCTCCCGTGCGCTGGAGCGTTCGCGCTATCTTGCGGCGATCTTCGCCGTCATGGAAGGCGAAAAGCTTGTGCGCCTTTTGGGGGTCGAAAAGCGTCGGGACGGCAGCGTCCTGCATGGCCTCGACGAGGCCACGGTGCGGGCCAAGCTCGACAAGCAGGGCAGCATGTATGCCCAGGCCGATGCTTTTCGTATCTACAGGTTCGGGCGCGGCAAATGGGCTCAGCTTCTCGTGCAAACGGTCGGCAGCGCCGCCGCGCGCCACGAAGCGCAACGTCCGCCGAAAACCGGCGTCCAGCTTTCCCGGTGGTTGGCTGGACAGGGGCGCCGGGAGGAACGGCGCGGCGCCCTGTCCTCCATCGAAGATGAGACGCCTGAGCCGGACGAAACCCCCAAACCGCGGCTCCCCGACCGTTGGCGCGCCGGCTAGAGCCTACCCGCTTTTGATTCCATCAAATGCGGGCTCTAAGTTCTTGTTTTGTCGTGCTTCTGGTCGGAAAACCGCTTGGCGCTTTTCCGGACGCACTCTAGAACAGCCCGAGGCAAGTTCGCCTCCGATGGCAGCGAGGCGCTAAACTCGCCTCCAGCCGTACCAAAAGTCGCGGCTTCGATCCGTGGTGCGTTGCCAAGTTGCTTTTGCCCACCCAATTCTTGCGCCATCGTCTTTCCAACCAGCGCAGGACGATCTATATTACAAGGTGCTGGTTCGCCAGCTATGGCGATAAATGGATATCGTAATAAGCCTTTCGGACCCGGGGGCGGTACCCGGCGCCTCCACCACAAGCCGCTGGCTCAGAACGAGTTTCGACCATACGAGCGGCTTCTGATGGGGGCGAAATAGGATCGACGAGGGTGTAAAGGGTAGTCTTTTGCTCGGCATGGTTCCGCCGTATCGGGCCATTCTAATAGTTGCAAACGACAACTATGCTCCGGTTGCTCTCGCTGCGTAATGCGGCGCGACACTGGGAATCTAAAGTCCTAACGGCGTAGCTGCTGTTAGGCGCGGTCGGCGGCGCCGGGCAACAGAAGCCCGCCACTTTCCTGCAGGGCCTTGGCGTAGAAGCGAAAATGCCTGAAGATCTCATCCGGTACGAGGCTCTCGTCCTTGACGCGCTGCGTGGTGTCGTGCGCGCGGTCCTTCAGCGTGTTCTTAAGCGGGGCATCCCCGGCGACCACCACTTCTTTATAACCTTTGACACTTGCGCCCCAGGCGTTGGCTTGTCGAAGCGCTTGAAAGACCAGTATCCGCAGGAGATGACGATCGTCCTGCAGCACCAATTCTGGGATCTGGCCGTCACCGACGACCGGTTCGAAGTGCGCCTCTCGTTCAATAACATTCCTGAACGTCTCGTAATTCCTTTCGGCGCCGTCCGCATCTTCCAGGATCCCAGCGTTCACTTCGCGCTTGCCCTCCGGTCGCCGGACCCGGAGGCAGGCGACAAGCCATCCGACCGCGAGACGCCGCTCTTGCCCGCGCCTGAGCCAAAGGCGCCGTTGGAGGTTCAAAATCAAAACAACGGGCAGCTTGATCGGGATATCGCCGCCACGGCCTTGGCCGAACATGAGGAAGACCGCCCAGAGGAACGCAAAACGGCCGAGGTGGTTAGTCTCGACAAATTTCGCAAAAAGTAATCACGCGTAAGTTGTGCTCCCTATTCCCATGCTCCTGCAAATTAATTCAGCAGTCATAAGATCGTGTCATCCTAGCAACATAGTTTCGGGAAGCGGCAGGGCCTAAGCATTTGGGGGCTGACGGGACTGCTGCTCTTCGCTATCTTTAGCGCGAACCGCAAGTTGTGGCCGTAGAGCCGGTTCCGGCGAGGGGATCGGTAATGCGAGTCGCGGCCTTTGGGGTCATCGGCGCATGTCCTGTGAGCAGTTGTATACTGACGAGACATTGGAGGGGATTGAATGTCACGGCTACTGAAGCAAATCGCGATTGCGGGCCTCGCACTGACAGTTGCGGCGTCCAATGCAAATGCGAATTTCCTCGATAGTTTCTTTGGCGGGCTTTTTGGTCCGGGAGGACAGCCGGCGTCTCCTCGCTATCACGTGAAAATTCACGGCGCCTTCAATCCGGGCGACATCGTGGTGAGCTTCGGGGACCGCCGCCTCTACTATATCGATTCTGAAATCGAGTGCTATCAGCTATGCCATCGCAATCCCCAAGGCAGAGGCCAAGTGGTCTGGCGTGAGCTACGTCAGCCAGAAGCGCGAGAACCCCGTCTGGACCCCGACGCCGGATATGCGCCGTGAGAACCCAACTCTTCCCGCTTATGTCGCTGGCGGGGACCCGCGTAATCCGCTCGGCAACCGGGCTCTCTATCTGGGCGATTCAATGTATCGCATCCACGGAACAGACGCGCCCTGGCTGATCGGGCAGCAGGTTTCCCACGGATGCATCCGTATGTATAACGAAGACGTAGCCGACCTTTACCGGCGCGCCAAGGTGGGCGCCAAAGTCATCGTGACATGGGATCGCATGAGCACCATTTAGCGGAACGATCAGATCAAGGTTCCAGGGGGCCGGGAGACCGGCCCTTTTTGCTTGAGCGAAGGCGAAGGTGCTTCGGTTGTAGGGGGGAATGAAGGGGTTGAAATGGATTAATATGTCAAGGCGAGCGGATAGTTATTTCTTTCGTGACGCCTTTAGAGTTTGCTCATCTCCAAGAGTTAAAACTTCTCGAACCTCTGAGAGCCATGCATCATATCCTGGCCCAACAATGCAACCAAAGAACAGTTTTTGCACGGTATGAGCACAGTTAAGTCGCTGCATCGAGCTTTGAAATCGGAGTTGATCTTCATCACTGGACACGTACTGAAAAAAGGTGTGATCTCACGTCTGGAATATCGGCCAGACTCGGAACGGTGTAGGGGACACGCTTGTTGGTGACAGGCGTGTTTGGTGAATCTGCGTGGAAATACAACCACGTCTTTGACGCGGGGTGACCAAGATGCAAAAACTCGCTCGCGATGCCAACACTATGCAGATTGTGCTGGCTCAGCCTCGTGGATTCTGTGCTGGGGTGGTCCGCGCGATTTCTATCGTCGAGCGCGCGCTTGAGAAATACGACGCGCCGGTGTTTGTCAGACACGAGATCGTCCACAATAAGCACGTCGTTGAGGAATTAAAAGCGAAGGGCGCACGCTTTGTCGATGAAGTCGATGAGATTCCATCGGGCGCTGTCACTATCTTCAGCGCCCACGGCGTCTCCAGATCGGTCGAAAACTCAGCGGACTCTCGCGGTCTTCCGGTGATCGATGCAACGTGTCCCCTTGTCACCAAAGTTCATCTGCAAGGCAAGCGCTACGTCAGCCAGGGACGCACGGTCATTCTCGTTGGGCACGCGGGGCATCCCGAGGTTGAAGGGACGATGGGTCAAATTCCGGGGCCAGTCCACCTCGTGCAGACGGAGTTGGATGTTGCAAATCTGCCGATACCAGTCGACGCCCCAGTCGCCTATGTGACACAGACGACCCTCAGCATCGACGACACGCGCGGCATCATCGACGCGATTAAACGGCGCTTTCGCAATGTAGTCGGTCCCGAGACAAACGATATCTGCTATGCTACCCAGAACCGCCAGATGGCGGTGCGCGAGCTTACAAAAATTGCTGATGTCATTCTCGTCGTCGGCGCACAAAACAGCTCGAACTCCAACAGGCTCCGCGAGATCGGGGAAGAAGCCGGCGTGCCGAGCTATCTTCTGGCCGATGGGAGCGAGCTTAAGCCAGAATGGGTAAAAGGCGCTCAAATCATCGGGTTGACGGCGGGAGCGTCGGCGCCTGAGAGCCATGGTCCAGGATGTGATCGCAAGCTTGAGGCGGCTGGGCCCCGTGGATGTCACCAACCTGCCTGGGGTCGAAGAGAACGTCGAGTTCCGGCTCCCAGTGGAACTGCATGCTTACTGAGTTCAACGCGAACAAGTCCAGTTTCTCTGGATTGATCGGCCGAAATCACTTAAAAGGCGCGTCGCGCTGTCATTTTGAATTGGAGCAGTAAAGATGGTCTTGCCGTTTTTCCAGGAAAGACGGATCGCCGCCTATCTTCTCAAGCAGAAGCTAAGAGGCCGGAAACGTTATCCCTTGGTGCTGATGCTGGAGCCGCTGTTCCGGTGCAATCTGTCATGCGCTGGTTGTGGCAAGATCGATTACCCCGATTCAATCCTCAATCGCCGCCTGTCTGTTCAGGAATGCCTGGAGGCGGCCGAGGAATGCGGCGCCCCCATGGTGGCGATACCCGGCGGGGAGCCGCTGATACACAAAGAGATCGGGGAGATCGTCAGGGGCATCTTGGCTCAACGGCGCTTTGTGTCGCTGTGCACGAACGCCCTTCTGCTGGAAAAGAAACTGGATCTGTTCGAGCCCTCGCCTTACCTTTTCTTTTCCGTCCACCTCGACGGTCTCAGGGATCATCACGATAAGTCCGTTTGCCAGCCCGGCACGTTCGACAGGGCTTTCTCGGCGATCAGGGCGGCGAAGGCGAAAGGATTCACAGTCAACGTCAACTCGACTGTGTTCGATAACTACAAGCCGGCCGATCTAGCGTTCTTCCTCGATTTCTGCAAGGATCTGGAGGTGGGCGTCTCCATATCGCCGGGCTATGCCTATGAGCGAGCCCCCGATCAGGAGCACTTTCTGAACCGCCGCAAAACCAAGGAACTCTTCCGCCAGGTCTTCGCTCTCGGTAAGGGTAAGCGGTGGACGCTGACCCATTCGCCCTTGTTTCTCGACTTCCTGGCCGGAAATCAGGAGTTCCATTGCACGCCCTGGGGCATGCCAACCCGGAATATCTTCGGCTGGCAGAAGCCTTGTTATCTGATCGGCGAGGGCTACACAAAGACGTATGCCGAGCTCATAGAGACGACCGACTGGGACAGCTATGGCACGGGCCGGTATGAGAAATGCGCAAACTGCATGGCTCATTGCGGTTATGAGGCGACGGCCGCCGACGCCGCGATTTCGAATCCACTCAAACTGATCTTTTTGGCATTGCGGGGCATCCGCACCGAAGGGCCAATGGCGCCGGAAATCCCGCTTGAGAATCAGCGCCCGGCTGCTTTCGTGCATTCACTCCACGTGGAGCGGGAGACCCAGCGGATCAAGAAGGCTGAAGAACGGCCCGAGCGCCTGACGGCAGCTGAGTAGCGATTTGTTCGCCCTGCGAGCGTCGTCCGCAAGGCGAATAATCTGAGGGATGTCCTGCGGGCGCCTGGCCAGCGCACGCAGAACGGCCATCCCATCCGTCGTCCCGTCTTCGCGGGCTCCAAAGGTGGCGCTGAGCGGCACCGAGCGATGGGCCGGATCGAGCACAACCCGCAGCACTGCGAATGGCAGGCCGTTTTTTTCGGCGACCTCCGCCGCTGCGCCCGATTCCATATCCACGGCGACCGAATGTGTGCCCTTCCAGAGGGCTTCCTTCTCAAGCACGGTCATGACGGTAGAATCGGAAGCGAAAACCGGCAGTCCAGTTACGGCATGCGGCAGGGCGTTTTGCAGCGACTGCGACCAGCGCGGGTCGGCATCGAACTGGCGAGTTGAAGTGATGACAGAACTCGCGATAACGACGCTGCCGGATTTGAGAGAGGGCGAAAGCCCGCCAGCCACGCCGAAACTGATGATCCCCCGCGCTCCGGCTCGTGCGAGTTCATTGAGCTTGCGCATATAAACGCTGCGCTTCTGCCCGTAAACGGCCGTAACGCCTGCGCCTTTTGCAATGCGAGCCTCGAAAGCCATGCCGGCAGCGACGATCACTGGAGCATCGTCAAGGAGCATTTTCATGTGAGTGGTCGCCAGTTGATGTACCGCGACGGATTTTGCCGCCCCAGCGCAAGCGTATACAAAACCTTTGTTCCTGGAACAAGCGAGCCTTGGTCTAAGCTAACGCATGGCCGAGAGAAGTGACACGCAAAGCACAATAGTTACATGCCGTGCATAACAGGCGCTCGATTGCCCGCTGTGAGATTGCGATACCGCGCGAGCGCCCATAACGGAAAATATTTTCCGTATCCGTGATAGACGAGGTAGAACACACGCGGGAAGCCTGGGGCGTTGTGACGCTCCTCCCGCCATGTGCCGCGTCGCGTCCTGGGTCGCCATCAACCAGGCTATGCCCTCTTTGACAGCGGGATGATCGACCTCCCCGGCCGCCATAAGGCCCAAAAGCGCCCACGAGGTCTGTGACGGCGTGCTCGGCGACTTCTCATAGCCTTTGTAGTCGAGCTTGTAGCTTGATCCATCCTCGCCCCAGCCGCCATCCTCGTTCTGGATTGAAACAAGCCATGCGGCGGCCCGGCGCATGCTTGGCGCGTCATGGCTTACGCCCGCCGCGTTGAGCGCGCACAGCGCGGACCAGGTTCCATAGATGTAGTTCATCCCCCAGCGGCCGAACCAGCTTCCATCCTCTTCCTGCTCCTTCAGAATGTAGTCTACGCCGCGCTTGAGGATGGGGCTCGTCTCAGGTTTCTCGCCAAGCTGCGCGAGCATGGATACGCAGCGCGCGCTAACATCCACGGTCGGCGGATCGAGCAAGGCGCCGTGATCGGAGAACGGGATGTTGTTGAGGTAGAGACACGTGTTATCGGCATCGAACGAGGCCCAGCCGCCGTTCTTGCTTTGCAGTCCGGCGATCCACTCCCGGCCCCGGCTGATCGCGGCGCTTTGGTTTTGCTGGATGCCGGAGAGGTTTGCGGCTCTGTCGAGGGCCATGACCACCACTGCGGTATCGTCGAGATCGGGATAATGCGGATTGGCGTATTGGAACGCCCAGCCGCCGGGCCTGACATCGGGGCGCTGATTCGCCCAATCCCCTTTGACGTCGAGGACCTGTTTCGGCTTGAGCCATTCGAGGCCCTTCAGGGCTGATTCGCGCTCGGCCTCGCCGCCCGCCTCAAGCAGGCTGTGCGCCGCAAGACCTGTGTCCCAAACGGGAGACACGCAGGGCTGGCAATAGATCTCGGTCTCGGTTTCGAGCAGCAGCTTCTCGATCGAGTAGCGGGCGATGGCGCGGTCTGGATCGGACTCTGGAACGCCAAGCGCGTCGAACATCATGACGCTGTTCGCCATGGCCGGGAAAATCGCGCCGAGGCCGTCCTCGCCGTTCAAGCGCTCCTTCACAAAGGCGACAGCCCTGCCGATGGCCTTGCGCCGTATGCTCGACGGGAACCAAGGTTCAACCACCCGCAGCACTTTGTCGATCGTCGCGAACGTCCAGAACCAGGACCGGCTCTGGTGCCCGGCTCTGGGCCGCATCCCGGCCTTCTTCGGGTCCGTGAGGAAGAGTTCATCCACCGTGACGCCGCGCTTGTTGCGCGCCCGAGGCTTCAACGCCGCCAGCACGTAAAGCGGGACCATGACGGTCCGCGCCCAGTAGGAGACCTTCGTCATGTGGAAGGGAAACCACCTGGGCAGAAGCATGATCTCGACGGGCATCACGGGGGCCGCCCGCCATGTCACGACGCCGTAAAGCGCCAGCAGGATGCGCGTGAAAACGTTGCTCATCTCGGCGCCGCCCCTGGAGAGGATCGCCTCGCGGGCGCGGACCATATGCGGCGCGTCGATGTCATCGCCGATCATCTTCAGCGCGAAGTAGGCCTTCACGCTGGCGCTCATATCGAAGGCGCCCTCATGGAAGAGCGGCCAGCCCCCATGCTTCCCCTGAATGCGCCGCAGATAGACGCCAATCTTGGCTTCGCGCTTCAGGTCGGGTTCTTCGCCGAGGTAATGCGTGAGAAGAATATATTCGGCCGGGATCGTCGCATCCGCCTCGAACTCGAAGCACCAGTGCCCGTCTTCCCGCTGATGGCGGAGGAGCGCCGCCGAGGCTGCCCGGATGCGGTCTTCGAGATGCGCTGTTCCGCCTGCGCTTTCTGTCTCCGCCAGATGCGCGCCGGCATCATCGCGTTCGAAATCGTCATCCTCGCGCAGCGCGCGTTCGCTCATCATCGGCATGCTCGCACTATCCCCTCATAGCCATCCGGGCCGCCCGTTCGCCGGAACGGATCGCCCCTTCAATCGTCGCGGGGAGGCCCGTCTGGACCCAGTCGCCCGCAAGAAAAAGATTGCGCCACTTTGTTTTTGTGTCTGGGCGCAACGCATCCTGTTCGGGGCTTGCGGCGAAAGTTGCCCGCTTTTCCTTAACGATTTGCCAAGGGGGCAGCTCCGCCTTTAGTCCCGTCACCGCGGCGACGTCCCGCCACAACTCGGCGGCCAGTTGCTCGCGGGGGCGATCGATCAAACGATCGGCTCCGCTGATCGTGATAGACAACCGGCCTGGAAATGCAAAGATCCATTCGACCGTGCCGTGAATGAGGCCAAGGATGGGTGGAAATCGTGGCGGGGCTGCAACGCTGAAATGCGCATTGAGAATGGCTCGAAACTCATTCGGGGCGCTAAGTCCGGGAAGAAGGGATTGCGCAACCCAGGGCGGCGCCGCCAGGATGACGCTTTCCCCATCGCGGACAGGGATTTCGCCGCCGCCGAACTTCAGGCCCGAGACACGCCCCGATGCGAACTCGATCTCGCGAAGGCGCTGCCCGAACGCGATCGTTCCCCCCCGTTCGCCAAGATAGGGAAGGGCCGGTTCGATGAAGGCCGCGGACAAGCCCTCCGCGACGAGCGGACGGCAGGCCGCCCCGCCTTTGGCCAGCGTATTCCGCATAACCGCGCCGGCGAGGCGGGCGGAGCCCTCTCGCGGATCGGTATTGAGGGCCGCCAGCATGAGCGGCTGCCAAAGACGGTCATACAAGGGGCCGTTGTCCGGGAGGATGTCCGTCACGAGCTTACGTGCGCCTGCCCACATCAGCGGCGCGGCGCCCAAATAGTCGAGCGGCTTTGTGCCTGGGACGCGGCGTTCCGGATCGAAGAGCCAGGACGGCCATCGTCCCTCGTTGATTTTCAGCGTCCACCGCTCGCCGGTCGCAAGATCGGCGAAATCGAACTCCGCCTTGGCCGGGCCTTGAAGCTTGTCCGCCCCGCCGATAAGGCTCAGATACCGGATCGCGGCGTCATTCCCCGACAAAAGAAGGTGGTTGCCGTTGTCGATGACGGCCCCGAAACCTGCATCGTAATAGGACCGGCATCGCCCCCCGGCTTGGCCTGCCGCCTCGTAAATCGCGACTGCGCGCCCTTGCTCGGCAAGCCGTATGGCGGCGGAAAGCCCCGCAAGGCCAGCCCCGATGACATGCACGAGGCTCCCTCTCCCGCCAGAGGGTTTAGGTGAGGGATGGTCCATCGCTAGACTATGAAATGGCGCAGCACGATGAAGATAAGGCGAGGCTTGCTGAGCCGGACCCTTTCGCGGGGCGCGTCCCAGCCGCGAGCCACGAGACCGGCCAGGATGCTCTTATAGGCCTCCGACATCACGCGCGGCGTTCTGACTATGCGCCTCTTATGGGCGTTCATGATCTTGTCCGCTTCCGCAAATCGCCAGCGCGCCAGGGCCACGATCCGTTTGCAGACCTCAGGCAACGCGGGATGGGCCAGCACGGCGGCGGGCTCGGCGCCAGCGATGCCCGCATCCCTCAGGAACTCGCGCGGGAGATAGAGGCGATTGATTGCCGCATCCTCATCCAGGTCGCGCAGAATGTTCGTTAGCTGCAAGGCGCGCCCGAGATGCTCGGAAAGATGCACCCCTTCTTCTCGCGGCATGCGGAACACGCGAACCGAAAGCCTCCCGACCGCGCTCGCCACGCGGTCGCAATAGAGGTCGAGGGTCACGAAATCCGGCGCCTGGATGTTTTCCCGGACATCCATTTCCATGCCGTCGATGATGGCCCGGAAGTCGTCGCGCTCAAGCCCGAAGTCGCGAACGGCGACCGCAAGGCCGCCAAGGCCGGGGCGCTTTTCACCGCGATAGATCGCGTCGATGTCTTCGCGCCAGCGTTCAAGCTTTGCGAGGCGCTCTTCGGCCGGGCCTTGATCGTCGGCGATGTCGTCCACAGCGCGGCAGAACGAATAGATTTCGAACATGGCCTCGCGCTGGCCAGGAGGCATGATGCGCATGGCCGCGTAGAACGAGCTGCCGAGCGCCCGCCGCGATGCATTCCCTTCTTCTGCTTCGACTTCAACGGCTTGGCTGGTCATCGATTCCCCGTAGAGCAGCCGGCGATCCGGGCTGCGCGAAAAGACGCCGCGCGAGGCCAAGCGAGGCTGCCGCGATCAGATTGGACGCGAACCCCAGTTTCGATAAATGCACAGGCTGGCTCAAAGGGTCCCGCTTTAGCAGCATTTGCACAAGTTTGCGCGCAAGCCGCTCGATTGCGGCGACTTCGAGGCTCAGGCGCAGGTCCTTGATCCCGCGCGAAAGACCGGCGGCGCCGAGAAGGTCTTGCGTTTTCGCGGCGAGGTCATGAATGCAGGCCAATAGCTCGGGCGACGCCTTCGGAGCGGCGAGCGCTTCAATCGGGATATTCCGGGCCGCAAGCTATCGAGCGGGATGTAGACGCGGTCGAGGCGGCGGTAATCGGCTCCGCAATCCTGCAAGTGGTTGATGATCTGAAGGGCGGCGCACAGCGCGTCGTTCGCGGGCCATGTCGCCCGGCTTTCGCCATGCACATCGAGCACGAAGCGGCCGACGGGCATGGCGGAGAAACTGCAATAATGGATCAGGTCGTTCCAATCGGCGTAGCGTTGCTTGCTCGCATCCATGCGGAAAGCCGCCAGCAAATCCTGGCCATGCTTCGGCGAAAGCCCTCGCTCGGCGATCGCGGCGCGCAGCGGCAGCGCATCGTCAATCGCGTCGCTTTGCCCGAGCAACGTCTCCTCGAACTGATCGAGCTTGCGGATCTTCTCGCTTTCCGAGAGCGCGGGATGGTCGGCCACGTCGTCGGCGGCGCGAGCGAAGCGATAGTAGGCCAGGATCGGCGGCCGATGCTGTTTGGCGATAAGGTGCGACGCGACGGGAAAATTCTCGTCGCGATGGGTCTTTTCGCCCGCCTCCCAAACCGGAGCCGTATTCATGATGCCTCCGCCCGGCGCGCTTGCACGCGGCCTTTCCAAAGCCCGCCACGCCCGCGCCAATGCTGCAATGCCAAGTCCACGGTAAACGCCATATATAGAGCTGCGATGACGGGAAGCGCTATGGCCCATAGGGGGGAGAGGCGGTAGAAGCGGACGATCGGCAGAAAGGCGACCGCCATCAGGCCCCAGGCGGCGGCGCCGAGGACTTGCGCAAGCCCTGTCCCGAAGACCGCGAACAAGGGCGGCGAGAGGTAGGTGAGCAGCATCCCGATAACCGTCCCGGCCAGTAGCAGCGGCGAATAGTTGAGCTGATCGTAGGCCGAGCGGGCGACCATGCGGCGAATATCCGCGAACCGGGGATAAGGGCGAAGGCTGCGCGCGCTGTCCGTCAAGCCGAGCCAGCACCGGCCCCTGCTTCTTCATGCTGCGGCCGAGAGCGCAATCGTCGATCAGGGAGGAGCGGATAGCCTGGATGCCCCCGGCGGCTTCGAGCGCGTCGAGGCGCGCAAGCATGCAGCCGCCGGCTGCGGCGGCCATCGCGCTGTCGCGGCGGTTCACCCATGCGAACGGGTAGAGCATCTGAAAGAAGAAGACGAAGGCCGGGATAAGAGCGCGCTCGGCAAGGCTTTCGCAGCGCAATTTCACCATTAGCGAGGTCAGCGCCAGCGACCCGGCTTCGGCGCGCGAGACGAGACGGCGAACGACGCCCGGTGCGTAGGAAATATCGGCGTCGGTCAGCAGGAGATAGCGCGGGCGCACAGGCGCGGCGGAGGCGCAAGCCACGCCTTGGTTCATGGCCCAGAGCTTGCCGGTCCAGCCGGGGGGCAGCGGTTCGCCCTTGAGGATCATGAGGCGGTTGCCCGCGCCAAGCGCTTCGGCGGCGGCGTGTGCGGCTTCGGATGTGCCATCCTCGCTTTGATCGTCTACGAGCACCACGTGCAAGGGGGCCGGGTAATCCTGGCGCAGCAGGCTGGACAGGCTTTTTTCGATGACATCCGCCTCGTTGCGCGCGGGCACGATGGCCGCGACGGAAGGCCATTGGCCGGGCGCGGGCGGCACGCCATCCTCGTCGCGGATATCCGCGCGCCAGAACCCTCCTCTCGCGACGAGCAGGTAGAGCCAGGCGGCGAAGCCAATGCAGCTAAAGAACAATGCAAGTGTCATCCCGGTCTCTGTCGCCATGCGCCCGCAGTCTCGCTGCTAACACGCCTCACTCAATTGGGGAAGGTTAGAGTGCGTCCAGAAAAGCGCGAAGCTTTTGATTCCATCAAAAGCGGATAGGCTCCAGACCGCGAGTTGCCTCGGAAAATTGCCGCGCCTGGGCTTCGCGCGAGCGAAACTGGCCATGGTTATGACGCCGACCGCGCGGGAGGCGTCCGCGCGGCGGCATGGATTGCGACGCATTTGGCTGGCGCGGCGGACGCGCCAGATTAATTACCGGCGTCCTCTGCCGCTGCAGGCGTATTGGGACGGAAGGTAGTCGAGGTTGAAGCACGAATTGTCCCAACCGATTCCGACTTGCCTCCAGCCATGGCAGTCGACCAAAACCCCGTCCACCGCTCGATGGAGCGGGCAAGCGGCTTGTCTTTGCGCGGCATACCGGTGATAGGTCTTCGTCTTGGCCAGTGCCACGGTTCCCACGGTCGACACAGCGAACATGGCGAAACTGGCGGCGACGGCTATAAGCATCCTGCTTGTGGTCATGGATTTCACCTAGGCGAGCTAGAAAATCGCGGCAACGTGTAACTGAAAACAAAGCCACACGCGAGCAAAGTCTTGATGCGAACGCGTGACCCTCCGGGGTAACACCCACAACACGGTGAAGGGTCATGTCTGCAAAATGTTCTGGGCAGAGACGCCTCAGTTCGCGTCCATCTTCAGCGCGGCGATGAAGGCCTCCAGCGGGATCTCCACGCGGCCGAACTGCCGCATCTTCTTCTTGCCTTCCTTCTGCTTGTCTCTCTGGTGATTTGGGCGCTTAACTTTCGCGGTTCTTCCGGCTATCAACCAAGTTTGAACATTCGCGCCCTTGCCGCCATGCCCATTCTAAGCCGCTTCTACGGAATAATCATTTCGATCTATTTCAGCGATCACCCGCCGCCTCACTTTCATGCGCGTTACGGGGCGTTTCAAGCCGAAATTGATATCCGCTCTGGAAGATTTATAATTGGCGATCTGCCGCCCCGGGCACGCACCGCGGTGGAGGAGTGGCGATCGCAGCATGTCGATGAACTTCTGCTCAATTGGGACTTGGCCCAACGGCATCAACCCTTGCAACGGATCGAACCCCTTGAGTGATCTGGCCATACCAAGAGTAATCGACGCCCGCCATGCCGGCGGCTATCGTGTATGGCTCCGCTTCGGCGACGGCGTTACCGGCGAAATCGACCTTTCTGACATGCTTTGGGGACCGGTCTTTCAGCCCCTCAAGGATGAGAAGGAATTCGCCAAGTTGCGCGCGGACGCCGAGTTGGAGACGCTGGTTTGGGAAAACGGCGCCGACCTTCCGCCGGAATGGCTCTATGACCGGGTTGCCCGCGCCAAGCTTTCGGCGGCCGAATAAGACAGCGACCTCAAGTGAATTATTCAGGGCGCCGCATCAATACCGGCCAACTGATGTTTGTTTCATGCTCAGGGATGCATCCGTCACCCACTTCGGGTGCATAGGAAAAGCGAATGTGTTCTTTGGCTTTGAAATTGAGATCGCCGCTCTTAGCTTTGTCCCACACTTGATCAGCGGATAGCGAGCAATAAAGGTCGCTTACGTAATGGATATGTGAGCCAAGTTTGCAATGATTGTCGTGTCTGTCTACATCTCTTTGATCGAAGTAGAACAAGTGCCAGCAACGGCCGCATGGCGTATATAAAGAGTGTGCTGCGACGTGCCTTCTTTCTTTGTCGTACTGGAATATGATATTCCATCCTTGTTTCGCCCTATCATCTTTTCCATTCAAAACTGCATCAAAATCGACTTTGCTTGGATTGAGATGGCTAGGCGTCTTGTCTTCGAATAGGCATGCATATAAGTATGGAAGCAATAAGCCGTGCCGCCCAGATATGGACAAGTCAGCCAAAACACTGACGCTCAGCACGAGATTGCGACAAATCTTTTGCTGCGTAGATTTGCGATCTGCATTCAGAAGCAGGACTATCTGCGTTCTCGGGTCGTCGTCCAACTAATTCGCGTCCATCTTCAGCGCGGCGATGAAAGCCTCCTGCGGGATCTCCACGCGGCCGAACTGCCGCATCTTCTTCTTGCCTTCCTTCTGCTTGTCCAAAAGCTTGCGCTTGCGGGACACGTCGCCGCCGTAGCACTTCGCGGTCACGTCCTTCCGCAGCGCCGACAGGGTCTCGCGCGCGATCACCTTGCCGCCGATAGCAGCCTGGATCGGAATCTTGAACAGATGCCGGGGGATTAGCTCCTTCAGCTTTTCGCACATCATGCGTCCGCGCATCTCGGCGCGCCCGCGGTGGACGATCATGGAAAGGGCGTCCACGGGCTCGTCATTGACGAGGATCGACATTTTGACCAGGTCGCCGGGCTCGTAGCCTGTGATCGTATAGTCGAAGCTCGCATAGCCGCGGCTGATGGATTTCAGCCGGTCATAAAAATCGAACACCACCTCGTTCAGCGGCAGGTCGTAGACGACCATGGCGCGGCTGCCTGCATAGGTGAGTTCTTTCTGTCTCCCGCGGCGATCCTCGCAGAGCTTCAGGACCGCGCCGAGATGCTCATCGGGCACGAAGATCGTGGCCTTGATCCAAGGCTCCTCCATGCGGTCGATTTTCACGACATCGGGCATGTCCGCCGGGTTGTGCATCTCGATCTTCTGCCCGTCCGTCATATAGAGGTGATAAATCACGCTCGGAGCGGTCGTGATGAGGTCGATGTTGAACTCGCGTTCCAGGCGCTCGCGGACAATTTCGAGGTGGAGCAGCCCGAGGAACCCGCAGCGGAAGCCGAAACCCAGCGCGGCGCTTGTCTCCATCTCGTACTGGAAGCTCGCGTCATTGAGGCGAAGCTTCGCCATGGCGTCGCGCAAATCCTCGAATTGAGAGGCATCCACCGGGAAGAGCCCGCAGAATACAACAGGCTGCACGGGCTTGAAGCCGGGAAGCGCCTGCGCCGCCTGGCGTTTGTCCTCCGTAACCGTATCGCCCACGCGCGTATCGGCCACTTCCTTGATCGCGGCGGTGAAGAAGCCGACCTCGCCAGGCCCCAGCAGGTCGAGCATCTCCTGCTTGGGCCGGAAGATGCCGACACGGTCGATAGGATGCACCGCGCCCGTGGACATCAACTTGATGCGCATACCCTTCTTGAGAAGGCCATCGACGACGCGCACCAGCACGACGACGCCGAGATAGGGATCGTACCAGCTATCGATCAGCATCGCTTTGAGCGGCGCCCTCTCGTCGCCCTTCGGCGGCGGCAGGCGATGCACGATCGCTTCGAGCACCTGATCGACGTTCAGGCCCGTCTTGGCGGAAATCTCCACGGCATCGTGCGCATCGAGACCGATAACGTCCTCGATCTGCTGCTTGACGCGGTCGGGCTCGGCGGCGGGGAGGTCGATCTTGTTGAGGATCGGCACGATCTCGTGATTGTTGTCGAGCGCCTTGTAAACATTGGCGAGCGTCTGGGCCTCGACGCCTTGGCTCGCATCGACAACAAGGATCGACCCCTCGCACGCGGCGAGGCTGCGGCTCACCTCATAGCCAAAATCGACGTGGCCGGGCGTGTCCATCAGGTTCAGCTGGTAAAGCTCGCCATCCTTCGCGCGGTAATCGAGCCGCACGGTTTGCGCCTTGATTGTGATGCCGCGCTCTTTCTCGATCTCCATGCTGTCGAGAACTTGAGCCTGGCCCGCCATTTCGCGGTCGGACATGCCGCCGCAAAGCTGGATCAGGCGGTCAGCGAGCGTCGATTTCCCATGATCGATATGCGCGACGATGGAAAAATTGCGGATGCGCGCGAGCGGCGTCACGCCCTTGGAGGCGGTTTCGCGGGGAGCGGCGTCTTGCAGGGTCGGCGGGACAGTGGTCATGGCGCCTTACATAATAGAAAACAGGATCGGCTGGAAGCGCGGCGCGTCTGTTTGGCGATGGTGCTTCCTCGCCGCCACGCATTCTCGCTTCTTCGTGGTCCGATTCCGGCATTTGCACGCGCTTTCAGCACATGCCGGAAGATGTAAAATTGCCTCCACGAGGCCGCTTTCAGTTGACGGCCGCGCCGGAGCGCGATCTGTGCGGATCAGGCCGGAGCGGGGGCGGCTGCAAGCCTGTTCGCGATGGCGTCCAGCGCCGCCTCGGCGCTCGCGCCATCGGGGCCGCCCGCCTGAGCCATATCGGGCCTCCCGCCGCCACCCTGGCCGCCGAGCGCCGCGGCGCCCGCCTTGACCAGGTCGACCGCGCTATACTGGCCGGTCAGATCGTCCGTCACGCCAACAACGATGCCGGCCTTGCCTTCCTCGGTCACGCCGACGATCGCCACGACGCCCGATATGATCTGCCGCTTGCCGTCGTCGACGAGGCTGCGAAGATCCTTCGGCTGGATCCCATGCACAGTCCGGGCGAACATGGTGACGGCTCCCACCTTGCGCACGGGATTCTCGCCAGCCGCTTGCCCGTTTCCGGTTCCGCCCGATCCGAGCGCGATCTTCTTCTTCGCTTCCGCAAGTTCCCGTTCCAGCTTCTTGCGCTCTTCCAGCAGCGACGCGAGGCGGCTTGGCGCCTCGGACGGCGCCACACGAAGGAGATCGGCCACTTGCCGAAGGGTCGCGTCCTGCGCCGCAAGATAAGTGCGCGCGGCGTTTCCGGTCAGCGCCTCAATGCGCCTGACGCCCGCCGCAACCGCGCTTTCCTGAACAACTTTGACGAGCCCGATTTCGCCGGTCGCGCGGACATGCGTGCCGCCACAAAGCTCCACGGAGAAGACGCGGCCGCCCTTATCGTCGTGCGACGCCTCTCCCATGGAAACAACACGCACTTCCTCGCCGTACTTCTCGCCGAAGAGCGCCATGGCGCCCGCTCCGATGGCGTCGTCCACGGCCATGAGACGCGTCACGACGGGGCTGTCCCGAAGAATAACCGCGTTTGCAAGGTCTTCGATGGCCGCGAGTTCTTCCTTCGCCAGCGGTTTCGGATGAGAAAAGTCGAAGCGCAGCTTGTCCGGATCGACGAGCGAGCCCTTCTGGGCGACGTGGGCGCCAAGCGTCTCGCGCAGCGCCTCATGCAAAAGGTGCGTCGCGGAGTGATTGGCGCGAATGGCTGTGCGCCGCGCCCCGTTTACATGAAGCTCGACCGCATCGCCAACTTTCAGCGGGCCTCTTTCGACGGCGCCCACATGGGCGAAGAGTTTGCCAAGCTTCTTTTGGGTGTCCTTGACCTCGAAATGGACGCCCTTCGGCGCAATGATCGCGCCCCGGTCGCCGGCCTGACCGCCGGATTCGCCGTAGAAGGGAGTTTGATTGACGATGACGACGCCCTCTTCGCCCGTCTTGAGCTGTTTTACGGGCTTGCCATCTTTGACGAGCGCAAGCACTTCGCCTTCGGCGGTTTCGGTCTCATAACCAAGAAACTCGGTCGGACCCACCTCGTCCAGAAGATCGAACCAGAGCTTGTCCGTGGCGGCTTCACCGGATCCAGCCCAAGCCTTGCGGGCCTCGGCCTTCTGCTGGGCCATCGCTTCGTTGAATTGCTCCACGTCGACGCCGACACTGCGCGCCTTCAGCGCGTCCTGGGTGAGGTCGAGCGGGAAGCCATAGGTGTCGTAAAGCTTGAAGGCGACATCGCCGGACAGCGTGTCGCCCGGCTTGAGCGCGCCCGACGCGTCGTCGAGCAGGCCCAAGCCCCGCGCTAGCGTTCTGCGGAAGCGGATTTCCTCAAGCTTCAACGTCTCGCCGATGAGCGCCTGGCCGCGATGAAGTTCCGGGTAGGCCTGTCCCATCTCATGCACGAGGACCGGGAAGAGGCGATAAAGCAGCGGCTCCTCCGAGCCGAGCAGGTGGGCGTGGCGCATGGCGCGGCGCATGATGCGCCGCAGGACATAGCCGCGCCCTTCATTCGAGGGCAGCACGCCGTCCGCGATGAGAAAACTCGATGCGCGCAAGTGGTCTGCGATGATGCGATGGCTGGGAAGCGCTGCGCCTTCCGCCGGGACGCCGGTCGCCTCCACGGAAGCCCGGATAATCGCCTGGAAGAGGTCAGTCTCGTAATTGTTGTGAACGCCTTGCAGAACCGCGGCTATGCGCTCCAGCCCCATGCCGGTGTCGATCGAAGGTCTCGGCAAAGGTTGACGGTCGTCCTTTGAAATCTGCTCGTATTGCATGAACACGAGATTCCAGATTTCGATAAACCGGTCGCCGTCGGCATCTTCGCTGCCGGGAGGGCCGCCGGGAATTTTGGATCCGTGATCGTAGAAGATTTCGGAGCAGGGGCCGCAGGGGCCGGTCTCGCCCATCGACCAGAAATTGTCCGAGGTCGGGATGCGGATGATGCGTTCCTCGGACAAGCCTGCGATCTTGCGCCAAAGCGCGAACGCCTCGTCATCCTCGGAATAAACCGTGACCAACAGGCGCTTCTTGTCGAGGCCGTATTCCTTTGTGACAAGCTTCCAGGCGAGTTCGATCGCAACGTCCTTGAAGTAGTCGCCGAAGGAGAAATTGCCGAGCATCTCAAAGAAGGTGTGATGCCGCGCGGTGTAACCCACATTGTCGAGATCGTTGTGCTTGCCACCCGCGCGAACGCATTTCTGAGACGACACGGCGCGCGTGAACGGCAAGGTCTCCATCCCCGTGAAGACATTCTTGAACTGCACCATGCCGGCGTTGGTGAACATCAGCGTGGGATCGTTGCGCGGCACAAGCGGGCTGGACGGCACATGCTCATGCCCGTTCTTTCGGAAAAAATCGACGAAAGTCCCGCGGATATCGTTGAGGGTGCTCATAACTAATTTCATTTCCAGTGGGCTAGTGTGGCGTCTCGCAATTGCCTACCAACTTCGTAGCACGCTCTCATAGGCAATTGTGAGACATGAGCCACACTAGCAACTTGTTTTTGTTAGCGTCCTTATGTCTCCGAAATTGCCGTGCGGCGGCCTGCAAGCTTATCGCCAACTCGGAGACGGGACACTAGCGCGAAGTTCAATGTGGGTGAGGAACCTGACCGCGCCAGAGATAAAGCATACCGGCCATCATTAGCGATACAGCAAATTCTCGTTACGGTGCAAGCGGCCCACAACTAACTATCGGGCCATGCCTGCGCACCGGAAAATCCAATGTGGCTTAATTCCCTTGGAATGCTATTTGCGGCCGCCTTTGCGTGCCGGCGCGGCCTCTTCGGGCGCCTCCATTTCACCGTCGCTCATATCTTCGTCGCCCTCCGCGCCGTCAAGGATGCGCGTTGCGATCAGCCCTGCGTTGGCCCTGATCTCGCGCTCGATGGCCTCCGCGACTTGCGGGTTGCCCTTCAGATAGAGCTTGGCGTTCTCGCGGCCCTGTCCGATGCGCTGGCTATCGTGCGAATACCAGGACCCCGACTTTTCGACGATGTTGGCCTTTACGCCAAGGTCGACCAGTTCGCCGGTCTTCGAGATGCCCTCGCCATACATGATGTCGAACTCGACCTGCTTGAACGGCGGCGCAACCTTGTTCTTCACCACCTTGACGCGCGTCTGGTTGCCGACGACTTCGTCGCGCTCCTTGATCTGCCCGATGCGCCGGATGTCGAGCCGCACCGACGAGTAGAACTTGAGCGCGTTTCCGCCTGTCGTCGTCTCCGGATTGCCGAACATGACGCCGATTTTCATGCGGATCTGGTTGATGAAAATGACAAGGCAGTTCGACTTGGAAATGGAGCCTGTGAGCTTGCGGAGCGCCTGGCTCATGAGGCGGGCCTGCATGCCGGGCAGCACGTCGCCCATCTCGCCTTCGATCTCGGCCTTGGGCGTCAGCGCGGCCACGGAGTTGACCACGATCACATCGATCGCGCCCGAGCGGACCAGCGTATCGGTGATCTCAAGCGCCTGCTCGCCCGCATCCGGCTGCGAAATGATCAGCTCTTCGAGATTAACCCCAAGCTTTTTTGCGTAGCCGGCATCGAGCGCGTGCTCGGCGTCCACGAAACCGCAAGCGCCGCCCTTCTTTTGCGCTTCCGCGATGACATGCAGGGCGAGCGTGGTCTTGCCGGATGATTCCGGGCCGAAAATCTCGACGACGCGCCCGCGCGGCAGCCCGCCAATGCCAAGAGCGATGTCGAGCCCCAGAGACCCTGTGGATATGGACTCCACCTCCACCGGCTTTTCGTTTTTTCCAAGCCGCATGATGGAGCCTTTACCGAAATTCCGCTCGATCTGGCTCAAAGCCGCCTCGAGGGCTTTCTGCTTGTCCATGATAGTCAAATTCCCTTCGATCACGCGGAATGGCGTATCAGTCATGAATTGTTGCCCTTTGTTATTCCATAGCGATCATGGACTTGCAAACGACACTGAATGTACACGTTTTGTTCCTGTGCGCAAGTGCAAATATGCAACTTCTGCGCTGTCGTTTCTTGCGTTCTCGCCGCCTTCGGAAAGATAACCGCCGCCGTGTCACCGCGTTGCTGGGGCGCTGGCGGAGCGAGGCAAAAAAGCCGAACGAAATTGTAATATTACCTTGTAATTAAGGAAATTCAGCTAGAGCGGAATCCGATCAGGTTGCGTCATAGCCTGCAGCGGCGAAATAGTTTGCGCATTCGGTGGGCATGAAGCAGGGGATGAATTGCCCGATGGCAGTCCAAAGCCCTTCGAGGCTTCGTTTGGCGGCCTTTCGGAGCAGTGCTTTGAGCTTTGCGAAAGCGTTCTCGATCGGGTTGAAGTCAGGGCTGTAGGGCGGCAGGTAGAGCAGGCTCGCGCCCGCAGCCTCGATCATCGCCCGCACATTCGGCCCTTTATGGCTCGACAGATTATCCATGATCACAATATCTCCGGGCCGCAGTTCCGGCAGGAGAACCTTCTCAACGTAGGTCTCAAAAGCGTTACGGTTGATGGGACCGTCGAGAACAAACGGCGCGACCACGCCGCTTACGCGCAGCCCGGCCACGAACGTGGTCGTCTTCCAATGACCGTAGGGAACGCCAACTCGCAGTCGTTGGCCGCGCGGCGCCCGGCCGTAGCGGCGAGCCATGGCGGTTGAAGCCCAGGTCTCGTCAATGAACACAAGACGCTCGGGATCGAGATCGATCTGGCTTTCGAACCAGGCTTCGCGCCGTCTCAAGACGTCGGGGCGGTCTTGTTCGCTGGCGTGCGCCGTCTTTTTTTGCGTGTGATCCCGTGCCGGTCGAAGAAGCGCCACAGCGTGCCGTAACCGGCTGAAACGCCTCTCTCCTCAAGCGCGGCCTTCAGTTCTTGAAGCGTCATGTCCGGCGTTTCATCGAGGAGCGTGAGGATCAGAGTGGCGTGCGCTTCTATTCGGCCCGAACGCCGGTCGCCGCCCAGCGCTTTCGGCCGCACATCGCCAACCAACCGCTCAAGCGAATGCCACCGGATCGCGCTCGATGCGCTGACGCCAAAGCGCTCAGCCGCCTGGCGGCATGACATCCCGCCAGCAACGGCCTTCACGACACGCACACGAAGATCGGGCGAAAGGGCTTTCGACATGTCCGCCGGCCTCCCTGCTCCGGCAGACAGTTTGAATCAGATCCGCTCCGCTTTGGGAATCCCCTCCGATTCAGTCAGGTCGGATACCGCTCTAAGCATAGAAACATCACGGTTTAGACTGTTTCAGTCCCGGTGAAGCGAAGTAGGATAACAGTCTTTTTGTAGGGAGTTGGATATGAAAAATAGGCTTCTTGGTTTGGCGGCGGGCGCCACGCTGCTTTTAGGTCTTCAACAATTGGCGGTGGCCGCCCCTGTAACGGCGCCTGCGAGCCCGGCCCAGATGTCCATCGCGCAGGCTGGCGGGGCGGCGCACGTTTACTATTACCGCCGGGGCGCGGTTGTAAGGGGGCCGAACGGCCATGCCTGCGCCGGCGGCCGGCGCTGCGTCGGCGGCTACCATCACGGGGTCTGCCGGAGCTGGGGAGGTTGCCGCTAAACGGAATGAGGCAGCCGTCTTTTGTTTTGCGTTACGGCTGCCCGATCAAGCGGCAGCCGCTTTCACGGTTTCCGCAAGTTTCTTCAGGGTGAAAGGCTTCGGCAGGAAAACGAAGTTCTCGTCGGCGCTCAGGTTCTTGCGGAATGCTTCTTCCGCATAGCCCGACATGAAAACGATGCGGATGTTCGGGTTGCGCTGGCGCAGGTGGCGCAGCAGCGTCGGGCCGTCCATCTCCGGCATGACGACGTCGCTGACGACGAGATCGACCTGCCCGTTCTCGCGATCCATGATTTCCAGCGCTTCCACGCCGCTCGACGCCTCCAGCACCTTGTAGCCGCGCGTGCCGAGCGCGCGCGACGCGAACGAGCGGACCGCTTCCTCGTCCTCGACCAGAAGAACCGTGCCTTTCCCGGTCAGGTCCACGACCTTGTCGGGCGCTTCGGCTTTGCTTTCGAGCGCCTTGAGATCCTGCTCCGTCTCGACATGGCGGGGGAGATAGATGCGGAAGGAGGTTCCCTTGCCAAGCTCGCTGTCGACGATGATCGTGCCGCCGGTCTGCTTCACGATGCCGAACACGGTGGAGAGGCCAAGTCCCGTTCCTTTGCCGATCTCCTTGGTCGAGAAGAACGGATCGAAGATTTTCTCAAGGTGCTCCGGCTTGATCCCGGTGCCGCTGTCGCGCACCTCGCACAGCACATATTCGCCGCGCTCGAGCCCCCGGTCTTTCAAGGCAAGCGACTTGCGCTCGCTGACATTGGCGGTCGTGACCGAGATCTCGCCGCCCTCCGGCATTGCGTCGCGGGCATTCACCGCGAGGTTCATGATGACCTGGAAAAGCTGGCCTTCGTCGGCCTTCACGAACCAAAGGTCCCGGCCGTGCTGCACCCTGGCCTTGACCTTCTCGCCGAGGGTCCGGCCCATCGTCGCCTGGAATTCCTCGATCACGTCCGTAATCTTCAGGAGGGCGGGCCGAAGGGTCTGGCGGCGCGAATAGGCCAGGATCTGTTTCACGAGTTCGGCCGCGCGCGTCGCGTTATTCTTGATGTTCATCAAGTCCTTGAAAGCCGGATCGGAGGCGCGGAAGCGGCGCAGGAGAAGATCCGAAAAGCCGATGATAGCCGTCAGAAGATTATTGAAATCGTGGGCGATGCCGCCGGCAAGCTCGCCGACCGCCTGGAGCTTCTGGCCCTGCACGGCCTGCTCGTCGATAACCGGCGCGGCGCCGGTTTCGACAGCCGTGACGATCAAGTTGCTGTCGTTCGCGGCGGGGAAGAATGTGAGACGGATGCGCCTGTTCAGCGATCCCTTCAGCGTGGCCTGCACTTCCGCCGGCTGCGCCGTGGCGAGCCCGCCCGCCGCGAGTTCTGCTATCTTTTCCCGCACGGTCTGCGAGGAGGTCTCCGCGACGAGCGACGCGAGCGGCTTGCCGCCAAACTCCGCGCCTGCCGTTTCTTCGCCGTCCGTTTCGCCGAAAAGCCGCCTGAACGCGTCGTTCGCCGACTGGACAACCCCTTTCGCGTTTGTGAACGCCATCGCCGCCGGCGCGCGGGCGAGAAGCGCCTCGAACGATTCTTCAAGGCTGGCGGCGGCGGGATCGGCCGGGGTCACAATCCAGGTCTGGGCTTCGTTCATGCCGGCGCCCGGATACAGGAGCGCGGGGCGCGCATAGCCGCTCGGACTGACGACCTGCACGGGGACGACGATCCCCGCCTTCGCGATCATGTCCCTGAGCCGGGCGCGGGTGAGCGGGTTGCCGCGCCGCGTGCGAAAAAGCGACCAGGCTTGTTTGCCTGTGGGCGACCCGCCAGCCAGCTTTTCGAAGCCCTTGTTCGCGCCCTGGACCGACAAGTCCTTGCCGACCGATAGAGCAGGGACGGGGAGCAGATCGAGGCTGTGCCGCGGCTTGTCGCCAGCCGCCGTCTTTTTAGGCTGCTCGATCTGCCAGATCAGGAGAGGAGCGCGACTATCTTGCTCCATGAGCGGGGCCACCTTGAGAAGCACGGGATCGCCGCCCGGAAAAGTCGGCAGGTGGATTGTCTCCGCGTGAGCGGCGCCCGCGCGGCCCGCGGTCAGGAGGCGGAAAATCGCCGCCGCCGTCTCTGGATTGCGTTCTCCAAGAGAGGAAAGGTCCTCGTAGAGGCCGAGGTTGCCCACGGTATTCGAAAAGGCGTCGCTCGACCATTGGATCAGGCCCCTTTTGTCCGTGACCGCCAGGGGGGACGGCAAGGCGCTGAAAAGGCGGCGGACGCGGTCGCCGGACTTGCCTTCCTGCGGCTTGAATTGCAGCTTGCCCCCCACAAGCAGAACGGCCCCCGCTCCGCCGAGGCTGGCGAGCAGCGCAAGCGCGAGTTGCGATTGCCCGGTCGTGAATAGCGCGACGATGACAGCCGTGCCTAGTCCGAACGCCACGCTATTCCAATTTGGATGCCAGTGAGCGAAGGGCATGGACCGCACCGTCATTTTGGGAACCTCGCTGTTGGCTGCTATTATGAATCAATTCGCCTTGCGCTGGGATCCACGCACTTAAGCCGATCTCCGCATTGGAAAAGTTAAAAAAATGTTGCGCATCGGCTTGCGGTCGCTTCTTTTGCCCCGGCCACGGCATTAGCGCCGGCTCGCAGGCAAGCGTTCCGGACTTTCACAAAAGGGGGAATCGAGTGGGCTCCATGGGCTTCTTCATCGCCGCAATCTTGGTTCTTGCATTGGTGGCCGCCGGCGCAGGTTTCACCTTATATCAGCGAAAAGGAAACCGCGATACGGCGGGTTTTTTTGCGCCCCGGTCACGGCGGCTCGCCTTTGTCGAGCGCACGGCGTTGGAAGGCGGCCGCAAGCTCCTCCTGGTCCGGCGGGACGATGTGGAACATCTCATCCTCGTGGGCGGGCCAGTCGATGTCGTGATCGAGACGGGCATTCGCGTCGAGGCGTCCGCGTCCGCCGACATGAAGGAAGCCGCGGCAGTGGAGGCGCGATTCCGTCCGCCGCTCCTGTCTTTCACGCGCAGTCATTTGCCAATTCGCTTCGCGCCGCCGAGGCTGCAACGCTGGCGGAGCCGCACTTGACGGTTTCTCCACAGGTGAAGGAGCAGGTTTCGCGCGGCTTCAACGGGGAGGACAAAGCGCCTGTCCTCGCTATTATCCCGGAGATGAAGGCAGCCGAGTAATTTTATTGCAGCCTCGCGGCTGTGCCGGCAAGATCATTTTTGGCGCCCTGAGCGCATAAATCCGGTTGAAAACTTTTTTCGCAAAAAAGCACCTTGCCTTATTGGCTAAATGTTTGCCACTTTGAACCCTGCCGTAATTCAGGTAAATTTGCCTCAACTTGGCAGGCGCGCATGAGGTTGAGTTGTCATGTCAATCTGGGGCAAACTGACAGGCGCAGCGGCGGGACTCGCTCTTGGGGGACCGATCGGGGCGCTCATTGGCGGCTTTGCCGGGCATTTCGCGATCGATCATGCGCGCGGGTCCCATTCAGATCATGACAAGCAGGTCGCCTTTACGGTCGGCGTGATTGCGCTCGGGGCGAAAATGGCCAAGGCCGATGGCGTCGTCACGAAAGACGAGATCGACGCCTTCAGCCGAAGTCTTCAAAATTCCCAAAGGCGAAGAGCACAACGTCGCCCGCATCTTCAACCTCGCGAAGCAGGACGTCAGCGGCTTCGAAATGTATGCCCGGCAACTCGATCGCCTGTTTCACAAAGACCGTCATCTTCTGACAGACGTCATGGATGGGCTGTTTCATATCGCGGTGGCGGACGGGCGTCTCCTTCCGAGCGAAGATGCGTTCCTCTGGGAGGTTGCGCAGGAGTTCGGGTTCTCGCGCGAGGAACTCACCAGCATCAGAAACCGTCACTGGCGCAGTGAATTGTACCATCCCTACAGAGTTCTCAATTCGTCGCCGCTCGCCACCGACGCGGAGATCAAGGCGGCCTATCGCAGCTTGTCACGGAAAACCACCCGGATAAGTTTGTTGCGCGCGGCGTTCCCAAGGAGTCGTGGATATCGCCACGAAGAAGCTCGCCGCGATCAATGCCGCCTATGAGGAGATCAAGCAATCCCGCCGGGCCGGTCCGCTCGCACGCCCCGCGGAAAGTCGCTAAGGCCATTTCCCGCTTTGTTTATATCTTATTTACAATAATTTAGTAGGATGAGTTTTGTCACCCACTCGTCTCGCGCAGCGGTGCGACCGGCGGCGTCAAAGCTCCACAGTTTTCCGTCCCGCGTAATTTGGAGCTTGATCCGCCTCGTCGCGTTTTAGATTTCGCACAACGCGCTGGAGACCGCTTCGCCGCCGCGCTTGCCCGCTTCCGCTCCCCGGCGTAAAACAAGCCGCATCGCGCAACCGTGTCACTCGCCTGACGACTATGTCCATGCCCGATCCGTTCCCGGCCGACTCTCCGCTCGTGTCGCAGATCGCGCCAAGCCCCAAATTCGGCGAGCGAATGGGCGGCGTTCGCCCCAGTATGCTCATCCTGCATTACACGGGCCTGCCGACTTGCGAGGAGGCGCTTCGCGTTCTGTCGTCGCCCAAATCGGGCGTCTCGTGCCATTATGTGATCGATGCCGATGGCGCGATCACGCAGATGGCGCCTGCCAGTTTGCGCGGGCCTGGCACGCGGGGGTCTCCTGTCGGCAAGCCGTCGAGGACATAAACTCAACTTCGATCGGGATCGAGATTTATAATCCGGGGCACGATGGCGGCTATCCGGATTTCCCGAATTGCCAGATGACAGCGGTTGAGGCGCTTTGCTTGGACATCATCGAGC
>CAVSHC010000007.1:0-203224 GCA_963727795.1 uncultured Alphaproteobacteria bacterium
ATCTTGAGGAGCTGCGGAAGTAGCGCGGCCTTTTTTTAAGACTTTCTTCCAAGCAGATACAGCGAAGCGCGCTTGCTCGGCTGGTCGCTCAGGTCAGGCCGCTCCCCTCTCTCCTCATGGTCCAGCAGGTCTCTCTCGAGGCAGGCGCGATGCATCGAACGTAATGCGCGCTTTCTCGAATTTCTTTGCCTCTCAAAATTGAGTGTTGCAATTTCAATTTTGAAAGTGTAACTCTCACTCTCAAGTCTGGGATCCGGTGTCTCAAATTCGAGAGGAGAAACACATGTCAAAACTTACAGGCGTCGAGAAGGTGTCGATGCTCGTTCACGAGGCGAAAAATCTCGATACCGTGTGCTATCGCGGCGAGGCCCCGATGGCATATCTGGCTATTGTGTCCCAAGCCGACATCTACGATCAGGTGGCCAATCCCGAAGGGCTCCAACGGGATATCTCACCGAAACACGCAAGCGACGCCTACGAATATGTTCGCAAGAAGCGCGACCCAGAGTTCCCGAGAGCATTTCCCGAGGTGGTGTTAAACGTGCGCGATAAGAAGGTCATCGAGCTAGTGCCCATCGAGGGACTACCCGAGGGCACCTCGAAGATGTTCCGGCTCACCTTCGACCGCGCCAAGATCCAGGGATCTAAGGTGAGTGTCAGTCGGGTGGATGGAAACCATCGGCTTCGCTATGCGGAGGGCGATGATCGGCGCGAGCCCCTACTAGAGAACATTCCTTTCCAATTGCATATTGGACTGACACGCGCACAAGAACGGTCGCTGTTCGTTGATATCAACGCGAACCAGAAAGGCCTCAACACCTCACATCTCGCGATAATGCAGAGTAAGTTGACGCCGGAACAACTAGAAATCAAAAATCATCTCGACAGGTGGATTGCAAAGCGACTAACCGATGATTCCACATCGCCCTGGCATGGTATAGTTCACCTCGGCGGTTCAAAGACTGGGTCACGAACCCAAGGGTTACCGAGGGCCGTTAATTTTGTGAGCCTCCAAACCGGAGTTGCTAGGACCCTCGCCAAGAGCCAATACATTCACGATCTTACTGATCCACAGGCACAATATATAATAATTAGGAACTTCTGGCATGCCGTCAAAGCAGTTTTTGCAGAGGAGTGGGCGGCTCCCAAGGACTTCCTTGTCCTCAAGAACGTGGGTCTGCTGAGCCTTTCGATACTTGGCGGTACAATCATCGACCGTTGCCTTGCACGCGGAAAAGTCGAAGTTGCCGATCTTGCACAATACCTTAAACAAATACATGGTCTTTTTGATTGGAGCACCGACGGTTCAGGGGACCGCGCTGTAAACGGCATGAGCGGCAACAAGGCGGCGTTGATCTTGGCCGGAGCAATGGCGACCGAACTTTCGGATGAAACGGGCGCTAGTGTGATGAGGGGCTTGCAGGAGAAACTACTTGCGGGCAACGCGCTAGCTTAAATCTGTTGGGGACAATGCGGGGCTGCACGCCGCATTGTCCGCCCCCCGATGGTTATAGGATTCAGGCCAAATCCAGTTAGCTGGAAACCTTGCACGCCGGATGTTGGCGTTTTTGACGGCGAGCGCAGGCCGATCCAGGCTTCAGAAAGATGCCAAAGAAGGAAGCGCTTCAACTCGTGACGATCCCGGATACGGCTCCAGCGCCGTTCCGGGATGACAACTGCGGGGCTTCGCCTTTCCGGGACGACGATGATTTGACGGATGCCGCCCGGCTAAACTGCGACGCTGAAATCCGCCTCCGTCTTCGCCCTGATCTCGTCGACCGTCACGTTCTTCGCAAGCTCGATGAGCGAGGCGCCGCCATGATGGTGCTTGTCGATCGAAAACACCCCGAGATCGGTGATCAAGAGGTCCACCACGCGCGCGCCCGTCAGCGGCAGGTTGCAACGGTGCAGGAACTTCGGCCCATCCTTGGCCACATGCTCCATCACCACCACGACCTTCTTCACGCCCGCCACGAGATCCATCGCGCCGCCCATGCCCTTGACCATCTTGCCGGGGATCATCCAATTGGCGAGATCGCCATTTTCGGCGACCTGCATCGCGCCCAGGATGGAAAGGTCGATATGGCCGCCGCGGATCATCCCGAAGGAATCCGACGAGGAGAAGTAGCTTGTGGTCGGCAGTTGCGTGATCGTCTGCTTGCCGGCGTTGATGAGATCGGCGTCCTCCTCGCCCTCGTAAGGGAAGGGTCCCATGCCGAGCATCCCGTTCTCGCTCTGAAGCTGGACGGTGATGTTGTCGGGGATATAATTAGCGACGAGCGTCGGAATGCCGATCCCGAGATTGACGTAGAAGCCGTCACGCAATTCCTTCGCGGCGCGCGCGGCCATTTCTTCGCGGGTCCAGGCCATCAGACTTCCTCCCCAGCCGCCGCCGGAGGCGACGTGTGTTTGCGCGTGGTTCGCTGCTCGATGTGCTTTTTCGCGTCGGATACCCGGACGATGCGCTTCACGAAAATGCCGGGCGTGTGAATTTCATCCGGATCGATGTCGCCGGGATGGAACATGTGTTCGACCTCGGCGATCGTGATCTTCGCAGCCGTCGCCATCATGGGATTGAAATTGCGCGCCGTCTTCCGGTAGACGAGATTGCCTTCCGTGTCGCCCTTGAACGCATGCACGAGCGCGATGTCGGCGGTAAGACCGCGTTCCATGATATAGTGCTCGCCCTCGAACTCGCGCACTTCCTTGCCATCGGCGATGATCGTGCCGGCGCCGGTCTTGGTGAAGAAGGCGGGGATGCCCGCGCCGCCAGCGCGGATGCGCTCGGCGAGCGTTCCTTGCGGATTGAACTCCAGTTCCAGTTCTCCGGAAAGGAATTGCTGCGCGAACAGCTTGTTCTCGCCGACATAGGACGAGATCATCTTTTTGATCTGTCTTGTCTCGAGCAGGACGCCGAGGCCGACGCCATCGACGCCACAATTATTCGAGATGACGGTGAGATTCTTCGCGCCCGAATCCCGCACAGCCTCAATCAGGGCTTCGGGAATGCCGCACAGCCCGAAGCCTCCCGACATGATCGTCATGCCGTCTTTGACGAGGCCCGCCAATGCCGTCCGGGCGTCCGCATACACTTTCTTCATGGAGCAATCCCTCAGTTCGCGCCGACGATATTATACCGCGCTCATGCGCGGAGCAAATTTTCGGCGCAACTCTCGTGTGGCGTCTCGCAATCGCCTACACACCTCGCGCCAAGCTCTCATAGAGACATAGGCCACACTAGGTGCTTGTTTCTGCGAGTGTTCCTTTGCCGGCGAATTGCCGTGCGCGAGTGCTGCAGGTGCGGCGGCAATTCGGAGACGGGACACTAGAGCGCGGCCTAGTGCACCGCGGGAAGTCCTGCCACACATGCCACGGACGACGACAGGACTTCCCGCGGATAAGGCGTATTAGCAACTCCTGGTATCTCATACAGCCCGTGGCCGGAAGTTCGCTTGAGCGTTTGCGGCAATGGGAGCGCGAACTTCCCGCGGGGCGTACAAACAGGATGCTGAAAAAGCCGGAAATCCTTGCTTCATCCTTCGACAAGCTCAGGATGAGGTCGAGCGCTATCAACAGTTTGGACCTCATGGTGAGCTTGCCGAACCATGGGCCGCATGGTTTTTCAGCGTCCTGTTAGCACCTCAAATCATTGATCCGCGAAACGGGGCTTGAGGCGGCTTTTGGCGCACCTCGGATTTTTGCCAGACGGATGGCTTGCCCGGTAGGCCCGCTTCGTGCAGGTTGGACCCTCGGCTCAGCTTTGAGCGGCAGACAGAAGCCGCTCGACAAAGGCGGGGACCACCTCGGTCGCGCGGCCGTGGATCGCCTCGTGGAACCCGCTCACGCCCTGCGACGGTTCCAGATTGAGCTCGACCGTGTGCGCGCCTGCCCGCCGCGCCTCCAGCACAAAGCTCGCAGCCGGATAGACCGTGCCGCTCGTGCCGATGGAGAGGAAGAGATCGCAGCCGCCGAGCGCCTCGTAAATCCGCTCCATCTGGTAGGGCATCTCGCCGAACCAGACCACGTCCGGACGCATGTGGCCCGTCCTCGCGCAGATCGGACACTCGGTTTCCAATGTCAGATCCTCGTGCCCGATGTGGTGACGCCGTCCGCACGCGCCGCAAAGCGCCTTCATGATCTCGCCGTGCATGTGAACGAGGTTCTTGGAGCCCGCCATTTCATGGAGCGGATCGATGTTCTGGGTCACGATCAGGACCGTTCCGGGATGGCTGGCTTCCAGGCGGGCCAGCGCCTGATGCGCCGCGTTGGGCTGCACATCGGCGTTCTGCCGGCGCCGCTGATTGTAGAAATCGAGCACCAGCACCGGATTGCGGCGATAGCCTTCGGGCGTCGCCACGTCCCTGTAATCGTATTTCGCCCAGATCCCGTCCTTGTCGCGGAAGGTGTGAAGCCCGGATTCGGCCGAAAGCCCGGCTCCTGTCAAAACAACAATGTGATTATAGTGAGTCATGTGCGCGTCCGGAGTTCCACTTGAAGTGCGGGACATGGCTGAACCACCTCTAGATGCGAGCTGATGCGCGGAGTGCGCCCAGCATGGCGGCGCTTCTTGTGTGGCGTCTCGCAATTGCCTACATCTTTGCAGCAGGCTCTCATAGGCAATTGCGAGACATAAGCCACAGGAGCCTCTTGTTTTTGCTAGTGTCCCTTTGTCTCCGGATTGCCGTACGAGCCCGCTGCAAGTTGAGCGGCAATTCGGAGACGGGATACTAGTGTCCGGAGAGATGAGGATCATGTCAAATCGAATGGAAGGTCTCGCGCATCTTGCCGGGCAAGCGTTGCGCACTGTGAGCTATACCGCGCTGGCCCGCTATACGGGCCGCCGCGTCGCTCGCCTTGGCGCCGATCAGGCTCGCGTCGTCGTCACAAAGCCCACGCCCGGCCTGTTCACGCTCCTGCAGGATGTCCTGACGCTGCAGGCGAAGGACGCGCGCAACGTCCGCGACGGCCTCTATCCCATCCCGGTCGAGGACAGCACCTCGTTCGCGGCCCGCATCGAGGCCGTGCAGCACATGCTGGACGACTTGCCGCAATCGACCGAGCGCCGCGCGGAACAGAGAGCCACGGAAGCCGCCGCGCTGCCCGAGGCTGAGGGCCTTCCAGACTACTACGCCCAGAATTTCCATTTCCAGTCGGGCGGATGGCTGACGGAGGAATCCGCAAGGATTTACGACGTCCAAGTCGAGACGCTGTTCTTTGGCGCAGCCGGGGCGATGCGCCGCCAGGCCATTCCGCCCATCGCGGAGTTCGTCCGCGGCCAAGACCAGCGGCGGGTCCGGCTCCTGGACGTGGCCTGCGGCAGCGGGCGCTTTCTGGGACAGCTTGCGCAGGCTTTCCCCGCCATGCCCATGACAGGCGCCGATCTCAGCCAGGCCTATCTCGAGGAGGCCGCGCGCTTCCTTCACGGCCGCCGGACCGTCACGTTTGAGCAGGCGAACGCCGAAGCCCTCCCCTTCCCCGATGCAAGCTTCGATATCGTGACCTGTGTCTATCTCTATCACGAACTGCCGAACGACGTGCGCCGCCGGGTCACGTCCGAAATTGCGCGCGTGCTCAAGCCGGGCGGCCTGTTCGTCTTCGTCAACTCCCTGCAATGGGGCGATGTGGAAGGCTATGACGGCATGCTCGAAGCCTTCCCGCAGCGCTTCCACGAGCCGTATTATCTCGATTACCTCGGCGATCCTCTGACCGGGCCGGAAGGCCTTTTCGCCCGATCGGGGCTTAAGCCCGGCGACGCCTTTCCGGCCTTCCTTTCGAAGATCGCCGCCTGCCGCAAGGCTTAAGGAAGACCCGATCCAGCGGCAGCGAACCGTTCAAGCGGATTCGATATGAAACGGCGCCCGCGCGTCGGGAACCCGCTTCGCTGCGATTGCATTTGCCATGAAAACAGCAAGGAGAACTCTACATGGCAGACACCACCGAACGCGCGAATTCCGTTTTTGTGACCGGGCTCAAGAATGCCCACGCGCTTGAAAATCAGGCGCTGGAGCTGATGAACCGGCAGGTTGAGCGGATCGAGAATTATCCGGACATCAAAGCGAAGCTTGAGCAGCATATCGAGGAAACTCACAATCAGATCGCCAGGCTCGAAAGTCTCCTCGAATCGCTCGGTGAAAGCCGCTCCGTTCTCAAGGACAACGCCCTGTCGCTGACGGGGAATCTGGCCGCCATCGCGCACGCCTTCACGCAGGACGAAATCGTCAAGAACTCGATCGCCAATTTCGCCTTCGAGAACTTCGAGATCGCGTCCTACAAATCGCTTATTCAGCTTGCCGGCGAAACAGGACACCGCGAGGCCGAACAGCCCCTGCAGGAGACCTTGCGGGAGGAAGAGGCCATGGCGAGCTGGATCGACAGTCACCTCTCCGGCGTGACTCACACCTATCTGGAGCGCTATGTCGCGAACGAGAAGGCTGGTTTGTAGGAACGGCCGTCCCCGACCGAGTTCAGATCCATCTGAACCATTGTGATGGCCGGGCTTCTGCCCCGGCCATCCGATTAGGACGATGGCCTTTTGCAGCGTCCCACGCCGGGCCTTAGAAGGCCCCCCGGCCTATGGCGCGCGAGCCGTGGTAGGCCGGCTCCCCTTGCGCCTGCGACTGTTTCTTGCCACAGGCGAAGGTTTTAGAGGGAGTCGCGCCTGGGTGCTGCAGCTGTCGCCGCGCCCGAAAATCCCGGCGCCCGTTCCGCTTTCGTTTACAATACTGGCAACGGGCGGCTGTATCGCTTATAACCGGTGCGGGAACTGGGCATGAAGGCGCGCGGCTGCGCGAGGAGGAACTATGTCATCGCGTTGGACGCCGGACAGCTGGAGGCAAAAACCTATCGAGCAGGTCCCGGTGTATCCCGACGAGGCCGCGCTTGCAGCCGTTGAGAAGGAGCTTGCAAGTTTCCCTCCGCTCGTTTTTGCAGGCGAAGCGCGCTGCCTGACAAAGGGGCTCGCCGAGGTGGCGGCCGGGCGCGCTTTCGTTCTCCAGGGCGGCGATTGCGCGGAAAGCTTTTCGGAGCATGGCGCCGATCCGATCAGGGACTTCTTTCGCGTGTTCCTGCAAATGGCGGTCGTGCTGACCTTCGCCGCAAGCCGGCCGGTGGTCAAGATCGGCCGCATCGCGGGGCAATTCGCCAAGCCGCGCTCGACTGCGACCGAAAAGCAGAACGGCGTGGAGCTGCCGAGCTACCGGGGCGACATCATCAACGATATCGCCTTCACGGTGGAGGCGCGGACGCCGGATCCGCAAAGGCTGCTCAAGGCATACCGCCAGTCGGCGGCGACGCTCAATCTCCTTCGGGCCTTCGCCCAAGGGGGCTACGCCGATCTTGAGCGCGTCCACCAGTGGACGCTCGGCTTCGTCAAGGACAGCCCCGCCGGGAACCGCTACGAAGAATTGGCCGGACGCATCTCGGAGACGCTCAACTTCATGCGCGCCTGCGGGATCACGTCCGAAAATTCGGAGCGGCTCCGGAGCACCGATTTCTACACAAGCCACGAAGCGCTTCTCCTGGGTTTCGAGCAAGCCTTCGTGCGGATCGATTCGACGAGCGGGAACTATTACGCAACGTCGGGTCATTTCCTCTGGATCGGCGACCGCACGCGGCAGCCGGGCCACGCGCATGTCGAATTCCTGCGCGGCATCAAGAACCCCATCGGCGTGAAATGCGGGCCGAGCATAACGCCCGAGGAGCTGCTGACGCTCATCGATGTGCTCAATCCCGCCAATGAGCCGGGCCGGCTGACGCTGATCTGCCGCTTCGGCGCCGATAAGGTCGGGACGCATCTTCCCGATCTCATCCGGGCGGTGAAGCGGGAAGGCAAGACGGTGATCTGGGCCTGCGATCCCATGCATGGCAACACCATCAAGGCGGCCAGCGGGTTCAAGACGCGGCCCTTCAACGCGATCCTCCGGGAGGTCGAACACTTCTTCGACGTCTGCCAGGCCGAGGGGGTGTATCCGGGCGGGATCCACGTCGAGATGACGGGCAAGAACGTCACCGAATGCACCGGCGGCGCGCAGTCCATATCGGATGCGGACCTGTCCGACCGCTATCACACCTATTGCGATCCGAGGCTGAACGCCGATCAGGCGCTGGAGCTGGCGTTCCTCGTGGCGGAGCGCTTGCGGCGCGATCGCGTCTATGTCGAACCGAGGCTCTCCGCGTTATCCTGAGCAAACTTTGCGTGGCTGCGGAAATCCCCGGGACGCTGTTACGTCGCCGTTGAGGCGCTCGAACAAGGCTCGCCAGGCGAGGACTGACTTCCCCGCAGCAAGAAGAAAGCTAACGCTTGCGGGGGAAGACGGGAACTGCCGGTTTTTGCGGGCCGCCCGGCGCGGTTCCCAAGGTATTGCAGTTCGCGAGGCCGCCGGTCACCGCGCCGTAGCGCACCGTGACGGGAAACTGCGCGGAGTAGTTTCCCGGCAAGGCGCCCTTCTGCACGTAGGCGCGCGCGTAAACGGTGGCGGACATAGGCCCGTCCGCGGTGCGCTGCAGCATGGGAGCCTGCCCCATCGCAGCCGCGTCCCACGGTCTCGACAATGTGGCGTCTTGAAAGAGCTGGACCGGTATTTGGCTGTCTTTTGGCCCGGAAAGAAGCCGCCGGCCGAAGGCGTTCAGGACACCCTGGCCGAGATCGATGCAGGCTGCGATGTTAGCGCCTTGCGAGCCGGTGCAGGTAACGGTGATCGTGCCGTGCGCATCGTAGGTTCCCGCACTAGTCCCCGTAATGGTGTCGAACCTCACCGGGGTTGTGTTCAGGGCGCAGGCGAGCTGAGCTTGCGCCATGCCGGGCGCGCCCGCGAGCGCCAAAAATACGAGACAAATCCGTTTCATCGCTGCTCCGCCGGATTTGCCGCCCCGAAAAGCGCCCTTCTACCTTTAAAGTCCCGGATGCGGCGGGCGGGCCGCATCCGGAACAACGCCCCCGTTGCGTGGGTTTCAACTCGTCGCCAGACGCCTCCCGGCTTTACCCCGACAACGGCCCGGAATGCCAATCCGCAAGGATGCCGTCTCGTCATCGCTTTGCCCAAACGGTTTCGCCGCCGGTCTGCATTGCGACCTGAGCGTTTTCGCCCGGTGTGCAGACCACGCCGGGGATTTGCACCTGCCCTCTGGGATCTGCTGTGAATTCGAAGGAGGCTTTGCAGGAGGCGCCCTTCGGGTCCTTGATCAGCACGGTGTTCGTGGCGGCGAGGCCGGTGAGATAAGTTTCGCCGTCATGGCCGATGGGGAAGGCGGTCTCGCCGCCATTGACCCAGACTTCAGATCCCAGGGTAAGCCATTCGCCCTTGCCGTCCTTGAAGGTGACAACCGCCGAGGCAGGAGCCGCAGCGCCCTTGAAGCGCACGGTGATGCCGCCACGCGCGGCAGGCACGACGACCTGATCCGTTTCGGCCAGGTCGGCCTGCACCGGCAGGCTCGACGCATCGATGGCGATCTTGTTCTCCTCCCTGGCGCGCAGGGAAGGAATCAGCAGCGTGCCGCTCGAATCCGTCTCGCCGATAGGAATGTTCCCATAAAGGACGCGGGCATTTGGAATGCCGGTATCAACGACAGCGAAAGAATTGTCGATCCGGTTGGAGAAGTGCACGCCGCCTAGAAAGGCAACCGACCCGTCAACCGCTGCTGTAACCTGCGCGTCCTTGCCCGTCTGGATCACGCCTGCGCTTGCCGTGAAGGCAGACGACCGATAGCTGCCCGCGGCGGAGTGGAGGGGCGTCGATCCTTCCAGCGCCGTGACCGAGTAGCCGTAGCTGCCCTCCTCGCGGTCCAGCGCACGCGTGAACGACCCTCCCGCGCCAGAGGCGCCGCTGCTTGCTTCTGCGATTGCCGAGGCGCTGTACTTGCCCCATGTGTAGGTCAGGGCGGCGTAGGCCCCATAGTTGTTCTTCTGCTCGAAGTCGTTGAACACATTCAACGAGATGTTACTATTGTCCCAAAAGAAGGAACGACTGTAGGACAGCGTCCCTATTTTGTAAGCGTCGCCATTGTAATCCAGGCTGTCCGAATAGCTGAGGTAGATGGAACTGTTATCGAAATACAGCGGGATGGCGAACGAGACTTCATCCATGCGCTTGTAAGTCGAACCATTCCCTGCCGTGCATCCCACGATGAGAGGACCGCATTTCGGGGCCGTCACGGAAGCAAGGTCTTCATATTGGCCAAGGCCTTGCAAGGCACGCGCCATGAAGCCGATGCCCCAAAGGTTGGTTTCGAAAGAGCCATACGCCTGGCCGCCAAACGAGCCGTTATAATCGCTCCCGGAAAAAGCCAGCGAAGCCACGCCGAAGCGCCAGAGGCCGAAATCGATGCCCGCGCCGACATTGCCGAGCCCCGCGCCTCCTTCAGCATGGCCTTCGAGCGTGATTCTCGGCGTCACGCCATATCGAAAGCTCGCCGAGCCGATCGGGTTGCTGTCATAGGCATCCGAGTAAAGCCCATAGAACTGGCGCGCGAACCCTGTTTCGACCGAATAGTCGAAAAGCTCGGGAGCGAGAAGCCTTGTGGAGCTGTAGTAGGCGTATTCGCTAACGGTTTCCTTGCCGGTCGGGTCGCGCAACACGACGCGCATCGTGCCCGCACCTGTGGTCATCGGAATGTTGCTGATGTTGAAGGGGCCGCCCGTGATGTCCTGCGAGAAAGTTCGGGCCCCATTGTTGAACACTTCAACGGTCGAGGGCACGGCCGCACTGCTGGAGAACTGCGGCATGGGCGTCGTGACGAGGTCGGGACGCAGCAAAAAATCGCGGCGGACCTGGACGCCTCCCATCCGGATCGGGGTGGTCCAGTTCAGCGCGCCGGAAATGACGTCGCCCGCGGAATAGGTGACGAGCGTATTGGGGTTTTCGTAAACCCAGCTCGTGTCGAGCCTCAGAAAATTCGGCGTCAGATCCGTGTAAGTCGAATTCGCCGTGAACGATTGATTGAAGACGCCATATTGCGAGAAAATGTGCCCGTCAACGGTCGCCGAAGCGCCCTGATATTGCGGGTAATAGCTTGCGAGGTAGTCATTGGAGCCCCCGCTCGCGAAAAGAGCATAGTTGAATACGGCGCTCAAATCCTGGCCGCCCGTCGGCTGCGGGAGCTGCCGGGCGCGGGCATCGAAGTTGAGAGGCACGCGAGCTTCGTCCGAAACCTTCAAATAAATGCTCTGGCGTTCAACGTCGTAGCGATAGGTAACGCCCGGCATTTTCTCCAGGCATACCCAGCCGCTCGCATGAAGCGCCGATTCGGGAACGTTGAGTTTGAACTCCTTCAGATCCTCGGGCGCTATCGTCAGGCACCCGTCGCCATAACGATGAAACTGTGAGAGAGTTTTCGTATCATGATTGTTGAGAAAGACCTGAAGAACGAGGTCTTCCCGCGAGGCCTTGAAGGCCGGATGATAGGAGGCGGCGGTCGAGCCGGCCCCGGATTCCTCTGATTGGGCAAGGGCAGCATCTTCTCCGCCCCAGCCCAGGCAGGCGAGAATGAGCGCAGCCTTGCCAGCGGCCCTAACCGCTCCCGCCGACTGTGATAGAAGCATTGATCGGCCCCACGTCGCTCTCTGCTTTTATGGTGAGGCTCTTAGCCCCGGCTTGCCCGGAAAACACCCACGCCTTGGCTTGCCCGCCCAGCACATAGCCAGAGAGCCCATCCATCTTGACGAGATCGCGTTTTTTTTCGTCTATGACCCTGAGCTTCCAAAGCTTGACGCGCCTCTGCCCGGAATTCCTGGCTTCTAAAACCAGCCCGCCCTTCCGCTCAACGGCTCTCCACGTAACGGAGCCAGCTTGCTGGTCGAGCCCGCTAAAGAACACAGGGACGCTTTGCCTAACCACGAGCGCCACCTTGCCGGCTTGCAGGCTTTTCCTGTCGGGGATCTCCTCGATTTCGACCCGATAGGTCTCCTCGCCGACCACAGGAGCTGCCGCCACCCTCAGGAGCCGGATTGTGCTGGATGAGCCGCTCTTTACCGTCAGCACGGGCGGGCTGACAATCACATCCGCCGTCTTTTCAAGTTTGTCTTCTCCGCCAACCTGCGACCAGCGGAACACGCGCGCCTGAACGGCTACGCCTTCCGTTTTGTCGGTATCGAGCGTGAAAACGGAACTCGCCTCCCCCGGCGCGAGGTCAATCGTCACGGGCGAGAGCCGCAACGACTGAGCCTCGGCATTTCCGGTCGCAAAAAGCACCAGAAGCGTAAACGCCCCGAGAACTTTAACTCGGCTCATAATGCTATCCTAGTAGGAAACTGTTACTACAACTGTATCCGTATAGCTGCTGCTAACGGCGGGAGTGGTAGCAATTACGGGGAGTTCGCCCCAGACATTGAACGTTTGCGTGGCCGAGCCAGTCGAGCTGTACGACACCACCCCCGTTGTCCCGACGTCGGTCCAAGCTGCGGTGTGCGGCGCCGTACTGTCAGAAAAAAGACCGTAAGGGAGATAAGTGCCACCAGTGGATCTCATTGCTCGGGCATAATTTCCCCCAGCGCCGTGGGTGGAATTGTTGCCAGAACCGAGCCCTATAGTGACACCGGTACTCCCGGCCGCGCAGGTCACACTTATGACGCCGGGGGTTGCGGGATCAAAAATGGCGCTTGTGGAGGTGATTGAGCCAAAAGCGACGGCGGTAGTGACGCTGACGCTGCATGCGGAAGCTACAGTCGCGGTGACGGTCAAGTTGGCAGTGGTCGATCCAGCATAAGCGCCGGACAATCCGAAAACGAGCGCGCCAGCGACAATTGCTGCGCGGGAGATAAACCTTGTCATGGCATTGGTCCCAGGTTGATTAAGCAAAGCAGGCAGGAAGCTGCGCCAAACCATCTACTTCCTGTTGCACACAATTTACACCTGGGGAGTACAGCCAGTATCCCTTTATTCCAAAACGACACCGCATTTCTGTATTTGTTGTGACGGCGCAACGGTTTTGGTTGAAGCTGATAAATTGCGAATCGAATAACCATCTGACCTATAAGGCTTTTAACCTTTACTCTACTTAAGGTTGCAGTACAACCAAAAGTAATTGTCAAGTAGGACTTGATGGGAAGTGGACGGTATTTGTGTGCGAAATTTTCGTATATTTGCGCGACTCGCCTGGTTGCGAAAGCGGGACTGGGTCCGAAGCCAATCATTTGGACGGTCGATGGAGCGGATGGCGGGCATGCGAATTTATTCGAAGAGGCCGCCGCTCCCGCTCCACGCGCTTTGCGGATGACAATCGCCGCTGGCAGGTTCATGAAATGAGGCGTAGCTGAACGGTATCGGGAGAAGCGGTTCCACCGGAGCCGGCGGCTCAAGAAGGCCTCGGAATGGAAGCCGGCCTTGCGACCAAACTTCGGATCGAAGACATCCCGCTGTTCTCCGGTTTGCCCCGGAGGCTCTGGCGGGAGTTTCAGCGCCGTGTCACGATAGTGAGCTTTGCGGCGGGCGAATGCGTCTTGCGGGAGGGCGAGCAAAATCCCGGACGCCTTTATGTCGTTCTCGACGGCGAGGCTTCCATCTCCAAGAGCGGCCGTTCGCTGGCGACCGGACGGTTGACCGATTACGAGATCGCCATCCGGCGTAAGATGGAGGTCTTCGGCGAAATCTCGTTCCTGGACGGAAAACCCGCATCGAGCGGCGCGGCAGCCAAGACTTCCCTGACGCTCGCCGTTCTCGATTGCACCACTTGCGACGCCACAGCCTTAACGCGACAGCTTCGCGTTTCAATCATAGGCGCGCTGAGAGGACAGCTCGCCGCCGAGTTGCGCGAGTCCATCGCCGACCGTCTCGGCGCGGTTCAGCATGAGACGGAATTTTCCCGCTATCAAACCGCGATCGGCCGCATCGTCGTAACGACGCTCTCGCTTTTGTCTTTCTACACGCTTCTCGTAGGCTCCCTGCCGAAATTCGAGCACGCCATCGAGGTTAACTTTGCCATCAGCCCCTTCATCATCGCGTTCTTCGCCCTGGTGCTGGGGCCGGTCATCCTAAGGAGCGGATTCCCGCTCGCTTTCTTCGGCCTTCAAACCGCGAATTGGAAAGACGCGGTCGGGTTCTCGGCGCTCGCATCCCTCGCCTTCATCGGAGTGTGCGTTGCGCTGAAATGGACCCTGATCCACACGGCCGATGCGTTTTCGCACCTTTCCATCTTCAGCTTCGCCGACCTGCGCATGGATGAGAAGCAGGTCATGATCTCGCCGCTCTATTGGCTGGCTGTCGGGCTGTATCTCATTCTGACGCCGATCCAAGAGTTTGTCGCACGGTGCTGCCTGCAAGCTCCTCTCCATGCTTTCCTACCGGGGACCGAGTTCAATCGCCGTCTCTTGTCGATCCTCGTGTCGAACCTCGTTTTCGCGGCGGCTCACTCGCATATCAGCTTCGCATTCGCGCTCGCCGCATTCATTCCCGGAATCTTCTGGGGCTGGATTTTCGCCCGCACGAATTCGCTGCCCGCCGCGGCCGTTTCCCACTTTCTGATCGGCGGCGCGGGCATTTTCCTGTTCGGAATCGAGGAATTCATCGCGACGCTGACCGGATAGCGGGCTGCGCGCGGGCTTGCAGGCCGCATTTCAGCGCCCCTGACCGCGATCCCCGGCCCTTAAGGCGCGTAACGGGTGAAGACAAAATCTCGGGCTTTTGCAGGCTCATGGCAGGAAAAGCAGGTCTTGAGGGCCGCCTCGCTTGCGGGTTTTCCATCGAAAAATTGAGCGAACCCCCAGCCGCCGGTTGAGGCGTACTTGCTTAAATCCTTCACCATGAACTGAACGCCTTCCTTGGGTGCTCCGGCCACAAAAGATTGGGCGCGGCCGAAGACTTTGTTGTTCTCCTCCGATGAGACGTAACCCCAGGCGAGCCGCGCAATGATCGCGCCCTCCGGGAAAGGAAGCACACCGTCGCGGGCGGCCTTGATTGCTATGTCATTGCCCAAAATGGCGCGCAGATCGTCGAGGTCGCCTTCTTCGTGGGCCACGGAGATCAACTTCCAGTCCCGGTATCCTGGCGGCATTTTGATTCCAAAGACCGGGACGGCCTCGTCTTCTGTTTGGGGCGCCGCAAACGCAATTAAGGCGATGGGGCAGACGGCGATCGCCATCATTGCGCAGGATAAGATTTGTCGCATGGAGCGCCCTTTCACGGTGACCGTGGAAGGCAGACTACGCCTGTAGCTTCTCTAATGAGGGTATAACCTGTAAGTAGAATATATATACGTTAAACAGACCACTTTGCTTTATAAATATGATCAGTACCGATTCCTGTACACTGTGGCTTCCTGATCCGCCCCTAAAAGAGCCGCGCCTGAGGAGCCCTGCTTCCGCGGAATGGCTTGCCTTCCTGGATCGGCTCGATCGAGACCGCAAGTCCCGTGCTTTCGTCGATCTCGATGAGCACGCCGCACACCGTCGCCGGTCCGAGCGCCGGTGTGAACCGGCTCGACGGGATGCGCGCCGTGAAGCGGTGCAGCGGCTCATCCTTGTCCATGCCGATGATGGAGTCGTAGTCGCCGCACATGCCGGCGTCGGTCATAAATGCCGTCCCGCCCGGCAGGATCCGCGCGTCCGCGGTCGGCACATGCGTGTGCGTGCCGATCGCGGCGCTGACCCGGCCGTCGAAGGCGGCGGCGAGCGCCTGCTTCTCGGACGTGGCTTCGGCATGAACGTCGACGAAAATCACGTCCGCGCCGCGCTTCAATGGACAAGCGGTCACTTCGCGCTCGATGGCCTGAAACGGATCGTCGAGCGGATCCATGAAAACCCGCCCCTGCACGTTCAGGACGAGCACATCGGCGCCATTGGCCGCTCTGTAAAGGCCGGCTCCAGCGCCCGGCGTGCCCGGCGGGTAATTCAGCGGCCGCAAAAGCCGCGGTTGCCGCGCGATAAAGACAAGCGCCTCGCGCTGATCCCAGACATGGTTTCCCGTCGTGACCGCATCCGCGCCTGAGTCGAGCAGGTCCTGGACAATCGCCTCGGTGATGCCGAAGCCGCCGGCCGCATTTTCGCCATTCACAATGACGAAGTCGGCGGCAAGCCGCGTTCTTAGCGAAGGCAGCCCTTCGCAGACCGCGTTCCGCCCCGACCGGCCCAAGACGTCGCCAAGAAACAAAAGCCGCATCGTCAAGTCCTGCAAGCGATGATGCCCGAGGGCGTAAGAACCGTGTCCAGGGGCTCGTCCTGCGGTTCCCTTGGAACCTCCGGGAACTCCTGCTCGTCGAAGGCGATCCCTATCGCGATAACGCGCCGGCCGCCTCGCAGGTCTCGCAGACAAGCGTCGTACCAGCCGGCGCCATAACCGAGACGATTTCCCATTCGGTCGAAAGCAACCACCGGAACAAGCACGATAGCAGGTTGCATCGCAGGCTGCATGCGGGATGGCTCGAAAACGCCGAGCTTTCCCCGCTCAAGCGGATCGCCTGGACGCCATTCCCTGAACGACAACAGAGCCCCCTCCCCTGTTCGAGGCAGCCCGATGCGAAATCTTTTCCCGTGGAGGCAATTGAGGAGCGGAGCGGGGTCGAGCTCGTGGCGAAGAGCATGGTAGCCGCCTGCCTCGTGCGGGACGTTGAGGGCCTCGATGAAGGGCGCTCCCCTTTCGGCGATGGCTTGCGCGGCCTGGGCGCCTGACTTCAGCGAGATCTGTTTACGGCGCGCCGCCGCTTCCACCCTGAGCTTCGCCTTTTGCGCGGATATTGCGTTTTCGGGATGGATAGACTTGCCCTGCACTTTGGGGATTCGGAGTCAATGGTGCCGCGGAGGCCGTCGAGGCCATCGATCCCCTGGGTCCCTGGCTAGCAGGTGGGCGCCGAATATCCGAGGCCACAGCCCCGGTCAGGGTCAGCTCCCTTAAGGATCTTATAGGGCCCGGGTCTTCATTGTGCCCCTAACGCGCCCCGCAGCTCAACATGATATAAAGCACGCGGACGAAATTGCTAGCCCGAAGGTCGATCCCTCGATAAAAAACGTGTGCGCGAAAGCCATCGTTTGTTTGGGCGCCGCGCTTGTTTCCAAGGACGCGAGGGATTCCACGATGAAAAGCGTGAACTATATGGCCGCGATAGGCCGGCTTATGATTGCGGCCCTGTTTCTGTGGAGCGGGTTCCTGCATGTCTTGCATCTTTCTTCGCCCGCCGACGCAAGCGCGCCCATCGCCCTGGTGACGCAGCCGAACTATGTTTACTTTATCGGGACCGGGATCGAGATCGTTGGCGGCATATTCCTCGCGCTCGGGCTCGGAACTCGCTATGTCGCGTTGATCCTTGCGATTTTCATGCTCGCCATGTCCGTCGGCTCGAACTTCGGCAACTCGGATCAGTTTCTGAAGAACATCGCGATCGCCGGCGGCTTGATCCAAATCTGGGCGTTCGGCTCGGGCGGGCTGGCCATTACGCACAGCCGGCCCAAGATCGCCTGAGGCGAGAAGCCGGACGATACCGCCGTCCATGACCCAAGGCGGAACAGAGGGTCTGGCGCAGCATCGACTACGCTGGCTGGGCAATTTGCGCTACAATAACAACCAGAAGAAAACTTGCCGCAGCGCCCTCGCCAGCGGCGGAGGTTATGTGTCAAGGCGACTTCGGCCTAAAGGCGCCTGTGGATCGGAAGCGTGTGTGCCTGAGGCGCAATCAATACGGATTCCCGGTTGAAGCTGACATTCGAACAGATCGAAGAGTTCGTGGCGTACAAGGCGAGCTACCTGCCAAATGGGCTCAGTACGAGCACGACATTTCGCCCAGCGATCGAGCAGCACATCGGGGCGCTGACGCGGCTTGCGCAGCCAAAGGTCGGCGCGAAACGCAAGGCGTTCCTCAAGTCTGAGCTGGACGGGGAGGAATTCCGAGAGAGAGTTCTACTCGATGACGGAGCAAGGGTGGTCGTTGGCGGCATCCGGTTTAGGAACCTTGATCGTACCTTTCCCTTTGTCGAAGTTAACGCCAGCTTTGATCTGTTCGAGCCGGATCTTATCAGCTACGTCGGATGGCTCGCCAGGCAACAATTTGGTAGGTTTGAGCCGAAGGGCATCTTAGCCGTCGGTCCTCCGAATGTTGCGCTCTCGACAGGCGTCCAGCGTTGGAGCCACATTGTATGCGGCCCAACAATAAGCAGCTCCAACGCGCTACTGCCGGCCGCAATTACATGCTCATTTCCGGCCGGAACCGAGTTCTACGATGAGTATCGGACAGCGTACGCAGAGTGGCGGTCATCATCCCCAGGCCTTAGTAGCTTCGTGCGCGCCGAGCCAAGGGAGGACCTGCAAGCATCCGCCTCCCAGCAGCTGCTGGCTTCGTTCGCCGATCCGGCAGGATGGTGTGGGATCGTCGCAGCGCGTGAAGAGGCGCTCTACGGGATGCCGGCCCTCTACATCTATGACATATTCCTCGTTGGACGCTGGCGCGGCAAAGGAGCAGCCAAGGCAGTCGACACGGCGTTCGTATCGAGCGTCGCAAGCCGCTATTCCCTCATTTGGGAACACATTCATTCTGCGAATTTGCCTTCGCTGCGCGTCGCCTTGAGCCAGGGACGGCCGGTCCTGGAAACCGAATATTTCTTACCTTACGGAGAGGAAACGTAAAGGCGCCGTCCATCATTCAATGACCTATCTAGTTCTCCTGAATTACCTGCGCATGAAAGGGCGAACAATATGTGCGTTCGATCCTGTATCACTCGGCTAGCGAATGCGCCGCAGGCTCCGATTTTGTTTTGGCGCCAAAGTAGGACGCTCTGGAACGCCGCAAGAGTTTATGAGCGAGGTATTTCCTCAATGGAGCGTCATAGAGTTTGTCGACCAATAAGCAAATTGGAATTATCAATAAAATCAATGCAAAGTTTACCGCCATACCAAGTGGTAATCCTAACTTGACGAACGCAGCCGCTATGAACGCATGTAGAGGTTCATGAATTGCGTAGATGGCGTACGAAGCAGTCCCTAAGCTTGCGAACACCGATGATAAAATCCCTTTTGGCTCGTTATATGCGGCTAAAAGCACCAAAAGAGGAAATCCGATAAGGATACTAAATGGGGCCCACCGTGTGGACGGTAAAACTATTAGACAGATGAAAATACCCACAATGATAGGACTTGGGATATATAGATATGCAGATCTTTTCTGATAAAGTCTGTATATAAGAACGCCTGCTGGGAACGAATACAGGACTCTCAAAAGTCCCATCGGTACCGTTGCCCAATTCCATCCATGCGCAAACGGAACACCAGTCACGATATGATATAATAGTAGAGCCGGACCGAATATTAGCAAAGATTTAAAAATTCTTACATCTGTCCACCAACGGAAGGTCATTGAAAAAGCGAAATTTATTAAAAGCTCAAAAAATAAAGACCATGCTGGATAGTTAAGTGGATAAAGGTGCGCTTCCGACCACTCGTTGGTCTGTGGGGGCGTGGGCAACATAAAGAGCGACCGCGGTATTGAATGGACGCCAGCAATCTGAATTTCGCCCATTCGACCATGGATTAGGAAAGACATAGCCAGGGCAAGGACGGAAAGAAGCGTACCAAGAAGATATAAGGGATACAGGCGAATTAAGCGGATAAGAAAAAACTCTCCAACAGGGAGGCCGCTTCTCAACCGGTTCTCATAGGAATGAGCGATAACAAATCCACTCAGAACAAAAAATAAATCTACGGCTAGAAATCCATTGGCTAAATTCGGGTGGTTGTCCAACCAATGTAAACCGACAACCGCTAGCGCAGCAAAGCCTCGAAGGCCATTCATGGTTTCAAAAATATGCTTATCCGCCATGCACAAAGCTCCAAAAACCATGGAGCCTAGCTCAAACGAAACTTTGACCCCGCTTTGGTTTAATAACACCTCAAACTGGTGAGTTTCCTAGCATCCCCGATCACTTTCCGCCTAGCTTTACTTAGGCCTTTCAACAGAAACCTATTCACCGATTGTAGGCGGAGAGTGTCACCACACTCGGGTGGTAGCCGGTGCAAGTTGCGCTAATAGCGTCTGGCCTCGTGTCCCATCGCAAATAAACAAAAAGTTGTGCCGCATGGGCATAGACGCATGTAATTAGGAGGTAAGCCCATGGAGAAACTTTGCAGAAGCTGGGACATGGCTTGTCGAGATGCCGTTCTTACAACGGAAGCAGATTTTCTCGTCGGCCGCCTTAGCCGAAATCACCGAAATGCATGCGAATGAAGAGGCGATTGAAACGCAGAGTTTCTCCGCCCCGTTCGACAAGCGTGGGTTCTGCGTGCTTGGCGGAGCATGCAGGCGAGCGCCCGCAGTTTCTTCCTTGACGAAGTCCTCTCCAAGAGGCTCTCTAACGTCTTCGGACCCAGCAAGTCGCTGTTGGAACTGCCCGAACCCCCGCAAGGTTCATGCGTCTAATCGCCACGCGCTAGGCTGAATGTCGAGGACATATAGCCCGTGCAATTTTCTTTCCAGACTCGCCTAACGTCTCCAAGGAATAGATATAGGCCGATGAAGGTTTGGGCGGTGATGAGGTGGAAATGACTTATGCAGTTATTGCCTTGATTTCACTGTTGTTTGTCTTCGCCGCGCGGAATTCTTTCGTCGGACGGCGTTATAAAGCCCGCTTTGCGAAGGCTTTCTTAGAGGAGTTCAAGCACGCCTATCCTGATAGCGCGAGCCTGTTGACGCCCGATCTTGGCGGACGAATGGCTAACGTCCTCTTAAGTAACAAGAGCTTGGTGAAGGAAATTAACGCTTTAGGAAGGCTTGTGGCCAAGAACCCTGAAATAAGAGACAAGTCATTAGCATATTTCGATTCGCATTACTCGCGGGAAACCCGGCAGCTTGTTACCGATCTACTGAAAAACAAAATTGAACTTGCTGGAAAGATTTTCGACTGTCTTCCACCTAAGGTAAAATCGCAAATTAATACAAAGGCGGAATCGATTGACAAAGCTGCAGCAGAAGCGGAATTGAGTGATGAAGAATTAAAGAAGGACAGGAAACGAGACGAAGAAAGAGCAGAGTATTTTGGCGTTAAGTCATGGAGGTTTAGCATACTTATGAATATTTATGATATTGCCGGTCGAGCAAACTTGGCGGCAATGTAACTAATTGCGTCGGACAGCGGCGACGCGCCTTCTCGGGGACGACGTTTCCTGCGCGGATGCAGCCGCAGGCCCGGATGACGCGTCAAGGGGTTGCGCTACCAGACGCTCGCCAGTTGGAGCCCCGAACGCCGCATCGTCCTTGATATGCAACTTGCGCGCGCCATGCTGTGGAACATGCATACGCGCAATGCCTGACGATGGCCCCGGAGCCTATGCCCGGCAGGCCGGCGCGGCGGATGCGGCGTCTGTCGCGGTGCAATCCCCCGCTGTTGAAAACTTGGGGACTGGCTGTGTTCAAGCCGCGAGGAAGCGCACACGCACATATCTTCGCCGATAGGGATCTTCACTTTCAATTAAAATGCATTAATGTGCCGATATCCAGTAAAAGTTGTGGGGCGTAAAAATGCAATTGAATCAGAAATATGCAAGAGCTTTGATTTATATGACAAATGCTTATGCATCGCGCCGAAGCGCGCATTGTGAGCAGACGGAAAGCTGGTTTGAGAGCAAGCTTCTGGAGCTATTCGAAGAAGCCCGAAAAGAGGGAATAAGGCAACACGATATCGCTGTAATCGCCGCCACCGCCATCGCAGTCATATTGACAAAGCCTGAGACTTATAAAGTCGCCGCCCCTGCGAAGCCGCTCGGTTGCAAGAAACCGGAGCAAGTCCGGAATGACGCTGGCGCCTTCTCAAACAGCAGGGATCTCGTTTTGGTTCAGAATCAGGGGAAGAGGGGTGTGCGCCGGCGCCTGAACGCCTGACCTCCCCGTAATGGATCGCGCTGGGCGCAAGGCGCTCGCCTTCGATGCAAAAGCTGAGACTGGCGATGTCTGGCAGCGGGCAGGCAGCGCGCCTCGACAGTCAATGCTGAGCCGAAGCCAGAGCCATCTCTGGTTTTGGGTCAGTTCTTATACAATTTCCAGAATTTTGAAACAGTAGGTTCAAAATGTGAGCGTGACTGTGCAAATCAACCTCTCCCGGCGCCGAAGAAACACGAACGGTGAGTTTCAATTTGCTCTTGAGCAGCAAAAGATCATCGATTACGGTTAACACCCTGCTTTCGCTTTACTATTTTTTCATTCCCCTCCCTTAAAGATGTTTGTGTGGAAGGATGTGCCCTGGATTGGGACCAAAGCACAACTTCCGGACATGCGTTGACCAGCAGGCCGATGCGGCAAAGTCGGGGCTGCCGGGATGTAAACCAAGGAGGGCGGGGCGATGGCCCAAGTAACAGTCGTAGTCAATGGGCGCAGTTTCAGAATGGGGTGCCGGGAGGGCGAGGAGGCGCGGGTTCATGAACTCGCCGCGGAGATCGAGTCCCTGGTGCAGAAGATCAAAGGAAGCGGCCCAAAGGTGCAGGATGAAAGGCTTTTCCTGATGGCGGCCCTCATGCTGGCTGACCAGCTCCTGGAAGCGAAGGAGGAGCTGCAGCGGCTGCGGCAGCTCGCTGAGGGGCGAGCCTATCATGTCATCGATGGGGGCGCGCACGCCATCCAGCGCGAGCTGGCCAAGGCCCTCGACGCCTCAAGCCGGGTCGAAACGCTGCAGCAGCGGGCAGGCAACGCTTGAGCGCGTCAACGGACATATTATCCCGGAAAGAGAAGCCGTCATCGCGAAGGCTGACGAAGGCGCCCGCGATGGCTTCCTGCCCGGCCGGCCTTATAGACTGCGGATTTGTTCTCAAGCTCCGCGATCTCGCGAGCGAGCGTTTCGATCCGAGCCTTGTCCCCGGCGCTGAGTTCCCCTTGGCGTTCGAGCGCGTCGAGCTGCGTCCCCAGCTCTTCGAGCCTCGCTTCCTCTTCAGCCGGGAGAGCGGGCTCGATCGGCTGAAGCATCCGGTAATCGCGCTTGTGGTTCCAGGGGAAGTCGATCGCAGCTTCGACCCATTTCCAGCTTCCGAACGGATCGAGGCTGCTTCGGCCTCAATCTATGCAAAGCACCAGCGCGGCTATCTTGCCCCAGCCGCGTAGACCGTGCCCTAAATCCGCCTGAACCTCAAAGGTCAGCAATCGAGGTTGATTCCAAGGTTAAAAAACACGGGTGAAAGAGGGAGTTTAGGTTCACTGAACTTGGAACCCTACGCGAAAACTGGTCAGTTCGGGGCCTAACCCATTGATTTAGATGGTGGACACGACAGGGATTGAACCTGTGACCCCTACGATGTCAACGTAGTGCTCTACCGCTGAGCTACGTGTCCGTCTCAGGCGCGAACACATAGCACGCGCATTCCCAGGCTTCAAGACAGCTCTGCCAATCGCCGCGCCAAAAAATGGGCGCTGGTCATAGGCCCGCGCCGCCATCCCGGAGAGTTCACCCGGCTGTTGCAGTCTCTCCCAGGAGGTGTTGTGGGGAATGTCCATTGCACCGGCTCCCGCAAGCTTGGGCATCTCCTGGCAAGAAAGCGGCCCGCGCGGCCTGATCCCATTGTATTTGCCTGTCCCGCAAAATCTTGAGGTATAAAGCCCCCGGCTCAACGGTAATCCGCAACCAGCAGTTACTTAAGTGAACACGCGATGATTCGTTAAGAACCGAACACAGACACAACGAGGCAAAATCGAGGAACGACCCTATGGACAACTTGCCCCTGCAGCCCATCCTCTCGATTCTCGCGGGCATCCTGATTCTGCTTCGGCCGTCGCTCCTGAGTTACGTCGTGGCGCTTTATCTCATCGTCATCGGCATTCTCGGCATCATCGGCCCGAGAAAGCTGTAAGCCAGGCCGGCGCAACTTTTCTCGATGATATCGATGAGGTATCGCAGGCGCAGCCAATCGGCGGCGTCTTTTCGATCGCGGCGCGTCACATAGAGCCGGCCGCAAGCTGTACTGAATGCTAAGAAGTTGCTAGTACGCCTTATCCGGGGGAAGTTCCGCCATCGCCCGCTGCATGTGTTTTCACGACTTCCCGCGGGGCGTGCCGACAAAAAACGTTCGGCAGCGCTTGTTGACACGCTGGCCTGCGCCCACGGGACCGCTTGAACTTCGTCTCCCACCGTTTCACATAATCGGTGGCGGGGCGGCGCGGCTGTCCCCGAACAGACCGCTTTGGAGAAGCCGCATGTTTCCGGCCCGTTTTCGCTTGTTTTCCCTGCTCGGCTTCAGCGTCAGCATCGACATCTCCTGGTTTTTTCTGGCGTTCTATCTCGTGGTCAGCCTCACGCGTTATTTCCCCACGGTCGTTCCGCACCAGAACTCCTATCTCTACATCGTCATGGGCATCGTGGGCGCGCTTGGCCTGTTCCTCTCCATCATTCTGCATGAATTGGCCCACGCCGTGATGGCGCGCAAATTCGGCTTGCCGATCGGGGGGATCACGCTCTTCATCTTCGGGGGAGTGGCCGAGCTTCGCCAGGAGCCGAAGACGCCCCGTTCCGAATTCTGGGTGGCGCTCGTCGGCCCCGTCGCCAGCGTGGTCATCGCGGCCCTATGCTATTTAGGCGCCGTCGTTTCGCGATCTGTCGAGCTTCCAGCCACAGCCGGCATTCTGGCTTTTCTCGCGCTGACGAATACCGTGCTTGCGCTCTTCAACCTCGCGCCCGCCTTTCCGCTCGATGGCGGACGCATTCTCAGGTCGATCATCTGGTGGCGCACAGGCAATTTCCGGCGCGCGACGCGCACCGCGTCCCTGTGCGGTTCGTTTTTCGGCGCTTTCCTTGTCGTCGCCGGCCTCGTTCAGATCGTCGAAGGGAGCACGCTCGCCGGAACCTGGCAGCTTCTCATCGGCATTTTCCTGGCCGCTGCGGCCTCCCAGGCCCGCAATCAGACCAACGCGGCCGAGAACCTGAGAGGCGTTTCGGTGGCCGATCTCATGGACCGCTCTCCCCTGTCGGTCGGGCCGGACATCACTGTCGAGGCGCTGGTGAAGGATTTCATCTACGGCCTGAACCGGAAGTTCATCATCGTGGCCGAGGACGGGAAGGCTTTCGGCTATATCGTGCCCGAGCAGATCCGGCATGTCCTGCAGTCGCAGTGGCAAGACACTTTCGTGCGAACCATCGCCGAGCGTTTTACCCACGACACCGTGGTCTCGCCGGCGGCGTCCGCCATCGAGGCCCTTCGCAAGCTGCAATCGAACGGCATCCGGCATCTTGCCGTGCTTGACGGCAACGCGCTCGTCGGCACGGTCTCCGAGATGAATTTCATGAACTACATCACGGTGCGGGAGGAACTTGCCGTCCCCCCGGAGGCGTTGCCGGCCGAACCCGCCGCCTAGCAGTCCGATTTCGGCATTTGAGGGCGAACTCGCGGCATGTGAAACTCAAATGTCAAATTCGCTCCACTAAGCCGCTAGCATCCTGTCCACTTCCCGGACAAGATCCTTGAGATGGATCGGTTTCGAAAGGATCCGCGTCCGCTGGGGCGCTTCGGCATAGTGTTGAAGAGCGACGGCGGCAAATCCGGTGATGAACATGATTTTCATGTCCGGATTCAGCTCCGCCCCTCTTTTGGCCAGCTCGATGCCATCCATTTCCGGCATCACGATATCCGTCAGCAAAAGCGTGACCGGCTTTTCCTTCAAGCCCTGGAACGCTTCCGCCCCATTGCCGTAGGACACGACGTCATAACCCGCCCGTTCTAAGGCCTTTGCAAGAAAACGGCGCATCGAGTCGTCATCTTCCGCAAGCAGAATCGTTTGCATCTCTCTTCACTCGCAAGCAACTGACTGAAATGCCATCGCAAGCCGATGGCGCTACGGCATGGGCCGGCTCCAGCGCCACCGTGACATCTGAGCTTTAGCGCATGTTGGGGCAAATTCGAGGCTCAACCTTGTTTTAACCTTACCCTCCACAGAGCGGGGGTAAGCATCGGCTTTAAAAAGGATTTTAAGGAATCGCTAAGCTTTGCGGCTGCCGATGAAATCGAACTTCGAGCCTGCGCTGGTGGCGGCCCGCCCGGTGCTCGATCAGGTAGACCTCCTGCCAGATCCCAAGCGCAAGCCGCCCGTCCCTGACTGGCGCGGAAAGCGAGACCGCTGTGATGAGCGTCTTGATGTGCGCGGGCATGTCGTCCGGCCCCTCGCTGTCATGGCGATAGGGAGCCTCCTCGGGGGCGAGGCGCTTCAAGGCATCGGCAAGGTCCAGGAGAACGGCGGGGTCCGCGTTCTCCTGAATGCACAGCGAGGCCGAGGTGTGGGTAGAAAAAATATTCAGGAGCCCGCAATCCGCCTCCATCTCTTTCAGCCGGCGGTTCAACTCGCTTCCAAGGCGGTAAAAGCCCGGCCCGGCCGTTCCCATAACCAGGCTGGCATGCCGGTGGACGAGGTTGGTTCTGGATGTGCTCATCGGGCGCCCTAAAAAAAGCCAAGAATTTTACGTGGCGTTTACGCCGTGTTTGCAACTCACAGGCAAAGATAACACCGCATAGTTTCTTGAACACCCTATGCGCTCGCGATTCTCGCGCCAGGGGCGGGAGCGCGTTTTTTCGATATGGCGGGGACGGGCCGACGTGAAATCAGGGCGCTTGACCAGCGGAGGCGACCTCAATCTCGACAAGGCGCGCGAGCAGCGCGACTCCCTTGAGCGAGCGATGGAAGAGCTGCCCGAACTCGCGCCTCTCGCGCCGCCTCCGCCTTTCTCCTCCCCCGGCCCGCAACGGTTAGGGTTCGACGGCGACACCGACGCTCAACTCAACAGCCTTCTTGAACGCGCGAGGGGACCAAAGCCGTCGGGCTTTCCTCCTTTCGAAGCCTTGTCCGCGCGGCTGAACGAATTTACGGCGCCCATCGATCACGCGGACATCTTCGAGGCCCCTCCGCAGGTCCCGCAGGCCCGTCCATCGCAACCTGCTCCTCCCGATTCCGGGCGCGCAAGCGACCTCGATTGGTTCGAGGAAAAATTCTCCGAGTTGAAGACTCTCGTCAGCCGGCGGGAAACCGACAAAAGCGAAATTCTTTCCATAAACGCCAAGCTCGCGGAAATCATCAACCGCGTCGACCGGCTCTCGGCGGCGATGCCTGGCGAAGAGACCATGGCGGCCGTCGAATCGCAACTCGCCGAGGTCGCCCGCGCTCTTCACGCGACGCGGACGCAAAACTCGTCCGACGCCAGCCGCATCGCGCGCGCGGCCAAGGAAATCCTCGCGGCGACGGAACGCGCGGAAGTAGCGCGGGCCGGCTTCGAGAATGCGGCGCGCCACACTGTGAAGGAACTCGGAAAAACGGTTGCGGTCGCCGCCTCCCGCGCCGCCACGGTCACCGCCGAGCATATCGCGGCCGCGCTGCAGCAATCCAGCAAGGGTGGTTTCGCGCGCATGGAGAACGAGCTTCGCGAGCTGAACGCCTTTTCACGTCAAAGCAGCGAGCGTACGGCCGTGGCGCTTGAGCGCGTCCATGAGACCTTGCGCCTGTTCCTGGAGAAAGGGAACGCAGACCGCGCGAGCGCCGCGGCGCCCAAGAAACGCGCTGGCGTGCACACGCCGATCACCGCCAACGCTCCAGCCTACACGATCCCGGGCGCATTTTTCGGGTCCGAGCCCGCGTCCATGCCGCGTCTCGACACGATCACGCTGCGCAACCCGCCGCCGCCCGATCCGAACTTCATCGATGCGCTGAAACAGGCGGACGAGCGGCTAACCAGGCCAAAGAAGCCCGCTGCCTCCAGGGGCGAAGGCGGGCCTCAGCGCGCCACGGCGCCCGCCTCCAGGAGCGGCCCGCTGTTTCGGGAGGAGGACAGGGCGCTTCCCATTTTCGGGCTCGTTATTGTCGCCGTGGTGCTTTTGATCGCGAGCGCGGCGCTCTTCTACCTTCATACGAAGTCGCAGCTGCCGCCCCTTCATCTGACCGTCCTGCCGGACTATGAGACGTCAAGGTTCGCGCCCGCCCCTGCTCCCTTGGCGCGGCAGCCCGCCGATGAAGGCCCCCAAAAACTGCTTAAGGCCGCGCCCAAGCCGGGTCCTGCCCTTTTCACGGCGGCGGATCAAAATCCACAGTCCCCTCCCCAGGCAAAGCAGGCCGGGGAAGACCTTCAGGCGCTAACGGCCGCGGCCAGCCATGGCGACCGTGACGCCCAGTTCCGGATCGCCGCCCGGTTCCTGAATGGCGGGGCGCCGCAGGGCGATCCGGCTTCGGCCGCGCGCTGGCTGGCCAGGGCCGCCGATCAGGGCCATACGGAGTCCCAGTTCGTGCTGGCCTCGCTCCTTGAGCACGGGACAGGCGTGCCAAAGGACGAAGCGAAGGCGCGCGATCTTTATCGCAAAGCCGCCAGCGCCGGACATATCAGGGCCATGCACAATCTTGGCGTGCTCATCTCCTCCGAGGACACGGCCGAAGATTACCAGGAAGCCGCGGGCTGGTTCGCAAGCGCCGCGATGGCGGGCCTTACCGACAGTCAGTTCAATCTCGCGCTTCTTTACGAGCGCGGGCTTGGATTGCAGCAGAACAATCAAAAGGCCTACTTCTGGCACCAGGTCGCCGCTTTGGCCGGCGACAAGGAAGCGGCCCGGCGCGCCGAACGGCTCAAGCGCCTCCTGCCCGAGGCCGAGACGCAGGCCGCGGCCGAAAGGGCCGGCTCATGGCGGCCAACCGTCGAGCAGCTTCCCCGCCTGGCCTCCGGCAGCGAAGCCCGCAGTTGATGCGTGAGGGCTGCGGTCCTCGCTTCACTCCTTCGTGAGAATCCCGCCGCCCCTCTTTCGGATAACTATAAAAATCTCTATTTGCCCGCGTAGCTTAGCCTGCACGGTTCAGGGATTTTTTCATGACCTCAACGAACGATTTGCAGCCCATTCGCGGGACCAAGGGCGCCAGCGATCCCGGCCCCCGCAACCTCGAACTCGACCGGCAGAACCCCGATCTGCTCATCCCGCCGGAAACGGACCACGGCCTCTTGCCGAACCTGAAGTTCTCTTTCTCGCAGGCGCATAACCGGCTCGAGGAAGGCGGCTGGGCGCGCGAGGTGACGGTGCGCGAACTCCCGGTGGCGGTCTCCATGGCCGGGGTGAACATGCGGCTCGGGCCGGGCGTGGTGAGGGAGTTGCACTGGCACAAGGAGGCCGAATGGGGCTACGTGACCCAGGGCCGCGTTCGCGTGACGGTTGTCGACGTGGATCGGAGCGTCTTCGTGGACGATCTGCAAGCCGGAGATGTCTGGCTTTTCCCGGCCGGCATTCCGCACTCCATCCAGGGACTGGAGGAGGGATGCGAGTTTCTGCTTGTCTTCGACAACGGCGCCTTCTCCGAAGATCAAACCATGCTGATCACCGAGTGGTTCGCCCACACGCCGCGCGAAGTGCTCGCCAAGAACTTCGGCGTGCCGGAGGCCTGCTTCGCCAACATCCCGAAGTCGCAGAAATACATCTTTCCGCTGCCCGTGCCTGGACCTCTGACCGGCATCCTGAAAGAGCTTCCGGACAAAAGGCCGTCCACACCCTTCACATGGCATGCCTCCCAGCAAGAGCCCGCCCGCTATGACGGCGGATCGACCAAGGTCATCGACGTGCGGCAGTTTCCCCGCACCTCGCTCTCGGCCCTGATTATCGAACTCGAACCCGGAGCGATGCGGGAACTGCACTGGCACCCCCGCGCCGACGAATGGCAATACTACCTGGAGGGCGAGGCGCGCATGACCGTCTTCGACGCGACCAACAACGCGCGGACCTTCAACTACCGGGCCGGAGATGTGGGCTTCGTTCCGCGCACGCTGGGCCACTACATCGAGAACACCGGGTCGACCCCCGTCCGCGTCATCAACGTTTTCAACAGTCCGGTCTATGAGGATGTCTCATTGAACCAGTGGATGGCGCTCACGCCGTCCGACCTGGTCCGTGGCCACCTCAATCTCGACGACACCGCGATGAAAGCTCTGCGCGCGAGCTACCGCCCGGTCGTGCGCTGAAGCGCGCGGCCTCATTCCGCCGTGGGGTTCCGCTCTCCCCACGTTCTCCACCGTCGATGAGGTCTTCGCCAGGGCGCTATTCGGTCACGGGCGCGAATCACTTTACCCCTCGGCTGGCTTGCATGTGCAAGTTCAACCTTGGAGTCGCCCGTGGCCCGGTTTTCCTGCTTCCAGGCGTTCGCGTTCCTTGCGTTCCTGCTGGTCAACACCCCGGCCTACCCGGATCAGAGCGCTTGTTCGTCCCAGCTTTACCGGGGCGCGGCTCCCTCCGTTAAGATTGAAAGCCTTGCCGCGCAGACCCGGCCCATCTGCTTCTCGGAGATCGCGATCCTCTATTCCGGCGTCGCCCGGACGCCGCTTTGGTCGGCGGAGCGCCTGACGCCTGCACGGATCGAGCGCGCGCGCATCCTTCCCCGGCTGCGCTCCAGCGCCTTCCACGAGGAGCCTCTCCTGCCCGTGGATCTGCGCTCGGAGCTTTCCGACTACAGGCGAAGCGGCTTCGACCGCGGCCACATGGCGCCCAATGGCGACATGTCGACGGAGCAAGCCCAGGAAGAGTCGTTCTCGCTTGCGAACATGATCCCGCAGGACCCGTGCAACAATGAAGTGCTGTGGGAGGGCATCGAATCCGCGGTCCGCGATCTGGCTCTTTCGGGCGAAGAGGTTTTCGTCGTCACCGGCCCCGCTTTTCTCGGCGCGGAACTGCAAAGCCTGAAGAGCCGGGTTCTTGTGCCGAGCCATATCTATAAGGCTGTTTATGTCCCGTCCCGCAACGCGGCGGCGGCCTATTTTGCGCCGAACGACGCGAGCCAGAATTGGGAGACGCTTTCCATCGCGGACCTGGAGACGCGCGTCGGCGTCGACGTCTTTCCGCAACTTGACCGCGATGTGCGGCGGCATGCTATGATCTTGCCCGCGCCGACGCCGCATTTTGGATGCCGCGTCCAGACATCGGAGGCGCAGCAACGCTCGGGTCAAGGACGATGATGAAGTTTGCCCCCTTCAGGAACGAGAGCGACGCCGTCACGCTTGGCGATCTCAAGATCGAGAACCGGGAGGATCACGTCGCGATCTACGGCAGGCTTGCCGTGACGCGCGACCGCGCCGGACTTGAGGCGGCCAAGGCGCTCAAGGATCTTGCCGACAGGATCGTGAAGGAATTGGAGACCGGCCCCGATCTGCCGGTCACGGTCGCCTCGGCGGAACCGCCCGTGACGGTGAAGAACCCCTTCGCTTAAACTGCTGTTCCGCTCGTGCTTAAGCGAATGATCCTGGCAAGCCAACGGATGAATCGCCCAGACAGCTAGAGGCCAATTCCGGCCATTTTGCCCTTTGAGCGGTACGTCTCCTGCTGAAGGTCCTGCCGAAGTGAAATTGGCAGTCGCCATACACGCCCTTGGCTTGCCACTCACCGGCTAGGTCTAAGCAATTCTCGGAATTGACCCTGTAGGATATACGCAGGCGCGCACCACTTACCAATGGTCGGTTCCACGGACGCAAACAATGACAGACAAGTCACCGATACGCATCAACGTCGATGGCCGGGATATCACGACATCGCCCGATGTTTCCATCATCGAGGCCGTTTGGCAGGCGGGCGAGACCTTGGTGGCCGGCGTCGGCTGCCTGCAAGGTGTCTGTGGCTCCTGCCGTATTATGGTGCGTCGTGCCGGCTCTCGTGACGTAGCAATGCAACTCGCCTGTGAAACGATCGTCGAGCCCGACATGCAGGTGACGTTCCTGGGCTATCTCGACCACCACAGGCAACACGTGTACCAAATCGAGGATTTCGACAACGCATGGAATGTCCTTCAACAGGTCAACGATACGTTTCCGGAGGCCGCCCACTGCAGGCACTGTGGCGGCTGTGACGCCACTTGTCCGCGCGGCCTTAAGGTGCAGCGGGGTGTCAACCTGCTTGTCGTGGGCGGCGTTGAGGAAGCGAGCGACATCTTCGCCGACTGCGTGATGTGCAATCTCTGCACGCGGGCATGCCCCGAGAATATCAGTCCCAGTCGTCTGGGCATGCTCGGCCGGCGCATCGTCGCATCCCACGGGCTGCATTCGCCCAATCTTTTGCTTCGTCTCGATCAGATCCGCCGCGGCGCACTTACCGTGGACGTCGACGCCATCGAGGTCCCTGCGGGGAGGGGCGATCATTAGGGCATTGAATACGTGCGCGTTGAACGGAGGGATACGACGCGAATGACCGGCATTCCTTATGAACAGGCGCTCGCTGCTTGGCGAAAGTCCTTCCCGGCGGTCACGCGCGACACTCCGCTGCCTCCCGAAGACCTGCTCGCCCGCTATCACCCAGACTATCAGGCAGAAACCCTCACGACCATTAAGGTTGGGCCGAACGCTGGCGATCCGTGCCACCAACTCGTGGCCGACTGGCTGCATACGAATGCGCGCATTAACGAAGCCGCTCTCGCTGGCGCAACGGTGACCGACACCGATGTTCTCGTGATCGGCGGCGGGGGCGCCGGCTGTGCTGCGGCCCTCACCGCCACGAAAGCCGGCGCCAAGGTTCTCGTCGCAACGAAGCTCCGCTTGGGCGACAGCAATACGGTGATGGCCGAAGCAGGCATTCAAGCCGCTGTGCGCCCTGAGGACACGCCGCAACGTCACTTCGAGGACACGCTCCGCGGCGGCCACTTCAAGGGCGACAAGCAGTTGGTGGCGCAGATGGTGATGGATGGGCCGGATGTGATCCGCTGGCTGATCCGGCTTGGCATGCAGTTCGACCGGGACGGCGGCGACCTCCGGGCGCGCCGATCGGGCGGGGCGACGGCCGACCGTATCCTGTGTTACCGTGATTTCACGGGTCTCGAAATGATGCGAGTTCTAAGCGAGGCCGTGCTCAACAGCAGCGTCACCGTGTGGAATCGCAGCCCGGTCGTCGAACTCCTGTGCGATGAGCATGGCCATTGCGCTGGCGCCGTGGTCTTCTCGCTCGAACTTCGCCGCTATAACCTCGTTCGCGCCAAGGCGGTGATCCTGGCCACCGGCGGCAGCGGCCGATTGCATCTGAATGGTTTTGCGACATCTAACCATTTCGGTTCGACAGGCGACGGTCTTGTGCTCGCCTACCGGCTTGGGGCGCGCGTGCGGGACCTGGACTCCTTCCAGTACCATCCGACCGGCCTTGTGGATCCGCCGCGGCTCGCTGGCATACTCGTTTCAGAGGCGACACGGTCCGCAGGGGCAACCTTGGTCAACGGCCGCGGCGAGCGCTTCGTCGATGAACTGAAGCCGCGCGATGAGGTCGCCGCAGCGATTATCCGCGAATGCGAGGAGGGACGCGGCGTCGTCAGCGGGGCCGGCCGCCGGGGGGTTTTCCTGGACACGCCAGCCCTGGAAGTTCGTGAGCCCGGCATTATCGCCAAGCAATTCGTGAGCATGCTCAAGCTGGCGAAGAAGTGCGGGCACGACCCGGCGCGCTCGCCCTTCCTCGTCTATCCGACGCTTCACTTCCAGAACGGCGGCGTTGTCATCGACGCAAATGGCGCGTCCTCGGTTCCCAACCTGTTCTGCGCCGGAGAAATCGCCGGTGGCGTGCACGGTCATAACCGCCTCGCGGGCAACGCCCTGCTTGAAATGCTGAGCTTCGGCCGCCGGGCGGGGGTCAAGGCGGCGGAGCGGTCCACCGCGGCCCATCCGCGTAGGATCCTGATCGAGCATGTGACCCGGCGTCAACGGGAATTGACGAAAGCCGGGCTACCCCTCGATCGTGTCGGGCCGCCCCTGTTCCCCGACTATGCCAACTTCGACAAGACCGACATGTATGCTCCGCTTGCACGGAGGGCAGAGATTCCGGAGGGCGAAAGCGCAGCCACATGAACACTCTCAATCAGGTCGTTTTGAATGAGCGTTGTCTCCTCGGACCGGACTTGGACCGATGGCTTGCCGGCCCCGGGGGCGCCGGTCTCGAGGCCGCGCTTGCAACCCCCAATCGACTGATCGCAACGATCGAAGCGGCGGGATTACGGGGCATGGGCGGCGCCGGTTTCCCGACACACCGCAAGTGGAGCTTTGTCGCCGCCGAGACCAGCCAAAACCAAAAGTATCTCATCTGCAATGGCAACGAAGACGAGCCGGGAACCTTCAAGGACCGGCTGCTGCTGGAGAAATCGCCGCATCAGGTGATCGAAGGGGCGCTGATCGCCGCCCTTGCCACCGGCGTCAACAACGTCGTGATGTACATCAATCCGGCACAAACGGCCTCCGTAGAGAACATCGGCAAAGCGATCGCGCAGTGGCTGGCGCACCCGCTGTTCGCCCGGCTCGAAAGCGCCATCGGGCGGCCGATGACTCTGTCGCTGGTTGAAAGTTCAGGCCTGTACATCGGCGGCGAGGAGTCGGCGGCGATCGCGTCGGTCGAAGGCGGTTTTCCGTTCCCTCGGCGAAAGCCGCCCTATCCGGCGCAGAGTGGCGTCCACGGCTGTCCGACGCTGGTCAACAATATAGAAACGCTCGCAAACGTACCGCACATCATTCATCATGGCGCCGACTGGTACAGGGCGCTCGGGATCGGCGACGCCGCCGGCACCAAGATCTACACGCTCAGCGGTGACGTTGTTGCGCCGGGCGTATACGAGCTTCCGATGGGGACGTCGCTGCGTGACCTGATCGAAGTGCACGGCCAGGGCATGCTGGCGGGCAAACGGTTCAAAGCTGTCTTCACGGGCGGTCCGTCAAACACGATCCTGAAGAAAGAGGACATCGACGTCGCCCTTGACTTCGACTCCGTCCGCAAGCGCCGCTCAAGTCTGGGCACCGGAGCGATGATTGTTATTTCGGAGGAAACAGGTATCGTCAAGCGGGTCACCGACTACGTTGACTTCTTCGCCCACTCGTCATGTGGACAATGCCCGCCGTGCAAGATCGGAACGCACCAGATGGCCCAGCTCTTGCGCAAGATTGACACCGGCCAAGGCACGCGAAGCGACATGAACGCCTTGATCAACCTCTGCGGCGTGCTCCCGGGCAGCGGGCGTTGCGCCTTGATTGATGGCGCTGTCATCGTAGTCGACAGCTCTCTTCATAAATTTCGCGAGGAATACGAACAGCAGCTGATTGCCTGATCTTGTTGCGTCAATAGGGTATGCTTCGGCCCCGGCTTTTTCCTGGCCTGCTATTTCACGAGCTGACGCGTATTCCCATAATGATGGCAATCGCTTGCTGTGACGGGGATGCGAATGAGGAGCTCCTTCGGCAAGCCGATGATGAAGGCGATGCCGGCCGGCTTTCTTGGCCATCCATCAGCACATGACCGGCGAGGAGCCGCGCATTCTCTTCCTACACTACTGGGCCGCGCAAGCCCTCAAGCGTGTGCTCGACCTCAGAGTGAGGCCGCTCTGACCGCGCCCGCGGCGTCGCGGCCGCTCACAGGTCTATGTTTCGCAGGCGCAAGGAATTGGCGATCACACTGACCGAAGACAGCGACATGGCCGCCGCCGCGATGATGGGCGAGAGAAGAATCCCGAAGAAGGGATAGAGGACGCCGGCCGCGACAGGCACGCCGGCCGCGTTGTAGATGAAAGCGAACAGGAGGTTTTGACGAATGCTCGCAAACGTCGCGGCGGAAAGGCGCCGCGCCCGGACGAGCCCCATCAGATCGCCCTTCAAGAGCGTGATGCCCGCGCTCTCCATGGCCACATCGGCCCCGGTCCCCATCGCGACGCCAACATCGGCCGCCGCCAAGGCCGGAGCGTCGTTGACGCCGTCGCCTGCCATCGCGACAACCCGCCCCTCCTGCCGCAGGCGCTCGATCACCTTGCTTTTGTCCCCGGGCAGCACCTCGGCCTCGAACTCGGAAATGTTGAGCCTGGCGGCCACGGCCTTCGCCGTCGCGGCGTTGTCGCCGGTCAGCATCACAACCCGGATGCCCTCCGCCTTGAGGAGGGCGAGAGCCTCCGGGGTGGAGGGCTTGACCGGATCGGCGATCCCCGCGACACCGGCCAGCCTGCCGCCGATGGCGATGAAGACCGCTGTCGCGCCATCCTTGCCAAGCGCATCGGCCGCCTTCGCCAAGGCCGCGGTCTCGATGCCGGAATCATGCATGATCGCGAGATTGCCGATGACGACGCGGCGGCCATCGGCGACGCCTGTGACGCCCTTTCCGGCGGGCGCATCGAACTCCTGAACGCTGGCCAGCGCGAGGCCCCGCTCTTCGGCCGCCTTTACGATCGCCGCCCCGAGTGGATGCTGGCTGTTCCGTTCCACGCTCGCCGTCAGCCGGAGGACTTCGGCTTCCGCAAATCCGGGCGCGGCGTGGAGCGCAACCAACTTGGGTTTGCCTTCGGTCAGCGTTCCGGTCTTGTCGACCACAAGCGTATCGACGCGCTGGAAACGCTCCAGCGCCTCGGCATTTTTGATCAGCACCCCGGCCTGCGCCCCTCGTCCGACGCCGACCATGATCGCCATCGGCGTCGCCAGGCCGAGCGCGCAGGGGCACGCGATGATGAGAACCGAGACGGCGGCTACGAGTCCGAACGTAAAGCGCGGCTCTGGACCGAAGATCGACCACGCCGCGAAGGCGAGCAGCGCGACCGCGATCACCACGGGCACGAACCAGCCAGCCACCCGATCCGCCAGCCGCTGAACCGGCGCGCGGCTTCTCTGCGCCTCGGCGACCATCTGCACGATCTTGGCGAGCATCGTTTCCCGGCCGACCTTCTCGGCGCGCATGACGAAGCTGCCGCTCTGATTCATGGCGCCGCCGATGACCTTCGCGCCGGGGCCTTTGGAGACCGGCATCGATTCGCCCGTCACCATCAATTCATCGACCGCGCTGCGCCCCTCCAGCACCTCGCCATCGACGGGAACGGCCTCGCCCGGCCGGACGCGAAGGCGATCTCCGGCAGCCACGGCTTCGAGCGGCACGTCCCTTTCGCTTCCATCCGCCTCGACGCGGCGGGCCTGTTTTGGCGCGAGGTTCAGAAGCGCGCGGATGGCGCCGCCTGTCTGTGCGCGCGCCCGAAGCTCGAGCACCTGCCCGAGCAGAACAAGCACCGTAATGACCGCCGCCGCCTCGAAGTAGACGGGAACGGCCCCGCCGCTCATGCGAAACGCAGCCGGAAAAGCGTCCGGAATAAGGGTCGCGGCGACGCTGTAGACCCACGCCACGCCTGTGCCCATGGCGATGAGCGTGAACATGTTGAGATTGCGCGTCTGAAGGGATTGCCAGCCGCGCTCGAAGAACGGCCATCCGCACCAAAGAACGACGGGCGTGGCGAGCGCGAGTTGCACCCAATTGATGGTCTGAGGCGCAAGCCAATGCCCGGAGCCGAAGAGATGGCCGCTCATCTCGATGGCGAAAACCGGGAGCGTCAGCACGAGGCCGATCCAGAACCGGCGCGACATGTCCTCGAGTTCCGGATCCGGTTCATCGCTTGCGGATGGAATTTCGGGCTCCAGCGCCATGCCGCAGATCGGGCACGCCCCAGGGCCTTCCTGCCTGATCTCCGGGTGCATGGGGCACGTGTAGATTGTCCCTGCGGGGGCGGGCGTTTGGGCGGCCCCATCCGGCTCTAAGTAACGCTTCGGATCGGCCTCGAACTTCGTTTTGCAGCCTTCCCGGCAGAAATAGTAGGTTTGGCCCTTATACGGTGTCCGATGCTTCGCCGTTTGCGGGTCCACGCTCATGCCGCAAACAGGGTCGGTCGCGGTCGCGCGGCCGCCCGCCTCGCCTTCTTTTGCGTGCTGGCAGCAGGGATGGCCCGCGCTTTCGTTCGTTGCCGGGAAAGCCAGCGCCGGTGGCGCCGCCTTGAGGTAACGCGCAGGCTCGGCCTCGAACTTCGTTTTGCAGCCCGCACAACAAAAGTAATAAGTCTGATCCCGATGGACTGCCCGATGCGTCGCCGTTTGCGGATTGACGCTCATGCCGCAGACCGGATCGAGAGCCGTGCCCGCTTCTCCCGCGCCATGAGTGTGGCCGTCTCTCTCCATCTTCCCTCCGGCGGTTCTTGCGCTAATATATATACCCCGGTAGGGTATCTCGAACAAGCCCCTCTCCCGAGTTGCTCGCCCTTGCCTTCCAATGGTACAAGCGTCGCATGCAACAGGACGTGAAGGAAAAATGCCTGCAGCGGCTGAGCCGCATCGAGGGCCAGGTGCGCGGGATTGCGCGGATGGTGGGCGACGGGCGTTATTGCATCGACATCATCACGCAGATCGCGGCGGTGCAGGCTGCGCTGCGCAAGGTCGAAAGCGAAATCCTGCAAAACCACGTCAACACCTGCGTCGAGCACGCCATCGCCAGCGGAAACGCGGAGGAGCAGCGGCGCAAGGTGGCCGAGCTTATGGAAGTTTTGAACCGAAGCCTGGGGTAATGTAAGGACAACCGATGAGGGCCGTCATCTATCACAACCCCGCTTGCGGCACGTCGCGCAAGACGCTCGCGATGATTTGCGAACGCGGCGAGGAACCCGAAATCGTCGAATATTTGAAGACGCCGCCTACGCGGGAGAGGCTCAAGGAGCTGATCGCGGCGATGGGCATTCCGGCGCGCGCGCTGCTCCGCGAGAGGGGTACGCCCTATCATGAGCTGGGCCTCGCCGATCCGAAATGGACCGATGACGAACTGATCGATGTCATGGCCGCCCATCCGGTCCTCATCGAGAGGCCCATCGTGGCCACGCCGAAAGGCGTCCGCTTGTGCCGCCCCGCCGAGCGCGTGCTGGAGATCCTCGCCAATCCGCTCACCGTGCCGGTTGCGAAAGGCTGAACACCGCTCGTGTCCCGTCTCCGAATTGCCGCCAAACTTGCAGACCCGCAAAAAGAGGCTGTCGCGTTTTTGTCTTTTGTATAGATTATGATCGCCGTGGAGAGATGCGCGCCTGAGAGCAGCGGCGTTCTCTTTTTACCGGAATTTGCAGGTGAGCCCATCCGGCCGATACAGAAGGGACAGGCGCATGACCGCCCACATTGTCACCGCTTACGATCAGGAATTGAAAACCCTCGACACGAGGATTTCCCGCATGGGCGGGCTGGCGGAGCATCAGCTCAGGACTGCGCTGAACGCCATTTCGCAGGCGGATCCGGAACTGGCGATGCAGGCCGTCGCGGGCGATCCGGCCATCGACGCCTTGCAGCGCGAGATCGAGGATTTCTCGGTTCATATGATCGCGAGGCGGCAGCCGGTGGCCGACGATCTCCGTAATGTTGTGGGCGCGATGCGCATAGCCGGCGACCTCGAACGCATCGGGGATCTCGCGAAAAGCATCGGGAAGCGCATCGCAAATTTCGACGAAACGGCCTGGCTTTCGCCGATGACGAAGAGCATCGGCTCGATGGGAGACCTTGGCCTTCTCCAGTTGAAATGCGTCCTCGACAGCTACTCTCAGCGGGATGCGGCGCTGGCCCGCCAGGTCTGGATTCGCGACGAGGAAATCGACAGGCTCTACAACTCGCTGTTCCGGGAGCTTCTGACCTATATGATGGAGGATCCGCGCACGATTACCTATGGCGCGCATCTTCTCTTCTGCGCGAAGAACATCGAGCGGATCGGCGATCACTGCACCAATATCGCCGAGGCGGTGACCTATATCGTCACCGGCCAGCCCATTACCGAGGAACGGCCCAAATTTGAGGATTTGCGGGGCGACGCCACCTAAGGTCGCCCCCCTCACCGCAGCCCTCTCCGGCGCAAGCTCGCCTTGGCGAGCTTGCCACTTTGAAGCGTCCGCAAGCGGATGCGGATGAGAGAGGGAGTCCGCTCGTGACCACCGCCACATCGTTCCCTCTCCCTGAGGGAGAGGGACAGGGTAAGGGGTTCGAACCGTTGGTCAAACCGGCGAACTCTACGCGATTAATTCCCAGACGAGGGGCGTGCCCTTTTTTACCGCAGACGCGACGCGGCGGCCCAGGACCTGCCCGTAATGCCTGGGGTGCAGACCGCGTCCCGGCCTGACGATCCGCAGGTTATCTCCGTGAGAACTTCGCCTGCCTCCATGTCCTTGGCGATGTAAAGCGAGCGCCTGAAGACGAGAGAATTCATCTCCGCCGCCGTGGGGCCGTAGGCGACGCCGCCAAGGGCCTGCCATGCCCGTTCCGTTTCCACGACGAGCGCGCGCAGTTCCTCGGGCTCCAGCGAGAAGGCGCTGTCGACGCCGCCGTCGGCGCGGCCGGAGCGTGAAATGCTTTTCGACGACGGTCGCGCCGTGAGCGACGGCCGCGACAGCCACGCCGACGCCCATCGTGTGGTCCGAGAGCCCGACCTCGCAGCCGAACAGGCCGCCGCAGATGCGGGATGGTCAGGAGGTTGCTGTCCTTCGGCGAGGCGGGATAGGTGCTGGTGCACTTCAGGAGCACGAGGCTTCTGCAGCCGGCCTCGCGCGGCCGCGCTGACCGCTTCGTCGAGTTCGGCCAGCGTCGCCATGCCCGTCGAGACGATCAGCGGCTTGCCGGTGGACGCCGCCTTGCGGATGAGGGGGAGATGATTGTTCTCGAACGAGGCGATCTTGTAGGCAGGCGCGCCGAGCGTCTCCAGGAAGTCGACGGCGGTCTCGTCGAACGGCGAGCTGAAGCAGATCAGCCCCTTCTCCCGCGCGCGCGCCATGATGGGCGCGTGCCACTCCCACGGCGTATAAGCCTGCTTGTATAGGTCGTGCAGGCTGTTGCCTTTCCAGAGGCTTGCCTCGTCGCTGATGAAAAATTCGCCATCGCGCACGTCGAGCGTGATGGTGTCGGCGGTGTAGGTCTGCAGCTTGATGGCATGCGCGCCCGCATCGGCGGCGGCGTCGACGATCGCCAAGGCGCGGTCGAGCGACCGGTTATGGTTGCCGGACATCTCGGCGATGATGAAGGGCTTGCAGACAAGCCCGATCGGCGTGCTAGCGATCTCAATCATGACGCACCCGGAGTTTCATCGCGGCCCCAAATCCATAGTTTTCCTTGAGCGCAATCTCCGAGCGGGGGCAGCAGCGCCGCTAGGTGATTGACCGGCGCGTCGTACGCGGGCTGTTTTCCCTCCTGCCTGGCCAGCCACGCATTGACGACGCGGCTGAGAAAGTAATAGGTCGCGCTGAAGGGAATGACGTCCAACAGGCGGCATCCTTGTACTCCAAGCGCCGCAACCGAATCGTCGTCCAGATAAAAATTGTGCCAAGGCGGGTTTATCCGCTCAAGGCCGACCCTCTGCCGGAGCTCGTTCAGAGCCGCCAGCCCGTTCGCGCTGTTCTCGCACATCAAGAGGCGGCCCCCAGGTCTCAGATAGCGCGCCATCGACTGAATGGCCGCCGCCTGCGCGGGCCAGTCCGGCAGATTGATGACCATGCGTTCGCAATAGACGGCATCGAACCGGTTGGCCAAGGGGGGCGGGCTGCGGATGTCGGCGACATCGAAAGCGATCCGGCCGCTCACGCCAGCCTCTTCGGCGTTTTTCCTAGCCTCGGCGACCATCTCGGCGGAAAAGTCGAAAGCGCTGATCCTGACGCCAAAGCGCTTTGCAAATTCGATGGCGGTTACGCCGTTTCCGCAGCCGAATTCGGCAACGTCTGCGCAGTTCATGACGTGCGGGGCCAGCGCTTCTATTTCGAGCGCCTTGGCGAGCACGTCATTGCTGCCCGCCTGCATTTTCAGTCCCGCGCGTTCATTCCAGAAGTCGAGGATCGGATCGCCAGTCATTCAAGCCCCATTACAGCAAGCGTGCGGGAGACGCCCAGGCCATCCACGAGTGACGAGGCGCTGGTGGACGCCGTGGCAAGCCAAGAACTTTGAAAACGTGCGCCGATGCCGGCTTGCCAATCTCCGGCTTCAAGCGCTTTCGCCTCGCCAAGATAATCGGCTGCGCCGGTTCCGGCTAACGTGGTGCAGACAGCGATCTGATTATCCGCGGCGGCGGTCAGGATGGAGGGCAGCCCAAGGCAGCAGCGCTCCCAGCTGGCCGAGCCGCCTGCGCCCAAGGCAAGATCGGCCGCCGCCATGAGTTCAGCCATCCTGCTCGTCTGGACGTGACAGGCAAATCCGTACCGATCGCATGCGTGTTCTATATCCCTGCGTCTGGGATGTTGTAGGCCGATGACCACATCGGCGGCAATGTCTTTCACGCCGAGCCGGGCAATCGCCTCTATTGCGCCGCCGGTGCAATTCAGGGCGTCCACGCCGCCGAAGAAGACCAAGATCCTGCGCGCCGGGGCCGAGCGGCAGCGCGCTTTTGTCCTAAATTCCCGGAACTCGTCTCTGAGCAGAGCATAGTCCGGGCCGAGAAGGAGCTGGCATTCCGCTGGCGTCTTTCCCATCGTAGCGTTTGCCGTAATCCGGGTAGAGATTCTGATCCAGCAGCACATCGCAGTCGTGAGCGCGGTTCGCCAGATCGTCGATGACGAAGATTTGCCCGCAATGCGGCTTGAGTTCCCGTTCCCAAGCCGCATCCAGCCCGTAATGGTCGACGACCAGCCAGTCGGGAGGTTTGTGGCCGATGGCTTCGATGGTTTCACAGGCGTCGCCGCTTTGGGGCGCGCCGAGCCAGGCCGCGTAATCGGCTCCCCCCCCGCCAGACTATTCGCCGGGGGCCGCAGCCCGGCGCAGGGAATTCCATCCTGAGCGAGCCAATCCATGAGATGGCCGGGGTGCGTCCGGCAGACGAACTCCACGACAACCCCGCGCCTTCGAAGGGCCAGCGCCAGAGTCCGGCAGCGGACAAGATGACCTGTGCCGATCTGGTTGGACGCATCGACCCGGAAAACGACGTTCACGCCAATTTCCTGCTCATTCAATTCAACCGCCTGAACCCGCTATGGCACACCGGCCCCTTAAGAAGGCTCATGACGTCGCGCCCCTCTTCGCATTCCTTAATCAGCGCGAACACGGGATCGAGCGCGTCGAAATAGCCGTCGACAATGTCCGGCGTATGCTCCGTGCACGTATAGACGGCCGTCGCGGCAAGGTAGCCCTTCGCCAGCATTTCCTGGGTGATCAGCGTCTTGTAGGCCAGCGCATTCGCCGAATTGAAGGAGAAGCCCGTTAGCGCGGGCAGCCCATTCGTGGCGATGGAAAGGCCGTGCTTATCCGCAAGCGCAAGCCAGCGGGCCGTGATGTCCCTGCCCGTCTCAGTTATCGTCTCCCATGATCGCACGCGCTCCATCACCTCAAGCGTTTTCAGCGCCGCCGAGGGGCCGATGCGCTCCGTCCAGAAGGTGCTGCTGATAAAGGTGCTTTGCGCGGCTTCCATGATCTCGCGCCGGCCGATGACAGCGGTGATGGCGTAGCCGTTGCCGAGAGCCTTGCCGAAGATCGCCATGTCCGGCTCGACGCCATAGAGCTTGTGCAGGCCTCCGAAAGACTGCCGGAAGCCGGAGGTGCATTCGTCGAAAATCAGCACGATGCCGCGGGCGCCCGCGATCTCCCGGACGCTGCGCAGGAAGTCCACATCCGGATCCTGGCTGCGGGAAACCTCCATCTTGATGACGCCGATGTCGTGCGAAGCGATGAGCGCCTCAAGCTCGTCAAGCCGCTTGTAATTGAAGGGCAGCACCGACTCGCGCAAGGAGCGCGGCACGCCACGCGGCTCCAGCCCCGGCAGAAGATGGCCGGCGAGGTTTTTCTCGTCGCCGAGATTGGCCGCCAGATACCAGTCGTGCCAGCCGTGATAACCGCAGATCGCAACCTTGTCGCGCCCGCTCGCCGCCCGCGCGATCCGGATCGAAATGGCGTTCGCCTCGCCGCCGCTCCGCGCCAGCCGCACCATGTCAGCCCACGGATGAAGCTCGACAAGCCGCTCGGCCAGATAGACCTCTTCCGGGCAGTTGAGCGTGGACATGGTTCCCGCCCGGACCGTCTCGATGACCGCCTCGTCGACCTCCGGATGGCCATAGCCCAGCGTGTTGCTGCCGACGCTCATGAGCGACATGTCGGCGTATTCGCGCCCGTCGAGGTCCCAGACCTTGCAGCCCTTCGCCTTCTTGAAATAGGCGGGCCAGCGATCCGGGAGGAACATCTCCGCGCGCTTGGACAGAAGCATGTTGCCGCCGGGAATGACGCGCTTGGCGCGCTTCCAAAGCTTTTCGCCGGTTCCGATGGCCGCGCCCTCGTTGGCCGCGATGTGGCGGTTTCCGGCGAACAGATGCGGTTGCTGCTGCCTGAGGTCCAGGACATCCTTCCAGCCGAAAGTCCGGGACGGCTGAAAATGGCGGAAGACGTTCAGCACAACTTCGAGGTCAACCGGCTCGTCCACGGTCCAGCGTTCGGCCGAGAAATCCTCGCCACTGGAAACATTGACGGTCTTGAAGCGGCCGGGCTCGCGAATGTAAGGGGTGACGTGCTCCCGTTCGAAGGGCTTCTGCGCCTTCTCCCACGCCGTCTTGAGAGCCGCGAATGTGAAAGCTTCCGTGTCGAGACCATCCGGAAATGTGGGAGGCGAGATATTGGAGGCGTAATCGGCGCCTGAGGAAATCAGCGCCTCGATGACGCTGTCGACAACGCCCGGATCGATCAGCGGGCAATCGCCCGTGATGCGAACGGCGATATCCGCATCCGCGGCGAGAGCGGCCCCATAATAGCGGTCCAGCACGTCGTTTTCGCTACCGCGAAAGACGCCGTAGCCGAGCTTTTGCACGTGGTCCGCGAGCGAATTGTTTTTGTTGTCCGCGCCCGTGGCGAGCACGATGCGGCTGATGCGCTTCGCAAGGGCGAGACGCCCGAGCAGGATTTCGATCATGGGCGCGCCGAGGATCGGCTGCATCACCTTGCTGGGGAAGCGCGTGGAGCCCATGCGGGCTTGAACGATGGCGACGGCGTTTGTCATAGTTTCCATTGCGGCGGCTCGATGAGGGCGCCGTCCTCGCATGCGAGAGCAGCGGGCGGAGTGGGAACGGACGCCTGCGATGCTGCGAGGATGTCCGCTAACTGGTTGAGCGAGTCAACCCCGGCCACGACGCGCTCGACGTATGGCTGCTGAAGACAATAGTGAAGCGCGGCTGCGAGCGGCGCGGCGTTCGCCTGGGCGCACCATTGCAGCCAGCCGTCGAGAAGCGCGGCCCAGGGCTGAAAATAGGCCGGGCGCTTTTCGGATGGCATGAGCAGCAGGCCCTGAAGAAACGCGGAGCGCGTGTGGATGCGCACGCCTTCTCCGGCAAGGCGCGAGAGCCAGCCCGACATTTCCAGCCGCCGGTCTATGAGATTGAGCGGCGCCTGCACCAACTGAGGCCGGAACACCGGCCACAAGGCTTCCAGTTCGTCCGGACGGTAGATCGAGACGCCGACATCCCGGACCGATCCATTTCCCTGTAGTTCAGCCAGCGCATCTCGATAAGCCGGCCCGTGGACCCCGAGCAGGTCTGCCGGGCGATGCAGGAGAAGGCCGTCGAGTTCGCGACACCCTGAGCCGGCGGAGCGAGCCGAGCGCGTGGGCGTGGACCCAGCCCTTGCAGTCTTCGATCCCGTCCGGCAGAGGCGGCAGCTTGCTGACGATCCGCCAGCCGCTGACGCCGATGGCGCCGAGAACCTCTTCGCTGTTTCCGTAGGCGATGGCGGTATCGAGCGCCGTGACGCCAGCCTCGCGGGCGCGGGCCAGGATCTTCGCCGCCTCCGCTGGAGCCACCTGCCCCGCGGAATTGGCGACGCCGTAGCGAAGACCGAATTGCGCCGTCCCTATGGCGAGCTTGCGCAGCATCGAATTGCAGCCTCAAGGCGCAGCTTGCGAAGGAGCGGAGCCGCCGATCGAGGAGTTTTCAATCGCAGCGCCAAATGCCGGGATGCTGGCAGCCAACGCCTCCTTCTTGGCGGGCGTCTTGAAGCCCGGGATATCCAGATAGGGCATGAGATGAAGCGCCCCCACAGGCCGGAGGTGGTTGTTATCCCGGAAAAGATACTCCCCGTTCCATGTGGCGTAACAGGCATCTCGGTCGCATAAGCCTTCCAGAGGTGACGCGACCGTCAGTCCGTAATGGGCTTTCAGCGCGCTCATGTAGCTGGCGACCGGCCTGTAGCGCGCCGTGAACTCCGCTTTCGAAAGTTTCACACATGCTTCCGCGTCGCGGCCGTACATCAGGGCGCGCGCGGCGCAAAGCGGGGCGCTCTGCGCGAAATCCGGCACCTGATCGAGAATAACGACGGAAAGATTGAGGTCCTGAAGCGCTTTTACAGCCGCCGCAAGCGGCGGCTTCTCGTAAGCGTCTCCGTCCGCGGCGGCCTCCTCGAAATCCTTGGTGTGCTGGAGCCAATATCCCGCCAGCACCACGAAGCGCAGGCGCTTCTGCTGTTTCGCCCAGGCATAGATGCTATCGTTGTAGTCGTGGCATCTCTTCGTGACCGTCGCGCCGCCCAGGAAGGGCGGACAGCCCAGCATGGAGAACATCAGGCCCGACTGCCCGCTGTTCTTCGCCAAGGCGTCGAGAGCGGGCACATAATGATGGGCGTGAGAATCTCCCCAGACGAAGAAATCGTAATCGTCGCGGGTCGCCGCGCCGAGCGCGCAGGAGTGTCCGCTATGCGCCTTGATGACATCGGCATCGTGGCAGTATGCCGTGATGCTCCACTCGCGCTCATTCGTCGCCGCGTCGGCCTGCAACACGCCCTGATTGACGCGAGCGGGCAGTCCTTCGGTGAGAAAGAATGAGAGGCCGATGGCATAAAGCGCCGCGCCAACCGGCACGGCGCGCAGGATTACGGCCTTGTCGGGCAGGCGCACCCGGCGGAACGGCGTCTCGATATAGCGCCAGGACAGGGCGGACAGAAGAATGCTGGCGGCCACGATCGCGAGGCTCTCGGCAAGCGTGAGCGGCCGGTCGAGATAGAGATGCGCGAAGCTGAAAAGCGGCCAGTGCACAAGATAAAGCGAGTAGGAAATCAATCCGATAAAACGGATCGGCCCAAAGCCAAGCATGGCCGTGAAGCGGTTGGGGATGGAGCCGCCGGCGATGATGAACGCAGCGCCCGCACAGGGAAGGACGGCGTGAAAGCCAGGAAACGGCGTGCTTGAATTATAGGCGAAGACAGCAAAAGCAATCGCGGCGAGGCCGGCGCCAACAAGCGGCGCGGCGGCGCGCTGTGGCGCCTTCAAGGCTGCGGCGGCAAGGCCTGCGCCGATCATCAGCTCCCAGCCGCGTAACCATGAGATGTAGAAGGCGTCCTTCTGATGGCCGTACATCCGGAACTCGGCGAGGATGAAGGACAGGAGCGCGAGGCCTGCGATCACAGCCACGGTCCGCCGCGGAACGAGCCTGTAGATCAGCATCAGAATGATCGGCCAGGCCATATAGAACTGTTCTTCGACCGCCAGAGACCATGTATGAAGCAGCGGCTTGTCGATGGCTGGCCCGTCGAAATAGCCGACCTGTTTCAGGAAATGGAAGTTCGAAAAGAACAAGACGGTGGCGTTGAAGCTCTCGCCGAAACTCTTCAGATCCGAGGGGATCAGGAGAAAGAAAGCCGCGATTGCGGAAAGGGCGAGCGTCGCGAACAAGGCCGGGAAGATACGCTTGACGCGTCTTGCGTAGAAGCCTGCGAAGGTGAAATCTCCGGCTTCAAGTTCTCTCAGGATGATGCCGGTGATGAGGTAGCCGGAAATAACGAAGAAGATATCGACGCCAACGAAACCGCCGGTAAATGCGGGAATGCCGCCGTGATACAGCACCACGGAAAGAACGGCGATAGCCCGAAGCCCATCGATATCCGGCCTGTACCGTTCATGGGACGGTTGCTTGATCGAAACTGTCATAGTCCGGGTAGCGCCCACCGCGAAGCAGAAGTCGCCGGATGATTATCCCCTGGGCGCGCCCTGTAAAACCCAATTCGTCCGCTCGGGTAAAAACCTGTGGAGTGTTCCGCTGCGCCTGTCATGAAGCGGGCTTGGCGAATTTCCTCAAGCAGGCGACAGAAACCCATTCGTGCGGGTCGTCGAGCCACAGAGCGTCTTGATGGGCGTATTTGTCATAGCTCACCAAGGTGTAGGACGGGTGCCAGAGAAACATCTGCTTGTAGTCCATTTTTCGCGCTAGGACGCCCTCGCGGTGGTGATAGCGGTTGTAGAGGGGAGCGGCCGAATTGAAGTCGTTAATCAGAAGCCAGGACGAAGGCGCAAGGACCCGGTCGGCCTCGGCGCCGATCCGAAACAGATCGGCGTCGTCGCACAGATAAAGGCAAAAGCCGAATATCACGATGTCGAACGAGGCATCGTCGAATGGCAGCGATTCCGCGGTGCCGGCGAGCGCATGCACGCCCTGCTCAAGCGCCGCGCTGACGGCGAGTTGCGACGGATCGAGTCCCGAGACCTGGGCCGGGATGTGCTTCTTGATTTCGGCAAGCCGCGAACCGTCGCCGCAGCCGATCTCGAGGATGCGGGCGTTGCTTATGTCTGCGGGCAGCGACAGAAGCATGCGGGTGACCTTGTCCTTCGACCAGTCCCGTGTTTCGAGCGCGGGCCGGTTGCGCCGATACCAGGCGTCGCCTTCGCTTTCCTTGAAGATTTCTTTTTGACGAGTCATGGGAATACCCTCAAGCAGGAGCCTGCTCTGTAAGAGCGCGAGCGCCGGACATCAACCTTCCTTCACGGCAGCGACGACGGCGTATTCGAAATATTCTTCCCCCTGGCGGTAGGTCCGCCCCACGGTCTCGCGATAGGTCGTGGCGAGACCGCGCTCCGCAAGCGCCGCGGCATACTCGTCGCATGTCATGAAGTTGCGGAACTCGACGAATATCTTGCCGCCCTTGGGGAGCATCATGCTCAAGTTTTGCAGCATGGTGTTGTCGTTGCGCACATGCGGCAACACGCCCAGCGCCATCACTGCGTCGAACAGACCATGCTGCAACTGGGCGGCGATCGTCGTTGCATCCTGGATATCGCCCCACTGGATCAAGTCGGGTGAGAGGCCGTGGCTGCGAAAGGTCTCCCGCGCCTTCTGAACCATGGTCTCGGCGATATCGCAACCGGCGACCTTCAGGCCGAGCGAGGCCATGGTGGCGAGCGGGGTGCCCTCCCCGACGCCTACTTCGTAGACCGACTTGACGCCAGCCTGCGACATGCGCTGAACGAGAATCTGCAGACGGAAGTAGTTGGCCGGGTAGCTCTCCACCGACTTCAGGTTCTCGCGCTGGTACTGCCTGTAATAGGTATCCGCCACGGCATTGTAATGGTCCTTAACGTCATCCATGGCGCGAAACCTCTTTCTCGGCGGGCCGGATCAGATCGTGGGCGACAAGTTCGTCGACAAACGGCAGGAGGTCCTGAAACGGCATGCCGAACAGTTCCGCCATATCGATGAGCGAGTGTTCGCCATCGGCATAGCACAGGATGTCCATGCGGGTTTTCACAGCCGCTTCGTAGGAGCGGATCCCGAGCGGAGTATACAGGCCGCGCTTCCCCATCTGCGGCTCACACAGATGCGTCGCCCGGTAATAGCGCTCGGCCTCGACCGCCCGCACGCAGTCGCGCAGCGCCTCGTACCCGCCCTGCAGTCCCGCGGGGCTGATGAGGGTCAGGTCGTCGGCCGAGGTGTGGTATTCGGGATAGGCCCCGTACTTGGAGCGCATCACCGACACGACCGGGAGATCGACGCCTGGGGCGCAGTACTGCCGCTCGTCGCTGCCGCGATCCAGGAAGCTATAGGTCAGGAAATCGGGATCACGGTTGCGCAGCACATGCAGCGCTGCCTTGTCGGACAGAGTATCGCCCAGCCTGGTCGGCAGGTAGGAATAGGCTCTGTCATCGCCGACGCACGTCACATTGAACCCTGCGGCCACCCGGCCGCGCAGGTAGTGGATATGGCGGCTGATATAGAGGATCGAGCCGATGGTTTCGGGGATGAACACGAAGCGGTAGGTGTAGCGCCGGCGCGGCAGCGCCTTCACCCATTGCGCCAGAAACGCCGCCACAACCGGCCCCGACACTTCGTTGTTGGCCATGGACGGATGGCAAACATAGGTGGAGACCAGCACCTCCTCGTCGCTTTCGCCGGGAATGATCAGGTCGGCGTAAGTCAAATGGCCGGGCGCAAGCGTGCTGTCGATGATGGCGTGGTACGCGCCCTCCATCAGAGTGTCGCGCAGCCGCTGCGGCAGGCAGAATCCCCAGTTCCGATTGTAATAGCTCGTGATGTAGGGGATGGCGCCGGGCAGTTCTGGCAAGGAATGCAAGTGTGGCTGCAACTCTGCCAGCGAAAGCCGGCGATCCACTGGCTCCGAATAGCCGACCACGTGCAGATTGTTGTCGGCGAAGTCCACGACAGTCCGGCCGTCCGGGCCGATGAGGCGAGCGCCGCGAATATTCCACTCGTCCGGCGCCGTCCAGTCGAAACAATGGGTCCCGCTTGGAACCTCATGGAGAACAAGGTCGGGCAAAGACTCCTGCAAGATCCTCAGCGTGGCCCGCACGCCATCGCCGGTCAAGCTCCGGCAGATCGGAAACAGGCGACGGGCCAGCTCGTACATGGCCTGCCCGGATTGAGCGGAGGCGATCATCAGGAAACCGCCCTGTAGACCCAATTTGTCCATGGGCGTATTTCAGTCGCGAAACCGCTTTTGAAAAAGCCAATCGAATATTCCTTGTCGCCGACGGTTCCCTTCTCTGGGACATCGCCCAAATCGAACCAGCGGAGGCCACGCTCGCGGCTTCGCAGAACGGCGTCATGAACCAGCCAATGCGCGATTGGCAGATCGAACCGCTCCCGATCGTAAACGCCAGACGAGTAGTAGGCGGTGGTTTCGCCATCGACGACCATCGTGCCTGCGACGAGTTCCCCGGTGTCGAGATATCCGAGAGAGAGTTCGCCCTTGCCGCCCGTTATCCAAGCGTACATCGCGTCCCAGGTGCATTGCGATCGCGTCACCCGTCCGGCGACCCGCAGGTGAAACTCGCGGTAGCTCTGGAAGCCTGTCCGGTCGGGGTTGGCGTCATTGACGTAGGCGACGCGCATGTTCTTTTTGCCCCAATTGACGAGCGACCGGTAGCTTTTGCGCAAAGCCCTGCGCAGGCTGTCCTTTTCCAGGGACAGATCGCACAAGCCGCTGAATTTTGGAGATGGGGCGAAGCCGCGGCCGGAGCATGCGGCGCAGACCGCCGAGCGCATGTCATTCGCCAGGAAATCGGACACCCAGAGTGTCTCCTTTCCTACTGCAAGCGCCTGCAAGCGATCGATGGCGGCTGCCGCGACAACGTCCGTTATTCGCTCGGAAACGCCGCTCGCGAACAAGCTCGCCGGCTGGCCATAATAGTCGACGATATGGTCGCCGGCCGAGCAGCACACGAAGCATTTAGGCTCACCACGCTCAAAAACGATGAAGCTTTCATCCCGCCGGGCCGCGCCGTAAACGAGAGGAAAATAGCGCCGGGCGAAGCCGCCATAGAAACAGTGTGCGTCTCTCAAGGGGAAGATTCGGCCCGCATCGAGACCGGAATCGGCGGCTCTGACAATGGTCAGGTCCGGGCTCGAACGAACAGGGTGGCGTTCCGCTCCGGCGCTCTCCCGGAATGGGAAAGCGAAAGCCAAGGCAGAGTCTCTTGCGCCGCCCCTGTCTGCGCTCACGAGAAGACCTCCCGCAATCCGCCGATCACGCGCTGTTGCTGACCCTCGGTCAGGCCTGCATGCATCGGCAGCGACAGGCAGCGGCTGTAGTAGCGCTCGCTTTCAGGAAACGCCCCGCGTGAAAAGCCGAGATTGCGATAATAGGGCTGTGTGTGGACGGGGATGTAATGAACATGAACCCCAATGCCCTTTGCGCGAAGCTGCTCGAACGCGGTCTTGCGGGCGACCGGGGTTCGGCTCTCGTCAATCTGCGTCACATAAAGATGAAGCGCCGTCCTCGATCCCGCGGGCCTTTTGGGCAGGATCAGCGGAAGGCCGCTCAAGGCCTCGTCGTAGGCGTCGGCCAAAGCGTGCCTGCGCGCGATCCAGGTTTCGAGGTTCGAGAGCTGAGACAGACCCAGGGCGGCCTGCATTTCGGTCATGCGATAATTGAAGCCGAGGCGCTGCTGCTCATAATACCAGTCGCCCTCGTCGGGGCGTTCCAACTCATGCCGCTCGCGGGTGACGCCATGAGACCGCAAGAGCTGCATCGAGCGCGCGAGCCTTGCATCGTTCGTCGCCGCCAGCCCGCCTTCGCCGGTTGTGATGATCTTTACCGGATGAAAGCTGAAGACGGTGATGTCGCTATAGGCGCAATCGCCGGTCGCGGTTTCGCCGAGGCGCGCGCCGATGGCGTGGGCGGCGTCCTCGATAATCGAAAAGCCATACCGTTTCCCTAAAGCGCCGATGGCGGCCATGTCGCAGGGAAGCCCGGAGAAATGCGTGGGGATCACGATCTTGGGCAAGGCGTCCCGCGCCGCCGCCTCTTGCAGCTTCTCTTCCAGCGCCGTGATGGACATGGTGTAGGCGACGGGATCGATGTCGACGAAATCCACCGACGCGCCGCAATAAAGAGCGGCGTTTGCTGTCGCGACAAAGGTGTTGGGGCTGACCCACACCCTGTCGCCCGGCCCTGCCCCGAGCGCAAGGCAGGCAATGTGGAGCGCGCTCGTGGCGCTGTTAACGGCTGCCGCATGCCGGGCGCCGCAACATGCCGCCACCGCTTCTTCGAAACGCGGGACAACCGGCCCCTGAGTCAGAAAATCGGAGCGGAGAACGGCGGTCACGGCCTCTATATCGGCTTCCCCGACGATCTGACGGCCATAGAGAATCAAAATGCCTGCTCCTACCTTGCGACGGCAACGTGCTCGCCGATAAGTTCACGGATGCGGGCGACGCTGAGAAAATCGCCGTTTTCGCCCGAGTTGTAGCTGAAGCCGGGCGCTACGGGCTTGACGCCGGGCCGCGCCAGATGACGGTCGCGGACAGATACCGCGGCCGAGGGCAGAATGGCGTAATATTTGCCGAGATCGAGGGTGTTCAGGCTGTCGCTCTCGGTGATCATCTCCTCGTGGATCTTCTCTCCCGGACGGATGCCGATGACGTCGTGACGGCAATCGGGCGCGACCGCCTCGGCGACGTCGAGGATGCGATAGCTCGGAATTTTCGGAACCAGGATCTCGCCGCCCAGCGCGTTATCGATGGCCCAGAGCACCATGTCGACGCCCTCGGAGAGCGTGATGTTGAAGCGCGTCATTCTGGGATCGGTTATCGGGAGCCTGCCGCTCCGGCGCTTCTCCATGAAGAAGGGTATGACGGAGCCGCGGCTTCCCATCACGTTCCCATATCGCACCACGCTGAAGCGGATGTCGCGGCGGCCGCGGATATTGTTCGCCGCCACGAACAGCTTGTCGGAGCAGAGCTTGGTCGCGCCATACAGGTTGATGGGCGCCGCGGCCTTGTCGGTGGAAAGGGCGACAACCCGTTTGACGCCGGTATCGAGGCACGCCTCGATCACGTTCTGAGCGCCCAGGATATTGGTTTTGATGCACTCGAAGGGATTGTACTCGGCGGCGGGAACCTGCTTCAGCGCCGCGGCGTGAACGACGGTGTCGATGCCCTCCAAGGCGCGCCGCAGACGATCCTTGTCGCGGACATCGCCGAGAAAATAGCGGAGCGCGGGAAAACGTTCGTCGGTGAAGACCTGCGCCATTTCGTATTGCTTCAGCTCATCGCGGCTGAAGACGACCAGGCGTTGCACTTCGGGTAATTTTTCGACGACCCTGCCAACAAACCCTTTGCCGAAGGAGCCCGTGCCTCCGGTAACAAGAATGGATTTTACCGAACTCATTATTGACCGTTCACCATGCCTTAAGGAAGGCGCATCCGAAAACCGCACCCCTGTGATTGTCAAGCAGATTGAGGCGATCTTTGGGACGGCGCACGACGGCTGTGGCATATGCGCTGCTGCCGGTGCACAAGATTGTGTCTCTGCAGCTCTCTTGCTTGGCGTCAATTGACGCTCCTGAGGCGAACTGCTACTCGTGCGGCCGGCGCCAGGCCGGGCTTCCATGGCCATCGCGCCTGCAAAGTCCTGCGCTTCCGATGCAACTCGCAGACGTGGCGCGTTCGGACGCCGCCAAGAAGACCCGCCGGGAAGAGGCTGCCATGGCATTGATGCTCGTCGATTTTTACAGGCGCCAGTTCGAGCATTTCTGGGCGCAAGGATGCCGCCCGCGCCTGCTCCTGTCGTCGACTCCGCTCGACAGGTGGCCGCTAGAAGAAAGAAAGCCGGGCGTTGTGATGGTGGACTCGCGGCTGCGCTACCAGACGCCGCCGGACAGCTTCGCTCCGAGCCTCGATCGCGATGTCAGACGCCGGATACATGCGTCCTGTTTCGAAACCTATGTAAGAACATACTTTCGTGACTGGGGAACGCAGATCGGATGGGAAAAAAGCTGGCTCGATATCAATAATCAGTTCGAGGCGAGCGTTCAGCACTATTGGAACCTGCTTAAGGGCAACGCCATCCAGGTCGCGATCTTCAACGATCTGCCTCATCTTGGGACATCTGTCGTTCTGCAAAAGCTTTGCGAAGCGATGGGGATCGTCACGGTCATGTGCCATCCCTCGCCGTTCCCGAATGCGCTTTGGATGTACAGGCACATTGAAGACTTCGGTCTCGACGACATCCCGTCGGATCAAGAACCGCTTCGCTTCGACGTTGTCGAACGGCCCGCGCCGCCTTCCTACATGAGGGCGCGCGCGCGTTTTTCGTTCGCCTCACTCCTCGGGGGACTGTCTTATCAGGCGTCGAGCATCGCCCTTAAAACGATAAGCCTGGGCTTTCTCTGGAACCCATATTCCTACAAGAAGAATATTTTCAAAATGAAGAGGCAATATCGCTTTTTCAGAAACCAGAACCGGCTTAGCGCGCTCTACTCGCGGTTCGAGCGGGACAAACTCTACATCTATTTTCCGCTTCAGCTGCAACCCGAGGCCTCGACAGACATTCTCGGAGGCGCTTACGCTGATCAGTTGCTGGCGATCGAAGAGCTTGCGCGTTCCCTGCCCGAGGGCATGCTGATTTACGTCAAGGAGAACCCGAAGCAAACCTCGTACATGCGCGACCCAAGCTTTTACAAACGCCTTCTCGCAATCCCGCAGGTTCGTTTCATTTCATTCGAAGTCTCGACTTTCGAGCTTGCCCGGCACGCGGCCGCGGTCGCTGCGATCGGCGGCGGCACAGCGGGCTGGGAGGCCCTCCAGATGGGCAAGCCGGTCATTTGTTTCGGCTATTCCTGGTACAGAAAATTGCCGGGGTGCTTCGTCTGGGAGGACGTGCAGGACGCCGTCGCGACAACCATCGGCGAATTCCGATTTCGACCGCGCAGCCCTTCAGCGGGCGTTTCACGAACGCTGCCGGCATCTCTGGCCGGGCGTTTTTCATAAGGACTTCGCAACCGCGATCCCGGACTACGACGCCAACGCCTGCATGGCGCAAGCGGTTAAGAGCAACCTCGCCTATTTGAGGCTGGCCGGTTTCGATCCCGCCGGCAATCCGCTCAAGGATGCAGAAGTTCCGCGGCCGGCGGAAGCCCTGGCTGGCTGATGGGGTCTAGAGCCTATCCGCTTTTGATGGAATCAAAAGCGGGCTCTAAGTTTTTTTTTATCGTGCGTCTTATCGGAAAACCGCTTGGCGCTTTTCCGGACGCACTCTAGCCGATGACGGCTCCGAGGCGCCCGCGCCCCACGCCATCGCAACGAGGCAAAAGAAATGGCCGGAGAACCGGCCATCGATTGGGATAGCGAATGGCTTCTGAGGCGGTTACTTGCCGCAGGTCTTTGAAAGACCGTCGAGAAGCGCGCCGGCCTCATCGTCAAGCTCCGCTTGCGTGATCCTGTCGAAATCCGGGCCAAGCTTTTTCGCTTCTTCTTCGAGCTTCTTGTCGAGGGCGTCCAGCTGCTTGTCGTCCTTTTTCTCGGCTGCGGCCTGATATTGGTCCTGCAGCTTCACGAGGCCGCAGAACACCGCCGTTTTCGTCTTATCCGCCTTGATGGCGTCTACGACCTTCTGGACTTCAGCCTTGCTCGCTTTCGGCGGAGCCTTTTCCTCTGCGGGCGCTTTCTGCTGCGCAATCGCGGACGTGGCTGCAAAGGCTGCACAAACCGCGAGCGCGGCGACAAATTTCGTGTTCATGAAAGGCTCCTGGACATGATCGGATCTAACGGTGGAGGACTATCAAATAAGAGGCGTTCAGAGTGAAACTCACGTTTCTGCCCTCTCACAGAGTTTCAAAAGTCGGCGTTTTCGCGACAAAGCGGATGAAATATTCTCCACAAACTCCCTGAAATGCGACATCCGCCAGGCCAGGGCGCGCGATCGGTAATCCGATAGGAGGCGGAATTGAAAGAGAACGGGGCGCGCCTTGCTTTCGACGCGCCCCGAATTCCATTTGGCGTCAGTTGGACGCGTACCGCCGGCGGCTTCCATGATGGCCGTACCGGTTGCCCCTATTCACGCGGGCTGCGCGCGTCCTGCCCTGATGGGCGTAATGCGTCTTCGCGGTGCTGCGCGCGTAATGACGCGGCTGCGCAGCGTTCGCCTCTTGCAGAGGCTCGCGGAGATCCGCATTCCGGAAATCCTTCTTTCCGCCGCCAAAGCTCACGACCTCGAGACAAACCGAGGCCAGTCCGTCCATGCCGAGCGCATTCTTGGCGCCTGTCGACAAATCGATGATGCGGCCTCCAACAAATGGACCCCGGTCGTTGATACGAACCGTGATGCTGCGGCCTGTCCGTTGATTACGAACGACCACGCGCGTTCCGAAAGGCAAACTCTTGTGCGCCGCCGATACACCCATGTGATTGTACCGTTCGCCGTTCGCCGTCCGTGAGCCAGACGAGTAGGTGGAGGCGATACCGCACTCGGCGGAGGCCTGCTGGCAGCCAATGAACGATGCTGCTGCCAACCAAACAGCCGCTGGGATACGCTTCACTCTCTTCATCACAACCTTTCCTTGTCGTACCGATTACGAAGCCGTGATCAAACCGGTAAATGAGGCGTAAATTTGAACATGAGTTATGAATAGGAGGTATGCAGTTTTTTAATACCGCAGTTATTCGACAATCATGCGATTCAATCGGGCCGTGATTCTTAAAACCATTTCAGCACTTTGATGTTGCAAGCCAGGCCGTATTTTTAAGAGTGATCTTGCTTCGCTTCATTAGTCTTAAGTTGCATTATGATTGCTGTGGCAAACAAGCGCACAAGTGCTCAAAACATCTGGAACATCACCCTGAGAGGTTCCCCGGTCCAGACTTGCCGTGCTGCAGCTTGGGCCTTCCGTTATCTCCCTAAGACACGCTTTCGCAGGCCTCAGTAACAACTTTGGCATCGTCTACATCGAATTTGAAATTGAAGCTCACCTCTGTTCATAATAAAATAGATGTCATTCAACAAAATACACTCAGCCAGCAACCTAAGACCGAGAGTCGCCATGCAATACTCGTCAACGAGCTCAGGCAAATTTTATTTGGCAATAATTTTAGCCACATTGGCGTTTATTATTTTTCAGAAAAATTCGATTCAAATAGACATCGCTTTAGCGCTTGGCATTTTTTTCTCCCTGCTGATACCGATCATTATCGTGGTGGTGCGGCGTGAACTGCGCATCAGTCGGACCCAAGCCGCCGACGTTCTTCGAAAGGATCTCAATCCTTCTTCCGGCATTGATTTTCATTTCGAATTTATGAAAATGAAGTATTCGAGTCCCTTTCCAGCCAGTCTGTCGTCCGACTCCGGCCCTGAGCCCTCAGGCCGCCTGTCTTTAGACTATTACGAGTGGCTGCTGCTTGTAGCCTCCGTTCCATTCGTGATTTTAACGGCGGCGGGTATTTTTATTATGTTTCTTCCAGCCAGCCAGCTTCCCGAGCTCGCGGGAGGGTCCGTCGGGGCGAATATCCTGAGCGTGGGTGGATTGAGCGACGCCGGCCCCCAAGATTACGAGAATGCGGTCACGATTGCGTCCCTCGCCTTCGCGGGCGCTTTCCTGTACTGCCTGAGGTTATTCCTGAAAGCGCTGCTTGCCTTCGACCTGTCGGCGATCACGTTCCTGCGGGCTTTCGCCCATATGCTTTTCGCGACCATCCTGGCCGTCGTCATCTGGCGCGCCGCGCCCGGCTTCCCCCTCCCCACCAGCGGGTTTGCGCAGAGCGCCGTTGCGATCGACCGCAACGCCCCGGCCAAGGCGGCGGCGGCCTCCGGCGTTCCAGCCCCTGCGAAACCGGAACCCGCCCCGAAACTCATGCTTTTCCTAGCCTTCGCCGTAGGCTTCCTGCCCGACACGGCGTTTTCCTGGATCGGCAGACAGGCGCGCTTGCTCGTGAGCCGCCGGCCGGCGAGGCTCGCAAGGCATTCCGCCGCCACGCCGCTGACCGTGATCGACGGAATCGATTTCACGACAGCCTATCGCCTTGAGGAGATGAAGATCGCCAACGTCGAGAACCTTGCCGCGTCCAATCCCGTCATGCTCAATGTCGAGACGGCCATTGGGCTCTTCGCGCTGGTGGATTGGATCGGGCAGGCGCAGCTTTGCGCGGCCGTGGGTCCGCATCGCTTCCTTCTGTTACGGAAGCTCAATCTCAGGACGATCTTCGATCTGGAGCGCGCCGTCCTCGATCCGTCCGCGCCGATGGGCCTGAAGCAGATGGTCGGCGCCGTTCTTCTCGCTAGCGATGGAAAAACGACGATCCTCAGAGACTTCGGGCTCAGGCCGCTGGAAGTCACCTACCGCGAATTCGACAAGGCGTTGACGTCCTGGGTGAATATCGAGGTCATCGAGCACCTTGCGCGGGTTATCGTGGACGATCTCCATGTCCACCGCCTTCGCCAGATCTCGCAGGCCATTGAAGCCCGCCTGGACCCCGCCGAGCCCGGCGGCCGCCCTCGTGCTCCCCTCAAGATCGCGGCAAGCCAGACGCCCGCCAAATCATCCGCTCACGGCAATGGATCCATGCGCGACCGCGCTTCCGGCGATGTTCCGGCGGGCGTGCAAAGCCTGGGCGAGCCATAGATTTTTCAGGCGGCGCGTCCGGCGCCGAAAGGATGACGCCGCCCTTGATTGCAATCTCCGGGGAAGTTTTTATACTGCGCCGCAAAAGCGATCGCATCCCATAGAGGCCTAATGTCCGCCGCATCAGCCAAACACCATCCCGCGCAAGCTCCGCTTTCCGCGGAAGGCAGGTTTTTCTCCGCGCCGCTTGCGCAAACCGATCCTGAAATCTTCGGGGTTTTACGGGACGAGCTTGTCCGCCAGCAGGATGAAATCGAGCTGATCGCGTCTGAAAACTATGTGTCGCGCGCCGTGCTCGACGCAGCCGGGTCGGTTCTGACCAACAAATATGCGGAAGGCTATCCCGGCAAGCGCTATTATGGCGGGTGCCACGTTGTCGATGTCGCCGAGGATCTCGCCATCAACCGGGCCAAGCAGCTTTTCGGCTGCGACTTCGCAAATGTGCAGCCTCATTCGGGCAGCCAGGCGAACCAGGGCGTCTTCCTCGCTGTCCTGAAGCCCGGCGACACCATTCTCGGCATGGGGATCGACGCGGGCGGACACCTGACCCATGGCGCGGCGCCGAACATGTCCGGCAAATGGTTCAACGCCGTTCATTACGGTGTGCGCCGGGATGACGGATACATCGACTACGAGCAACTCGATCGCCTCGCGCGCGAGCACAAGCCGCGCCTGATTATCGCCGGTGGATCGGCCTATGCGCGGATCATCGATTTCAAGCGCTTTCGCGCCATCGCCGACGAGGTTGGCGCGCTCCTGCTTGTGGACATGGCCCATTTCGCGGGACTCGTCGCGGCCGGCGTGCATCCAAGCCCGTTCCCGCACGCTCATATCGCCACCACCACAACACATAAGACGCTCCGGGGTCCGCGCGGAGCCTTGATCCTGACGAACGACCCCGACCTCGCAAAGAAGATCAACTCCGCCATCTTTCCGGGTCTGCAAGGCGGACCGTTGATGCACATCATCGCGGCCAAGGCGGTCGCGTTCGGCGAGGCGCTGCGGCCCGAGTTCAAAACCTATGCGAGCGCGGTGGTGGAGAACGCGAAAGCCTTGGGCGAGGCTCTCAAAGCCGGCGGACTGGAACTCGTGTCCGGCGGCACGGATACGCACCTTCTCCTTGTCGACCTTCGTCCGAAAGGCCTGACCGGAAAGGCGGCGGAGGCCGCCCTGGGACTGGCTCACATCACGGTCAATAAGAACGGGGTGCCTTTCGACCCCCAGAAGCCTACGATCACTTCCGGCATTCGCGTCGGCTCCCCTGCCGGCACGACGCGCGGCTTCGGCCAGGCCGAGTTCCGCGAGATCGGAAACATGATCGTCGCGGTTCTCGATGGCCTGAAGGCGGGCGAAAAGCAGGCGGGCGAGTCCGTGAAGGCCAGCGCCCTTGCCCTTTGCAGCCGCTTTCCGATTTATCCAGGTAGCAAAGCATAGACGAAGCGGTCCATCATGACGCCGCCTTACAGTGCAGGCTAGACCATCATGCGGTGCCCTCATTGCGGAGCCTTGGATACTCAGGTGCGCGACAGCCGGCCCTCGGAGGATCACGCCGCCATCCGAAGGCGGCGGTCCTGCCCCGGATGCGGGGCGCGCTTCACAACGTTCGAGCGCGTCCAGCTGCGCGAGTTGACCATCATCAAAAGGAGCGGCCGGCGCGTCCCTTTCGACCGAGAGAAGATCCGGCGCTCCATTGAAATCGCTCTCAGGAAACGTCCGGTCGGAGAGGACCGCATCGAGCAACTCGTCAGCTCCATTGTCAGAACCCTCGAGAATGGCAACGACGCCGAGATCAGCTCCGAGACCGTCGGCAAGCTCGTGATGGAGGGTCTCAAGGCGCTCGACGGCGTCGCCTATGTCCGCTACGCAAGCGTCTATCGCGACTTCCGCGAAGCGAAGGATTTCCACCGGGTCCTTGGCGAACTCGGCAATTCCTTCAAACGTGTCCCGGACGAAACCTGATGACCGAACTGCCTGCCTCATCTTCCGGCGCGGCCCTGCGCGCGGGCGCCAGCACGCCGCTCTCCCCGGAGATTATGGCGTCCTTGATGCAGCGCGCGCTGTTCGTCGCCGAAAGCCATCTCGGCGCCACCTCGCCCAATCCGTCCGTTGGCGCCGTGGTCGCGGACGCCTCGACCGGTGAGATCATCGCGAGCGCCGTGACAGCCCGCGGCGGACGCCCCCATGCGGAGGTGCTGGCGCTTCGGCAAGCAGGCCCACGAGCGCGCGGCGCGATCATGGTCACGACGCTGGAGCCGTGCAGCCACTTCGGAGCCACGCCTGCTTGCGCTCATTCGATCGTGGACGCAGGGATCGCTCTTGTCGTCTATGGCTCCCGCGATCCCGACATGCGGGTTTCGGGCCGCGGATTGACCTGGCTTGAGACGCACGGCGTGCCCGCGATGAGAGGCGCGTTTGCGCAGGACTGCGATTGGCTCAATCTCGGGCATGCCTTGCGCGTCACCGAACGCAGGCCCTTCGTGCAGCTCAAGCTTGCGGTCGACGCGAATGGCCGCGTGCCGCTCGGACAGGGCCGACCGGTCTGGGTTACGGGCGAGGCAGCGCGCGCCCAGGCGCATCTCCTTCGTTCAAAGGCCGACGCGATCCTTGTCGGCCGGAAAACGATCGAAGTCGACAACCCCGAATTGACCTGCCGCCTCCCCGGCCTCGAAGACCGCTCCCCCGTCCGGGTCATCCTCGCGCCCCGGTGCGATGTGCCGGTGGAGGCCCGCATCTTCAAGTCCGAACGGCCGCCGGTCTGGGTCGTCTGCGGCAACTCCTCGGCGTGCGATCCTCTGTTCCGCCGCCGGGGCGTGCGCATCTTCGACATCGGAGCGTCGCCGAGCGGAATTCTTAACCTTCGTCTGGCCATGATGCGATTAGCGGCGGAAGGGGTGACCCGCTTGCTGGTCGAAGGCGGACCGGCGACGGTGCGCGGATTTTTGGACGCGGGCCTTGCCGACGAGGTCGTCATCATGCAGGGGGTAACGAAAATGGACGAAAGCGCCAGCATTCCGCCCTTCATGGACCGCGGCCTCAGCCTTGTGACCTCATCCGGCGACTTCGTCAAAATGTCCGAGCGAAAGGCCGGCGAGGATGCCATATCAGTCTATCGCTCCACTTTGCATTGGCGGGAATAGAGAATGTTTACCGGACTTGTTCAGGCGAAGGGCGCCGTCATCGCGGCCGAAAACGGCCGTTTCATCATCGCGTCTCCTTGGGAGGCCGGCTCCATCGCGCTTGGGGCTTCGATCTGCTGCGACGGCTGCTGCCTGTCGGTCACCGGCGTCGAAACCATAGCCAGCGGCGCGCAATTTCGGGTCGACGTGTCCAACGAAACGCTGAGCAAGACCACGCTCGGCGAATGGCGGCTGGGCCGGCGGATCAACCTCGAACGGTCGCTTCGCGCAGGCGACGAACTCGGAGGCCATCTCGTGTCCGGTCACGTCGATGGCGTCGCCCACATCGCGAACGTCAAGCCTTCCGGCTTTTCAAAGATTTTTGAGGTGCGCGCGCCCGGCGGACTCGCAAAGTACATCGCTCCTAAAGGCTCTGTTGCGCTCGACGGCGTTTCTCTTACGGTGAACGAGGTTTCAGGCTCTCTTTTCACCATCAACGTCATTCCCACGACGCTCGATGTCACCACCTGGGGCGAACGCAGGGCGGGCGACCCGGTGAACATGGAAGTGGACTTGATCGCGCGCTATGTAGCAAGGCTTCTGGGCCAATAGGTTGAATCGAATGCAAGACGACATCGCACGCGCGTCCGGCAAGTCTCTGATCCACGAGCAGCTTTCTTCCATCGATGAGATCCTGGAAGACGCCCGCCAGGGACGCATGTTCATTCTGGTCGACGCCGAGGAGCGCGAAAACGAAGGCGACCTCGTCATTCCGGCGCAGATGGCGACGCCCGACGCCATCAATTTCATGGCCCGGTTCGGCCGCGGCCTGATCTGCCTCGCCATCACGCCTGAGCGCGCGGACACGCTGCACCTCGAGCGCATGACGCGCTCGAACCAATCCCGGCACACGACCGCGTTCACCGTCTCGATCGAGGCGAAGGAAGGCATCTCGACCGGCATTTCCGCTTACGACAGGGCCAAGACCATCGCCATCGCCATCAATCCGGAAAAGGACTGGCGCGACATCGTAAGCCCCGGCCACGTCTTTCCGCTCGTCGCCCGCGACGGCGGCGTTCTTGTGCGCGCCGGGCATACGGAGGCCGCCGTGGATCTCGCCCGCCTTGCCGGGCTGGTGCCCTCGGGCGTGATCTGCGAGATCATGAACGACGACGGCACCATGGCGCGCATGCCCGATCTCTTGGCCTTCGCGCAGCGGCACGGACTGAAGATCGGCACCATCTCCGACCTGATCGCCTACCGCCGCCGCAAGGAAAGCTACGTCCGCGCCGTCCACGAGCAGGAGATCGAGACGCCCTACGGCGGCTCATTCAAGCTTCGCGTCTATCTCAACGCCGTCGACAACACCGAGCATCTCGCCTTGATCAAGGGCGACGTGGCGACCGAAGAGCCGGTGCTCGTCCGCATGCACGCCGTCAATATCCTCGAAGACCTGATCGGGATGGGCCGCAACGGAAACCGGCGCTCGCTCGTGGAGCGGGCCATGCGCAGGATCGGCCAGGAAGGCCGCGGCGTCATTGTCGTGATCCGGGACGTTCGCGAAGGGACGATCCTGCGCCGCCTCACCGACGCCGCCCCGCCGTCCGCCAACGGCAAGCCGAGCGAAAAGCGCCTCGTCGACTATGGTATAGGCGCGCAGATCCTGCTTGATCTCGGCATCCGGAATATGATTCTTCTTTCGAATTCCCCAACGCCGAAAATTGTCGGGCTCGAAGGTTACGGCTTGAACCTCGTCGCCCGGCGCCCCATTGACGAGCAATGAAAAACCCAATTCACATCCTGGCCATCGAGGGCCGCTATTATCACCACATTTCGGACGCGCTCTTGCTTGGCGCCGAGATGGCGTTGAGAGAACTTGGGGCCACCTGGGAAGTCGTGACTGTTCCGGGAGCCCTTGAGATTCCGCAGGTTTTGAGCGCTGCGATCGATTCGGGCCTCCTCAATGACGAGACTGCGCAGCCTTTCCACGGCTGTGTCGCGCTCGGCTGCGTCATCCGGGGCGAGACATCGCATTACGACATCGTCGCCAAGGAATTGGCGCGCGCGCTTCTCACGCTCTCGGTTCAACACGCCATCCCCCTTGGCAATGGAATATTGACCGTCGAAAACGAGGCCCAAGCGCTGGCGAGGGCGGCCGTGAACGGCAAGAACAAGGGCCGCGAAGCAGCCGAGGCATGCCTCGAAGTGCTTCGCGCCAAACGCGATTTCAGCAAAAGACGCCGCTGATTGCCCTGCAAGCCTGGGCTGAACTGAAAGCGAGATCGATGAATTTTGAGAACGGCGGCCAACCCGGCCCAGCAGACGATGGCCGGCCAACGGGACCTGCCCGCACGCGGGCCCGCTTGGCAGCCGTCCAGGCGCTTTATCAGATGGACATGACGCAGCGCGACCTGAGCGCCGTTCTGGAGGAGTTTCTGACCCATCGGTTCGAGACGGTGGAGATCTATGCCGGGGCGGATCGCGACTTCTTCCGGGAGATCGTCACCGGCGTCGCGCAGGCCCAGGCCAAGATCGACGAGGAGATCGGCTCGCATCTGGCGCAAGGCTGGCGGCTGGCGCGCATCGACAGCATCTTGCGTGCGATTCTCCGCTCCGGCGCTTACGAAATCATGGGCCGCGCCGATGTGCCCGCGCGCGCCGCCATCAACGAATATGTCGAGATCGCGCATGACTTTTTCGGCGGCGAGGAGCCGTCCGTCGTCAACGGCGTGCTCGATCGCGTCGCGCGCGACAAACGGCGCGACGAGTTCGGGCGAAAGGCGGCCAGGAAACGGGACTGATACCAAATCCGGTTGAACGGCCGCTGCCGATTGGCGTCATCCCGTGCGCGTTGCAGCATGAAATGATGCGGCGCGGACACGGGATCTAAGATCGCGGATAACGCCTTCAGCGTTTCCGCGATGACAATTCTGAACCGTTCTACCGGATTGGGTATGAGGCATGCGCCGTCTCAGCGAAATCGCGCTGATCTCCGAATACCTGGCGCCGCTTGCGACCCATCCGGCCGCTTTCGGCCTGAAGGACGACGCGGCGCTGCTGACCGCCCTGCCCGCGCATGGCCTTGTCATCACCTCCGACGCGCTGGTCGCGGGCGTTCATTTCTTCGAAGACGACGATCCGGGCGATGCGGCTTACAAGGCGCTGGCCCAGAACGTGTCGGATCTCGCCGCCAAGGCCGCAAAACCCATCGGTTACACTTTATCGCTCGCGCTCGCCGGACCTCCCACGGAAGAATGGGCAAGGCGGTTCACGGACGGCCTCGCAAGCGCGCAAAGCCGGTTCGGCATCGCGCTTCTCGGCGGAGACACGGTGAGCGCGCGCGGCGCATGGTGGATGTCCATCACAGCCTTGGGCGAAGCGTGCTCGCGCGGGCTTGTTCCGCGCGGCGGGGCCCGCGGCGGCGATCGTCTTTACGTCAGCGGCGCGCTCGGGGACGCGGCGCTCGGCCTTCAGCTCCGGCTCGGAAAGGCCGGCTTCGAAGCGGCCTTGTCTTCCGAACATCGCGATTTCCTGCTCGATCGCTATCTTTATCCGCAGCCGAGGCTCGCGCTGGCCCAGGCGCTCGCCGGGCATGCGTCGGCGGCGATGGACGTTTCGGACGGGCTCGCGCTCGACCTCTCGCGGATGTGCGCCGCCTCTCAAACATCCGCGCGCGTTCGCGTGTCCGCGATCCCGTTGTCGTCGGCGGCAAGCGCAATCGTCGCGGCGTTCCCCGCCGCCATGCAGTCGGTTCTATCGGGCGGCGACGATTACGAGATCCTCGCCGCTGTGCCGGAAGAGCGTTCCGCCGCCTTCGAGGCCGCAGCCGCGCAAGCGGGCGTTCCGGTCGCGAAGATCGGCGTCATCGAAGCAGGGTCGGACGCTCCGGCCTTCATGAACGATGACGGCTCCCTTTTGCCACTCTCGGCGCGAGGCTACGAACATTTCGGGAGGTGAGCGGTAAGGCTTCCGAAAATTTCGGGATTCAGCCGCCTATCGCGAAAAAGTAATTCGCAGGTCCCTCTTGTGCGGCTCAAGATATGCTGTATTCAGTCGGTCTTCTGTTGTATCCGGTTGCGCCATGAAACTCGAACTCCTTCACGAAGCGCCACAAAGCCCGGCGAAGCCCGTCAAGCTCCTGTTCATTCATGGCATATGCACGGGCGCCTGGGTCTGGGAGCCCAATTTTCTGCCTTACTTCGCCGCTCTCGGCTATGACAGTTATGCGCTGAGCCTGCGCGGGCATGGGGCAAGCGAGGGCCGCGAGAATGTGCGGCAGTTCACGCTTTCCGACTTCGGCGAGGACATTGCGTGGGCGCTCAAGGAAATCGGCGGCCCCGCCGTCATCGTCGGCCATTCGCTTGGCGGCGGCGTCTTGCAGAACTTCGTGCAGCGTGGCGGACAGGCCGCCGGCTTCGTGCTGCTCTGCTCGGCTCCTCCGCACGGGCTTATTCGCGCGTCCATCGCGATGCTGGCGGAAAATCCCGGCCTCGCCCGCGAAATGAGGAACGTGCTCGACAAGGGCCTCTCCGCCGCGAACCTGGATATCATCGAGAACGGCTTGTTTTCTGTGCCTCCGCCGCGTGAAATCCGGCAGCGTTTCGCCGAGCGCATCGGCGACATCGCGGAGGCGGCGAGCCGCCAGTTGATTGGATGGATGCCCTTCGCGCCCTTCCCTTGGTCTATGCCGAAGCTTCTGGTCGTCGGCGGCGAAAAAGACCAGTTCATGCCCGCCGCGGACGTGCGCCTCACCGCGATCTATTATGGCGCGCGGTCCATCATCGTGCCGGATGGCGCGCACGCCATCATGCTCGACAAGAACTGGCGCGACGCAGCCAAGCCGATTGCGGATTGGCTCGCGAAGCTCCGCTGATCCGCTGATGCTGAAATACGCTGCCGCCCATGGTTCGACAAGCTCACCACGAGGCCCAACGCATTGATAATACACGACCTCATCCTGAGCTTGTCGAAGGATGGAGCCAAAGAATCGGGTTTCTTATCTTATTCCCTTTGCTCGCAGGTGAGGGCCGTATTGCTTATCGCTACCCATTATATGGTCGGTCAGCCATTTCTTGAGGAAGTTGAGCACTTCCACTGAAAGGGCTGTGCTTACTCCTTTCACGTATTTCTCTTTTACTTCCAGAACTTGATTGGTTAGCTTGTCATGCTCTTTCTTATGCTCTGCCGCAGAATTATAACCGGTTTTAGCAAACAGCTCTTCCTCATATTTAAAATGGGATGCCGTATAACTGATTAGTCCAGCAAGAGTCTTAGACAATGCTTCATGACCATGCTTGGCCTGCATGGCGTCATGGAGCTCATTGAGAATCGAAACCAACTTTTTGTGCTGGACGTCTATGCTAGGCACGCCGACAGAAAATCTTTCATTCCATTCCATAAGCGGCATTGCAGTTCTCCAAAGAAATAGTCTCGCAACCAGTTACGCAACATATTGAGGTTCGCCGACGGAATTGTGGAGCCTCTCGACGGCGCGCAGGTCAGCCACGTATAAGCTATTTAAAAAAAGGAACGGCTACGCGTTTCTGTACAATTCAAGCGATTTAGAGCCGCGATTAGTCAAGAACGCGAAAGAAAAAAGCTGAAAAACCATGCCGCCCATGGTTCGACAAGCTCACCATGAGGTCCAAACTGTTGACAGCGCTCGACCTCATCCTGAGCTTATCGAAGGATGGAGCATGGATTTCCGGCTCTTTCAGCATCCTGCTAGCGCGCCGCGCGGCCTATCTGGACGGAAATATGCTTCCTGGTTAGTGAGTCCGCTATGGGAGGTTTAGCTACCTAGATGTACTCACGAAGAGCATTTCAGGTATCGACCCCGTGCGGTAATATTGGCGCTCCGAGCCTCCGCAAGCGTCGTACCCCCCGCGAAAGAGACGGCGGCGCCCTTGCTGTCACGCGACCCGGCTCGCCCCCTTCTCCAAGTCAGAACGCCGGCGCGGCTTACGCAGCCGGGCTGCGTATGGCGGCGATCACCGCCTGCGTCACCTCATGGGTCGACGCGCCGCCGCCGAGATCGTGAGGTATGACCTCGCGCCGGGCTGTGACCGCCTCAATCGCCTTCATGAGCCTTTGGGCGGCTTCGAATTCGCCCAGATGTTCGAGCATGAGGCTTGCCGTCCAGAATGCGCCGATCGGATTGGCCACGCCCTTGCCCGCGATCTCGAACGCCGATCCATGGATCGGCTCGAACATCGACGGAAGGCTACGCGTCGGATCGAGGTTCGCGGTTGCGCCAAGGCCAAGGCCGCCCGTCAAGGAAACGGCGAGATCCGAAAGAATATCGGCATGCAGATTGGTGGCGAGGATCGTGTCGAGGCTCCAGGGCTTGAGCACCATCCGCTGGGTCATGGAATCCACGAGCATAAAATCCACATCGAGGCCGGGATAGCCTGCGATGACCTCCTGGCAGACCTCGTCCCAGAACACCATGCCGTGACGCTGCGCGTTCGACTTGGTGACGACGGTCAGCTTCTGGCGGGGCCGCGACAGGGCCAACTCACAGGCGTAGCGCGCAATGCGCTCCACGCCCGAGCGTGTAAACACCGACACATCCATGCCGGCCTCGGCGGGGAGCGCGCGATGGACGCGGCCGCCAATGCCCGCATATTCGCCCTCGGTGTTTTCGCGCACGAAAATCCAGTCGATCTCGCGGACCAGATCCTCGCGCAAGGGGCTCGCTACGCCCGGCAGAAGGCGAGCGGGCCGGACATTGGCGTATTGATCGAGGCCCTGGCAGATGGCGAGGCGCAGGCCCCAGAGCGTGATGTCGTCGGGCAGGCTCTGATCGCCCGCCGAGCCGAAATAGATCGCGTCGTACCCTTCGAGCTGGGAAAGCCCATCGGCCGGCATCATCAGGCCGTGCTGGCGGTAGTAGTTCGAGCCCCAGTCGTAGGCCGTGAAGGAAAGCGCGAAGCCGCCGTCCTCCAGCGCGAGCGCGGTCAGAACCTCGCGCCCCGCCTCGACAACCTCCGGCCCGATCCCATCGCCGCCGATCACCGCGATCCTGTATTTGCGCTCCGCCATGTGTGCCGCCCCACGTTTGTCCTTTGAGCGAGATTGGCTTTCGCCGCGGCTTTTGGCAAGCGGCACGGAAGGCGAAGTCAGTGAACGAATTTGACATTCGAGTCCTGTCCGCCGCAAGCTCGCTCTCAAATGTCAAATTCGCTCCACTAGAGTGCGCCCGGAAAAGCGCCAAGCGGTTTTCCGATAAGGCGCACGATAAAATAAAAACTTAGAGCCCGCTTTTGATTCCATCAAAAGCGGATAGGCTTCGGAACTTGCAGGAGCTTTAGCCTTGGCCAAGAAAAACACGGGACAGACAATTCCGGAATCCTTGAAAGAGCCGGATGTGCTTCAGCGGCGGGAGCCCCTCCCCTGGAATCGCCCGAAACCCGCCGCCGACGACCCCGAGGCCCGCGCCCGCGTCGAAGCCATCATGAAAAGTCCAAGCTATCGCCGCGCCGATAGCGACCTCGACTTCTTGGCGCGCGATGACGTGCGGGGCGTTCGCCTCCAGATCGACTACCTGAAGCCCGAGTTGATTCTCCGGGAACACGAGGTCGCCAATACGATCGTGGTCTTCGGAAGCACGCGCATTTGCGAGCCGGCGGCAGCCCGGCGCAAGGTCGAGGTCTTGACTGCGGCGTGTTCCGCCAATCCCGGCGACAAAGACGCGGCGCGCCGCCTCGCCGTCGCTGAGCGCGTCCTCGCCAAAAGCCGGTATTATGAGGTCGCCCGCGAATTCGGACGCCTGGCCAGCGAAGCCATCAACGCCGATGGCGACCAGCATACGGTCGTCGTCACGGGCGGCGGGCCGGGCATCATGGAGGCCGCCAATCGCGGCGCGTTCGACCTTGGCGCCAAGTCCGTCGGGCTGAACATCACCCTGCCTCACGAGCAGTATCCGAACCCGTACATCACGCCGGACCTGTGCTTCAGCTTCCACTACTTCGCGATGCGCAAGCTTCATTTTCTTTTGCGTGCGAAAGCGCTGGTCGCCTTTCCTGGAGGCTACGGCACCTTCGACGAGTTGTTCGAGGTCTTGACGCTGATCCAGACGACGAAAATCAAGCAGATTCCGGTCGTGCTGGTTGGGGAAAGTTTCTGGCGGAAGGCGATCGACTTCGATTTTCTCGCCGAGGAGGGCGTGATCGAACCGGAGGACCGCGAGCTGTTCTGGTTTGCCGAGACGGCCAAGGAAATCTGGGATGGCATTCTCGCCTGGTATGCCGCCGCCGGTGACGCTTGATGCAAGGCAGATCCCGGCGGAGGCTGCCGCGCATCCTTCACAAGGCCCGGCGCGGACCTTTATATCCGAGGCGGGAGGCCCCATGATCCGCGTCCAGGAGCAGGATTTCGACATCGGCGCCGAGATGGGCGCGTTGCGCAAGGATCGCACCGATATCGGCGCGATCGTGGCCTTCGCGGGTCTCGTCCGCGACCATGCGAGCGGCGGCGCCATCACCGCGATGACGCTGGAGCATTACCCCGGCATGACCGAAAAAGAACTGGCGCGGATCGAGGCCGAGGCGCGCGCGCGTTGGCCGCTCATCGATTGCCTGATCGTTCACCGCATCGGTCGGCTTCTGCCCGGCGACAACATCGTGCTCGTGATAACGATGTCCGCACACCGCGAGGCCGCCTTCGAGGCCGCGCAATTCCTGATGGACTGGCTCAAGACGAACGCGCCTTTCTGGAAAGCCGAGCAGCGAGGCGGGAGCGAGCACTGGGTTCAGGCGCGCGAGGCCGACGACGCCGCGGCGGCGCGCTGGATCCGGTGAGCGCAGCGCCGCCGCTCAGCGCTCAGTCCGCTGCTGCGGAGGCTGCGCGGCTGCGGGGTTTCTTGGCGACCGTCTTCGCGGCTTTTTCGGCGGCTTCCTGTTTCCGGGCTGCGGCGTCTTCCGCTTCCTTGGCGAGCCGCAGTTCCCGTAGCTTCGCCATCTTTTCCGAACGAAGGCGGGCGGCGGTCTCTATATCGTGCCTGACCGCCTGATCGCGCTTCTGAAGATTGGCGAAGCGCTCCGCGGCCTTGGTTTTTGTCGTGGCAGCCATACAATCGTCCTTCCCATTACCGCGCATGCGCGGACCTGGAGAGCGCACGCTGAAAACGCCCCCAGTGAGCAAAGTTCCCGCCCCGCCTTGCTCCCAGAACCAACTGCCTCTGAAATGGGCGTTGGATCAACGCTTTGCAAGCATCGGGGGTTGTACCCGCTTTGCCGCCCGCGGAACCGGGGCCGAAACCGCCGCGCCGTCAGCCGAACGGAAGACGCTCTTTCCGTGTTAGGCGTTTTGACACAAGTGGAGCGAATTTGACATTTGGGTCCGCCTGCCGAGAGTTCGCTGTCCAATGTCAAATTCAAAAGCTCCACTAATGGGATGCTGAAAAACCATGCGGCTCATGGTTCGACAAAGCTCACCATGAGGTCCAAGCTGTTGATATCGCTCGGCCTCATCCTGAGCTTGTCGAAGGATGGAGCAGGATTTCCGGCTTTTTCAGCATCCTGCTAGAAGCAAAAGTTGCTCGTGGTCTTTTGATTCCGGCATTTGCTCTCGGGCGTGCTGCAGGCGGATGCAAATGCCGGAACCGGACCACAAGGCCAGGCAGGACATGACAAAACCCATCGAAGACTATGCCCTGATAGGCGACTGCGAAAGCGCGGCGCTCGTGGCGCGCGACGGGTCCATCGACTGGCTATGCTGGCCTCGCTTCGACTCTGGCGCGCTTTTCGCCGCCCTGCTGGGCGCCCCCGGGAACGGCCAGTGGAGCATGTCGGCCGCGGACGGCAGAGCGGCGCGCAGGCGCTATCGGGCCGGTACGCTGATCCTTGAGACGGAATTCGAAAACGCCGGCGGCGGCGCCGTGACCCTCATCGACTTCATGCCCTTGCACCGGGAAGGCCCGAGCCGCCTCGTCCGCCTCGTCCAGGGGCTTCGCGGCGAGGTCGACATGGTCACCGAGTTCGTGCTGCGCTTCGATTACGGATTGATCGTGCCCTGGATCACCCGCATGGACAGCGAGGGCCTGCAGGGCATCGCGGGACCGGACATGGCCGTTCTTCGTACCGATGTCCCCCTCGAAGCGGAAGGCCTGAAGCACCGCGGCGCGTTCAAGGTCAGGGCAGGAGAAACGGTCTCGTTCGTGTTGAGCTATGGCCGGTCCCACGAGCCGCCGCCTCCCCCAATCGACCCCTTGCAGGCGCTTGAAAAGACCGAACGGGCCTGGCGGCGATGGTCGAGCCGGTGCACGTACTCCGGACCCCACTCAAACGCGGTCTTGCGCTCTCTCATCACGCTGAAGGGCCTCACCTACCATCCGACCGGAGGGATCGCCGCCGCGCCGACCACGTCGCTGCCGGAAAAGATCGGCGGCGGGCGCAACTGGGACTACCGCTATTGCTGGCTGCGCGACGCGACCTTCACCTTGCTTTCCCTCGATGAACTCAGGCTACCGGCGCGAAGCCCGCCAATGGAGCGCCTGGCTTCAGCGCGCTGTGGCGGGCAGCGCCAAGCAAGTGCAGATCGTGTATGGCCTCGCAGGCGAGCGCCGTCTCGTTGAAAGCGAGATCCCCTGGCTTGACGGCTACGGAAATTCCAGGCCCGTCCGCATCGGCAACGCAGCCGCCGGACAGTTGCAACTCGACATTTTCGGCGAGGTCATGGATGCGCTGTTTCAATGGAACGCGAGCGCCGCCGATACGGACCACGAAACCTGGTCTCTTCAGCGCAACCTGATCGAGCACCTGGAAACGATCTGGCGGCTTCCCGACGAGGGCTTCTGGGAAGTCCGGGGCGGCCCCCGGCACTTCACCCACTCGAAAGTCATGGCCTGGGTTGCGTTCGACCGCGCCATCAAGATGGTGGAGCGCTACGGCGTGGACGGGCCGCTCGAACGCTGGCGAAAGACCCGCGACGAGATCCACAAGCAGGTCTGCCGCGAGGGGTTTGACGCCAAGACGGGCGCGTTCACGCAAAGCTACGGGTCGAGCGCGCTCGACGCCACATCGCTTCTTATCCCGCTCGTCGGCTTTTTGCCCGCCAGCGACCCGCGCGTGCGGTCCACCGCGGAAGCCATCGGCGAGCGGCTGACCGACGGGCGTCTCATCCAGCGCTATGACACGCACAGGACGGACGACGGCTTCATGGAAGGCGAAGGGGCGTTTCTCGCCTGCTCTTTCTGGTACGCCGACAACCTCATCATGTTGGGCCGCCGCGACGAGGCGGAGGACCTGTTCGCGCACCTGCTCACCCTTTGCAACGATGTGGGCCTGCTGTCCGAGGAATATGACCCGGCCGCGCGCCGCCTCGTGGGGAATTTCCCGCAGGCCTTTTCGCATGTCGCGCTGATCAATACGGCGCATAACCTTTCGGAATGGCCGAAACCGGCGGAGCAGCGCTCGTGCCAAAAACGCAATGGTTGAGGCCGAGCGTTTTGCCTGGCCGCTTCTTCCTCAGGCGAGGCCGAATAAGGGAATGCTGGCTTAGGCTGTAGTGGGGTCGGGAGCGGATGTTGCTCTTGCGCTTAGGCCAAAGCAGCTTGACCTTCAACTTCGGACACAGATCAAAACCTCCTGGCAAGGGACCTCAGCGACCTAGTGGTCTGCACCTTTTAAATTGCCGAGTTGCGTTTGCTTTCGAACACTGATTCCCTCGTCTTTGCCATGAGGCGGGGAAACACGATGGTTCACAAGCGCTATGTTGTCGAATTGATGCCGGAAGAACGTGAGCGTCTTCTGTCCTTTATCTGCAAGGGCAAGGCTTCAGCGAAGGCTCTCTTAAAGGCGCGCATTTTGTTGAAGGCCGATGCTGGCGCTCAAGGTGAAGGCTGGATCGACAGCCGCATCGCTGAGGCGCTGGAGACAAACGCCACGATGGTCGAGCGGGTGCGCGCCAAATTTGTGACGGAAGGTCTTGAGGCGACGCTTGCGCGCAAAAAACGCCAAACGCCACCCATTGAACCGATCTTCGATGGCGAAGCCCAAGCCCAACTTATTGCCTTGGCCTGCTCTGAACCGCCCGAAGGCTATGCGCACTGGACCATCCGCCTGTTGGCCGAAAAAGTGATCGAACGCAAAATCGTCGGGAAAGCGCATTTCAACACGGTTGGCCGCGCGCTTAAAAAAACGCTCTCAAGCCGCATCTGAAAGAGTATTGGGTCATTCCGCCCAAGGCCAACGCCGCCTTCGTCGCCAAGATGGAGGATGTCTTGGAGGTTTATACCCGTCCCCATGATGAGAGACGTCCCTTGGTGTGCCTGGATGAGACCTCAAAACAACTCATCGCCGAAACCAGAACGCCCCTCCCAATGAGGCCAAGCCAGCCCGCCCGTTACGATTACGAATATAAGCGCAATGGCACAGCCAGCCTGTTCATGCTGTTCGCGCCGCTCGAAGGCTGGCGCCATGTGGAGGTCAAGAAGCAAAGCACATCAAAGGATTATGCCCGCGTTCTCAAAGACTTGAGCGATATTCACTTTGCAAAGGCCGAAAAGATCGTCCTGGTGCAGGATAATTTGAGCACCCACACCCCCGCCGCCCTCTACGAAGCCTTTGAGCCGGAAGAGGCCCGCCGTCTTGTCGAGCGGTTCGAGTGGCACTACACGCCCAAACATGGCAGTTGGCTCAACATGGCCGAGGCGGAACTGGCTATCCTGGCCGGGCAGTGCCTGGACCGGCGCATCGAAGATCAGCCAGCCCTTAAAGCTGAGGTCAGCGCCTGGCTTGGGAAGCGCAACACCCACCACGCAAAAGCCAACTGGCGCTTCACAACAAAGGACGCCCGTATCAAATTGAAGAGCCTATACCCAGCGCTTTAGGTGATTCAGGCCACTAGAGTTGCCTGTCACAATTTCAAAGTTCGTTTATGCTGAAGTGGCCGATCACTTCTCCTGCAAGTGCCTGCTCTAAAAACACTTTAATAGATAATAACTGCAGCCTCTTGGCCATCTATTAGAACCCGCACGTCACTAATAATCTCCACATCAAGTGCCGTCCCAGTGACAGTGAGTGTCGTGTGGCATTCCATAACCCTTCCGTTAAGAAGCTTGGCCTGTTTACCCTGGGTGCAGCCATCGAAATATCCAACAATGCTCGTCCTCCCGGGCGCCACATCATTAGGTCTGCCTCCGTTGATTTTTTGATGGCGTGAAGACAAGCCTCAAGTTTTTGTCGAACCGGGAGTGAATTGTTGCTGCAGTCCGCGGCATCGTCCGCCAAAACTGGGGAAGCCGCAAACATCAATATCATCCCAATGACGAAAATGCCTTTCATGTGTCTCATCGTACTACCCCTTGGCAATTGAGTGATGCTCCAATATGCATGCCCCGCTAAAGCTGGAAGTCACCTTGTCCCCAGCTCTTTTGGCGCGCCCACCATAATCGGGGGATAGCTTACCGGGCAAGCTCCGACGCAGTTATATACTTTCAGGATTAATCGCACGCATCCAATAGCCCCGTTCGGAAAGCGGCCATCGGCACCGGGGATTAAGAAACGAGCTGAAATCGAGGTGTCACACCAACCAGTGTAGATGGCACTCGGTTTAGCGAGAGCTTTTATATTACTTCCGCTTGACCCAAGTAGGAGGCGCTCTCCTTGCCGACGAGAATGTTCGGCCTACTCCGGCGGAAAATCAAGCGTTGGTCAAGCTGCGAGCAATACCGGCTTATTCAGCGAGCGCGCGCTCGATGCGCCTGTCGGGGATCAGCCACATGACGGCGACGGCCACGTAGATGACGCCGGCGATGAGCGGATCGACGAACGCCAAGGCGATCGCCGCCACGTACAGGAACGGAGATATCTTCCCCTTGATGTCCCGCCCCAGCGCCTTCGCAAGCGTGGACGCCTGCCCTTCCCGCCGGAGGATCGCCTTTTGCAGCAAGTAATAGGCGATTGCGGGCATGAGGAGAGCCACTCCGTAAACGGCGGTCGGCACTTTCGCGAAGTGGTTCTCTCCCATCCAGGCCGTCGCGAACGGGACGAGCGAAAGCCAGAACAGGAGATGTGTATTCGCCCACAGGATGAGCCCATCGACCCGGGTCGCGGTGTAGAGCAGGTGATGGTGATTGTTCCAATAGATGGCGACATAGACGAAGCTCAACACGTAGCTCAGGAAAACCGGCAGGACGCCCGCGAGGTCTTCGAAGCTTGGCCCATGCGGAACCTTCAGTTCCAGAACCATGATGGTGATGATGATGGCGACGACGCCGTCGCTGAACGCTAGAAGCCGGTCCTTTTCCATGCCGTCCCTGATAAAACAAAGCTTGAACGTTGACATCGGCCCCGGATTACCCGATAAATCCGGCCCAGCCGTATAGGTGAAATCGCGCGACCTAAGGCCCATCTCCCGCTAAGAGAGAAACAAAGCCCGCCCATGGCGGCGCCGAGCGGTGCGCTTCAAGAACGATAGAGGACTCCATGTACGCCGTGATCCGCACGGGGGGCAAGCAATACAAGGTTGCTCCGGAAGACGTGCTCCAAATTGAGAAGATCGAAGGGGCCGCGGGCGACGCGGTCAGCTTTCCCGATGTTTTGATGGTGGGCGGCGAGGGCGGCCCGACCGTCGGCGCGCCGCTCGTTAAGGGCGCTGCCGTCTCGGCCGAGGTTGTCGAGCAAGGACGCGGGCCGAAGGTCATCATCTTCAAGAAGAAGCGCCGCCAGAACTACCGGCGCAAGAGGGGCCACCGGCAGGAATTGACCACGGTGCGCATCCTTGAAATCAAGGCTCCGTAGCCCGGCGCGAAGCAGGCTGAAGCGAGCGAATAGCACCGAGATTTGAAGGCGAAACACAATGGCACACAAAAAAGCAGGCGGCTCGTCCCGGAACGGCCGCGACTCCGAAGGCCGCCGCCTTGGGGTGAAGAAGTTCGGCGGGGAGCAGGTCGCTCCCGGCAACATCATCCTTCGCCAGCGCGGCACGCAATGGCATCCCGGCGAAGGCGTCGACATCGGGCGCGATCACACGATTTTCGCAGTGCGCGTGGGCGTGGTCGAGTTCAAGACCAAGGCTCGCGGCAGGACCTTCGTCTCCGTGGTGGGCGGCGAGCAGTAGCCCGCCTGAAGTCCGAGGCGCATCGCGATGCGCCCCGGCGGTCCATTTTGTGCCCCTGTTGAAATGCCGTTGAGGTAAACTGGCAGGCGGGATGAGCACGCGATTACCGGTCATTCGATTTGCAAGCGAGCTGCGCAAGGCGGTGCAGCAATGGCGCCGCCGCGGGCAGAGGGTGGCGCTCGTCCCGACCATGGGCGGCCTTCATGACGGGCATCTCGCGCTCGTCCAGCTCGCGAAGAGGCACGCAAACCGCGTCGTCGTCTCCGTCTTCGTGAACCCCACGCAGTTCGCCCCCCACGAGGACTATAACAGCTACCCCCGCAACGAGGAGCGCGACTGGCACAAGCTTTTGAGCGTGCAGCCGGACGCGATGTATGCTCCCGAGGTGAACGAGATTTACCCGTACGATTTCGCAACGCGGGTCGAGGTCGCGGGGCTGACGCAAACTCTGGAAGGTGTTTCCCGGCCGCATTTCTTTGCAGGCGTCACCACCGTCGTGGCGAAGCTCTTCCTCCAATGCCTGCCCGATGTCGCCGTGTTCGGAGAGAAGGACTACCAGCAGCTTCTCGTCGTGAAGCGCATGGTCAGGGATCTCGGCTTTCCCGATCGGCATCGTGCCTGCGCCCGTCGTTCGCGAATCCGACGGTCTCGCGATGTCGTCCCGCAACGTTTATCTCGACCCGCGCGAGCGCGCGGTCGCGCCGCAGCTTCATGCCGTTCTCGCCGGCGTGGCCGCCGATCTTGCTTCGGGGCGCCCAATCAAGGAGTTGCTGACGCAAGGCGCGGCGCGGCTCGAAAATGTGGGCTTCCGGCTCGATTACCTCGAAGCGCGCGACAGCGAAACCTTGATGCCGGTCGAACGCATCGGCCCGGAGCCCGCCCGGCTTCTCGCCGCCGTTCACCTCGGCCGCGTCCGGTTGATCGACAACGTCGCCATCGGCTGATTAAGGGCGGAGCGGGCCATCGAGAGCCCTGCGCAAGGCTGGCTGCGCACCCCGCCCGCCAGGATGCGCTTCAACCGTTGCTTTCCAAGCCCCGGCTACCAGAGTTTGTAGTTGACGCCGACGCGGACAATATCGATCTCGCTGGAGAGCCTGTAGACTTGATCGGCGTAATTGCCCGGAAAACCGGTTTGCCCGCTCAGGTCCTCGAAGCCTGCGTGAAGATACTCGATCTTGCCTGTTATGCGGTCTGTGAATGCGTATTCCACGCCGCCGCCGGCAACCCAGCCCGAACGCCAGCCGCGGCCGCTGTCGCTTTCATCCGCGTCGTTGCCGGCGATCAGTTCGTTGGAATGCAGGGCTGCATATCCGGCGGTGCCGTAAAAAAGGGTGCGCCCCATCGCATACCCCAAACGGCCCCGCAAGGTGAACAATCCGTCCCAGCCGCCTGTCCAATAATGTCCGTCGTAAATCCGGACGCCATTTCCCGTCGCGGAGATGTCTGCGAGGCTCAGATCGGCCTCCGCGCCGATGACCCAGTTGGGGCCGATTTGATAATTGTAGCCGATTGTGCCTCCGCCGATAACGCCATCGGGACTAAGCGAGGCATAGCCATGCGGCGCGTTGGCGTTCGGCGACACGTAGTTCGTGGTTGATCCCGAACCGTAACCCAGGGTCAAGCCGCCATAGAACCCCGTCCATGACCATGGAGCTACCACATACGGCGCGTCTTTCAAACTGCCAGGTCCCGATCCAATATCGGCGGCAAAAGAAGACCCTGTCGCCGCCAATGAAAAAGTCAGTCCCGTCAGAATGGCCCTCAAGCTCATTGTTCTCTCCTGTATTGGAAGACAAGCCGCCAGTATCGCGCCGCTTGCGCTTCAGTTCTTGGCCGGATAATGAGAGAGAAAATCAATAAGTTAGAGCTTACTGATTTGATGGACCGTACGTTGACGAGAAAGAGACGCTTTTGCCTTTTATCTGGCAAGACCTTGTTTCGACCTAGAGTTTAGTCGATTGATATAAAGTAACAATTCGGCATCACGCAGCCGCCGTCGTCCAAAAAAGCCGCAATTTACGATGCGGGCTGCAAGTATTATCTACAAAGACAAACTATGGGAGCTGTCACAAAAATTTTTTTACTTGGAGAGGGAATAAAATTCAAGCCAGCTTGAAAAACCGCGAAGCATTCAGAAAATCGGAAAGCCGGTTTTTCTGGCGTTGCGCGGCTTCGAAATCCTCTTCCCACTGCGATGCTTGCCAGGTCTCATCCACGTTAGCAGCGGCCCACGCAGCGTCCGCGCCAAGAAAGCCCTTGGCATGGGCGAGCGCAATCAAGGCCGAGCCGGTCAGCGCCGTCATCACATGCAGGGCGGCAAGCTTGAAAGGATCGAGCGCTTCCACCGCGCCGCGGACCGCATCCAGCGACGTCGCAGGCTGGCCGATATGAACGGCGCCCGCGCTCACCGCGAAGGGCGCGTCATACTCCGAGCGCACCCAGGACAGGATCGGATCCCAGAGCCTTGCCTCTTCGGCGACGAGTCCGGCCGGCGAAGACGCACGGTAGCAGAGGAGATCGGTCGCGGCGTAGTTCACAATATCCTGCGCCACTTCCCCTTCCCGGCCCGCTACGCCGTCAATGGCGCTGTTCGCCAGCCGTGTCAGGGGGAGGCTCGACGGCGCGATCTCGTCGCCTTGTGCGTTCCATTCGGCGGCAATCGCCTCGGCGAGCGAGCGCGAGGGCACGGAAAGCAGATGGCCCGCGGGCGTCTTCACCGCGCGTCCGTCGAGATGTATCTCGAAGTCTCCGTTTTTTCCGTCAGCCACTGCGGCGGCGGTATAAAACCTTTTGCGGGTCTTCGGCTGTGACATCATCGCCCCTAGCAGTCCAATTCCGACATTTGCATCCCCTGACAGCACCCCTGAGAGCAAATGCCGGAATCTCAAGGACCACTAGAGCCTATCCGCTTTTGATGGAATCAAAAGCGGGCTCTAAGTTTTTGTTTTATCGTGCGTCTTACCGGAAAACCGCTTGGCGCTTTTCCGGACGCACTCTAGCAAGCCTCTTGTTTTTGCGAGTGTCCCTTTGTCTCCGCATCGCCGTACAAGCCCGCTGCAAGCCCAATCGGCAATTCGGAGACGGGACACTAGATTTCAGAGCGTGTGACGCCGCGCCGCCCGCCAAATCCGCCAGAACCGCCGCAAGGGGCTGATCGAAACGGGCGTCAGCAAAGGATCGAAGTCCGGCGCGGTCATCGCCCTTAGATAGGGCTTGACGACGGTGAGCGGAAGGAAGGCGGGCCAGGCGGCTTTATTGAGCCGGGCGGCGTCCGAGCGAAAGTGCTGAAGCGCACGGCCCGCCGCGCCCCTGAGGTCGGCAAGCGCCGCCCCGAAGCTCGGGGTCGTTTCACCGCGGTGAACGGCCGCGAGATCGACGCCCCTGCTTTCCAGATAGGAAGGGGGCAAGGGCAGCTTGTGGCGCAGAGCGTGAAATGGAAGATCGAGCAGCAGTTCGGTCAGGCCGTAGGCGACGCCGGCGTGGCCGGCGGCTGTTTTCGCAGCTTCGCTCCGGTCGCCAAGGATCGCGGCTGCAAGCTCGAAAACCGCGCCGTGCGTCTCCTGCAGCCGATTTTTCAGCGCCTTGATGTCCTCGGGAGGATCTCCGAACATCACGGGAATGCGGGCGTCGATCATGCCGGTGAGGCGGTCCTTGGGCAGATTATGCCGGATGATCGCCGCCGCCAGCGCATCGGCGAAGGGATTTCCGGTCCTCGAGCCTGGGGCTGCGAGTTCGATCGCGTCGCGCCACCATTGAAGGCGGATTTGGCCGGCCATCGGCTCGGAGATGAAGGTGAGGATGTGGTCCAGTTCGGCGTTGAAAGCATAAAGCGCAAGCAGCCCCGGCTGCTCGCGGGCCGGAGCGTGCAGCGCGCTCCAGTATCGTTCCAGATCGCGTTGCCGGACAAGCGCCGCAGCGGCTTTGTCGTCAAGCTTCTTTTGTTTTTTGTCTTCGGAGGTCAAGGGGGGCTCCCGAAGCGACCATAAAGCTTAGGCTTAGTTGGAGACCGGCATGCCTGCAAGCGGAAGCAGCGCCGCTGTGAACATTCGGCCCTCCGCGATCAAAACGTTATACGTGCGGCAAGCGGCGTTCGTATCCATGACTTCGAGACCGAGGTTGCGTCCATCGATTTCCGCTTTGAACTTAAGGGATGGGAAGGTGAGCGCGGCTCCCGTCCCGAGCAGTAAGAAATCGCCCTGCATTCGCTCATGGGCGCCGAGAAATCGCAGCACGCCCTCTTCATCGATCGCAGGACCAGAATGCGCCCAGGCGAAAACGCCTTCGGGAGAAATGAGAAGACCGCTGCTCCGCTCAACGCCGCCCAATTGAAAAGCGCCCCCCGGCGTGATCGAAAGGGGCGCCCTTGCGCCAAGGCGTTCGAAAGGCTCGCTCATAGAGCCAAAGCTCCGTTTAGCCGCGCCGCTTCGACCGGCCGCTTCTCGCCTTCGCCTGAGCCTTGCCTCTCTTTGAAGACCTTTGGCCGGGCGGCGTTCTCGGCGCTGAAACCGCAAGCGGAGACGCCGGGTTCTCGTCCGGCGCATCCAACGGGATCGACGCCGAGAAGCCGATGCCATCGGAGAAGGCTCCGTCGCGTTCCAGGCGGCCATTCGCGAGAGGTTGAAGCGCTTCGGCGCCGTCCCCCGGCGAAACGGGCGTCTTGCCGGGAGCGGACCCTTTCGCGCCTCGGGCGGGCTTGCCCTTTTCCACACCGCTCCAGTCGCGCTTGACCCCGATCAGGATCAGGAACGGCGCGGCGATATAGACCGACGAATATGTGCCGACAAGAACGCCGAACAGCATCGCGAAGGTGAAACCTCGAATGACTTCGCTGCCGAAGAAATAGAGAGCGAGCAGCGCCATCAGCACGGTGCCGACCGTCATGATCGTGCGCGACATGGTTTCGTTCACGGACAGGTCGAGCAGGTCGCGCAGCGACATGCGCTTATATTTGCGGAGGTTCTCGCGGATCCGGTCGTAGATGACGACCGTGTCGTTGATGGAATAGCCAAGGATCGTCAGAAGCGCGGCGACGATGGTCAGGTCGAAGTCGAGCTGAAACAGAGACCAGACGCCGAGCGTGAGCACGACGTCGTGCACGAGAGAGACGACAGCGCCGAGCGCAAATTGCCATTCGAACCGGAACCAGACATAGGCGAATATGCCAAGACACGTGATCACAACGGCCCAGATCGCAGAAGTGATAAGCTCCTTCGAAACGGTGCTGCCCACCTGCTCGCGCCTTAGTTCCTTGGAACCGGGGGGCAGTTCCGCCAGGACCTTATCCGCAGCCGTCTTCTGCGCGTCTGGCCCGCCGGACTGCTCCGGGAAGCGGATCAGGATTCTCATTCGGCTGGCCGAAACTTTGAAGCTGGATTTCCCCGATCCCGAGGCCCGAAAGCTTCGTCCTCAAGCTCGCCACATCGGCCGGACCCGGGGTCTCCATCTGCATCAGGGTCCCGCCCTTGAAATCGATGCCGAAGTTCAGGCCCGCCGTGAAAAGCAACGCCACAGTGGCTATGAAGGAGACGATCGACAGCCCGAGGCATAGCTTGAACCACTTCACAAAGTGAAGGTTCATCTTCTGCGGCAGGCGGAACAGCGGTTTCAGCAGCATGGCTTGCGCTCGCTCGGTGCTAAATTTCGAGGACGGCCGGCCGCGTCTGGCGCAGCCATGTCGATACCATCAGCCGTGTAACGGTGATGGCGGTGAATAGGGAACTCACAATACCGAACGACAGTGTCACGGCGAAGCCCCGCACTGTGCCCGACCCGAAGGCGTAAAGGATGATGGCGGCCAGAAGCGCCGTCAGATGTGAGTTGATGATCGTGCCGTAAGCGCGGTCGAACCCGGCCTCGATGGACGAAGCAATCCCGCGGCCGCCTTTCATCTCCTCGCGGATCCGCTCGTAGATGAGCACGTTGGCGTCGACCGCCACGCCCATGGTCAGCACCATGCCCGCGATGCCCGGCAAGGTGAGCGTTGCGTGGAACAGCGACAGGCACGCCATGATGATGGCGATATTGACGACTAGCGCAACGATCGAGAACAGCCCGAACAGGCCATAACCGGCGATCATGAGGGCCGACACCGCTCCAAAGCCGACGACAGCCGCAACTTTGCCGGACTCGATCGAATCCGCGCCGAGGCTCGGTCCGACCGAGCGTTCCTCGATGATCGAAAGCGCGGCGGGCAGCGCGCCGGATCTCAAGAGGAGCGCCAGCCTGTTCACCTCGTCGAGGTTGAAATTGCCGGTGATCTGCCCGCGCCCGCCGGGGATTTCAGAGCGGATAACAGGCGCGGAAATAACCTTGTTATCGAGGATGATCGCAAAGGGCTTGCCGATATTCTCGCGGGTGACGCGCGCGAAAGCCGCCGCGCCCTTGCTGTTGAATTCGAATTCCACGGCGCGCTCGCCGACGCCGCCAGTGCGGTTGTCATACCCCGCATAGGCGTTCACGAGATCGTCGCCGCTGACGATCACTTCCTTGCGCACCAGCACGAAGCGGCCGGCGTGCTCCTGATCGGGCAGAAGCACGGTGTCAGGCGGGACGCCATTGGATTGGGCCTCCTCCGGCGAGGTGGACATATCGACAAGCTGGAACGTCAGCTTCGCGGTCGTGCCGACCCTCGCCTTGACCTCGTCAGGCGCGAGGCCCGGCACCTGGATCAGGATCCGGTCCTTCCCATTGGCTCCGCCTTGAGCCTGGATGGTCGCCTCTGTCGTGCCGGTGGGATCGATACGGCGCCGGATCACCTCGATGGAGCGCGTGATGGCGTTCTCAACCCTGCGCTGCAGGCCGGCGGGCGTCGGCTCGAGGGTGATGACGCCATTTTCTCCCTTGATTTCAAGGTCCATGCCTGCGCCGCCGCTTGCGCCCGAGAGCATCGAGGCGGACAACGGCTGCGCGAGCGCCTTGAGCCGCGCAAGCGCCGCTGGCAACTTGTCGGGATCTCCAAGGTGACGCGCACCTGATTGCCCGCGATCACGACGCCCGAATGGGCGATTTTCTCCTCGCTCAGGCCGCGGCGGGCCTCGACCTGGATCGACTGCAGCCAGTCCTTCTTCAACTGCACCGTGTCGATTTGATAGAGAAGGTGCGTGCCGCCCCTCAGGTCGAGACCGAGCGGCATGCGCGGAAGCTGAGCCCAGGCTGGCAGGCTTTCATAGGTCGAGACCGGAATGATGTTCGGCAAGGCAAGCACGATGGAGGCGAGCGAAATAAAAAGCGTCGCCAACGCGCCCCAGCGCGAGAAATGCAACGAAAACCCAGACATGGATGTCTATCCCTTTAATGCGCCGCCGCTCAACCGGCTTAGCTGTCGATGCGGCTAGGCGGCCGGCTGCTTGCCGCTTTCGTCTCCTTCGGGGGCGCTGGACTTGCTTGCCGCCGGTTTGTCCTTCAGAGGCTCGCCCTTGCCGCGCACTTCGCTGATGGAACCCTTGACGAAGCGCATCTGCACGCCGTCGGCAACCTCGATCCTCAGATCGTCCTCGCTCACCCGTATGACTTTTCCAATGATTCCCCCGGAGGTCACAACCGTGTCGCCGCGCTTCACCGCGTCGAGCATGGCCTGGTGCTCTTTCATCTTCTTCTGCTGCGGGCGGAAAACCAGCAAATAGAAAATGACGAAGACGAGAACAAGCGGGAATAGCAGGCCCAAAATATCGCCGCCGCCAGCGCCTGTGGTTTGAGCGAATGCAGGAGAAATCATCGACAGACCCCGTGGTGAGCGGAAATGAGAAGCGCATCCTAAAGGAGCGCCGGAGCAAGCGTATTGTCTTATAGCGGCTTGCCTGACGTTGGCAACGTCCACGATGTGGCGTTGCGTCAGTGGTAAAATAGCGCATAGTGCGCCCTTCTTCCAGGGCTCGCCCCCGTAACCCCCGCTTTCAACATCAGTCAGCCATGCCTAAGCCCCCTCCCCCGCTCGAAGCAGCCCTTCTCCGGATCGCGGACGCGCTGGAGCGCTTGTCGCCGGCTGAGCCGGAAGTCCCGGATTTCGACGCCGCGCAGGCCTTCGTCTGGCAGGCCGAGGACAATCGCTTCCTGCCTGTGCCGCATGTGAACCGCACGCCCATCGCGCTGCTGAAATCCGTCGACCGCATGCGCGACGCCCTGCTCGTCAACACCGAAAACTTCGCCCGCGGCCTGCCGGCGAACAACGCGCTGTTGTGGGGCGCCCGCGGCATGGGCAAGAGTTCGCTCGTCAAGGCGGTGCACGCCGAAGCCGCCGCAAGGCAGGAGAAGCGCAAGACCGGATCCCCGCTCAAGCTTATCGAAATCCATCGCGAGGACATTTCCACCCTGCCCCGCTGCCTCTCCTATCTGCGCGGGCGGCCGCATCGCCTCATCGTGTTTTGCGACGACCTCTCCTTCGACGCCGACGACACATCCTACAAATCGCTGAAGGCGGTGCTCGAAGGCGGCATCGAGGGCAGACCGGATAATGTGGTTTTCTACGCCACATCGAACCGGCGCCATCTCATGCCGCGCGACATGATGGAGAACGAGCGCGCGACCGCGATCAATCCCGGCGAAGCGGTCGAGGAGAAAGTTTCGCTGTCGGACCGCTTCGGGCTCTGGATCGGTTTCCATAATTGCAGCCAGGCCGATTATCTCGACATGGTCGGCGGCTATGCCGCCTACTACGGGCTGAACTCCCGCCTGAGCAGCTTCGCGCCGAAGCCTTGGAATGGGCGATGACGCGCGGATCGCGGTCGGGGCGCGTGGCCTGGCAATATATCCAGGATTTGGCTGGGCGGCTTGGCGAGACGCTGACGGCAAAGTGATGTCCGGCTACACAAGGAAACGGCCATGAGGCTTTCAGCTGCTCTTCTTGCAATATCCCTGCTCGGGGCGCCGCCGCTGCCTGCCGCGCTTGCCGGGCCGCAGGACCCCTACGTCCCAGGGCTCGGGGAATTCATGGGTGCGATCCAGACGCATCACGCCAAGCTGTGGTTTGCGGGAAAGGCGAAGAACTGGGAGCTTGCCGCTTACGAACTGGACGAGCTTAAGGAAGGCTTCGAGAACGCGGCGAAGTATCAGCCTGAATTCAAGGGCAAGCCGATCGCGGAATTGATCGGAAGCGAAACCGATGAAGCCGTCGCCTCTCTCCGAAAAGCAATCGAAGCCAAGGATATAGCCAAGTTCACCAAGGCAATGGACGGCTTGTCGAGCGCCTGCACATCCTGCCATCGAGCGGCCGGATTTGGGTTTATCGTCATTCAGCGCCCGGCCGCCCCGCCTTTGACGAACCAGCGTTTCGATCTCAGACACAATCCTTGAGGCGGAGGCGGCTCAGCCGACCGCTTCGAGTTTTTCCTTAACCGCCGAAGCCGCCGGCAGATCTATGGTGAAAACGGCGCCGGTCCGGTCCGTGCGGTTGGCCGCCTCGATAGCGCCGCCCATCGCTTCGATAAAGCCGCGGCAGATCGCCAATCCCAGCCCGGTCCCGGCCCGCTGGCGGCCGGAGACGCGATGAAATTTCTCGAAGATCATGCCGAGCTGGCTTTCGGGAATGCCCGGCCCCTCGTCCATGATTTGAATCTGGACGGCGCCCTCGATCCTTGCGGGCGCGGATCGTGATGAGCGAGGAGGGCGGCGCATATTTCGCGGCGTTGTCGAGCAGGTTGACGAGCGCCTGCTCCATGAGAAGCTGATCGAGCGGAATAAGAGGGCAGGTCCGGCTCGGCCTCGATGGCGACCTTGAAGTCCTTGAGGAGCTTCTCTGTCCGGCGCATGGCTGTGCCGATGATTTCGGGAATATCGGTCGGCTCGCGCGTTAGTCGAACCGCGCCCGCCTGCAGCCGCGTCATATCGAGGAGGTTGCTCACGAAGCGCGCCATGCGCGCCCCCTCCTCCTCAATGGTCTTCGCAAGCTCAAGGCGTCCTTCGGCGTCGAGCCTTTCGCCATAGTCGCAAAGCGACGTCGCAGCTCCGACGATCGAGGCGAGCGGCGTTTTCAGATCGTGAGAGAGAGACGTCAGGAGCGCGCTTCGCAGCCGTTCCGCTTCGGCGGCCACACGCGCGTCATTCATCTCCATGGCGAGCCGCACCCTTTCGATCGCCACCGCAGCCTGATCCATGAGCGCGTCGAGGAGACGCCGTTCATCCGGGGTCAGGAGGATGTCGCTTCGCCGTCCGGCTCCGAGCCCGACCACGCCGATGACCCCGCGGCTCGTCCGAAGAGGAAGGAAAAGACGCGGCGCTCCCGGCAGCGTGTCGGCTCCGCGGCCGGCCGAACGGCCATGCTCGAAGCACCATTGCGCCGCGCCCAGATCGGCTTTCTCGATGCCCCCGCCCGGCGGGAAGGCGGAAGCGGCTTTCAATTGCCCCGGGCGTCGGGGAGCATGATAAGCACATCCGCCGCCAAGGACGCCGCAATCTGCGAGACCGAGGTCAAGAGCAGGTCGTCGAGTTTCGCCTGACTGGCGAGATTGCTTGAGAAGCCATAAAGCGCGCTTGTGATCGCGGCCCTGTTGTGCGCGAAATTCGCCTGACGCCGGACGCGCGCCGTCAAATTGCTGACGATGAGAGCGGCGAACAGGAAGAAGAAAAGGGCGGCGGCGTTGGTCGGGTCGGCGATGGTGAAGCTGTAGACCGGCGGAATGAAAAAGTAATTGTAGCAGAGCATGCTGGCGAACGCCGCCAGAATGGACGGCCCGAGCCCGAACAGATAGGCGACGCTCACCACCCCCATCATGAAAATCAGCGGCACGGTCTCTCCGCCGAAATGCGGCTTCATAAGCTCAGCGGCGATCGTGCCCGCCGCCGTCGCCCAAGCCGCCGCGAAGTAGCCGGCGACATTGGCCTCGGACTGGGGGCTGGTTTCCACGGTCTTGCGGGGGACGGCCTCCTCTTTCAGCGCCTCGCCCGCGATCACATGCACGCTGATATTGCCCGAGCGCCGGACGAGATCGTGAACGATCGACCCGTGCAAGAGCTCGAACCATCGTGTGCGGCCGGATTTCGCGATCACGATCTGGGTCACGTTGTTCGTTCTTGCAAAATCGACGATGTCGTCGGGAACGCGCCCGAGGCCGGGAAGCGTCGCCGCGACGCCCCCGAGCCGCTCCGCGAGACGCAGCGTATCGGCGATGCGGTCCCGGTCCGCCACCGGGAGGTCCTGGCTGTGCAGTGTCTCGATATAAAGCGCCGTCCAGGGCGCGCGCAGCCGGTCGGCGACCCGCTTCGCATAGCGGACAAGGCCAGCTGAATGCGGATCCTCGCTGATGCAGACAAGAACGCGTTCGCCGGCCGGCCAAGGCCCTTCGATGGCATGCGCTTTCATATGCGTGAGCAGCTGTTCGTCGACGCGCTGGGCCGTCCGGCGAAGCGCAAGCTCGCGCAGCGCCGTCAAGTTCCCCGGCGTGAAATAGCTCTTCAGCGCCCGCTCGGCCTCTCTCGGCACATAGACCTTGCCTTCGCGAAGGCGCTGCATCAGCTCGTCCGGCGTCAGGTCGATGACTTCGATGTCATCGGCCTTATCGAGGATGGAAGTCGGGCACCGTCTCCCGGACATGGATGCCGGTAATCTGGGCGACCACGTCGTTCAGGCTTTCCACGTGCTGGATGTTCAACGTGGAGTAGACGTCGATTCCGGCGGCCAGCAGCTCTTCGACATCGAGATAGCGCTTGGGATGCCGGCTGCCCGGCGCGTTCGTGTGGGCGAGTTCGTCCACCAGCGCCAGTTTCGGACGGCGAACGAGAAGCGCGTCCAGATCCATTTCCTCCAGCGTCCTGCCTTTATAGTCGACCTGTTTCCGGGGAAGAACCTCCAGGCCTGCAAGAAGGGCCTCGGTTTCCTGGCGCCCATGCGTCTCCACGATAGCCCCCACCGCATCGTCTCCGGCGGAGAGCCTGGCCCGCGCCGACAGCAGCATTTCGTAGGTTTTGCCGACACCCGGAGCAGCGCCCAGAAAGATCTTAAGGCGGCCGCGGCCTGACTGCTCGCTCCGGGCGAGTTCCAGCAGCGCCTCGGGCGACGGGCGATGGTTCTCGTTGACGTCCCGCATCGGCGACCCTCGATGGAGCGGGCTTCGGCCATGCCAGCCTGGCTCGTGGCCGATCCGCATTGACATTCGCTCAGCATATTCGAGAGAATGTGTGCTCCGGATTTACAGTTGAGAGCGAACTCGCTGGCCAAGCGGACCCAAATATCAAATTGCTCCCAGGCATGTAACCCAGCGGATGATTCCGATTTTCGCGCCCGAACGGCAGATGCACGGGGGCAAAATAGCACAGTATGCGCAACAGCGCCGAAGCCTGCCCGGCGACCGCCTTTTCAACAGGCGTCTCGCCGTCTGCGTGCGCCGCGATGAAATTCAATCTTGAATTGTCCATTTCTCCTGATGGCATACAACCTCCATGTAGCGCGTAGAAATGGTAATTGAAATTATGCGGGTATCTCATGTCGGTTGGGAAGTATGTCGGGTTTTCGGCCGCTACGCTTGGCGTGTTGGCTGTTTTGAATACTGCGCGAGCGGCCGATCTTTACGGCGGCTATAAAGATGGTCAGGCGGCCGTTCGAGCGCCAGGATGGCAGGGCTTTTATATCGGCGGCTACGGTGGGTGGGCGTGGAGTTCAATCAACGCCGCCAACAACGCGGTGATTATCACCAACCGGGCAAGCAATCCATTTGGCAGTTCGGGCGGCAACGGCCTGCTCGGCGGCGCTCAGCTCGGATACAACGTGCAGAGCGGCGTCTTTGTCTACGGCATTGAAGCCGACTTTGGCGGGTTGGACACCACGGCGAAGGGGCTCTTCGTCGATCCCGCGAACATCGAATAAAGTCACCTCCGTTAAAAGCACCGGCGGTTTCTACAGCGACATCACGGGACGGGGCGGCCTCCTGCTTGGCAACGCACTTATCTACGGCAAAGGCGGCGTCGCTTTTTTCACGGGCAACGTGCGTGTAATCGACGCCTATGACGACATCTCTCAGAACAGCGGAACGTTCACAGGCTGGACGGTTGGCGGCGGGGTCGAATATCAGGTTTGGTCCAATTTGACAGTCAAAGTTGAATATCAGTATATCGACCTCGATAATGGCAACTTCAGCTGTTGCTTGCCCTCCTCCTACGGGCATCTTGAAGATAATATCACCGCAAACACCGTGAAAATCGGCATCAATTACAGTCTGCATGGAATGATGTATTCGCTCAATTGAAATTATTCGGGACCCCGTGGCTGCGCGTCGAACCCCCAAGCGGCGCGCGCATATCGCCGGCCCGTTCCCTCGCCTGGGAACGGGCCGGTTGAGGAGCCAAAGGCGCCGCGGATCGCATTATCCGCGGCGGCTCGTGGCGCGACTACGCCCGCGGCGCGAGGATGTTAAAGCCGGATTTCAGCGGTGGACCGTCACCCCACGCCTCTTTTAAGGCTCTTGCAACCGAGCTGCGTTTGGCCTATTTTCCCGTCAGCTCAAAATCATCTCTGACGAAGAGTGGGCCAGCCGGTCCGCTCTTTTTCTTTATCCGGCACTTGAAACGCCGGGAAACCGGAGCGCATGGAGAAAGACCAAGCATCGGCGGATATCGAAGGCGTCGCGCCCTCTGCGCCAACGGAGCGTTTCCTTGTGGAGACAGGCCCCGCCGCGGAGATCGCCGCGCTCGCCGAGCCTGTCCTGGAAGACATGGGCTTTCGTCTCGTTCGGGTTGTGATATCCCGGCGCGATGGAGGGACGATCCAGATCATGGCTGACAAGGCGGGCGGCGCCATCAACGTCGACGACTGCGCCAGCATCAGCCGCCGGCTGTCGCCGCTGCTCGACGCCCACGATCCGATCGAGGGCCGCTACTTTTTGGAAATCTCCTCGCCCGGCATCGACCGCATTCTGGTCCGGCCTTCCGATTTCGAAGACTGGGCGGGGTTCGAAACCAAGGTCGAACTGAAGGAACTGGTCGACGGCCGCCGCCGCTTCCGCGGCGTTCTGGAAGGATACGAGAACGGCGAAATGCTGCTGCAGGTTCGCCTGGACGAAAAAAGCGAACCGCAAACGATCGGGCTGCCGGTCGGCCTCATTCACGATGCGAAGCTTGTGCTGACCGATGAACTCATCCGGGCATCGCTCGCTAGAGCTAAAGCCGCGGGCCGCGAGTGGGCCGAAGGCGGCGAGATTGAAGACCAAGACATAAAGGATTCGGAGTTGAACGATGGCGCAGATCGGAATTAGCGCGAACCGCCTGGAACTCTTGCAAATCGCGGATGCGGTCGCGCGGGAGAAGTCGATCGACCGCACGCTCGTCCTGTCTGCGATGGAAGATGCGATCCAGAAAGCGGCGAAATCCCGCTACGGAAGCGAAAATGAAATTCGCGCGGAAATCGATCCCCGCACCGGCGAGATCAAGCTCTCGCGTCTACTGGAAGTTGTGGAGAAAGTGACGCTCGACGCGACCGAAATCAGCCTGAAGGACGCAAAAAAGCGTAACCCCGAGGCGGAGGTGGGTGATTTCATCGCAGAGCCGCTGCCGCCTCTCGACTTTGGCCGCGTCGCAGCGCAGAACGCCAAGCAGGTCATTGTGCAGAAAGTGCGCGAGGCCGAGCGCGAACGTCAGTTCGAAGAATACAAGGATCGCATGGGCGAGATCGTCAGCGGCGTCGTGAAGCGCGTTGAGTATGGCAACGTGATGATCGATCTTGGCCGGGCGGAGGCGATCGTCCGGCGCGACGAGACGCTGCCGCGCGAAAACCACAAGCTCGGCGACCGCGTTCGCGCCTATGTCTACGATGTGCGGCGGGAAAACCGCGGGCCGCAGATCTTTTTATCGCGCACGCGTCCGGAATTCATGTCGAAGCTGTTCGCGCAAGAGGTTCCGGAAATCTACGACGGCATCGTAGAGATCAAATCCGTGGCTCGCGATCCCGGCAGCCGCGCAAAAATCGCGGTCGTGTCGAAGGATACCTCGGTCGACCCGGTCGGGGCCTGCGTCGGCATGCGCGGCAGCCGCGTGCAGGCCGTCGTGAACGAACTGCAGGGCGAAAAAATCGACATCATCCAATGGTCGCAGGACGCCGCGACGTTCATCGTGAACGCGCTTGCCCCGGCGGAGGTCGCCAAGGTCGTGCTCGATGAGGAATCCGAGCGCATCGAAGTCGTTGTGCCGGACGAGCAGCTGAGCCTCGCCATCGGACGCAAGGGCCAGAATGTCCGTCTCGCCTCGCAATTGACAGGCTGGGACATCGACATCCTGACGGAAGCGGAGGAATCCGAACGCCGGCAGAAGGAATTCGCCGAGCGCACCGGCGCTTTCGTCGCGGCGCTCGATGTGGACGAGATGATCGCCCAGCTGCTTGTTTCGGAAGGTTTCACCTCCGTCGAGGAGCTTGCCTATGTCGAACTCTCAGGAAGTCGCAAGCATCGAGGGCTTCGACGAGAACACGGCGCAGGAAATCCAGGAACGCGCCCGCGAATTTCTGGAGCGTCAGGAAGCCGAACTGACCGAAAAGCGCCGGACGCTTGGCGTAGAGGACGAACTTACCGAGGTTGAAGGCCTCTCGACGGCAATGCTGGTTACGCTCGGCGAAAACGGGATCAAAAATGTCGAAGATCTCGCCGATTGCGCCACGGATGAATTGGCCGGCTGGCAGGAACGCGCTCACGGGCAGACGAAGCAGCATCCCGGCATTCTTCAGAGTTTCGATCTGAGCAAGCAGGAGATCGAGCAGATTATTCTCAACGCCCGCGTCAAGGCGGGATGGATTGAGCCGCCGTTGGCGGAGGAAGCCGCGGACGAAGCGGAGGAAGCCGCGGATGAAGCGCAGGAAGGCGCCATCGATCCGGGCGAAGGGGGCCACGATGCAGATCGCGAAGAAAAAGCGCTCTGAGCCGGAGCCCATACTGGATTTTTCGGGCGAGAACGCGCATGTAGAGGAGTGCGTGCTTGGCGGCGAGCCCGTCAGGACGTGCATCGTGGAGCGCGAAAGAAAGGAAAAGCCTTCCCTTCTTCGCTTTGTGCTCTCGCCGCAGGGAGAAGCAGTCCCCGATATCAAGGGTAATCTTCCAGGGCGCGGCGTGTGGGTGACCGCAAGACAAGATGTCGTATCCGATGCGGTGAAGCGACGCGCTTTTCAACGGGCGTTCCGGAAACCCGTCACCGTCAGCGAGAACCTTTCTTTAGAAGTGGAACGGCTTTTTAAGCGATCTGCTTTAGAACGGTTATCGATTTGTAATAAGGCCGGGCTTTTGGTTGTGGGGTTTGCGAAGGTGGAGGAAGCGTTGAAGCGGGGCGAGATCGTGGCCCTTCTCCACGCCGATGCCGCAGCGCCGGACGGCCGGTCCAAGCTGGATAGGAAATTCGCAGCCTTGTTTTCAGGACAAGATTATATCGAACCGGAAAATTGCTTCACATCCGCCGAAATTAGCTTGGCGGCGGGAAGCATAGGTGTAATACATGCGGGATTAAGGGAAGGCGGGGCAACCCGCGCGTTCTTGCAAGATCTCGATCGTTTAAGCGCCTATTGCGCAACAGAAGCCAGCACTGCTTCGCTGCGCCAGGATAAAGAATGAGCGAAACGAAAGAAACGGACCACAAAACGGCGGGTGGCCGCAAGACTATGTCGCTGAACGTGAAGCGGACGGTAGAGCAAGGCCACATCCGCCAGAACTTCAGTCATGGGCGCTCGAAATCCGTTCTTGTCGAGACGAAGCGCAAACGCTCGGTTTCTCCCAATGCGCCTGCCGAGGAGCCTCAGCCGCAGAAGCCTGCGCCGCAGAAGCCGGAGCATCGCGCTTTTCAGAAGCCCGCTCCCGAGCAGGGCGGAGGAGACAAGCGCCATCAAAAGGTGCTGCGCCAGCTTTCGGCGGGCGAGATGGATGCCCGTGCGCGGGCCCTCCTGGAGGCCCGCAAGCGCGAAGACGTAGAAAAGCGTGAGCGCGAGGTTGAAGAGGCGCGGCTCCGCGAGGAAGAGCGCGTGCGCGCCATCGAGGATCAAAAGCGCCGCGCCGAGGAAGAAGAGACCGCCCGCAAGGCCGCCGAAGAAGCCGAAAAGCAGCGCGTGGAAGAGGCCGCCAAAGCGGCCGTCGCACCCAAACAGGAAGAGCCTGTCGCCCCGCGCGTCGTGGAGCGGCGCCGGCCTGAGCCTCCAAGAAGGGTCGGCCCGGACGCCGTCCGCGTTATGCGTCCTCAAGGCGAGGATCGCCGCGCGCCTAGTCCACGTACCGGCGAAAACGGCCCGCGCGGAATGCCTCCGCGAGACGGAGCCCGCGAAGGAACGCGTGCGCCAGGCCGCGAAGGCTTCCGTAGCGATGGTCCCCGGCCAGGCGCCGCCGCCGCGGCTGGAGGCCGTCAGGGTTTCGGCCCGCGGCCTACCTCCACCGGCGGGCCCCGGCCAGGCGCTGCGCCCGTTTCCGTTTTGGAGATCGCCGCCCGCCCCGAACGGTCGCGCGATGGAGATGTCGTCCTGCGATCCCGCACCGCCGATGCGGAAGAAGAAGACCGCCGCGCCAAACGCGGCAGCGGAGTGCCCGGGAAAGCGCCCGAGCGCGCCGCGCCCGTCAAAAAGGCGGCTGTGGACCAGCGCCTTGGCCGCCAGCGCCTGACACTGTCAAATGCGCTTGACGAGCAACAGCGCGAGCGCAGCCTTGCCTCGCTCAAACGTCAGCGTGAACGCCAAAAGCTGCAGGCGCTGGGCGGAGCCCGGCAGGAGAGGGTCAAGATTCAACGCACAGTCCAGCTGCCGGAAGCGATTACGATCCAAGAGCTTGCCAACCGCATGGCGGAGCGCGCGGTCGACATCATCAAGTTCCTGATGAAGCAGGGGCAGATGCTGAAGATCAACGACGTGATTGACGCCGACACAGCGGAGCTCGTCGCGGCCGAATTTGGCCACACCGTGAGGCGCGTTTCCGAGGAAGACGTCGAAGAAGGCTTCATCGGCGAAACCGACTCCACCGAGACATTGAAGCCGCGGGCGCCGGTCGTCACGATCATGGGCCATGTCGATCACGGCAAGACCTCGCTTCTCGACGCGATCCGGCAAGCGAACGTCGTCGCCGGCGAAGCAGGCGGCATTACCCAGCATATCGGCGCTTATCAAGTCACCACGCCCGAAGGCAATCCGGTCACCTTCATCGATACGCCGGGCCACGCGGCCTTCACGGCCATGCGCGCCCGCGGCGCAAAGGTGACCGACATCGTGGTGCTTGTGGTTGCGGCCGATGACGGCGTGATGCCGCAGACGGTGGAAGCAATCAATCACGCCAAGTCCGCCGGCGTGCCGATCATCGTCGCCATCAACAAGATCGACAAGCCCGCCGCGGATCCCTTGCGCGTCCGCACCGATCTTCTGTCTCACGACATCGTCGTGGAAAGCATGGGCGGCGACACGCTGGAGGTGGAAGTCTCAGCGAAGCAGCGCCTCAACCTCGACAGGCTCCTGTCCGCCATTCACCTCCAGGCCGAAGTTCTCGAGCTGACGGCGAATCCGGATCGGCCCGCCGAGGGCATCGTGATCGAGGCGAAGCTCGAGCGCGGGCGCGGCCCGGTCGGCACCGTTCTCGTTCAGCGCGGAACCCTGAAGGTCGGCCAGCTCATCGTGGCGGGCCGCGCATGGGGGCGTGTACGCGCCTTGATCGACGACAAGGGTGAAAACGTCGTGACGGCCGGTCCATCCACTCCGGTGGAAGTTCTCGGATTAGACAGCGCGCCTGACGCCGGCGACCAGCTCGCCGTCGTCGAAAGCGAAGCTCGCGCCCGCGAATTGACAGAACACCGCGTCCGCAAGCTGCGCGATGTGAGAGCGGGCGGCTCCGGAGCGCGCAGCTCGCTCGAACAAATGATGAAGCAGGCGGCCAAGGGGGGCAAGAAGGAGTTCCTTCTCATCATCAAGGGCGACGTGCAGGGTTCTGTCGAAGCGATCAACGCTGCGCTCGACAAGCTCGGCACCGACGAGGTCGAGGCCCGCATCATTCACTGGGCCGTCGGCGGGATCACCTCCTCGGACGTGGCCCTAGCCGAGGCTTCGGGCGCAGTCATCATCGCTTTCAACGTCCGCGCCGACGCGCAGGCCAAACAGCAGGCGGAGCGCGACGGCATCGAGATCCGCTACTACAACATCATCTACGACCTCGTGGACGATGTGAAAAAAGCCATGTCCGGCCTTCTCGCGCCGGTCACCCGCGAAGAGTTCCTTGGCAATGCGGAGATCCTCGAAGTCTTCAACATCTCCAAGGTCGGCAAGGTCGCAGGCTGCCGCGTCACCGACGGCAAGGTGGAGCGCGGCGCGAATGTTCGCCTCATCCGCGACCACGTGGTGATCCACGAGGGCAAGCTTTCCACGCTCAAGCGCTTCAAGGACGAAGTCCGCGAAGTGGTTGTGGGCCAGGAATGCGGCATGGCCTTCGAGAACCATCAGGATCTCAAGCAGGGCGACGTGATCGAGTGCTTCCGCACTCATATCGAGCAGCGCTCGCTCTAAGACCGAATCGCATAGTTCCGGCCCGAAAGGGCCGGGACGATAGCGCTGATCTCTTGTTAACGAAATGCGAACCCGCCACCGTTCCTGAATTTATCCCACCAGAGGCGATGCCGGCCCTAAACAAGCGATCAGGACGGCTTCTTGGGATTCTCGCTGTCCTTGGCGTCTGGAGCCGGAGCTGTGGCGGACTCCTGCTTCTTGGACGCGCAGGCCCAAATGCCGGCCACTGTGGGCTGGGGCACGCAGTCCAGGATGTCCCTGGCCAGCGAATCGCCTCCCTGCTGCTCCGCAGCGCACCCGCACAATAAACTCGCCGACATCAGGACAAAAAAACTAACACGGACCATGGCGCGGCCTCCGTGTAAAAATCGAATCTCGCACTTGATTAGAGTAAGGGAGAGCTGAGCTTGCAATTGCAGGATTGTATCTGATCTTAACCAGGACGGGACCGTGGCCTTTTTGCACCGCAGGGGCTCTCCGGCTACGGCCGGTCTTCGACGGGAAGGGAATAATTGTATGACCTTGAAAATCGCTTTGCCCGCCGCCGGGCTCTTATTTTTGTTGTCGATGGTTCCGGCTGCGGCCGACGACGAGACCAAGACGCTCGCAGCGAAAAGCGGCGAAACGGTCGACCTCATGCCGGTCTACGGCGCCTCGCGCTGCCGCAACACCCTGATCGCGCCGCCAGAGCTGGAGGTTCTGCAAGCGCCGCCGGAGATTAAACTCTCTCTCCGGGAGGAAATGGTCACCCCCAGCAAATGCTCCGAGAAGATCAAGGGCGGACAGGTGGTCGCGACCGTGGGTCAGGTCAAACAGCAAACCGAAGCCAAGCTGGCGTTCCGCGTGAAGTACAAAGCCAAGGACGGAACCCACCAGCGCAGCCATTTCTACACCGTCACGCTTCTCCCTTGAGCGGCGTCTTCCGCCGTCACCAAAGAAGGGACAGCGGCAGTTCCGTCGTGCTTTTGACCTCGGAGATCGCCATCGATGAATTGGTGAACTGCACGGACGCCACCTGCGTCAGGCGCCTGGAAGAACGCCTCGTAGGATGCGGCGTCGCGCGTGACGACGCGGAGAAGATAATCCGTCTCGCCAAGCAGGGTGTGGCATTCGACAACTTCCGGAAAACGGCGGACGGCTTCCTCGAATTGGGGAAGCGTCCGCTGACCGTGCGCTTGCAGCTTCACGTGAGCGAACACCATCATATCGAGGCCAAGCTTATGGCGGTCGAGAAGCGCCACGCGCTTCTTGATGACGCCGGAGCTTTCGAGCCTTTCGATCCGCCGCCAAACCGAAGATTGCGAAGCGCCGGCGCGGGCCGCGATCTCCGCCGTGGACAGCGAGGCATCGGACTGCAGGAGAGTGAGAATCGTGCGGTCAACGGGATCGAGAGATGTCAGCATGATTTATGCAAAAAGCCGCTTCAGGTGAATGCCGATCACAATCAGGCTATGCCTGGCTGCGTCTCTTTGCAAAGTCTTTTCAGTTTCCCCATGTCATGATCATAAAAATGCCAGGGGAGCCGTTCATGGACACGCTTGTTTATGCGCCCTCCATAAGCCTAGATGACAAGTATTTTGTCGAAGGCCATCAAGTTTTCATTACCGGCGTGCAGGCCCTTGTCAGGCTTCCGCTGTTAAGGCGCGAAGCCGACGCCAAGAATGGCTTGAACACGGCAGGATTTATTTCCGGATATCGTGGATCGCCACTTGGCGTTTACGACAAACAACTCTGGCACGAGCGCAAGCGTCTTGCCGATCACCACATCATATTTCGGCCCGCGGTGAACGAAGAGCTTGCCGCAACGGCTGTCTGGGGCAGTCAGCAGGCCGGATTGTTCCCCGGCGCCGGTTACGACGGCGTGTTCGGCATCTGGTACGGCAAAGGCCCCGGCGTGGACCGCTCCGGCGACGCCTTCAAGCATGCGACCATGTTCGGGACCGCGCGGCATGGCGGCGTTCTGGCTGTTGCGGGCGACGACCATGCCTGCAAGTCCTCGACCCTTCCGAACCAGAGCGATTTCGCTTTGATGGATGCCGAGATTCCGGTCTTGTACCCCGCCGATATCTCCGAACTCATCGAATTCGGCATGAAGGGTTTCGAGCTTTCGCGTTTCGCGGGGCTTTGGATCGGTGTCAAGGCCATTTCCGACGTGATGGATGCAAGCGCGACCATCCGGATCGATCTCAACCGCTATCGCACGGCCCTTCCAACGGCTGTCTCGGAACCCGCCGGGGGAAGGAATGGGCGCCTTCACCGGACGCCGCCGCAACAGGAGGAGATGCACCGCCATTTCCGGCTTCCCGCCGCGGCGGCCTTCGCGCGCGCAAACGGGTTCGACCGCATCGCGCTCGACAGCCCAAGGCCCCGCTTCGGCATCGCGGCCTCCGGCAAGGCCTACCTCCATGTGCGGCAGGCTCTTCGCGATCTTGGCGTTCATGACGGGCTGGCGGCGGCGCTCGGCATTCGCATTTACAAGATCGGCCTCGTCTGGCCGCTGGAGGAAGCAGGCGCGCGAGCTTTTGCCGACGGTCTTGAAACCGTGCTTGTCGTCGAAGAACGCCGCGATGTAATCGAGCATCAACTCCGCGCCGCGGCCTATGGCCTGGGCGATGGCCGCCGGCCCCGCATTCTCGGCAAGCGCGACGCCTCCGGCGCTCCCCTTGTCAGCGACCTCCTGGATATCGACACCGCCCATGTCGCGCGCGCCATCCTTCGCACAATCCCCGAGGAGTGGAAGTCGGACCGCATGCGCGAGATCGAGGCGCGCCTCCAGAAGGCGGCCGAAGCGGCCGCGGCGCCGCCGCTGCACATGCGCGCGCCCTTCTACTGTTCGGGCTGCCCCCACAGCGCCTCCACGCGCGTGCCCGAAGGTAGCCGGGCGGCCGGCGGCATCGGCTGCCATTTTCTCGCGACCACCATGAACCGCAGCACCGACGTCTACACGCAGATGGGCGGCGAGGGCGTGCTTTGGGCAGGCCACGCCCCCTTCACAGACGAAAAGCACATCTTCGCCAATATCGGCGACGGGACCTACTTCCACTCCGGCAGCCTCGCCATACGCCAGGCCATCGCGGCGGGGCACAACATCACCTACAAGATCCTGTACAACGATGCGGTCGCCATGACCGGCGGCCAGCCTGTCGACGGACAGCTGTCCGTACCGCTGATCGCAGCGCAGATGCGCGCGGAGGGGGTCAAGCGCATCGCCATCGTCAGCGATGAGCCCGACCGCTTCCGCGGCAATCCCACGCTTCCTCCCGGCGTCACCTTCGATCACCGCTCGCGCCTCGACGCCGTGCAAAAAGAGCTGCGCGACGAGCCGGGCGTCAGCATCATCATCTACGATCAGGTCTGCGCCACGGAGAAGCGCCGCCGCCGCAAGCGCGGCCTTATGGAACAATCCGAAAGGCGCGTCATTATCAATGAAGGTGTCTGTGAAGGTTGCGGCGATTGCTCCCGCGCCTCCAACTGCCTTTCGGTCGAGCCAGTCGAGACCGAGTTCGGCCGCAAGCGCAAGATCAACCAGTCAACCTGCAACCAGGACTTTTCGTGCACCGACGGCTTCTGCCCGAGCTTCGTCTCGGTCTACGGGGGGACGCTGAAGCGTGACAAGCCAAAGGAGCACGACCTCACCGATCTGCCCGAGCCTCGCCTGCCGGTCATTGGCGCGGACGGCTACAACATCCTGATGACGGGTATCGGCGGCCTCGGCGTCACCTCGCTCGCCGCCATTCTCGGCATGGCGGCTCACCTCCACAACCGGCAGGTTCGCGTCGTCGATCAGATCGGGCTCGCCCAGAAGGGCGGCGGCGTTTACTCCCACCTGCGCATCGGCGATCAGGGAACCGAACTTTTCGCAGCGAGAATCGGCGCCGGTCAGGCCGACCTGGTTCTCGCCGCCGACATCGTGGTCGCGCATGGCAAGAACGGCCTGCCGATGATGAGCGCGGACCGCACCGCCGTCATCGCGGACAGCCAGGTCACCCCCACCGCTGAATTCGTCGCCAACAACGCGCTGACCTATGACGCCGCCTCCATGGAGGCCCGGCTGAACGCAAATGCGCGTCTTGTCGAGGCGCGCCCGGCTCAGGCCATCGCAACGGCGCTGCTGGGCGACGCCATCTTCGCCACCATGGTGCTGACCGGCTTCGCCTGGCAAAAGGGGCTCATTCCGCTCGACCGGGGCGCCATCATGCGGGCCATCGAACTCAACGGCGCCAGCGTGGACGCCAACAAGCGCGCCTTCGAAATCGGCCGCGAAGCCGCCGTCGACCCCGCCGCCATCATGGCGAAGGTCTCCCCGCCGCCAAAGCTCTCAGCGGACGCTTGACGAGTTGATCGAGATCCGCGTGTCCGGCCTGACCGCCTATCAGGACGCCGCCTACTCGGCGCGCTACCGCGGGCTTGTCGAGAAGGTGCGCGCGCGTGAGGCGGCGGTCGCGCCGGGTCGCGATGTCCTCACGAGCGCCGTGGCCCGAAATCTCTACAAGCTGATGGCGATCAAGGACGAGTACGAGGTCGCGCGCCTCTACACGGACGGGAGTTTCGCCAAGCGGCTCGAAGAGAAGTTCGAAGGCAAGGTCAGGCTCGCCATTCATCTCGCGCCGCCGGTCTTCGGAAGCCTCAACCCAGACACGGGCTTGCCGGAGAAGCGCACCTTCGGCCCCTGGCTGCTGAAGGCGATGAAGCTGCTGGCCAAAGGCAAGCGCCTGCGCGGCACGCCGTTCGACTTTTTCGGGCGCACAGCGGAGCGGAAAGCCGAGCGCGCAGCTCTCGCCGATTACGAAGCCCGCATCGAGGGGCTGCTGCCGGGGCTCACGGCCGGCAATCTCGCGCTGGCTGCAAGCTACGCGTCGGTTCCTGACATGATCCGCGGCTTCGGTCATGTGAAAGCGGCGGCCATGAAGAAAGCGGAAGCGCGCTATGGCGAGCTTGAGGCGGCGCTGTTCAAGCAGCCGGAGATGCTCAAGGCCGCGGAATAAGCGGCGGACTTTAGTCGAACGCCGGGTTTGGCCTGTCAGGTCGCCCCCCTTCCCTGCCTTGACATTCCTATGCGCCCAAACATCTCATGACCGAACCTGATGGTTGGCTGAAGCGGAGGTGAGCATGCTCAGCAACTCTTATCGCGGCCTCGGCTTCGGGCTGGGCGAGGATGCCGATATGCTGCGCGAGAGCGTCCGGTCCTTTTCGGAAGCGGAGATCGCGCCGCGGGCCGCGGAAATCGACCGCACCAACACCTTTCCCCGCGATTTGTGGGAGCCGATGGGCGCGCTCGGCCTGCATGGCGTTACAGTCGAGGAAGAGTGGGGCGGCGCGGGGCTCGGCTATCTCGAACATTGCGTGGCGATGGAGGAGGTGAGCCGGGCGAGCGCGAGCGTCGGTCTTTCCTATGGCGCGCATTCGAACCTCTGCCTGAACCAGATCCGCCGCAATGGCAGCGACGAGCAGAAGCGGCGCCACCTTCCCAAGCTCATTTCGGGGGAGCATGTGGGCGCGCTCGCCATGTCGGAAGCGGACGCCGGGTCCGACGTCGTTTCGATGTCCACGCGGGCCGAGCGCCGGGGCGGCCGCTACATCCTTAACGGCGCCAAGATGTGGATCACGAATGCGCCTCACGCCGACGTGCTGCTCGTCTACGCGAAGACAGACGCGAAGGCGGGCCCGCGCGGCATCACAGCCTTCCTCATCGAGAAAGGCATGAAGGGTTTTTCCGTTTCGCCCAAACTCGACAAGCTCGGCATGCGGGGCTCCGATACGGCGGAACTCGTTTTCAGGGATTGCGAGGTCCCCGAGGAGAACGTCATCGGCGGCGTTGGCAAGGGCGTCACCGTGCTCATGTCCGGCCTCGATTACGAGCGCGCCGTCCTCGCGGCGGGGCCGCTCGGCATCATGCAGGCCGCGCTCGACATCGCGCTGCCTTATATCCACGAACGCAAGCAGTTCGGCCAGCCCATCGGCGCATTCCAGCTCGTGCAAGGCAAGATCGCGGACATGTATGTTACGCTGAACGCCGCCCGCGCCTATGTCTACACGGTGGCGCGCGCCTGCGACCGGGGCGAAACCACCCGCGAGGACGCGGCGGGAGCCATCCTGTTCGCCGCCGAGGCCGCGACGCGGGTTGCGCTCGACGCCATGCAGCTTCTCGGCGGCAACGGCTATATCAACGATTATGCAACGGGGCGGCTGCTTCGCGACGCCAAGCTTTATGAGATCGGCGCAGGGACGAGCGAGATCCGACGGATGCTCATCGGCCGGGAACTTTTCGAAAAAACGGCATAATCGTCGTTTATGCCAATTCGTCTATGATTGACAGAAACGCATATTTGCGCCAAGTTAACGGAAGAAGGAGCCGATCATGGCGCGGAAAGTGAAAAACAAGACTACGCTCACGTCCGAGGCGCAAGGCTTCGGGGAAGCTCCACAGGCCGCATTTTTCCCATTGGAAGACGTGAAGCCCGGTTTTGGCGTCGCCAATCGCGTGCGCCTTACGCTTGGCCCAGGAGGGCGCGTCGTCATCCCCGCCGCTTTGCGCGAGGCCATGGAGGTCGGAGAAGGCGATGCGATCCTGGCCTGGGTCGAGGATGGCGAGCTCCATCTCTTAAGCCCGCGCGTTGGCGCCCGGCAGGCCCAAGCCATGCTGAGAAGTCTCATGCCCGAAGGCGCAAGCCTTGCCGATGAGCTGATCGCAGAGCGCCGCCGCGAGGCCGAGGCCGAAAGCCGTGGCTAGCATCGTCTTCGACGCCTCTGTCATCCTGGCTCATTTGAATAACGAGCCGGGTTCGGATCGCGCCGCCGGATTTCTCGGCCGCGCGCTCATCTCAACCGTGAACCTCGCCGAGATCGTCTCAAAGCTCGTGGAGCGCGGAGCGAGCCTTTCGCTGATCCGGCCGGCGCTGTCTCGTTACGGCTTGCAGGTGATCCCCTTCGATGAGGATCTCGCGGAGCGGACGGGAGCGTTGCGCGCGAGAACGAAGGCCTTCGGGCTTTCCCTTGGCGACCGCGCCTGCCTTGCGCTTGCGGAGCGGTCCGGGCTTCCCGTGCTGACCGCGGACCGTATTTGGAAGGACCTCGATCTTTCCGTCAGCGTGGAAATCTTGCGCTAAAGGCGGGACGCATACCTATATAATCCGCGCAAGGGCTAACTTAAAATCCGGGTCCGATGGCCAAGCTCGAAAGCGCAATCGACAGGCGCTCTGCGGAATTTCAGGCGAATGCGAGCGCGATGCGGGCAAAACTCGCCACTTTGCGCGAAAAACTGGCCGCCGCTTCCCTCGGCGGCAGCGCGGACGCAAGGACCCGCCACGTCGCCCGCGGCAAGCTCCTCGTGCGCGACCGCATCGATCTCCTGCTCGATCCGGGTTCGCCCTTCCTCGAAATCGGAGCGCTCGCCGCAAACGGCCTCTATGGCGGCGACGCCCACGCCGCGGGCCTTGTCGCAGGGATCGGGCGCGTGTCGGGCCGCGAATGCATGATCGCCGCCAACGACGCCACCGTCAAAGGCGGAACCTATTATCCGCTCACCGTCAAGAAGCACCTGCGCGCCCAGGACATCGCCCGGGACAACCGCCTGCCCTGCCTCTACCTTGTGGATTCCGGCGGCGCCTTCCTGCCCCAACAGGACGAAGTCTTTCCCGACGAGCGCCATTTCGGCCGGATCTTCTACAACCAGGCGCAGATGTCGGCGGCGGGCATCCCGCAGATCGCCATCGTCATGGGCCCATGCACGGCGGGCGGGGCCTACGTGCCCGCCATGTGCGACGAGAGCATTATCGTGAAGGGACACGGCACGATCTTTCTTGGCGGGCCTCCGCTCGTCCGCGCCGCCACGGGCGACACCGTCACGGCCGAAGAGCTCGGCGGCGCGGAGGTTCACAGCCGCCAGTCCGGCGTCACCGATCATTTTGCCGAGAGCGACGCGCACGCCATCGGCATCGCGCGCGGCATCGTCGCCGGCCTGAACAGGGTGAAGCCGGCCTCACTCGACGTGATCCATCCGCGCGATCCTCTCTACCCCGCGGAAGACCTGTACGGCATCGTGCAGGCCGATGTGCGGAAGCCCTACGACGTGCGCGAGGTGATCGCCCGCCTTGTCGACGGGTCCGACTTCGACGAGTTCAAGAAGCTCTACGGGCATACGCTGGTCTGCGGCACGGCGCATATCTGGGGCTATCCCGTGGGCATCCTCGCCAACAACGGCATCCTGTTTTCGGAGAGCGCGTTGAAGGGCGCGCACTTCATCGAGATCATGTGCCAGCGCGGGATTCCGCTCGTCTTCCTGCAGAACATCACGGGCTTCATGGTGGGCAAGAAATACGAAGCGGGCGGCATCGCCAAGGACGGCGCAAAGCTCGTCACCGCGGTGGCGACCGCCAACGTTCCCAAATACACCGTCGTGATCGGCGGCTCCTACGGCGCCGGCAATTACGGCATGTGCGGGCGCGGCTATTCCCCTCGCTTCCTATGGATGTGGCCCAACGCCAGGATTTCCGTGATGGGCGGCGAGCAGGCGGCGACCGTCTTGGCCATCGTGCGGCGCGAAGCGCTGGAAGCCAAGGGCGGCGCTTGGACGAAGGAAGAGGAGGAGGCGTTCAAGGCACCGGTCCGCGCCCAGTTCAGCGAGCAGGCCGATCCCTACTACGCCACAGCGCGGATCTGGGACGACGGCGTCATCGACCCGGCAGACACGCGCATGGCGCTGGCGCTCGCCCTTTCCGCCGGGATGAACGCGCCGCCAGCGCCGCCGCGCTTCGGCGTCTTCAGGATGTGAGCCGCACATGCCCGCCCGCCCCTTCACCTCGCTCCTCATCGCCAATCGCGGCGAGATCGCCTGCCGCATCATGCGAACGGCAAGGCGCATGGGCCTTCGCGCCATCGCGGTCTATTCCGAAGCCGACGCGACGGCCCGCCATGTGAAGGCGGCGGACGAAGCTTGGCTGCTCGGCCCCGCGCCTGCGCGCGAGAGCTATCTCGACATCGCGCGCATCCTCGCCGCCGCCAAAGCCAGCGGGGCTGAAGCCATTCATCCGGGTTACGGTTTTCTTTCCGAGAACGCCGATTTCGCCGACGCTTGCGCCGAAGCGGGTCTGATCTTCGTCGGGCCGCCCGCGCCGGCCATCCGCGTCATGGGATCGAAGTCCGCCGCTAAAATCCTCATGGAGAGCGCGGGCGTCCCCGTCGTGCCGGGGTATCACGGGAAGGCGCAGGATGTGCTGACTTTTGCGCGCGAGGCCAGGAAAATCGGCTTTCCCGTGCTGTTGAAAGCCGTCTCGGGCGGCGGCGGCAAAGGCATGCGCGTTGTACGCAATGCTGACGAGCTGGAAGCGGCGATGGCTGGCGCGAAGCGCGAAGCTGGCGCGGCCTTCGGCGATCCCGCCCTGCTCATGGAGAAATACATCGAGCGGCCGCGGCACATCGAGGTCCAGGTCTTCGGCGACAGCCACGGAGAGATCGTTTCGCTTTTCGAGCGCGAATGCACGTTGCAGCGCCGCCACCAGAAGGTGATCGAGGAAGCGCCTTCGGCTGCGCTTGACGCCGAGCGGCGCGAAGCCCTTTACGAGGCGGCGCGGAGAGCGGCGGGCGCTATCGGCTATGTGGGCGCAGGTACGGTGGAATTCGTGGCCGGCGAGAACGGCGCCTGGTTCATCGAAATGAACACGCGCCTCCAGGTCGAGCATCCCGTCACGGAAATGATCACGGGACTGGATCTGGTCGAGTGGCAGTTGCGGGTCGCGATGGGTGAGAGATTGCCGCTGAGGCAGGAGCAGATCGCGCGGCTGGGCCATGCTATCGAGGCGCGCGTTTACGCGGAGGACCCCTCAGCCGGTTTCCTTCCGTCCACGGGCAAGATTTCGCATTGGCGCGCGCCTCAGGAAGACGATGGGCTTCGCATAGACGCGGGCTTCGGGCCGGGCGACGCCGTTTCGCAGCATTACGATCCCATGCTGGCAAAAGTGATCGCGCATGCCGGAACGCGCGAAGCCGCCGTGATGCGCCTCCGGCGCGCGCTTTGCGCGTTCGAGGCCGCAGGCGTCACAACAAACATCTCATTCCTCGCGCGGCTGCTCGCGGAAGAAGCCGTCATCGCCAATGCCGTCGACACGGGCTTCATCGAACGAGAAGGCGCCGGCTCGGCCGCCGCCGCCGCGCCTTCGGCCCATCACGCCGCCGCCGCCCTTGCCGCCATCCTTGCCTCTGAGCAGGAAGGCCAGCGCCGCGACGCCGCGGACCCGTATTCGCCCTGGGCGGCAGCCGGGCCGTGGGCGATGTCCGGAGCACGCAGACGCCTGTTCCAGTTCCGCGACAAGGCAGGGTCTTACAAGGTCACGCTCACCCACGCGCGGGCCGGGATGAAGCTCGATTTCGATGGCGACACTTTGAGGCAGGCGGGCGCCCCTCGCCCCAGCCCTCTCCCGCACAAGCTCGCCTTGGCGAGCTTGCCACTTTGGAGCATCCGCATCCGCGAGCAGATGCGGATGGGAGAGGGAGTCCTGTCGCAGCCGTTGAACCGGCGTCCCCTCTCCCCGGGGGAGAGGGACAGGGTGAGGGGTTATACGCTATGCCCTTGGCGTTTGCCTTCGAATGCGTACCCAGCGAGGAAGCACGTTTTGCCGTGACGCTCGGCGGCGCGCGCCGGACCGTGACGGCGCTTTTTTCGGACAGCGCCGTCACCGTCTTCGATGGGCCGGACCCCATCAGGCTGACCCTTCTCGATCCCTTTGCCGCCGGGACCATCGATCCCGATCTCGAAATCGGCGCCATCGCACCCATGCCCGGCACGATCGTCGCTCTTATAGCCAAGCCGGACGAAACGCTCGAAGCGGGCGCGCCGCTGCTTATCCTCGAAGCCATGAAAATGGAGCATACGCTCCGCGCCCCCGCACGGGGGCGCGTCTTGCGCTACCGCTGCGAGGTTGGCGATTTCGTCGCCGAAGGGGCGACTCTCGCGGATTTCGAGCCCGAGGAGCCTAAGCCGTGACCGAGCGCGTTCGCATTGTCGAAGTGGGTCCGCGCGACGGCTTGCAGAACGAGGCCGCCGCGCTGCCTGCGGAAACGCGCATCGCCTTCATCGAGAAGCTCATTGCGGCCGGGCTTTCCTCCATCGAAGCGGGAAGCTTCGTTTCGCCGAAATGGGTTCCGCAGATGGCGGATACGGCGGCCGTCCTGGCGGCTTTCGCAGGCCGTACGGACGTGGCGCTTTCCGTGCTTGTTCCGAACCCCAAGGGACTGGAGGCCGCTCTTGAAGCCGGCGCGAAGGAGATTGCAATCTTCGCCGCCGCCTCCGAAACCTTCTCGCAGAAGAACATAAACTGCTCCATCGCGGAGTCTTTCGAGCGGTTCGCGCCCGTGGCGGAGCGCGCGCTTGCGGAGGGCCTGCGTGTGCGGGGCTACGTGTCCTGCGTTCTCGGCTGCCCTTACGAGGGCCGGGTTCCGCTTGCGAGAGCAGCCGATGTCGCGGCGCGGCTGGCGGCGCTCGGCTGCTATGAGGTTTCGCTCGGCGACACCATCGGCGTGGGCACGCCGCGCGCCGCAGCCGCCATGCTCAAGGCCGTGGCGGACCGCGTTCCGCTCCCGCAGCTCGCCGTCCACTTCCATGACACTTACGGGCAGGCGGTCGCGAACATCTATGCCTGCCTGGAGGCGGGCGTGCGCACTGTCGACAGCTCGGCGGGCGGGCTTGGCGGCTGCCCCTACGCCAAGGGCGCTTCAGGCAACGTCGCGACCGAAGACGCCATTTATCTCCTCGATGGGCTCGGCTTCGAGACGGGCGTCGACCGGCGCGCGGTGATCGAGGCGAGCCGGTTCATTTTCGATGCGCTGGGCAAGACCGGCCGCCCTCTCCGTCCCGCTTGAGCCGCTTCGCATCGGCGCGTCCGCCCGCTATTCCCCGGTGTTGCGCGGATCGGGCGGCGGCGACTTCACCGGCTTCACCCCGCGCCAGACCGTGTCGTAGACGCCCCATTTGCGCTCGTCCGCCGTGAAGGAGGCGTAGATCGCAACCCCTCGGAAGTTTTCCGGCCTTCCCGCTCGCGCGAAGACCGGCGGCGATCCCTTTGAGGCTGTGCTCGACGGTCTCGACATCGGGACGGTGATAGGGCTCCTCCTCGTCGTAGGCGGGAACGCCCATCAGCCATTCGCAGCCGCCCGCCTTCGGCGAAGGCAAAGCCGCGGCAAGCTCGCGCGTCCAGGCGGCGATGAGGGTCTCGAAGGCCGCCGCCGAGGCCGAGCCTGTGTTGTAGGCCATGAACGCCAGTTCATCGGCGCTCCGGCAGACCTCGCGCATGAAGGGGATTTGCCAGTGGGCCTCGTTGTCCGGGTCATCGGTTAGCGGAGGAGGATAGGCAGCAACCGAGAGAGTGCGATCGCCGATGGCCGCTTTTACGGCCCGGAGAAACTCGACATAACCCGATGCGCCGCTGGGAACGGGCTCGATATTCAGATGAACGCCGTCCGCGCCAAGGGCGACGAGGCGGCGGGCGTGCTCCAGGAAGGCGCTCCGCTGAGCCTCATCCTGAAGGTTGACATCGCGCTCGCGAATGTCCTCCTGTCCAGGGAAGCACCCGAATTTCGGGCGCGATCCGGTGAAACTCCGCAAGGAAAGCCCCGGCGCTCGCGGGGTCGTAGCGCTATAAATCCTGATTTTGAGCGCCAGCCCGGCCAGCCTTGCCGATCCATCGGCCCGAGAAACGGGTAGATGCGCGTGATCCCACGCGCGCGCAGATTTTCGGCGAGGGCGGAGATTTCCGCCGGCGCAGGGTTTTCATGCAGCCAATGCCGGCGCATCCACAATCCATTTTCGCCCCTGTCGAACGCGCCCGGCGCCTTTACGCCCGCTCGATCCGAACTCTGCGCCGGGGGACCAAGAAGGCAGGCGCCCGCCACCAGGAAGCAAAGGGCGCTGAACCATAAGCCCGGCACAGCCATTTCCTGCCATACGACCGACGCAAGCCGCTCATGGTTTTCCCCGCAACGAAGTCGATGGAAAGTTGCCTGAAAATGCGGCGAAGGCAGGTCCAAGAGGGGCCGTCAGAGTGTGCGGGCGGGCATTGCCGCGCTGCTAATGTCATGGCCACACTTGAGCCACGACGCGAGGAATGTGCGCCATCGGGGACATCCGTCCCTGGACTTAAAACTGGATGGCTGGGAGCCTGGCCATGACAATGGGTCCAGCTAATAAAGCGTAGAAGCCTTTGATTTTAGGGGAAAATGGTCGGAGCGAGAGGATTTGAACCTCCGACCCCCGGTCCCCCAGACCGGTGCGCTAACCGGGCTGCGCTACGCTCCGTGGCGGGCACTTTGCTGGCAATCGCCGCGCCCGTCAAGCATTGTCAATGGCCTAAATCACATATTCGGGCGGGATCAGGAGGAAGCCGCCCGCTTTTTCGAAGGCGCCTTGGCTGCCGCAGGCTTGGCCACGACCCGCCGGGCAGACTTGCAGGCGCGCCTTGCCGCCTACTTGCGATTGGGCGCGCCACGCCTTCGCCTTGGCCTTCGCAGGCGCGGCGGCAGCAGGCTTTGAAAGAGCGGCGTTGATCCGGTCTTTCATGATGTTGCTGGCCTTGAAGACAATGACGCGCCGGGGCGTGATCGGCACGATCTCGCCCGTCTTGGGATTGCGCCCCACGCGCTCCGACTTCTGGCGAAGGCCGAAGGAGCCGAATGAGGAGAGCTTGATGGGCTCCCCGCGTTCGAGCGCGTAAACAATTGCTTAAGCACCGACTCAACAAGCTCAGCGGCCTCGTTGCGAGGCAGGCTAACTTTTTCAAAGACCGCTTCAGCCAGGTCGGCCCTTGTGAGTGTTTTTCCATTGAGCGCCATAACGCGCTATGTCCCTCCCCAAAGAACGAAGCGCAGACATCGTTATCGCCGCATCGCGGTATAGCAAATACTAATCTTAGAAAAATCCCTTTGGAAACAACTTTTTTGGGAAAGAGTGACGCACTCTGCCGGTTCATTTACCGAGTGTTGCATATTTGCGCATTACCAGCGCAGCAGATTTGCGCCCCAGGTAAATCCGCCGCCCATGGCCTCCAGAAGGATGAGGTCGCCCTTCTTGATCCTGCCGTCCCGAACCGCCGTCACCAGCGCAAGAGGGATCGACGCAGCCGAAGTATTTCCATGCCTGTCGAGCGTGACGACGATCTTTTCCCGGCGCGATGCCAACTTTTTTCGCGGTTCCGTCGAGGATGCGCTTGTTCGCCTGATGAGGGACGAACCAATCGATATCCCGCGGCGTAAGGTTATACGCGTGAATGGTTTTTTCGACGACATCGGCAATAGCATTGACCGCGAAGCGGAAGACCTCCTTGCCTTGCATGCGGAGATGCCCCACGGTTTTCGTGGTGCCAGGGCCTCCGTCCACATAGAGCTTGTCCCTGTGCCGTCCATCGGAGAAAAGCATCGAGCCGATGATGCAGGACTCCCGCATCGGATCCTGCACCTTTCCTGGCTTTCGAGAACCACCGCGCCGGCCCCATCGCCAAACAGAACGCAGGTTCCGCGATCTTCCCAATCGAGGATTTTCGAGAAGACTTCCGCGCCGATCACGAGCGCGCGCTTGCCCTGCCCTACGCGCAAGAGACCGTCGGCGACATTCAGCGCATAGACAAAGCCCGAGCAAACCGCCTGGACATCGAAAGCGAAGCCGCGCGTCATGCCGAGCCCGGCCTGAATGGCGGCGGCCGTCGCCGGGAAAGTATTGTCCGGCGTCGAGGTCGCCAGAACGATGAAGTCGATGCTGTCAGCCTCGACATTCGCGTCCTCCAGCGCCGCGACTTAGCCGCCGCGAGGCCAAGATCGGAGGTCTTCTCGCTTTCCGCCGCGATATGGCGGGATTTGATCCCGCTTCGCTCGGTGATCCACTCATCGGTCGTGTCCACCATGCGAGCGAGTTCGTGATTGGTGAGGACTCTGCTGGGCAGATAGGCCCCGCAGCCAAGTACTACGGATCTGGTTTCTGTCACTGCGCGGCTGCCTTCAGTGCTCGAGCTGGTTTCGTCTGCAGCGCGTCATGGAAGCGTTCGACATCATGCCGGATATTGTCCACTAGCCCGCTGGCCGCGATGTCGTAACCCAGGTCGATGGCGCTTGCAAAGCCCACCGCGTCCGCGCCCCCATGACTTTTTATAACAAGACCGTTCAAACCGAGAAACATTCCACCATTCATTTTGCGCGTGTCCATTTTTGCACGCAACGCCTGGAACGCGCCTTGCGCCAGAAGCGCCCCGATGCGCGCGAGCAGCGAACGGTTCATCGCGGCTCGCAGATAGAGCCCCGATCTGTTTCGCGGTTCCTTCGGCGGTCTTCAGCGCGATGTTGCCGCTGAAACCCTCGGTCACAACCACATCGACGACGCCTTTGCCGAGGTCGTCTCCCTCGATGAAGCCCCTGTAATCGATCGGCAGGCTCGGGTTCCTCAGCGCGGCGGAGGCCGCTCTTATCTCATCGAGCCCCTTGGCCTCCTCCGCGCCGATATTGAGGAGCCCGACTGTCGGCTTTTCGACCTGGAACAAGGCGCGCGCCAGCGCAGCGCCCATCCCGGCGCAATCGACGAGCGAGCGCGCGTTCGCGCCGACATTCGCGCCGACATCCAGCACCACGCTCTCACTCGAAAGGGTCGGCCACAACGCGGCGATCGCGGGCCGGTCGATCCCAGGCAGCGTGCGAAGACAGAATTTCGCCATCGCCATCAGCGCGCCGGTGTTGCCCGCCGAAACCGCCACCTGAGCCTCGCCCTTTTTCACGGCGTCGAGCGCAAGCCACATGCTGCTCTTCCAGCGGCCATGACGCAAAGCCTGGCTCGGCTTCTCATCCATGGCGACGGAGACATCGGTATGAACGATCTTGCTGACGCTTGCGAGCGGCGAGCCCGACGACATGTGCGCCGTATCTCGGATTCGTCGCCCGAAAAGGATGTAGCGGCTTTCGGGATGCCGGATGAGCGAAAGCGCCGCGGCCGGGATGACCACGGACGGGCCGAAGTCTCCTCCCATCGCGTCGAGCGCAACTGTAACTGGCGATCCCATGCTTTTGAACCAGAGAGCCCGCAGGCGTTAAAAAAGGCGCTTCCGCCGTGTAGAGAAGCCCTGACTGGGCAGAGAACATACTGTATTAAGGCATTGTGACAACGAAAAAGATCGCGGCGGCGCATGCCTGCGTCTTTCTCATCCCCCATCCTGCTTCTTTTGCCGCAGGCGCGCCAAGTCTGCGAACGGCGAAGCGCGCGGCTCGCTTCCAGCCGGACGCCAGTCGAACGTGTCTCCAGGGTTGCGCGGATAAGGATCGAGCGAGACCGAGAAAAGCTCGCACAGGAACGAACCGATGGGAATCCGCCCGGCGACAATGGGCTCGGGCGCATCCTGGTCGAAGGAGACCGCGTCCTGCCTCGCATCTTCGATCGTCTCCTCCGGCCAATATTCAACGGAGAAGTTTTCCTCGACCAGCGGCCGGAACCGAGGCTAAGGTCGACAACGCTTGCCTGGACGGCCTTCGCGGCAGCGCGCCCGTCACCCTGAACTTGCCCGACGAAAGCGGCGCGACTTTAAGCTGCGACTTGAAGCTCTGCAACCTCCTCGATCTCGGCATAGAGCCGGATCGCCTCAAGCTCCTCCTTGTTGGCGTCGAAGGAGTAGTCGGCGGACGCGTGCAGCGCATGCACATCGATAGACCATTGAAGCGGCGGTGTAGTCATGACCCGGTAGCCGCCCTTATACGGCCTGTTTCAATCCGTAAATTTCCGGAAAATTGAGATGGCCCTGAAGGAGAAGGTTGAGCGGCATCTCCCCGATATTTTTTATCGCCTGGAAGATATAATGGGACAATTCGTCCGCAGCGACATTGGCGTTCTCGTCTCCGGACTGAAAGCTTTTCCAGATCGCTTCCGCAAGAGCCGTCGTTGTTTTTCTGCTCGACGGCGTTGGTGTAAACAACAAGCTGACGGTAAAAAAGGTCAGCGATTTTGCGCACTTCCTGGGCGACATAAATATCCGCAATGCCGAGATCGCGCACCATACTGTCCATCTCCCGGACGAATGCTTCGATTATCTCCTTGCCGAGAAGCTTCCCCTCGCTCGCGCCCAGCTTGAGGTTTTGCATAACGATGAACATGTGGATGACCAGCATGTCGAAACGCCCAGATAGGGTGTCGGGCACCCCGCAGCGCACGTAGAAGACCGGATTGCGGGATTGCGCAACAATCGAATCGTATATCTTCTCAGCGGCTTCACGGCGAGCTGAGCGTTCTGCAAACCAGCGGAACATCGTTCGGTCTGAACTCCAGTTGGGCGCTTGTGTGGCGACTGTACCTGATAAAGCCTTAATCGCATCCGAAAACATTGCCATCATGTTGCGGCAAAGTTAGGTCAGAAGACGCAGCGCTGACGCCAGACAGCAAATTTGGGGGCGACATGTCAAATCAATCCTCTGAGGATACGGTCCGGAAGCGGCCGCCATCGGGCCGCCGCCTGTTGTCCTCGGCCGTTATCGCAGCCGGCTGCCTCTTCGCGACCGGCTGCAGCGAACATATCATCCGCCAGGGGCACCAGTTTCAGGACGAGGACCTGAACCAGGTCCGCGAGGGCATGAGCAAAGAGCAGGTCACGCTCGCTCTTGGCACCCCAGACACCCAATCGGCCGTCAACGGCGGCGCTTATTATTATATATCCACAACCGCGTCGCAGCCCGTGGCCTTCATGACGCCTTCAGTAACCGACAGGCGGGTCGTGGCGATCTACTTCAACAACAAAGACCGCGTGGAGAAGATCGCGAACTACGGTTTGAAGGACGGCGTTGTGTTCGATTTTGTGAATCGTGAAACGCCCTCCTACACCCGCGACCAAGGTCTCTTGAAGGAGCTCTTCCGCAACATCGGCGCCGGGCCCTCGCTTCCGGGCATCAGCAGAAGCGGCAACTAGGACGCCTTAGTCATGGCCGGGCTTGACCTGGCCATCCATAATTTTTCTGTAAAGTTGCGTTTTCTTACTGGATTGCCGCACATGTCCTCGGACTTGATCCGTGGATCAAGTGCGCCCATGAAGAAAAAAGCCGCCAGCTCTGGCGGCCCGCGCCGTGGCGCAGGCGAAGTGTGGATTGCGCCTGGCGCTCAACGGGCCGTCCTGACGATCAATCCGTCCGGCCCGTTCTCTATGCTGAGGCCCTGCGCCGCGGCCATGCCGGAAAGTCGCTCCGCGCCGCCGGGAAAATCGAGGGCGATCTCCGCGCTGCGGGGATCGACCGATCTCAGGTCCCAATTCTGGACGCCGGGAACGCCTTGAAGGCGGGTGCGGATCGCCTGCCATTCCTTCAGCCCCGAATATTGGGCCGTCACCTGTAGCGAGACAAGCCCGCCGCCGCCGGCCGGGACTTGAGCCGCATCGCCGGCATTGGCCTCCGCTGCTGCTGCTGGCGCTGGCGCCGGCGAACTTCGCGTGAGCTTCCAGCGCTCCTGCACCGTTTCGAACGCAAGCCGCGCGGCTTCCTGAACCACGGCTTCGTCGACGCCCTCCTTGGCCTTGAACTTGCGCTCCAACGAAAAAGGCCCAATCGCATCGTTCCCAAATAGTTTGAGAGAAAGGCTGTCGCCATTTCCCTCGACCTCGGCCAAAGCAAATAAAATCTGGTTTGTCTGATACTGAGATTTGAGCGTTTCAAGGCTCGCCGCCGAGTTGGCGGCGTAGGCGTTGGCGATCGGCGCCGTAATGTCGCCGCGCGTCGGCGCAACCTTCCCCGGCGCCAACGCGTGCGCAAGGTCCAGTCCCGCGAGCGCAGCGCGCCAAGGATTGCGGTCGGTGGTCCTCGCGACGCCGTCCTCAACATAAACCGGGATAATGAGAATCTCCGGTCCCCTGTCTACAATGGGTCTGGCGCCGTGTTGGCGAAGAAGAGCGGCAGTCGCGTGCTCCGAAAACGTCACTCCGAACGTGGCGATATAAGAGGTTCCCGACACGCCCTCGCCGCGGACGTCGATATCGGAGACGAGCCGCTCTACCTCCTCGGGTGGAAGAGCCGGTATGCTAGAGCCGGCCTTGGGATCAGTGAGCCGCGACACAAGCTCCTGGAAGGCGCGCGTTTCCGCGGACTGCGTCGCGAGCTTCTTCGCCTCGACCGCATTCGCCGCCTCGGCCTGCGCCTTCACATTCGCGACCGTAAAGACGCTCGAAAGCCTTGCTGCTGCGCCAGACCCGGCGCGGCGAAGGCCAGAAGCGGCGCGATCGCGCCCGCAAAAATCTTCGACTGCCACCCTCATCGTCATGGATGCAACTCCCGCTCGTCAGGCCCGTCTTCCTTGCGTAGAATGCACGCTCGGTGATAGGCCCTCTTTAAATCGTGTCCCGAGGCTCTGCAAGTCGCGCCGGCGGGTCCCTTGCAAGCAGGTAGCATGACTTCAAATTCGAACGGCTCTTATGTGGCGGCTGGCGTCGACATCGACGCGGGCGAGGCGCTTGTGGAGAAAATAAAGCCCTTCGCCAAAGCCACGGCGCGGCCCGGCGCGGGCGCGGCGCTCGGCGGATTTGGCGCCCTCTTCGATCTGAAGGCGGCGGGCTTTGCCGATCCCGTGCTCGTCGCGTCCAATGACGGCGTCGGCACCAAGCTGAAAATCGCCATCGAAACGGGCCGTCACGACACGATCGGCATCGATCTTGTGGCGATGTGCGTGAACGATGTCGTGGTCCAGGGCGCCGAGCCTCTCTTCTTTCTCGACTATTTCGCCTGCGGAAAGCTCGATCCGGAAGCGGCCTCGCGCGTGATCGCGGGCATCGCCGAAGGCTGCCGCCAGGCGGGCGCCGCGCTGATCGGCGGCGAGACGGCCGAAATGCCGGGCATGTACGCGCAGGAAGACTACGATCTCGCCGGCTTTTGCGTGGGCGCGGCGGAGCGCGGCGCTCTCCTTCCACAGGGAAGACATTGCGGAAGGCGATCTCGTCCTTGGCGTCGCTTCCTCGGGCGTCCACTCCAACGGCTTTTCGCTCGTGCGCAAAATCGTCCGGGACTGCGGCCTTGCCTGGGACAAGCCGGCTCCTTTCGATCCGTCCCGCCTTCTTGGCGAAGCCCTTCTCGAACCGACGCGGATTTATGTGAAGGCCGCTCTCGCCGCTCACGCGACCGGCCGCGTGAAAGCGTTTGCGCACATTACCGGCGGCGGATTGCCGGGGAACGCGCCCCGCATACTCCCGCCCGGCGCAAGCATCCGGCTCGACCTCGGCGCGCTGCCTCGCCAGCCGGTGTTCGATTGGCTCGCGAAAGCGGGGAAAGTGGAGGAAGCCGAGATGCTGCGCACCTTCAATTGCGGCATCGGCTTCGTTGCGATTGTCGCGCCGCACGACGCGAGCCGCCATCGCCGAGTGCTTTCACAGCCATGGCGAGAAGGCCTTTCCCATCGGCATCGTCGAGAAGCGCCCCGGCGATGGCCTCGCCATGCACTTCAGCGGCAAGCTTGGGGCTTGCGCATGACAAGCCGCAAGCGCGTCGGCGTGCTCATTTCCGGGACGGGGCAGCAACCTCGCGTCGCTGATCGAGGCGGCGCGCGCGCCCGATTACCCGGCGGAGATCGTGCTGGTCCTGTCGAACAAGGCCGATGCTTTCGGACTGACCCGCGCCCGCGAGGCCGGGATTGTAACGCAGGCGATCTCGACATAAGGGCTTTCCGAGCCGCGAGGATTTCGACGCCGCCATCACGCGCGCTCTAAAAGAGGCGCGCGTCGATCTCGTCTGCAACGCGGGTTTCATGCGCCTTCATTCGGCGGCCTTCGTGCGCGAATGGTCCGGGCGGCAGCTTAACATCCACCCTTCCCTCCTGCCTTCTTTCCGCGGCCTCCACCCTCAGGCGCGCGCTTTGGAGGCGGGCGTGCGCATCGCCGGCGCGACGGTACATTTCGTCAGCGAGGAAATGGACGCCGGCCCCATCATCGCGCAAGGCGCGGTTCCGGTGCTGCCGGGCGACGACGAGGACGCGCTTTCGGCTCGCATCCTCGCCTTGGAGCACAGGCTGTATCCGCTCGCGCTGCGGCTCGTCGCAAGCGGCGCAGCCTGGCTGGATGGGGAGCGCGTGGCCTTCGCAGCCGACGCTCCTATGCAGGCATTCGCGGCTTGGCCAATGAACGAGGGTTGAGACAGCGCCGCTTCATCTTCGGCTGGAGGCCCGAAAGCCGGCGAGGCGGGCAAAGGGAGGAATGGCCATTATGTCGCTATGTGGACCGGCCTGATATAGTCATGTTCATATCCGTTTTTGAAATTTTCTGCGTCGGCCCTCAATAAGGCGTCGATTTCTCCTTCAGTGGGTTTGTGCAGCACAGGCCTTGCAGAAAAGAATGTCGATCCATCGAACCCATATCTGTGATAGCGGGAAAGATTAGAGTGTTCACCGCTAGCCCCTATATAACGTGCATGGCATGTATAGGTCATTAGCCTGACCATGCCCGCGGCATGGCATGCCACCCATCGCGAAGAGTCCTGTGTTGTATAACTGCAATTGTATCCCAATTTCTTGTAAAATTCGGAAATTTGATATTGATCACGAAATCTGTAATCGCATCCGCTTATCAGGGATAGATACGGATTTCGTATTACTGCTTGAGCCTTCCACGAATTAAACGTCAGTGCAAAACCCCAATTTTCATGCATATTAATCAGTTTTCCCTGATTCTTTTCTTGCTCCTCCGCTGAGGCCCACAAGCTTCCGTAGGCAGACACATACCCAATTCTTTTGTTATCTAGGGCAAAAACTATTAACTCGGATATAACAGAGAGGTAATTGCATGATAGGAGTAGGTCGTCTTCAAGGAAGAGCGCGTATTTTCGCTTCAACACGTCGAAAACATAAGTTTCCGCCATCCAATAATTCAGTCCTATGCCGTTATTGACATGATGCCGGAACACTCTACAGCATTCGAGGGAGTTCTTGGCGGTCCCGCTGGCGCAGTAAAAAACACTACTGAAAACCTCTATGCATTTGTCAATCTCTTTCTCCTCTGCTTTTGGTGTCTGCTATACGGATTCCAGGCGCCATCCTGAAAGAGCAGCACCTCATCGCGATCGATCAATTGCGGCTTCAAAGACTGAAGAACTTCTGATAGGTATTCATGTCGATTGAAGCTTAATATTGCTATCGTGAGAGGAATTCTTTTATTACTGGCACGTTTTTGATCTGTCTCTGCCGAACATAAATATTTGCAATTTTTGCTGATAGGCAAATTTTCAGGCAGGTTCATAGCGTCAGTAGCCTTATCTTGAGCCAAAACGGGAAACATTTGCGTCACTTGTGGCGTCGCACGGAGCGCCCAGCGCGCTTCTTTCAAGCGCGAACGTAGCCGCATGAGCTTGCCTTAACGTCGGTCAGCAAAGGTCTCAGGCATGTTTGCTGCAAAATGGCGTTACAAAGCGCGCGCATTGCCGCCAATGCAGGATTTCTTCTAAGGTTGAGTTTTGCGGCGTGCAGCAAGAGGACTGCAGTACGATCCCTAAGCCGCCTTGGCCTGTCTCGGATCGCGAGAATACCGTCAGGACCGCTTGAGACCCACGGTAGGCATGCGTGCCACCCGGAAGGGTCAAAACACAGAGACATTCGTTGACGAAAACAAGACCGTTTGCTTAGAGCCCGCTTTTGATGGAATTGAAAGCGGGCTGTAAGTTTTTCGTGCGCCTTGCCGGAAAACCGCTTCGCGCTTTTCCGGGCGCACTCTAGTCCATCGCTTTGGCTTGGATCGTGACGGGCGCGGCGGCTTCCGGCGCCACGCTTTCCGCATCCGCGCCGTCTGCTGGCGATCTGCCGCCCTCCCAGAAGCGGGCGTGCCAGTCCAGCACTTTCGGGTTCATGACGTGGAACCAGAGCGGCGGCGCGAGCGCCATGAGCAGCATGGCCGGATAGCCGAAGGGAAGCTGCGGCGCGTCCGCCTCGTCGTAATGCTCAAGCGCGGGGAAACGGCGCATGGGGTGCTTGTGGTGGTCCGAGTGGCGCTGCAGGTTGATCAGAAAGTAATTCGTGATGCGGTGCGACGCATTCCATGAATGATGCGGCTGGACGGGCTCATAGCGGCCGGCGCCAAGCGGACGGCGCATCAGGCCATAATGTTCCACGTAATTGATGTTCTCCAGGAGCACGATCGCGACAGCCGCCTGCACGAGAAACAGCTTCACGCCAAGCCAGCCTGCCAGCGCATACGCCACGCCAAGATAAAGGGCGTAGGCGGCCCCGTAGCGCCAGAAGGCGTTCGAGAGGCTCCACATCGGGCGGCCGCGCCGCGCCAGCCGCGAGCGCTGGATGCTTAAGCCCGAGAACAGGCTTCCGAAGATGGCGCGCGGCAAAAAGCTATAGAAACTTTCGCCGAACCGCGCCGTGACCGGGTCCTTCGGCGTGGCCACATTCACATGATGGCCCGCGATATGCTCGATGCAGAAATGGCCGTAAAGCGTGGAGGTCATCAGGACCTCGCCCAGCGCGCGCTCGAAGCGGTTCGCCCGATGGATCATCTCATGGGCGTAGGTGATGCCGATTCCTCCCGTAATAAGGCCGGTGCTGACCGCCGCCGCGAAAAGCTCACGCTCCGTCAAATGGGGCGTGCCCGCGACCGCGATCAGGCTGAAGACGATTGCGAGTTGGATCGGCGCCCAGGCCCAGGTGATCGCGCGATACCAGAACAGCCCGCCGCCGCCCGCTGGAGGAGCAGGATTTGCGGTGTTCAGCCCTACGAGATAATCGGCGATGGGGATGAGGACGAGGCCGTAGACGCCGCCCGCTGCGGTCCACACCCCTCCCCGCGTCAACGCCATCACAGCGATGGGCACGAAGGTCAGCGAAAGGGCGAAGGGCAGCGCGCGCAGCATGGCTACTCTTGAGACTACCACGTTCGACCTTACCGCATGCGCCCGCGAAGGTAAATCGAAGCGCGGCGCCGATTCGAAGCATCTCACTTCAGGCCGGCCTTGCGTCATGGCGAGGACATCGCTCCTTCGAGCCGCCGCAAGCCGCTGCTGCGTCCTGTTAATTTCCGTTAACGCAAGCCAGGACTAACCCCCTCCCCGCCCGTTATAGGAATGCGTGGGCGTATCCGGCACATGTAAAGCGTCTCTCGCTGGCTCACGCAGAGGAAACCCGGATGTGCGGCCGTTCGCGTCATCTCGCGCGGCTTTGGGGAATGAAAAACACGCACCGGGGCAACTTCTTGCACTTAGAGGGAATCTAACAATGAAAAAACTGCACGCCGGTCTCTTGGGCCTGACGTTGACGGGCGCGCTCGCGCTTTCCGCCAACGCTGCCGACATGTACCGCGGCGGACTTAAGGACGGCCCCGCTCCGGCTTATGTCCCCGTGGCGACATGGACCGGCTTCTACGGCGGCTTCAACCTCGGATTTGGCGATACGGCCGACAGCGGTCCGTTGTCGCCGTCAGGAGGATTTGCCGGCGGCCAGATCGGTTATAACTGGCAGGGCCTGTTCGGGCTCACCCCGTGGGTGCTCGGCATCGAGGCCGATCTACAAGGCGCAGGCATCTCCGACAGCGCGGGTTACGGCGGCGGCTACGTGGAGAACAGCCTGAACTGGTTCGGCGCCGCTCGAGGCCGCGTGGGCTACGCTTTCGGCCCTACCCTCGTCTATGCCACGGGCGGCTTCGCGTGGGGCGAAGTCCAGTCGAGGGGCCATGCCGGCGCGCTGGGATTCGACGTGTCCGAAACGCAAACCGGCTATGCCGCCGGCGCTGGCGTCGAATATATGGTCAACCCGGCCTGGTCGGTCAAAGGCGAGTATCAGTACATCAGCCTGAACGCCAACAACAACTCTTACGGCGCGGGACCGCTCAACGGAGGCTATTCAAGCCGGTCCAACATCGACACGGTTCGCCTGGGCCTGAACTATCACCTGGGTCAAGGCGGCTTCGTACCGTGGTAATCTGCCCCCGCCGATCCATGAAGCGGCGCCCGGCGGCGCCGCTTTTTTATGGCCGGAAATCCTTGCTTCATCCTTCGACAAGCTCAGGATGAGGTCGAGCAATATCAACAGCTTGCACCTCAGGGTGAGCTTGTCGAACCATGGGCCGCATGGTTTTTCAGCGTCCTGTTAGAGCTTATCCGCTTTCGAACGCGCTCTAAGAGACAGGCCCAAGCACGCCTTCGTTTTCGATCTCAAGCAGAATCGCCTCTATCAATTCATCCACCGGGCAATCGGCCTTCATGCGGACGTGACGCTCGACAATCATCCTTGTCAGCCGGCGGGGCAGCCCGATGAGCCGGTCAATGGCACGCGCCCTGATGGCCCGGCTTATGCTTGCGCTTCCGGCCAGCAGCGTGACGGCCGCGGCGGCGTCCCCATAGGCATTGCGGCCGCTTCCGCTTTGCGACCGGTCGCCGTGGCGCGTGACGACGGTTTGCAGCGGTTGTTCGATTGCTCTCCACATGGCGATCACCCACAGACACGCGATTGAACGGTCCTCCGCACGGTCGCCCGCGTCTCGCGCTCTCGCCGTGCGCTGCATAACTCCATTAAGCACCCCCCAGACCCGCAAACGCCAGACAAGGAACGCTCGAATTTTCACGAAATTCCTTCTCATTGTTTAACGCTTGAAGGGGCGATCTTTTTACAAGAACTCCCCAAAAGGGATGCAGAAATCACCCAGCTCCCGAGCAACGTCATGCCGGCGCGACTTTAACCGCCGGGGCGGCGAAGCGCCCGCGTTAACGGGCCTGCCGTTCGAGCGCTTCAGCGATGATTGCGGGCGTCCGTCGCGCCGCCTTCCGGAGCCGGGCACGTGGGTGCGATGAAGCCCTTGAGCAAAAGGCTTGGCGCCTGCGTTTCCGTTGCGGCGATCAGCGACGCGACAAGCATGGCGGCAAGCCATGCCGCCGCCAGTTCCTTCGCCTCCGGAAAGCGGCTTTCCTCCAAGTAATGCAGGATCGCTCTGGCTGTCGCCAAGCCGGCGAAAAAGAGTAAGCCTGCAGGCTGCGGCCAAGCGTTGAGCGGGGGCGGACGCCGTTTCCGCGCGGCTGCGATGGTGTGCCGTTTCTGAATTTTTGTTGCATCATTTACCTAAAAAATTTGTATAGTCTTCGATTGCAGCCAATAAAGAGACAGTCCCCATTCGGCGTGAGACTCTCCGGTTTTTTGAGTTGTCGTTCGGATGTTAAGTAACTTGCGTGGACGCTAAGCTGGGTGACCGCTCCAGGCGTTGGGAGATAAGCACATGCCGGCCGCACGAAGGCTAAACGAGCCAACGATAACGCAAATATTGCGTTCGTTGATCGAAGAATACGGCCCGGCGTTGCACCTGCCGGCCGGCGACAACGCAATCGCGCGATACATCGCAGAAGAGGCGCGCATCGCTCCGGGCACGGTGCTCGGCATTCTGAACAAAACGCCGCAGCGCATCGCGGCGAACACCGGCAACAGGCTCGCGGAATTCTTCAACCGGGTCGCCATCCCGCCGCTCAGGGGAGAATGGTTTTCCAGCACCTCGATCGAAGACTTCAACGCGAAACGGTCCGGCGCAGGCCTTGTGGCCATCAGGGTGCCTTCCGACTACGGCCGGCTCATATCGACGGTAGAAGACTGGCTGTGCGGCGTTCACATCGCCTACCGCTACAGCCTGGATTCGATCGACACGGGCGACGTCGCCAGAGAGGTCGTCAAGGTTTGGCGCACAGGCCCCGCCCTCATGCACAAGATGTCGTTTGTCCCGCATGCGAGGCGGAACAGCGACCCGGTCCTCTTCTTCGAGGGGCCGGTCATCCTGGTTGGCCGGACTGCGATGCTGATTGGAACGAACATCGACCAGCAGTCGAGAGACCGCGAGCGGGCGCGCGTGCTCATGCTGGATCATGGAGACGGAGACAAGGACATGGCCGACTGCAAGATCGGCCTGTTGACGAGCACCCGCCCCAGGCAGGACTTCGCCCCCTGCACGGCGAGCACCTTGCTGATCCGCTCCAAATGGAGCGGCGCCGAGGACAGGTTCGAGGATCTCGTCCAGAGCGCCACCACGATCCGCCCCTTGGAGGAAACGATCGGGGAGGATTTCGGCCTGGCGCACAGCCCGCTCGTCCGCGCTTTTCTCGACAACCGCCCCTTGGGCTGCTCCAAGGAGCCGGAGCTGCAGGTCTACGAATCGCACGTTCCCGACGGCGGCTACGACCGGGTGCTCAGGATCAACACGGAACGCTTCGCCCGCAACATGAAGCGCGTCCTGGCCGGCGCCATGAGCGACAATGCGATATCGGCGCCGTTCAAGCCGAACTGGCTCGCGAAACCGAACGCGCCTTAGGCAGGCATTTGCGGCTTGGCTGGCTTCGCGCCATGGTTCCCTAACTCCCGCCGGTATACTTCGCGATCACGAGAGTGATGTCGTCGTCCACCTTGATCGCTGGCTTAGAAAGTTGGCCGAGGAGGTGGTCGCACAGTTGCAACGGGGCGCCCAGCTTGATCTTTTTGAGAAACTCTTTCAGAGACTCTGTCGTGTATAGGCTCCGGGGCGGCTTAGGCGTCTCGATCAAGCCATCGGTGTAAAGAACAAGTTCTCCGCCGGGACGAAACGCGACTGTTTGGCTTTCATAGGCCACGTCGGCGAGGATGCCGAGAGGCAAGCTTGGCTGCGAGATGACTTCGAATTGGTCCTCAGACGACCTGCGATAGAGCTGGGGGAGGGCGCCCGCCGAGACATATTCGATGGTTTGCATGTCAAAATTCATCGCGGCGCAGAACGTGGTTGCGAACTGGCCGGCAGGCAGTACGGCATGCAGCCTGTTGTTCAATCGGCGCAGCAACAAAGCGGGCTCGTCCGTCCCCTGAAGTTCCGTATGCACAAAGGAATGGAAACGAGCGGTATTAAGGGCGGCTGAAACGCCGTGCCCTGTGAAATCGGCGATATAGATCATGATCCGTTGAGGGCCGATAACTTCCGCGCCCCAAATATCCCCCCCGATACCATCGAGCGGCTTGTAACAGCTCGCAAGGTCCAGAGGGCAGCTGTCCTGGATTTGCGTTAGCAGCTGCGAGCTTGGAAGCATGTCGCTCTGGAGGGCGATCGCAGCCGCCAGTTGGCGCTCCATTTCGGACGTCACAGCCATAAGCGTTCGCCCGATTAGAAAGCCTGCAGCGCCGATCGCTGCGAGAACTGCGGCAAGCATAGCCCCTTCAATGAGAAGCTGACGGTAGGTGTCGGCGTCCACGTCATCGATATAGGCGCCGACGCCAACCAGTCCTCCAATCTCTGGCACATTTTGTATGAGGGAAAGCTTGGGCGTAGGCGGACCGCCGACCCCTTTTTCGTATATGTATTCGACAAAGCCCGTTCCCGAAGGTCCCTTGGCGGTCCTTATAATTTCTTTAATGAATTTGAAGCCGTTCACGTCGGCAAGTTCAATACGGTTCTCGCCGATTTTCGATTGATCGTTCAGGCTTGTCACAACGCCATTATAGTCATAGGCAAAAAAGTAATTTGTCTTTTCATCACCGAAGCGAGATGTGCGAAGGACTGAGAAAAAGGCTTTCTTGCCAGCTTCGCTCTCTGGACCACCGGCAGCCGTCATTTGGGCGCGGGCAATCGACAGGTTCGAATCCAGGAGCTTTCGAAGCTCGGCTTGCCGGTCCTCAAGCATCTGCGAACGCAGCGACCAAAGCCCGATCCCCGACAATGCAAGAAGGCTCAATGTCCCCAGAACCAGGAGGAGACGGATGCTCATCGTGATCTTAAGCCGCTCGGACATGCGCGCTACCGCGAGCTTCTTTCCAGTCCCCTCAGGCCATTCACGCCGGAAAGGCCGCCGAAAATTACTTTATTCCCATGGAGACCAAGTGCGGCCCGAATTTCTTGTCACTGCCCATGATGTGCATGTACAGCCACCTTCTCAGGACTTTCAGAAGTTCTTCTGACAGGATTCCGCTGGCGCCGTCCTCATGCTTCTGACTCAGGTCTTGAACCAGTCTGCGCAGGTCGTCATGTTCTTTCAGGTGATCCGGCGCAGCGCGATAGCCCGTCTGGGCAAAGAGGGACTCCTCATACTTGAAATGATAAACCGTGTAGTCGGCAAGCTCCTTAAGCACCTTGCCCAACACAACCTGACCTCTCCCAGCCTGCGTCGCGTCGGAGAGGTCATTGAGCAGTCCTAACAGCGCTTTGTGCTGCTCATCGACGCTAGGCACGCCAACCGACAGGTTTTCATTCCATTCCAAAAACATCGCCGCCTCCGGTGCTTATCACTTTTGGCCCGCGCCTGGGCAGTAAGCGCGTTCGGCATCCGAGCCATCTTACAAAAACCAATTTGCAACCATAGCGAGTATATGTGCGGTGTGTGTTGGTACGGTTGAGAGAAAGCCTAAGATTGCCGCCGTCGACTGGGAACTCGCCGCCGCCGGCGAATGGCGCTCATGGCGTTTCTGTCAAAGGAGGAGCCGCCGTTGTGCTCAGGTCATAAGCACACGCGCAGTGCACCCGGGCAGCCTTCGCTGGACGCCGATCCTCTTATCAAGCGGCGCGCGGCGCGGGAGACCACAATCGCCTTTTCACAGCGAAGGCGAGGCGGACCAGGAGGAGCCCGGCCACAAGGACCGCATAGATGACCGGTTCGGCAGGCCAGGATTTGACCGACATCAGGAAATGCGCCGCCGCCAAAACCGCGGCCACGTAAACCCAGCGGTGCAGCCTCTGCCAGGCGGCTGCGCCCATCCTCTTGATCATCGTCGCGTTGGATGTCACGGCGAGCGGAACGAGGATCGCAAACGCGGCCATGCCCACGGTGATGTAGGGCCGCTTCAGAATGTCGGCCAGGATAGCGCGCGCGTCGAGCCCCTGGTCGAAGAACAGATAGGCTGAAAGATGCGCGCAGGCATAGAAGAAGGCGAGAAGGCCGAGCGCACGGCGGAAACGCGTGAAGTTAGGGCCGCCGAAGCGACGAAGCGGCGTGACCGCGAGGCTCGCGACGATGAACCGGAGAGCCCACAGGCCCAGCGTATGCTCCAGCGTCTTGACCGGGTCCGCCCCGAGCTGGTCATTGAACGCCAGCCAATAGACCCATACTCCCGGAACCGCGCCCAGGAGATAAAGCGGCCAGCGCGGCGCGGCGTTGATCGCGCGCTGAATGGAACGGCTTGAAGCAGGGGCAAGAACAGCCATAGCGATACCGCCCTAGCACCCGAAATTATGGGTCTGCAAAACATCGATACCCCTCACCCCCGCCCTCTCCCGCAAGGGGAGAGGGAGTTCGCTTGCGCTGGCGACACCGTCCCTTCTCCCCTTGCGGGAGAAGGACAGGATGAGGGGGATGCCGGGCGCCGCATGGGTAATCCTTTACTAAAAGTACGCCTTTAGGTCCATGCCCGTGTAGAGGCTGGCGACCTGATCGGCATAGCCATTGAACGGAAGCGTCGGGCGGCGCTTCGCAAATAGCCCGCTGCCTTCCCCGATGCGCCGCTCCGTCTTCTGGCTCCAGCGCGGATGATCCACATCCGGATTCACGTTGGAGTAGAAGCCGTATTCGCTCGGGTTTTGCTTGTTCCAGGATGTCATCGGCTGCCTTTCGACGAGGCTGATGCGCACGATCGACTTGATGCTCTTGAACCCGTATTTCCAGGGAACGACGAGCCGGATCGGCGCGCCGTTCTGATTGGGGAGCGTCTCTCCGTAGAGCCCCACCGCGAGGATGGTCAGCGGATGCATCGCCTCGTCGAGCCTGAGCCCCTCCACATAGGGCCAGTCGAGCGCCTGGAAGAAGCCGGTCTGCCCCGGCATCTCGGAGGGGCGCACCAGCGTCTCGAACATCACATATTTCGCCGAACCGAGCGGCTCGACGCGCTTCAAGAGCGCCGAGAGAGGAAAGCCGATCCAGGGAATAACCATGGACCACCCCTCGACGCAGCGCATGCGGTAGACGCGCTCTTCGAGGGCTACGGGCTTGAGGATGTCTTCGAGAGTATAATCGGCAGGCTTTGAAACGAGGCCGTCGATCTTGACCGGCCACGGCGCCGTCTTGAGAGACCCCGCATGGCGCGCCGGGTCGCCCTTGTCTGTCCCGAACTCGTAGAAATTGTTGTAGCTTGTCACGTCCGGTTTCGGCGTGAGCGGCTCATTCGCAGAAAGACCGCTCTTGGCGTAAGCGAGCGGCCCGGCGCCTGCCGAAGGGGCGCCTGCGAGCACGAGCGATGCGATTGCGCCGCCCATGAATTCCCTCCGCCGCAGGTACAGCTCGCGCGGCGTGATTTCCGAGGATGGGATGCGATAGCTGTCGCGGTTCATGGCGGGGTCCGGTGATACGGCGTCGATCTGGCCTGACAATAATCAAATCGCCAGTTTGTAAAAGGCGCCCCCGCATCACAAGACGGCGAGCGGCGCCGCAAAGTTCGCTCGCGCCTTCTCGCCATCTGGAGTTTTGTAAGAACCTTGGCCGCCTCGGACGTAAATCGGTCACAAGGATCGGCCAAGCGATACGTTCTGGCATTGTCCGGTGCGATTCAAGAGCCTTTTCGGCGCGCGCGCACCGGCAAAATAGACGGATGGCGCAACTCTCGAAGGCCCGAGGTTGAATGAGTAACCTGATCGCAATTAAAAAATATTGGGAATGCTTTCGCCAGCTTACGGCAAAATCTATCGCACGGACCGCTGCGGCGTCGATAGGCGCGCTTTCCCTCCTTCTTTTCTCCGCTCTCGCCGCACAGGCCAAAGGCCCATCCGGCCAATGCGAGGACGAGGCCGGCCTTGCGGTCCTGCCGTCGCCCATTGCGCCGTGGAAAGGCGCGCCTTTGCGCGTCCTGTTCACCGTGGAGAAGCCTATCGATGGCGAGTTTTCGCTGATCTCGCCCGATGGGCGCGTCGCCGCGTCGTCGCGCGAGCGCCATGGCGGCCCGCCCTATTTCTGGTTCGCCGAGGTCGCTTCGCCGGCCGCGGGGACATGGCGCGCGCGGCTTTCACCCAGCGGCGGGCGTTCCGAATGCGACGCGCTCACGCGCGAGATCCCCGTGCTTGGCAATCAGCCGCCGCCGCTCCGCCAGAGCGAGGGAAGCGTCTGGCCCATTCGCAACGGTTGGAACCGCGCCACGGAAAACCTGTATTCCGCTTGGATCGAGAAGCTGTTCGACGCGCCGCTCGACGCCACGCTGTCATGGCCTGCCCTGCATGAGGTGATGCGCGACAAGTCCCGCAACTTCCTTTTCAACCACCTGGGTCTCCGCGAGGATCAGATCGGGCTCGCCATGCGGCCCGACTGCGCCGACCTGCCCTACTTCCTGCGCGCCTATTTCTCATACAAGATGGGGCTGCCGTTCGGTTACTCGAAGTGCAATCGCGGAGGCGGCGGCCAGCCGCCCAGGTGCCACGAGTGGTGGAACATCGAGCACGAGGAGCCGCCTCCGCCTCCGCCCGAGGAAAAAACGGCGCAGCCTGCTACTGGCCTGATGGGGCTGTTCGGCGAGCCTGTTGCGCGCCCGGCCTTCACGCGTCCCGTCAGCAGGCCTCCTGTCAAACATGTCGGCATAACGTCGTCGTTCGCTCATTATCTGCCCGTTCTCGCCGACGCCGTCCACTCAGGCTCGGGACGAACCGCCGGGGCCGACGACAACACCGACTATTATCCCGTGGCCCTCACCCAGGGAACGCTGCGCCCTGGAACCATCTACGCCGATCCCTACGGCCACGTGCTCATGCTGGTGAAGCGCATCCCGCAGACGGAAGGGGCGGCGGGCGTTTTCCTCGCCGTCGATGGACAGCCGGACGCGACGGTCGCCCGGAAGCGGTTCTGGCGCGGCAATTTCCTGTTCGCGCAAGGAGCGGCGTTCGGCGGGCCGGGCTTCAAGCGTTTCCGGCCGGTCGTGGAGAGGAACGGAACCCTCAAGCGGCTCACCAACGCCGAAATCGGGCAAAATCCCGATTATGGCGATTTTTCGCTGCAGCAATCCCAGCTCGGGGCCGAGCAATTCTACGACCGGATGGACGATGTGATGTCGCCGGAGCCGCTCGATCCCTTGCGCGCGCTGAACGAAGTCATCGCGGCGCTCGAAGAGCAGGTGAAGACGCGCGTGACGTCGGTTGAAAACGGACGCAAGTTCCAGGCGAGCGGGCGCGGCGAGGCCGAGATGCCGGAGGGGCCGTCGATCTTCGAGGCGGCCGGCGCGTGGGAGGATTTCGCGACCCCTGCCCGCGATCTGCGCATTCTGATCGCCATCGATGTGGTGCGCGGCTTTCCGGATCGCGTCGCACGCCGGCCCGACCGGTACGCGATGCCGGCGGACCGAAGCGCCGCCGACGTGAAGGCCGAGTTGAAAAGGGTGCTCGCACGGGAGCTTTCCACGCGCAAATTTTCATACACGCGCAGCGACGGCTCGCCCTGGACGCTCACGCTCGCGGATGTGATGGACCGCGCGCCAGAGCTTGAGATGGCCTACAACCTCAACGACTGCGTTGAGTTGCGATGGGGCGCCCCCGAGCCGAGCGAGGAAGCCGCGACCTGCAGGCGGCGCGCGCCTGGGTCTCAGCGCGCCAGAATGGCGGATTACCGCGCCTGGTTCCATGAGCGGCGCCGGCCGCCCCGCGGCTGAGCGCGGCGTCACGCGCACGGGCGCGCGCATCGGAGATCACATCGGGCGGCGCATCAGCGCTGCCCGCCACGACTCAAAGAAATTTCACCTGTCCCCAAGGCTTCGCCGCACCCTCCGCTTTTACTGGCATTTGCCGTGGTGGCGCTTGCGACCTACAATGAGATCAATCAATACAGTTTCAAGAAGCTAATCGACTTCGTTCACCGGGATGTTTCGTTCACCGGGATGTTGGCGTTCAGGACTTCAGTTTTCAGCTAGTCCGCAGTCACGGAACCTATGCTCCAACCATCGACCTGCAGCATTTCCGGGAGATGAACGCCTATTATTTTCGCACCTATAATAAGCATGGTCCGGTCCTTTCCAGCTTCCGGGAGGCGATCCGAAGCGAAAGCGCGGCATATCTGGAAAATCCCCGCTTCCGGCGACGCTGCGCCTCTGGAAAAATCCGCGTGGTTTTGGATCCAAACGGCGATGTTTATCCCTGTGAGAAGCTCGGCTATCCAAACCTGCGGACGATGCAGAGATGGACTCTCGGAAATATCAGAGCGTTCGACTATGACATCGACGCCCTTGTGCGATCGCCCAGAGCGCGTGAAATTATCGGCAAATTTGCGTATCGCGCTGTCACTGCGATCACAACATAGATCAGAGTTTGGCGCTTCTTGCTTCGCGAACATTCCGGCGGGACATCATAAGAAAGGCCCTCGGCAAGTTGGCGGCGTCAAGTTTCCAGGCCGCCTCATCCTGACTATCGGGTGCTTGCCCGCCGGGCGCGCGAGGCGCATGCCCCCATTGTTGGCCCGGTAGACCCTGAAACCGGCTGCAGCCTGAGCTTGAGATTGGTCGCAAAACCCCAAGAAAAAGGTCCGGCCAGCATCATTTGTTACAAAGTGGACGCACTCGCTCCCTGGTTTCGTCATCTTGGTGCATTAAGTTTATATTTACGAGGGAAGGGAGGTGTGGAGCAAGAAAGACCCAAATGAGAAAAACCATGTTCCTGGCGTTGGCCATGAGTTTAGGCCTTTTCCCTTCGATGAGCGCTCAAAAGGCAAGCGCCACCGTTCTTAATCCTTCTGTGACCGCGACTCGCGCAAGCGCGTCACAGCAGGCCGGTGCGACCAAAGTCTGGTATCGCAATGGCGGCCCCGGCCCGCGCTATGGGGTTGGCCCTTATGGCGGTCCCGGCCCACGCTATGGCGCTGGCCCTTATGGCGGTCCCGGCCCACGCTACGGCGCAGGCCCCTATGGCGGTTCGGGCCCACGCTTCGGCGCAGGCCCTTACGGCGGCTCCGGCCCGCGCTTCGGCAGTGCCCCCTATGGCGGCCCGGGCCCACGGTTCGGTTATGGCCCTGGCCCGCGTTACGGCTGGGGCGGCGGACCACGGCCGGGATATGGTTATGGCCCGCGATATGCCTGGGGCGGCGGCTATGGCAATGGCTGGGCGCCTTATGCGGCTGCGGGCTTCGGCGCCGCCGCCGCTGCCTCTTACTATGGCTCAGGCCCATCCTACGGTTCCGGCCCCGATTACGGCTCCGGTCCCAACTATGGCCCCGGTCCCAACTACGGCCCCGGCCCTTACGGCAACGGCCAGTGCGCCTCAGGCTCTTGCGGACAGCCGGCTCCCGATTACGAGCCGCTTAAGTAGGCGACAGTGTACGCAGCCGGCGCGATCGCCGGCTGCTTTCTTTCGCTCTCAGACTCCAAAAGCGAGGCTTGCCGCGAACCGCGCGGCGACCGCCAGCAGGAACGTCATGAACACATATTCAAGCGTCCGGTGCGAAAGCCTATGTGCGACGCGGACGCCCAGCGGAGCGGCAAGGACGCTGACGGGGGCGACCACGATGAGTCCGAGAAGGCTCACATAGCCGAGCGACAGAGGCGGCAGCCCCGGCGCGCCCCATCCTTCCGCCATGAACCCGATCGCCGCCGGAATTGCGATGAGCGGCCCAAAGCCCGCGGCAGTGCCGACCGCTCTGTGAATGGGCCATCCGAAAAACCTCATATAGGCCGTCACGTAAGCGCCGCCGCCAATGCCGATCAATGTCGAGATCACGCCTATCCCTAAGCCTGCCAATCCATCCCAGGGCTGGCCGGGCAACGCCGCGGGGCCTTTCGCCTCTCCGTTCCCGAAGGCGAGCCGCGACGCGATGAACAGCGTTGAGGCGACGAAGACCGCCTTGAGAAAGCTCGCGGGCGCGTGCGAGGCGACGAAAACCCCCGCAATGGCGCCGCCAACCACCCAGGGGCCGAGGGCCTTTATGACACGCGCGTCGACCGCGCCGCGCTGCCAGTGCGACATCACAGATCGCACGGATGTCGGGATGATGATGGCGAGCGAGGTGGCGACGCAAAGCTTCATGCGAATGCTGTCGTCAACGCCCGTGATCCTGAAAAGCTCGTACAGAACCGGAACGATGATCGCCCCGCCGCCAACGCCGAGCAGCCCTGCAAAAAAGCCGGTAAAAAGCCCGCCCGCCAGCAGCGCGAGGAAAAGCTCGGCGATTTCGCTCCAGGGTAGGCTGAGGATCATAGGGAATCGCGCGATGGGTTAACGGCTGCAGACCGCGGATGCTACAGCCCGCCCTGCCCCGCCGCCAATTCTCATTTCGTCGTCTTTCACGCGCTTTCTCAAGCGGCAAGGCGGACGAGCCGCTGTTCTTGGACCCGCCGCACCACCTCAATGGCGGCGTCCAGAACATCGAGACCCGCGCCCGGCTTCACGCTTTCCTCGGTGAGAAGCCGCCGGAATTGCCGCGCTCCCGGCTGGCCGTTAAGCAGCCCGATCAGATGCCGCGCGATGGAGGGAAGCCTCGTCCCGCCCTGCAGTTCCTTGTCCGCGTAATCGCGCATGCGCTCCATGACCGCATCGAGACGTGGGTCCTCCGAACGCTCGCCGAAAAGTGCGCGATCGACCTCGCCGAGCAGCGCCGGAGACTTATAGGCCGCCCGCCCCAACATCACGCCATCCAGGTTGCCGAGATGCGCCTGCGCCTCGCCGATCGTCGAGATCCCGCCATTGATGACGACCGTCAGGTCCGGGAACGCGGCTTTCAAGCGGTAAACGCGGCCGTAGTCGAGCGGAGGAATTTCGCGATTTTCCTTCGGGCTCAACCCCTTGAGCCAGGCCTTGCGGGCATGCACGACGAAGATGCGGCATCCACGGGAGGCGACGCGATCGATGAAGCGCGCCAAATCCGCCTCGCTGTCCTGATCGTCGATGCCGATGCGGCATTTCACGGTCACGGGCGCACGGCCGCCAACAGCGTCGCTCATGGCGGCGACGCAGGCCCCAACGAGATCGGGTTCCGCCATGAGGCAGGCGCCGAAGCCTCCCGATTGCACGCGGTCGGAGGGACAGCCGCAATTGAGGTTGATCTCGTCATAGCCGAAGGAAAGCCCGATTTCCGCCGCTCGCGCGAGTTCGCTCGGGTCGGAGCCACCCAGTTGCAGCGCGACTGGATGCTCGTCGGGATTGAAGCCCAGAAGACGCTGGCGGTCTCCATGCAGAATCGCCGCGGACGAGACCATCTCCGTGTACAGGCGCGCACGCCCGCTCAATTGCCGGTGAAAGTACCGGCAGTGGCGGTCCGTCCAATCCATCATGGGCGCCACGCAGAAGCGCCACGGGCTGAAGTTGCCGTCCTCTTTCGTCCTCTGGGTCATTGCTTACGTGCTTGTGTGTACTCGATCCTGTCTTGATCATGCTACGGAATGCAAAAATAGCCCTGTCGCATACATGGACCAAATCATGATCAAGCGCGATCCGAAAGCCCCAGGCCGCGACCTTTGACAAAGCAACTCTTACCAAGCATTTTAAGCGTTATCATTTCCGTTTTCTTGCCGCTCACCGCGCCGATCTTGTGCACTCCACGGATTCGCAGCTCCTTCACGGACTTAGGCCTCTTTGCCATTGTACCTCTATAAATGCTAGCCGGCTTGCCTTAGTCAGATTGATACGATTCGTTGTATATGGGTTTGACGTATGCACCTTTTCATATCATGATCCAGGACGTGACCGCTCGCTCTCCAACCCAGCAAGATCGCGCCCTTGCCCTGCTCACCGAGCGCGGTATGGCCAAGCTTTCCGAGTTTACAGAAAACGGCATCACCGCAGCCACCATTTCCCGAATGAAAGAACGCGGCCTTATCCTTCACCTCAGCCGCGGCCTTTACCAACTCCCCGATGCTCCTCTTGATGTAAACCATTCCCTCGCGGAGGCCGCGAAGCGGGTGCCGAAAGGGGTGATCTGCCTCATATCAGCGCTAGCCTATCATCAGTTGACCGATACGATACCACGCTTCGTGTGGATCGCGATCGGCGCCAGGCAGAAGAAGCCTGTGGTCGATGCGCCGCCGCTTAATATCGTGCGCTTTAGGGAGAAAGTCTTCTCGTCCGGCATCGAGGAACACGTGATCGAAGGGGTCAAGGTGCGCATCTACAATCCGGCCAAAACCATTATTGATCTCTTCCGCTACCGTCAGCGCGAGGGCAAACGTTATAAAAATAGCCCAGGCGTCAACCCCGTTCTGGAGGGCATGCGCGAAGCATTGCGGCAGCGGAAGGCGACGCCAGCCGATATCGCACGCTACGCCATGGAAGCGGGGGTTTGGATCAATCTGCGCCCCTATCTTGAAGCAATGACTTCAGATGCGTGAACCCCGCAACATTGCAGCCTCCGTCCGCGCTCGCCTTCGTAACGTAAGGAGTTGAATCCCTCTTTATTTTCAGCGCCTTCAGTCATTCCAAATGGATTTTCTTGCCGCCCTTTGGCCTGCTCGATCCCGCCGGCCACGACCGGCGCGCCTATCATCTATATCACAAGAAAAGCGCGGCACAGCCTCAAACGCTCTGGCTTGATGTGACGTCCCCGGAACGCCGGCAAGCGCGATCTGGGCTTGATGAGGGCGCGGTTTCGGCTCATTCTCCGGCTCGGCTTGTGCTGAGGGGTTCCGCATGGAAGCGAAATGGTATTATACGGAGAACGGCGAGAGCGCCGGGCCAGTCACGAGCGGCGATATCGCCAGGCTCCTGGAACGGAAAGACGGCGCGCCGCTTTCGATCTGGAACGAGGGCGCCTCAGCGCCGCCGGCGGCAAACGCCATCCCCGGTTCCCGCGCGGAAGTTCAGAAGCCGGACGGCGAGCCAGCCCCTCAATCCGTCCCGCAAGCGGCCAACGCGTCTGCGGCCAAGCACGCTGCGCTCCTCAGCCGGGCGCGCCATGAGGCCGTCCAATACCTGACCATCAGCACCTATCTGGCGATCTGCTTTGGAGCGCTGCTTTTCTATAAGGCGGCTGTGCTTGAGAGCTACGGCATCAGCTTCACGCGCGCGGGCCTCGCGATCGTAAAAGCCCTCATTCTCGGCAAATTCGTCCTGCTCCTGCAAAGCCTGAAACTTGGCAGGGGCAAGATTGAAAGCGTCCTTGCTGTCGATGTTCTCAAGAAGGCTGTGCTCTTCACTCTCTTCCTGATCCCGCTGACGGCCATCGAGGAGGTGATCGCCGGATATCTTCACGGCAAGGATGCCGAACAAGCCGTGAGCAGCATGGCGGGAGGAACGCTGGCGCAGGCCGCCGCGACCGTGATTCTCATGGTCCTGATCTTCATTCCATATTTTGCCTACCGGGAAATCGCCAGCAAGCTTGGCGAAGCCGCTCTTTCGAAGCTGCTTTTTTCACGCACGCCGCCTAATAAGCAGGCGTAGCAGCCGGCGCGGGCTGCTATTTCGAGATGCGAAGCTGATTGAGGCCAACTGCTATTTTCTGGAACGTGGCGATCAGCGCCTCCGACGTCGGATTATAGAAGTAGTTCGCTGAACTGCTCGCGCATTGCTGCAAGAGAGAGAGCGCGCTGCTGTTGATCGCGTTGCCGAACCCGATGGCGTAAATCTTGATGCGGCCCGGATTGCCGTTTGCGTCCGTCACAGCCTTGATGTTGTTGCAGAGCTGAATCTCCTTCTGATCGATATTGTAGTTCGATGGATCCTGGGCTCCGATCAAGGAGGCCGGGAGCGACGAAATATTCAGGTGAGGCCCGCTCCCATAGCCGTAAGCGTTGTAGACCGATTTATCGAAGCCATTGGTCGGGATGGTGGACCCGCCGAGTTGCACGTCGTTCTGGCCATCGGTGACAAGAATGATCGCCTTCACGGTCCCTGTATCGGAGTAAGGCGCGCCATCTGCGAACGGACCGTTCGGCGAGAGAAGGTGCCACCCCCACATCAACCCCGCCGGAACGACAGTCGCGCCGTAGGCATACATGGCGTTGATTTCGTTCAGAATGGCGGTCTGATTATTAGTAAGGCGGATGATCGGCTGAACCGTGCATACGAAGTTTGGCCCATAATCGGGAAGATATTGCACGGAAGCGTTATAGTATTTTGTGACGCTATACTGGATCTGAGCTGAAGTCGTTCCCCCTGGAAACGTGCCGTCCTGCAAATAATGATTGTAAAGTTGTCCGGGCTCGCTCGGAGCGAAATAGGGGGTGAAAAGCGTATCCGGAACGCTGGCGGAGGGCGCGAGATCCTGAAGGTCGTAAGGCTCCGTGCGCTGGCGGACGCACCCGCCCCAGGACGCATTCCGCAAGTTCTTGGCGAAGGCGATAAGACCCTGGCCGTTCGGCACCGCCAGGTTTTCCCTGGTCATGGCGCCGATGCCCCCGGTGTCGATCCAGCCGGCCGTCGCATACTGCGTGCCGACATTGACCGCCGCGGTGAACGGGACGACGCCAACCTTCACATATTGCAGTGTCGGGTCGTTCGCGAAAAGCGTATCGACCAGAGTCGCCGCCGCCGTTTTCAGCCCATCGATTCCGGGCATGCCGCCATACATGGAACTCATCGAGCCCGTGTTGTCGAGCACGAGAACGACTTCGAGGCTGTTTTGCTGCATGGAGGCCTGCGAGCTGACTGTAACCCCGAGCGTGGGGTAGCCGGCTATTTGCAGGAAGCTCGTCGTCATGGACGCGGCGGCGGTTACGGTCACCGTATTCATCGCCCGCGTCACAGTGACGGACTGAAGCGTGCCGATTGCAGATAAGGCCGGGTAGTTGGCGGCGATGAAGGCTTGCGCCTCCGTCGAGGCGTCGGCATCCGAGAGGGTTGGCGATTGCGCCACGTCCAGCGCCGCGGCATCGGCCGCCGCAGCCAACTGCTGCTTCATGACCAGGAACTGGCTCAGATCGATCGCGATCGCCATCAATGTAAGCAGCGGCAGAAGCAGGAGGGCCACCAGAATCAGGACGACCCCGCGTTCGTCCTTTCTGAAAGCCTTTGCAGACATCCTCGTGACCATGGCCGCAACCTGCGTAAGCTTTGAATTGAAAGAATCTGACGACGCAGCTATAACGCGAGCGTATTAAAATTAAACATCTTCGGTTGCAAAATGCTCAGGCGCCGCCGCGCTCATTTTCTTCGTTGCGAGCGGGGAGCGACGCTCCTCGAGTTCGCTATTGTCGCGCTGCCGCTCTTCTTGCTGATCTTCGGGATTATCGAGATCGGCCTCATCTTCTGGGCGGGTTACGAACTCGAAAACGCCACTGCAGCCGCCGCCAGGCTGATCCGCACGGGCCAGGCCCAGAACTCAGGATGGTCGGTCGCGCAATTGCAGGCGCAGCTCTGCCAGAATGTCGTCATCCTCTCCAACTGCACGTCCAGCGTGCAGCTGAACGTCCAGACCTTTTCGACTTTCGGCGGGATCTGCAGCCCAATCCCCTCGATCAGAACGGCGCGCTTCGAACGAATTTTTCCTACTCGCCCGGCGCGCCCGGCGCGATCGTCCTCGTAACAGCCTTCTACGAATGGCCGCTCTCCAGTCCCTTGACGAAAGCGGTTTTCGCCAATCTTGGAGACGGCAACTTTCTCCTTCAGGCCTCGGCTGCATTCCGCAACGAGCCATACCTCTAGACCGTGGAGCGGCCTCAGATGGATACGAAAGGGCATGCGCGGGCCAGGAACAGCCGCTTTCCGGCTGTGCTCTGGCGCACCGCCCTGTGCGCGAAGGCCGATGAGAGAGGCGCGATCCTCATCGAGGCGGCGCTGATCTTTCCTGTTCTGCTGACGATTTTTCTCGGCATGGCCGAGTTCAGCCAGGCGTTCACGGCGAAGCGGCGCGTTCAGTCCGTGGCGAGCACCGTGGCGGACCTCGTCTCGCAGGAGCAATCCGTCACCACGGCAGACCTCGCCGACATCGCAGGCGCTGGCGCTCAGATCATGCTGCCCTTCTCTTCAAGCGGGCTCAGCCTCACGATCGCAAGCGTCGGGGAAGACGCGAATAAAAATATCACCCAGCAGTGGAGCTGTTCCTGGAGCTCCGTTCCGGCCTCGCCTTCTTGCAGCGCAACGGGCGCTGCCTACGCCGGCCTTCCCACGGGCCTTCTTCACCCCGGCGACAGCATCATCGTCGCCACGACCAACTATACCTATACGCCTGTCGCGGGCGTCTTTCTGCTCGGGGGGGTGACCTTTTCGGGCGCATCCTATTACAGGCCGCGCCTCAGCGCCTCTGTTGTGAAGGAATAGTTGCTGAGTCCAAAAACAACCCGAGCTAGCATCGACCGCTAAATTAACCGCAAGGCGTGTAAAAGGGACAAGTTCGAGGTTCATTTCTCATTTCGGTCGGCGATGGCGTTCGGCAAAAGAACCAGGATTGAAGAAAACGCGGCGGAAGCCCTGACGGCGGGCCGGGCGTCGCCGATTGCGCAGCCGCAACCGGCTGCGGCGCGAACGATCGAGGCTGCCGATAGCATTCGCGATCAGGTGCTCTTGCGGATCGAGCCTGTCGCCGCGGTTCGCATGAAGAAGCCCGAACTGACCGTGTTCGTGAACGGTCTTGTCTCCGAGATCGCAAACGAGCGCAAACTGCTGCTCAATCGCAGCGAGCAGGACTCGCTTACACGGGACATCGTCGACGAAATGGTCGGGCTCGGACCGATCGAACCTCTGCTCCACGACGCGTCTGTCGCCGACATCCTCGTCAACGGACCGCACATGATCTACGTGGAGAGGCGCGGCAAGCTGCAGTTGACCGGCCTTAAATTCCGCCACGACGCGCACGTTCTCCACGTGGCGCAGCGCATCGCCTCCTTCGCCGGACGAAGCATCGACGAATCCAACCCCATGCTCGACGCCCGGCTCGCGGACGGCAGCCGCGTGAACGTGATCATCCCGCCCTTGAGCCTGAGAGGCCCGTCGATATCGATCCGCAAGTTCTCGCAGCGGATTTTCAGTTTCGACCACATGGTGGCGGCGGGCTCGATGTCGCGGGAGCTGGGCCGCGCGCTCGAAATCTTTGCGCGCTGCCGTCTCAACATCATCGTTTCCGGAGGCACGGGTTCCGGCAAAACCACGCTCCTCAACGCTCTTTCCGGCATGATCGACGCCAGCGAGCGCATCATCACCATCGAGGACGCGGCCGAACTCAGGCTCCAGCAGGATCACGTCATCCAGCTTGAAACACGCCCCGCCAATCTCGAAGGCCGCGGCAGGATCGACCAAGGCGGGCTGGTGCGCAATGCGCTCCGCATGAGGCCCGACCGTATTATCGTGGGCGAGGTTCGCGGCGCCGAAGCCTTCGACATGATGCAGGCCATGAACACCGGCCACGACGGCTCGATGTCCACGATCCATGCAAACTCGGCGCGCGACGCCCTGTCCCGGCTTGAGAACATGGTGCTCATGGCCAACGCCAATTTGCCGGTTCGCTCGATCCGCGGCCAGATCGCAAGCGCGGTCGATGTCGTGATCCAGACGGAACGGATGCGCGACGGGACCCGCCGCGTGACCGAAGTGGTGGAGGTGGTTGGACTTGAAGGCGACGTGATCGTGCTCGGCCCGCTGTTCAAGTTCGAATACAAAGGCGAGAAGCCGGACGGCGCCGTGGACGGCGATTTCATCGCGACGCCCGTCTCCCCGCGTTTTCTCCCGCGCATCCGCTATTTCGGATTGGACCAGGCCCTCCTCGACGCCCTCGGCGTTGGAAGACGCTGGGAGGCTTGAGCCATGCTGCTCGCCCTCTTGTTCGCCGGTTTGTCGATCAGCGGAGTGCTGATCATCGTCATGGCGGCAGCCGTGACGAGACGAAAACGCCGGGATGTCGAACGCCGCCTGAATCTGCTCCCTCAGCCGCCGCAGAAGGCGGAATCGAAAGCCCCACCTGGGACAACGGCGGGATCCGGACCTCTTGCCATGGCAAGGGCGCACCGGCTTCTGCTTCTCAGCGCAGACCACCCTTGGGAGCTGCAGACGACGGTCGCGGAACTCGCGCTCTGGGCGATCGCGGCTGCGGGCACAGGCTGGTTTCTGGCTCACTATCTCTTGGGACTTCGGGGTCTCCCTGCCATCGCTCTCGCGATGCTCGCCGGTTTTCTCGCAGCCCGCCAGCGTTTGACCGGAGAACGCAAAAAGCTGGAGGCGGCGTTCAACGCGCTGTTTCCCGAGGCGATCGACGCCGTCGCCCGGATGCTTCGCGCAGGCTTGCCCGTCACAACGGCTTTCCAGATCGTCTGCGAGGAAGCGCCCTCCCCGGTCAACTCGGTCTTCGCAACTCTCGCCGGACAGCTCAGGATCGGCCTGCCGATCGAAGACGCGCTAAGGCTCTCAAGTCAGCGCGTCCGCCTTCCGGATTTTCAGTTCTTCGCCGTCGCCATTCTCCTGCAGAGGTCTGCTGGAGGCAATCTGCTTCCGACGCTGGAAGCCCTTTCGCAACTCATCCGCGCCCGCCGCGCCGTGCAGTTGAAGGCGCGCGCCGTGACCGCGGAAATACGGCTTTCCGCTTACGTTCTTGGCGCGCTGCCCTTCGTGACCATCGGCGCGCTGCTCCTCATTTCGCCCGGCTATCTGAACCCGCTTTTCTCCGATCCGCGCGGTCATGCCATTCTTGGCGTCGCAGCCGCAGGGCTCCTCCTCTCGGCCTATGTCATGAGGCGGATGATGCGCAGCATCGAAGAGATGTGATAAGGAGCGCCGCCCCATGCCGCAATCGCTCGCTTTCCCCATGACGGCCGCCAGCCATGCCGCGCCGCTCTTCGGCATTGCGGCGCTTTTCGTTGGCGGAGCGGGGCTGGTCTTCTTCAGCGTACGCGGGCGCGGCCAAGTCATCGCGCGCCGCCTCGACCTCGTGCGTGGCGAAGCCGTCGCCGATGCCTCTCTAAAGCCGGCGGGCGGGCTGGACGAATATCGGTTCACAGACCAGGCGCAGGGACTTTCGATTCCCGAGCAGCGGCAAATCGCGAAGGTTTTCGATGGATACGGCGTGGCGCCGGACCGCGCCATTCTGCTGTTCACGCTGCTCAGGCTGGCCGGGGTCCTCGCCGCCGCCCTTATCGCCTTTGTCGCCGCCTCGCGCACTGCATGGCCGCTGCCTCTGCTCGCGGCGACGGCCGCGGCCATCACGGCATGGTTCCTGCCCATCGTCCCCGTGAAGATCGCCGTGAAGAAGCACCGGACGGCGGTAGCGGCCGGACTGCCGGACGCGATCGAACTGATGGCCATTTGCGCCGATGCCGGCGTCTCGCTTGAAAGCGGGCTGCAGCGCGTCGCCCAGGAACTGCGCAACTCCCAGCCTGCCTTGGCCAGCGAACTGGCCCTGACCTGGGCGCAGATCGCACTTTTTCCCAATCGCGATCAGGCGCTTTTAAATCTGGCCGACCGCATCAACCTTCCGAGCCTTCGATGGGTTGTGACCACACTGTCGCAAAGCATGCGCTTTGGCACCCCGCTCGCTCAATCGCTTCGCGTCGCCGCAGCGGAAATGCGCAACGATCGCCTGGTTCAGCTGGAGGAGCGCGCAAACCGGCTGCCAACCTTGCTGACGCTTCCCGTCATGCTTCTGATCATGCCCACCATATTCCTGATTGTGGGCGGTCCGGCCGCTTTGCGGATCATCGACACCTTCACCCGAACGAGCGTCGCGCACTGAGCAAGCTTTTCCGGCTTCCCCGACGCCAGGATGCTTGCCCCTTCTTCCCCACGCCACTTGAACCACCGCAAGAGGCCGTTAACAAACTCGGCACATTCTAGAATTGATCATTTGGAGGACGGCGGCTTTTGGATCTTGAAGCAGACGACTTCGCCAAACGCCCCTGATAAACGCAGTGGGCCATGAACGGACTCTCGGCTGAGGCCAATGGGGCCCGGTTCATGCCGATCTTGTTCAGTTGGCGGATATGCTTGTCAGGCAGCGCCTCCGGCGACGCATTCTCCAGCACCAGGGTAATGTGCTCCGCCTCGATACCGGGAACTCCCATGCAGCGGGCGAATACCTCGCCCTTGATGACGCATGAGACGGCCTCTCGGAACCACCCTCAATTTGCCACTCAGGGAACAAGATCGGCACCTCTAGCGTCGTCTCCGCTAAGCTTGCGAGAGCATAAGGACCAGGGTGTTTCTGATGACGTTCGGGCCGCATGTAGACCGTCGCACTCTGCTTCGTGGCCTTGGCGCGTTGAGCCTTGTCTCCTATGCAGATACGCTTGGCCTGGCGCAGCACCTAAGCCAGCCCGATTACACCGTTCGCATCGCGCCCCTTGCGCTCGAAATCGCGCCGGGCAAGGTAATCAAGACCACGGCGTACAACGGCCAGGTGCCGGGGCCGCTGCTTCGCCTGCAAGAGGGGCGGCCCGTTGCCATCAACGTCATCAACAATTCAGGCTATCCGAACCTCGTTCACTGGCATGGGCTTTACATCACCTCCTATCAGGATGGCGCCGTTGAGGAGGGCTCGCCCATCATCCCGGTAGGGAAAGCCGCCTTTACACCTTCATCCCCAAGCCGGCCGGCACGCGTTGGTATCATAGCCACGCCATGGCCATGGCCGATCTCTCCAAGAGCACCTATTCGGGCGAGTTCGGCTTTCTGATTGTCGAGCCGGCCCCAGATGCCGGACGCTGCGACCGTGAAATCACGCTCGCCGCTCATCACTGGGAGGGGGAGTTGGTCAGCCTGCAGGACTTCAAGAAAGGGCCGCCGCCCGACAACGGCCTTGAAGTGATGTACAAGGCGGCGACGCTCAATGACCGCATGCTCGGGCATGGAGAACCGATCCGTGTCCGCGAGGGCGAGCGCGTTCTGTTCCGGCTCCTCAATGCAAGCGGCAACATGGGCATCTCTCTAGCCCTGCCGGGGCACCGCTTGACTGTTGTGGCCTTGGACGGGAATCCGGTTCCAACGCCCGCGGCCGTGGATGTCTTGAAGCTCGACGTCGCCGAACGCGCGGACGTGATTGTCGAGATGAACAACCCGGGCGTTTGGGTCTTCGGCTCGGCGGATGACATGGACCGCGAAATGGGGATGGGGGTCGTTGTCGAATATGCGAACCGCAGCGGCGAGCCAAAGTGGATCGCTCCTAAGAATACGGCGTGGGATTACACCGTGTTCGGTCATTCGGGCAGCGCGGCAGAACCCGATGAGACCGTCTCTCTCAAGTTCGAGAAAATTCCAGGTGGCCGGGGCGGCTATAACCGCTGGACCATCAACGGCAAGTCCTGGCCGGACACGAACCCTCTTCTTACGGTGCGGCAAGGCAAGCGCTATCGCCTCGTCATGGACAATCACAGCGGCGACGAGCATCCCGTGCATATGCACCGGCACACGTTCGAAATCACGAAGGTCGGGGACAAGACAACGTCCGGCGTCATGAAGGACACCATATCAATGCCTCGATACTCGACCGCGGAGATCGACTTCGTGGCCGATGATCCAGGCCTGACGCTTTTTCACTGCCATCATCAGGATCACATGGACGAAGGTTTCGCGGGATTGATTACTTACATGGTGGAAAGCTCCCGGCTGAACCCAGAGTAGTTTTGAATCATCCAGCCATCATGCATCATGGGTCTCTCCTGTCGCTGCATAAGCAGTTGCCGGCACCGTTGAGCGCGCGCGCCTTCGGGAGTCCGATACCTTTGACAAGCGCGTAGATGGCGGGGATGACGATCAGCGTCAGCACCGTCGAGGAGACCATGCCACCGATCATGGGCACGGCGATGCGCTGCATCACCTCCGAGCCTGTTCCCGTGCTCCAGAGGATGGGCAGAAGACCAGCCATGATGGCGACGACGGTCATCATCTTCGGCCGGACGCGCTCGACCGCGCCGAGCATGATCGCGCGGTGGAGATCGGCCCTTGTGAAGGGCTCGCCTTGCGCTTCCCGTTCAGCTTTCACCTCACGCAGCGCCTGATCGAGATAGATGAGCATGACGACGCCCGTCTCGGCGGCAACGCCCGCAAGTGCGATGAAGCCAACGGCAACGGCAACCGACATGTTGAAGCCGAGCCACCACATCAGCCAGAGCCCGCCAACAAGCGCGAAGGGCAGCGACAGCATCACGATCAGCGTTTCCGTTAGCGTCCCGAAATTGAGATAGAGCAGCAGAAAGATGATTGTGAGGGTCAAGGGCACCACGATTTTAAGCTTCGCAATGGCGCGCTGCATATATTCGAACTGGCCGCTCCACTGCACATAAGTCCCGGTTGGGAACTTCACATTGTCCATCACGGCTTTCTGAGCGTCGGCAACATAGGTGCCGAGGTCGTGGCCTTGCATGTCGAGATAGATGTAGACAGCGAGTTCACCGTTCTCGGTGCGGATCGCGTTCGGTCCGCGGGTCTGCCGCACTTTGGCGACCTCGCCCAGCGGCACCGCGCCGCCGCCGGCCGGCAGTGGCACGAGCACCTCACGCGCGATGGCTTCGGGATTGTCCCTGAAATCGCGCGGATAGCGGACGTTGACCGTATAGCGTTCCCGGCCTTCAACGGTCGTCGTCACAGCCTCGCCGCCGAGCGCCATGGCGATGGTGTCCTGCAGATTGCCGATGAGAAGACCGTAGCGAGCGAGTGCGTCGCGGTCCGGTACGATATCGAGGTAATAGCCGCCGAGCACGCGCTCGGCATAGGCGCTGGTGGTGCCGGGGACATACCGGACGACGGTCTCGATTTGCTTGGCGACCTGATCCAGCTCCGCCAGATCCTTGCCCAGCACTTTGATGCCAACGGGCGTGCGAATGCCCGTCGCGAGCATGTCGATGCGCGCCTTGATCGGCATAGTCCAGGCGTTCGAGACGCCGGGAAACTGCAGGGCCTTGTCCATTTCGGCGGTCAGGCTTTCGATGGTTACTCCGGGCCGCCATTCCTCCTTTGGCCTGAGGTTGATGACGGTCTCGAACATTTCCGTTGGCGCGGGATCGGTCGAAGTCTCCACGCGGCCAGCCTTGCCGTAGACGGAGGCGACCTCGGGAAAGGTCTTGATAATGCGGTCCTGCATTTGCAGGAGTTCCGCCGCCTTGGTGATAGAGATGCCCGGTAAGGTCGTCGGCATGTAGAGCAGCGTGCCCTCATTGAGGCTCGGCATGAATTCGGAGCCGAGTTGCGAAGCGGGCCAGATGCTCGCGCCCAGGACCGCAAGCGCCACAAGAATTGTGAGCGTTCTCGCTTTCAACACCCCCTTGATGATAGGCCGGTAGAGCCAGATCAGCACCCGGTTGATGGGGTTCTTGTGCTCGGGGATAATATGCCCGCGCACGAAAAGGATCATCAGCACCGGCACAAGCGTGATGGAAAGGATGGCGGCCGCCGCCATCGAGAATGTCTTTGTGAAAGCGAGCGGGCCAAACAGCCGGCCTTCCTGGGATTCCAGCGTGAAGATCGGCATGAACGAGACGGTGATGATGAGAAGGCTGAAAAACAGCGCGGGGCCAACTTGTTTTGCCGCCTCGATGATGATCTCGGAGCGCGGTTTGCCTTTCTCTGCGCGCTCGAGATGCTTGTGCGCGTTCTCGATCATGACAATCGCGCCGTCGATCATGGCGCCGATGGCGATCGCGATGCCGCCCAGGCTCATGATGTTCGCGCCGAGGCCCAGCCAGCGCATGGCGGCAAAGGCCATGAGGATGCCGACGGGCAGCATAAGGATCGCGACCAGCGCACTGCGGATGTGCAAGAGAAAGATGATGCAGACAAGCGCGACGATGGCGCTTTCCTCCAAAAGCGTGCTTTTCAGCGTGTCGATGGCCGCATAGATAAGGTTCGAGCGGTCGTAGACCGGAATGATATCCGTGCCCGCGGGCAAGCTCGTGGCCAGCTCCGCGATGCGTTTTTTCACGTTATCGATGACGTCGAGCGCATTGAGCCCGAACCGTTGGAGAGTGATCCCACTCGCAACCTCACCCTCGCCATTCAACTCGGTAATACCGCGCCGCTCGTCGGGGCCGAGTTCGATCCGGGCAACATCGCGCAACAGAACAGGTGTGCCGTTATCGACCTTGACGACGATCTTGCGGAGATCGTCGACGCCGCGCAGGTACCCTTTGCCGCGCACGACATATTCAAATTCGGAAAGCTCTAACGTGCGACCGCCGACATCGGTGTTGCTGCCGCGAATGACCTCCCGGATTTTGTCGAGCGTGATGCCAAGGTCGCGCAGCCTTTGCGGATCGACGATCACGTTATACTGCTTCACGAAGCCGCCTGCGCTGGCTACTTCGGCCACGCCCTCGGCCTTGGCGAGGCCATAGCGCAGCGTCCAATCCTGGATGGAGCGCGTTTGCGCAAGGTTCAGGTCTTTGGACGTGACCGCGTATTGGTACACCCAGCCGACGCTCGTCGCATCAGGGCCAAGCACCGGCGTAACGCCCGTGGGCAGCCGCGCCGACGCCGCGCTCAAATATTCAAGAACCCGGCTTCGCGCCCAATAGATGTCGGTCCCATCCTCGAAGATGATGTAGACGAACGACACGCCGAAGAACGAAAAGGCGCGCACGACCTTCGATTTCGGCACAGTCAGCATCGCGGTCGCGAGCGGATAAGTGACCTGATCCTCGACCACTTGCGGCGCCTGGCCGGGATAATTCGTGTAGACGATAACTTGCGTGTCGGAGAGATCGGGAATGGCGTCGAGCGGCAGATTACGGAGTGCATAGATCCCGCCGCCGATGGCGAGGAAGGTCGCGATCAGCACGATCATGATGTTTCGCGCCGACCAGTCTATGACGCGGGCGATCATTTCGCTTCTCCCCCGGTGGTGAGCCCCTGAAGCGCGGCTTTGAGGTTGCTTTCCGCGTCGATGAGAAAGTTAGCGGCGATGACGACCTTGTCGGCCTCGGTAACGCCTTCCTTGATTTCAACGTAGCCGTCGCCCCGCGCGCCGGTCTTGACTTCGCGCGGCTCAAAACGGCCCTGGCCCTTATCGACGATGACGGCCTTGCGAATACCGCTGTCGATGATCGCGTTTTCCGGTACGGCGATCACCGGCTTATTGCTGCCGCTCGCGATCGCGACATCGGCGTACATGTTCGGCCTGAGGATCGTGTCGGGATTGGTGAGTTCGATGCGAACGCGCGCAGTTCGCGTTTCCTTGTTCAGCACCGGGTAGATGAGGCCGATCGTTCCGGTGAAGGTGCGATCGGGATAGCCCCGCGGCGTAACCGTCACCTTCAGGCCTGGCGCGATCAGGCCGAGATCGCGCTCCGCCACATCGGCCAGCACCCAGACCACGGAAAGATCGGCGATGCGAAACAGGACATCGCCGGCCTTCGCCTGCATGCCTTCGACGACATTGTGTTCGACGACGAAGCCGTCTCTCGGCGCTGGCCACACGACCGTAAGCGAGCCCTGGCGGCTGCGCTCGATGTCTTTGATGATCTCGTCCGGGACGCCCAGGTTCTCAAGCCGCTGCCGCGCACCCCGGTTTGCGGGCACCCCGCCCGTGCCGGGCAAGCCCAGATCGGTGACATACTGCGCGGCGGCCGCCGACAAGACCGAACTGTAGACGCGCATCAAAGGCTCGCCTTTGCGGACCTTGCTGCCCGTCGTGATGTGCTCCAGTTCATTGAGAAAAGCGTCGAAACGCAGCGCCACCACGGTTTGCCGGTGCTCGTCGGCTTGAACCACGCCGGGCGCCCGGATCGAGGTCACCAGAACGCGCTTGGACACCGGCTCGCATCGCACTCCAGTCCGCTGTAGTTTTCCGGGTGAGATTTTGACCGTGGAGCCTTCTTCCTCGTCCGCCTCATAGACGGGGACATAGTCCATGCCCATGGAATCCTTTTTGGGCACGGACGACACGTCCGGCAGCCCCATGGGATTTCGGTAATAGAGGATCTTGCGATTCCCCTGCGGCCTTGCCGGCTTCGCGTCCTTGAAGCCCGTCTCTTCGTCATCGTAGACTGGAAGGTAGTCTCGGCCATCTTGCGTCTTTTTCGGCTCCGGCGAGAAATCGTTCTTTCCGTCCGGGTCCTTCCAATAAAGAACCGTCCGCTGAGCCGTATTGGATTGCGCCGTTGCCGCAACAGCGGCAGGCGCGCTTGGCCGTGTGCCGAACCCCAAACGGTAGCCGGCAACGGCGCTCGCGAGAACCGCCGCAACGGCGGCTCCCGCTACGAGCTTCTTTTTCATGACCTTAGTCTTTGGCCTTGACGATGACCGTGCCTTGGACAGTCTCGCTTTCGCCTGGCACTTTCGCCATCAGCTTCAGCGCCCAGCTTCCGGCCATGGAGAGATCGGCCTTGAAGCGATACACGCCGGGTTCGCTTGAGCCATCAGGCGCAACACTGGTGGTCATATCGGCCATATTGTCGGGCGACATGTCGAGGCGGGTACGAAACAGCACCGCGCCCGGAACAGCCTTTCGCGTCGGCTTATGAATCAGCCGGACTGCCAGTTCTGCGCCGTTGCTTGCCTTCACCTCATTCGAGACGGCCTGGAACTCGTAATCGCTCGCCGCAGCAAAAGCCTGGGAAGCAAACATCACGGCGCCAAGCCCGAGAGAGGCGATTTTGAGAGTCTGCAATGTCATTGTCTTGATCCTATCCGAAAGATTGCCGTGTGGCTTGCAGCCGCACACGGCCACAAACCTTATGGGTGCGGTCGAAAAGGATCAGGATTGAGGAGGCGGCGGCGGAGGCTGGCGCACCCTGCCAGGAGGCTTATCAAACGCGTCTGGCCACGGAAGCGCCGCAAGAATTATACCGGTGGCGTGGATGGGGTGCACATCGGCCAGCACGCTGAAGCACTTGAGACACGCACAGGATTCATGGGTGCATGTCGCGTTGTTATCGCAGCACTTGCATCCGTTCACCGGCGATTTGGAAGAGTGCTTGTGGCAGCCCCTGGCCTCCTTGTTGCGTGAGTGCAAAGGCTTTTGAGAGGCCATCGGGTGCGCATGCGCGCTTCCCATGGAGCCCGGGGATGCTTTCGCGTAGGCGGCCATGACGAAGCCGCTGCCCGAGTTCAACATCAGGCCCACGGTCATCACTATGGCCAATAGGGTGCGCATTGGTGCCACGTCGCCTTCTAGCTCACAGCTAAGGCAGCGATTTATGCCCGTCAAGCTGATTGTCAGTCTATCGACGGCCTCGATCTACGACTTCGAGGAAGGCGAGGCTGAAATTCTGCTTGGTCAATGATTCTACTAGCCGCTCCGAAAACTGAAGCGTAAGAGGCCACCCTTTCCATTCGACGGAGGCGGAGAAGTCTCTTCAGGGTCAGGTGTGGGATTGTGTTGACCTTGTCGAAGAAGAGCCGCTTCAGGATCTGGAAGCTGCCTTGCCGTGCATGGGGTAGCGAGAAAACCGAAACGTCAGGAATCGACCCTGGCTGCGTGAAAACGCCGAGTCGGATACATTTTCCTCGCGATTTGCAGCGGGGGCTTGATGAAGCGCTTTATAGAAGGGGAAGACCGGGGGCAGTGGACTTTACTGCCGGAATGCCTCGACGATTGGGTTGGTGAGGACAATCCGGTGCGGGCCACTTGCCACCATGGCGGCCAAGGCCAAAGAAGCGCTGGGTGTTGAGAAGCTCGACGCCATTGCGGACCGGGGCTATTTCGACAGTCAGGAAATCCTCGCCTGCGAAGAGGCTGGCGTCACTGTAACGCTGCCAAAGCCGATAACGTCTGGGTCCGTAGCAAAAGGCCGATTTGGCAAGCAGGATTTTGTGTATTACGCCGGCAAGGACATCTATCGCTGCCCGGCGGGCCAAGAACTGAGCCATCGCTACACCAACACAGAAGATGGAAGAGTTCTGCGCCGCTACTGGACCACAGCGTGCGGTAATTGCCCACTGAAACCTCAATGCACAACAGGCCTGGAACGACGTATTACACGGTGGGAGCACGAGCATGTTCTTGAGGCCGTACAGGAGCGGCTCGATAAAAATCCTGAAGCCATGCGTGTGCGCCGCGAGACGGCGGAACATCCCTTCGGCACTCTGAAAGCCCGGATGGGGACAACGCCCCTTCTGATGAAAACGCTGCCAAAGGTCGCCACCGAAATGGCGCTATCGGTGCTCGCCTACAATTTCACCCGCGTCATGAACATCTTGGGCATCAAGCCGCTGATGGCGGCCGTCGCGGCGTAGAAGCGGCCCACCACAGCGCATTTTGCTGGCTTGGAAGCGCAGAAGCGGCTGAAAACGCGTCAGGCTTGCCCAATACCCCCCAAAAAGCGAATATCTCGAAAACGGCCCCGCGCTGGGCGGCTTCCCCAAATACGACCATCGCTCATTGCGTTTTCACGCGGCCAGGACCCACTACAGAACACCTCCAAGCGCCCGGCCAGAAGCGCGGACCATCGCGGAGGGCCGATTAGCCTGGACCCAAGGCGGCGTAGCGCTGCCCGCCATCCAGCAGAACGATATTGTTCACGATCGTCGGATTGTTCGGCTCGATCGCCAACGCCTTCTGAAACTTCTCGCGCGCGCTTTTCAGGTTTCCGCGCAGCATCTGGGAATAGCCCTGATTGTTCAGGATCTGAACCGTCTCTCCGCAAATCGCGATGGCGCGCGCATAGGCTTGATCGGCCAGATCGAAACGCCTCAGACGGTCATAGCTCGCGGCGAGCGCAATCCAGGCGTACCCATCTTCGGGCGCCTTTTCGACGGCGGTCCTGAAATACTGTTCCGCCACCCCGTACTGTCCCCGGTTGAAGTGCTCGGCGCCGAGATGATAGGGCTCGTCGGAAGGAAAATACTTTTCGCTGGCGGGCTCCTGCACGGTCAGGGTTGTAAGCGGATCGCCGTCGCCCATGGCGCTGCATCCGGCGAGCGTCAAAGCGGGCAAGCCCGCCGCCAGCATCGCAAGGGCTGCAACCACGCTCCTCAGCGGCAAAGACGGCGTTTCAGCCTGATGGCGGTTCATGTGGCCTCTATGGCGCCAGCGCTTTCTCAATGCCCAGCCGAATACGGCGTTGCAAATCCGGTGGGGTTTATCTCGGGAGCCAGCGTCGGCGCAGCTTCCTTGAGCTTGCGGACATCTTCATAACGCCGGATCGCCGCCGTCATGCGCTCGCCATTGGCCGGTATCCGCCGGTCCCGGACATAGGCCGGCCACGGGGTTAGCATCTCGGAGACGGCGTTGACGTCCTTCGCGTTGCCCGCGCCGACCGAGATGGTGTCCGTTCTATGAAAGTAGGCGCCGAAAAAATCTTCGAAAGTCTGGTCGCCAGCCACGGCGGCCGAGGCGGCCGCGGTGAAGGCAAGGGCGCCGAAAATCTTCAACTTCATCACACGTAAGGCCTCGCTCATCTATGGTCTGTCGAGGGGCACGATGTGGCCGTAAGGGCCAGCCAAGCCGCCGCCCGAGGTTACGTACTCGGTATATTTCTTGGGAACTTCCGTCTGGCCCAGCAGAAAGAAGTCGACGTCGTTGCTGGGCAGATGGCTATCCAGGGGACTGGCGATCCGCTGTCCCGGCACAATCGGCGCAACGAGATGCGGCGTGACGATGACGACAAGATCCGTTTCCTTTTGCTGGTAGGCGGAACTCCGGAACAGCGTCCCGAGAACCGGAACCGACCCGAGCCAGGGCACCTGCGAAATGTCCCGCAGCCCTTGACTTTGGAGCAGGCCTGCGATGGCGAAGCTTTGCCCGTCGCGCAGCTCGACCGTCGTCCGGGCCTCTCTTTTCTTCAGTCCCGGGATCAGGAAGTTCTGGTTCACGACGGCGTCCGAGTAATCCAGTTCGCTGACGGAGGGGGTCAGCCGAAGGTTGATGATGCCGTTCGCCAGGACAGTCGGCTGGAAAGTGAGCTGAATTCCGAACTGCTTGTACTCGACGGTGATCAGCGTCGACGTCCCGGAGGATGGCTGGACGACGGGCACGGGCACCTCGCCGCCGGCCAGAAAGCTTGCCGTATCGCCGGAAAGGGCGACGAGATCGGGCTCGGCCAGTTCGCGGACGAGACCTTTCTTCTCCAGCGCCGATATCAGAAGGTCGACATTACTGCCGAGGCCAGTAATCGCGGTCCCAAAGGGAAGCGCGCCGGAACCCGATGCCAGGGGTCCGATCGTGCTCAGGAGAGGCAGCCCCGGCGCACTGTACGGATTGGCCACGCTCGGTCCGGTGTTGATGCCGCTGGTCCCGTTCCTGTTGGCGCCATAAATATTGACGCCGAGATCCCGCTCCGCGTTGCGGCTCGCCTCCAGGAAGCGCACCTTGAGAAGCACCTGCTGGGCTGGCGCGACGCGTATCAGGTTGATGACAGCGGTCTCCGGGGCGATACTCTTGGCGATCTGCACCGCGTGTTCGGCTTCCACGGAGTCGTGTGCCTCACCGCTCAGCACGATCTGGTCCTGGCTGCTGGAAACACGGATGGCGGAGCTTTTGGTGTCGACGCGAATCCGTTCGGCCACCGCTTGCGTGTCGATGACGACGTCGACGTCGAGAATTCCGATCGGTCTTTTGTCGGCCGAAAAAATCGAAATGTTCGTGGTTCCGGCCTTCTTGCCTTGAATGTAGAGCACGCGATCCGACATCGGCAGCACGTCCGCAATCTCGGGAGAGCCGACGACCGCAGAGGCGAAAGGCGTGTACACATTGATCGTGCGGGACTTGTAGCGCACGACCTGAACCTTGCGGATGGGAATGCCGAAAGCCCCTTCGGGAGACTGCGCCTGCGCGGCGGGCGGCGCCCAGGCGGCGGCGGTCAGAACCATCGCAGCGGCGAAAAACGCGAGCCAGTGAGCCCGCTGCCTTTGCGGAAGGCCGCTTGCGTCAAGCTGGGTAGGGTTTCTGAACCTCCAGGACATACCGGGGTCCCTCTGAGAGCTTGACGCGATGGCGGGGCGGCCTAAACCGCAGATTGTGTTTTTTCTGCGATGATTCTCTCTTGTTGTACAACCTTTAGTTACATGTGGTTGTTCGTTGTCGCCGTAAAGATGCAGGCGCGCCACAGCGGCTTCCTCGATCCCGCAATGTGCAGGACTTCCGGCGGTCCATATGCGCGCATGCCCTGCGCCTTCTATCAGGAAGCGGGGACGCGCCGGATCGAGCTTTCCAATGAATTCGGCGCGGGCGGCGGCCCCGGCATTTGCCTCAAGGCCGGAGAAACGTCGGCGCCCCAGGTCGGCAGCCCCTGGCCGGGTTCCGGGGTCAACGCGGAAGCCGCTTCAAGAGGCCGGACGGACAGCTGAAGCCGCCCGAGCTGCTGCGCGACAAAGACCATCTCCGCCTGCCGCCTGGTCAGTTCGAGCGTCACCGTTTTCGGAAGCCGCGCCTCGCCGAAATATTGCGAGCCCGCCGGCGTCTTCGCCTGCTGATGAAGCGCCTGGTCGACCGCGATCACCCGGACGCCCTGCAAGATCGTTTCGGCGACGATCTTCTTCCTGCCCTCCAAAGCCATTCTGCCCTCGACAGCCATGTCGGCGAAGGTTTGCGTCAGGATGACATCGACGTGGTTCCCAGGCAGGATGAGGCCCGATGCGCTCTGGGCCGCATCCACCGCGATGGATATGGCGCGGGCGCCCGGCCTGAGCACCGCAGCCAGAAAACGCCTGTCGCTCGCCTTGACGAGATCGCCCGCCATGAGAGCCTCGCCGCTCGCGAAATCCCGCTGCGTGCTGGCGCCAAGATAGTCGGTTTCGGAGATCTGCCCCCGCACGAGCTCGCCGGGGCGGATCTCCGGCGCCGGGATGTCCTTCCACACGATATCTTCGCTCTGAAGCAAGGTTCCGGACGGAATCGCATGGGCCGCCGAAAGCACGGCGATCGTGGCGGCCGGCGCTTCGGGCTGCCTCGCTTCCATCGGCGCATCCTGACCCGCCAGCAACAAATAGCCGAGCGCAGCGGCGCCAAGGACGAAGAGGAGGCCTAGAATGAGCAGGGAATTGCGAAAGAACATTCAGAAATCTCCCTTGCAATGAACCAGACGGTTGCGGCCGCTATCGCCGCCCCGTAAGGGACCTGCCTGCGGCCTGCGAGGCGCATTCTTTCCACTCTGAGCCACGCCGGAAGCGCGCCGTCGACAGGGGTTCCCGCTCCCGCGCCTTGAGCCGGGGCGGCGGGACCGAACGCGCGGCTCGCTCCCAGATAAAGGCAGCTCAAGAGGCCGCCCGCCAGGGCGATCCCGATCAGAAGCGCGCCCGCTTGATCCGGCCGGACCATGAGCGTCGCCGCCGCCATGAGCTTGACATCGCCTCCTCCGAGAAAGCCGGAGCGGCAAAGGAAGCCCAACGCGACAAAAACGAGCCCCGCAGCGATAAGGCTGATCCAGATCTGTCCCGGCCGCTCAACGAGTCGAAGCAGAATGCCCGATACGGCGACGAGAATGACAAGTTCGTCCGGTATGATCCGCCGCCTGAGATCGCTGGCGGCGCTCCATAGAAGCGCCGCCAGACTTATCGTCCAGAGGGTCGCCTGAATGATCATGATGCCCATGACACTAGCGCTCCTCCGCAGCCAGCGAGCGTGGGAGAGCGCGTGACGGTCCTACTTAGAAACAAGATGTCCGGCTATGGTGGTGAACATGGTGCTGAGGTTCGTTCCAACAAGCGTTACAGCGGTGATGATCGCAACCGCGATCAGGGCAACGAGCAAGCCGTATTCGATCGCCGCTGCGCCCTCTTCGAACTCGACCTTGAACCAGGCGTAAGCAGACATGATCATATCAGAAAGACGACGCATCATATTCTCCGTGCATCCAGGTTGTACTATACAGAATATTTAGCACGCGCAGGTTGCAGAAGTTTCCAAAGAGAAAGGACAATGCAAAACGCAGGCTTAGCCGCTCGCTAAGTTTTGGCTTCGGGAAGCGAGGCCGCCGGGAGCCGCCTGAGGCGCCCGGCCCGGCATTCGACACAAACGGGAGCCGCGCCAGGATCGTGCAGCCACGCAAGCTCCGCCATTACCCAAGCCGGCCCGAAGCCCGGGCGGTCGCGAGAACGACGCGGGGGCCATCCATCACGACTACCTCAGGTTGATTAACAGGACGGGACTATCGGTGATGCAGCTTAAGATTGCATAAAGGAAGGTCCGTTACGCTGCCTCATCCCTCGACAAACCCGCGTGAGGCGTCAGCAGGCTCGGGGAGAGGGTGGCGCGGTTTCAACAGGGCGATCTTCATGGTCAGCCTGTCGAACCATGCGCAGCATTCCTTTTTCGCCAGCCGCCAAAGGTCTGCGCATGACAAAAGCAAAGGTTTCGCAAACATCCGCCGCGGACAGGCAAGCGCCGTCCGTCCGCGCTTTCGTCCGCGATCAATCGTCAGAAGCCGTCATCCGTCATTGCATGAACGCGCTTGGCGTGACCGAGGCGGTCTTCACAGCGGCGAACCTTACGGCCGCGGCCACCGCTCTCGCTCGGGAAAGTTCGCCGAAGCTGTTAATCCTCGATATCGCGGGGACCGAGGACGCCTTGCACGAGCTTCGCGCGGTTGCGGACGTTTGCGACCCCAGCGTCGCCGTGATCGCCATCGGCAACCGCAACGATATCGGCATTTACCGCGAGCTGAAAAACGCCGGCGTCACCGATTATTTCTGCCAGCCCTTGCAAAGGGACCCGTTCGCAAGCGCATGCAAGACCATCCTGTTCCCGGAAGGAAGCCACTCGGATCGAAAGACGGGAAAGCTCGTCTACGTGGTCGGCGTGCGCGGCGGCGTGGGCGCAACGACCATCGCGGCAAGCCTTGCCTGGTCGCTCGCGGAGAGCAAGCGCCGCCACACCGTCCTTGTCGATCTCGGCCTGCAAACAGGCGACGCCGCGCTTCAACTCGACGCCATGCCGGATCGCGGGCTGAGCGATGCGCTCTGCCATCCCGAGCGCGTGGACAAGCTTCTCATCGAGCGCGGCCTGAAGCGCATAACCAGCCGCCTTGGGCTGTTCGCCTCGCTCGAATCGCTGGAGGCGGACGCGCCGGTTTCGGAGGAATCCTTTCTCTGGCTCTTGAGCAACCTGCTCCCCCGCTATCGCTTCGCCATCGTCGATGTGCCTGCAAGCCAGGCCATGAGAATGATGTGGGCGCTGCGGATCCCGAGCACGTGCCTTCTCGTCAGCAACGCCAGCCTCGCCGGCGCAAGAGATCTCGCGCGATGGAGCAAAGCGATCGGCCCGGATACGCCGGAGCGGCGCACCCTGCACGTGATCAACCATCCCGCTCCCCATGGCGGGCTCGCTCCGGCCGAATTTACGCAAGCCTTCGGGAAGGAGGCCGATGTCGTCATCCCTTATAGCCGCGAGCTTGCGGAGGCGGCGCCTTTCGGGATCAGGGCCATGGACAAGTGCCGGTCGTTCCAGCGCAGCCTCGCTCCCATCCGCCGGGATTTCACAGGGGAGCCTCAAGAGCTTTCGGCCTCGTTCCTCGGGCGGCTCTTCCGCGGCGGGCGTAAAAAGGCGTCTGAAGATCGCAAGGAGATGGCGGAGGGCGAAACGCCGGCCTCGGAGCATGACGGCTTTAGCCGCGCGGAAGCTTGAGCTGAACTCCCAGCTTCACGATCACGATCGCAGCAAAATGATCTTAAGGTGAGCTTTCAAGCGCGCGGAGCCGTCGCTTGCGTTTTCCATGCCGCTCAAGCCGAACGAGTTCCAGGACGGCCTTCTTCGAGGTGACGCAACTCAAGCTGAACGCCGATTGAGGTCGCGCCTTCGGCCTGCAACGCCGTCACCCGCGGAGCGGGCCTCGGCGGGCAAGGTGGCGGACGGCGACGCCATGACTCCGGCGGTGGTTCCGCTCACAGCGCCTCTCCCAGGGAGGCGGCCAGCGCCTCGATGCGGGCTTGGACGATCTCGCCGTAGGCGTCGCGGGAGACTGTCAGGTCATCGACCTTCGTAAGTCCGCGCGAAACGGGAACGAGCACGCCGCCGCCAGTCTCGCGCTTGAGCGCGGCGATGTTTTCGGGGGTCCCGCCTTGCGGCCCGATCCCGGGCGCCAGGAAGATCGAGTCCGGCATAAGAGCGCGCAGTCTTCGCCCATCGCCGGGGAAGGTTGCGCCGACCACGGGGCCGACGGCGCCAAGGCCGGATGCGCCGAGAGTTTCCTCGGCGAAGCCTCCGACCAGCCGTGCGATCCTGTCCGAGACGGGCTCGCCATCGATGTGCTTGTCCTGCAGCCACGCCGAGCCTGGATTCGATGTCTTCGTCAGGATGAAGAGCCCCTTTCCAAACCGGCGCGCGCAGTCCACGAACGGCTCAAGCGTATCCGGGCCGAGAAACGGGTTGACCGTCAGGCAGTCGGCCTCGAAGTCCGGGAGCCCCCCGGCGCTGGCTGGCGTCAAGTAAGCCCTGGCGTAGGCCGCTGCCGTGGAGCCGATATCGCCCCGCTTGGCGTCCAGGATCACGCCAAGCCCGCTTTTCTTTGCGAGCTGTATTCCCTTGGACAAGGACCTCAGGCCCGCCAGGCCGAAAGCTTCAAAAAACGCCGCCTGGAATTTGACAAATCCGGCTTTTCCTTTCGATGTTTCTATGAGGAAACCGACATAGGCGGAGAGACAGTCTCCCTGATTATCGAAGCGATCCCGGAAGCAATGGGGGATGTCCTCATAGATTGGATCGATCCCTACAACAAGGCTGCCGGCTTGTTTCGCCTGCCCGGCGGCGAAATCACCCCAGTGAAACATCGTTCCGTTCCTTCGACGCCACGCTCGCGTCATGCCCGCGAGCTTTCGAACCTACGTTGAAATCCAAACTCCTGGAATATGTTGCGGCATCTCTCGCGCGAAAGAGCTGTCCGGCCAAGCCTTGGCGCCCGCAAATGAGCTTCGCGCTTTAGTTCATGGTTCGACAGGCTCACCACGAGCGGCGGCTCGCTGAACCTGTTCGCCACATCCCGAGCAGCTTTCGATTGGGCGGCGTTCTATGCGCCTCAACCGCCGAAAACCAGCTTCGCAACGATGCCGATGAACGCCCCGACCAGGAGAGTTGTGCCAGCCAGCGCCTGAATGGCGAAACCCTTGCTGCGCTTTTCAGCCGCCGCCGCATATCCGCGGAAATAGAGGATGCGGCCCAATATCCAAACAAGGCCAATGCCCGCCGCGGCGATGTCGTTGACGTAGATCGCAAACAGCCAAAGCGAGGGAAGGAAGATCGGCATCCATTCCAAAGTGTTCGCCTGTATGCGGAAGACACGTTCAAAATCCGGATGCCCCGTTGTCGCCGGAGCCTTCACGCCATACTTCGCCCTTGCCTTCGCCACCGAGATAGCCGTGAAATAGTAGAAACCCACGGCGAGCAGCGTCACAATCGCAGAAAAGTTCAGCATCGGCATCCTTGTCTTGTTACAAAAAACCTTTGAATATATCCGCCTTCCTGAAGCGAGAGCGTCATATCATGCCTTTGGCGACGGTCTCAATCCCGGCAGGCCGAATCTCTGGACATATGAACAGTCTGCACAAGAAAACACGCAATGACACACCATCAACCGATAAAGGCCTGCGTTTTCGACGCGTATGGAACCCTGTTCGACGTTCACGCCCCGGCGGCGGCGCTGGCGGCGGAACTCGGAGAGCTCGGTCCCGCGATTTCCGCTGAGTGGCGAGCCAAACAGCTGGACTATACGTGGCTTCGAAGCCTTATGGGCCGTTACACGGATTTCGCGCAAGTGACGGCCGATGCCCTCGATCATGTGCTTGGCTCCCACGGCCTTGACGGCTCGCCGTCGCGCCAAAAGCTCCTGTCCCTCTATCAGACGCTCGCCGCCTATCCCGATGCCGAGCCGTGCCTCAAAGCTTTGAAGAACGCCGGCGCCCGGACGGGCATCCTCTCCAACGGCTCGCCGTACATGCTGCACGCAGCCGTCGCCTCGGCAAAGCTCGGCGGCCTCCTCGATTACATTCTTTCGGCCGACGCCGTGCGCATCTACAAGCCAAGCCCCGCCGTATACAGACTTGCCGCCGAAGCGTTTGGGGTCGAGCCGGGCCAGATCGCCTTTGTTTCCGCGAATGGCTGGGATTGTGCGGGAGCCGCGGCCGTCGGCTTTCGCGTCATCCATGTGAACCGCTTCAATGAGGCCGATGAGCGGCTCGGAACGGCCGTCGAGGCCCATGTGCCGAACCTTGCCGGGGCGGCGGCGCATTTGAACGCGGTCATGTCCCGGCAGCCCGGCGCTCTCCAAGTCCTGGCGCCTTAGAGATGAGCGAAGAGCGCTACGCGGAGATGATGACGGTTGTGACCCGGCTCAACGCCGTGGGCGCCAATCTCGCCAAGGACGCGGATGTCCACGCCATGACGATGTCACAGGCTTTGGGCTCCTTGGCCACGCGATGGAGATGGCGAAAGGGTCTGGACAAAGGCTCGCCGTCCAGGCTAACTGCGTTCCTCTCCTGGCGGGCGCCGGAGAGCAGGTGAAGGACAGGCACGTAACCGGGGCGTCGGGCCGCAACTGGCCAGTTATGGCGAGAGCGTCTTTCTCGCGCGAGATCTTCCGGCATGGCGCCGCAATCTCTTCACCGATCCGCAAACATCCGGCGGACTTTTGATCGCCTGCAAGTCCCGCAGCCGTTGTGGTGGATTGAATGCTCAACCGGTGAGCGAAGGCCGCCGTCCATGGCGCGAAAGCCTTAGCTAAACCGTCATATGGATAATTTACAAGTCCCGCGCGGGCTCCAGAATTGAGCGAGCGCCTTTAGGTGTTTTGAAAGGGGTCTCTTGTTTTCTCTGCCCGGTGGGAAATCGCTCGTCGGACTTGCTTCGATGAGCGGCTGCGCTCGCCCTTGTTTTGAGGTCAGCGCCCCGCAAGACTGGAGGCTTTTTCTCCCCAACAGCCGGCGCGCAAGCCAGACTGGCGGCGCTTGGCCTGAGCCGGGGCGCACCGGCGTGTCTCGCGGGTTTGAGTTTATTTTGTTTGAGAATCTGAGCGTTCGTTCAACTGCCCGGCATGTTGAAAGACAAGAGTGAGGCCACCAAAAAGACAAGCAATTCGAAGCCACTTACTTAGTTATATCAGGGCGAGACTCATGAAGATTGAAATCAAAGCTGACAAAGACGAAGTTCTGGGCGGTCCGGATCACCGTCCCTATCTGAGGCTCGAGCTGCACGACGGCGGCGCCGCTTCTTTGCACACGGGAGAGGACCTCTCCGGGCAGGCCGGGGTGGAAATGAACGGCGGAAGCTCTCTAATCTGGACCGCGACGCTCTCTCCGGGCTCCTATGCCCTTGCCGACACCGGCGCCCTTGAGGCGCTCGCGGAGCGTCTGCAGCCGCTTCTTGCACGCCTTGCCGCAGGCCATGACGCAAGCCAAGCCAGCGCCGAAATCCAGAGGCTCATCGAGACGGCGCCTTGGGCCGACCAGCGGCGCGAAGTTCGAGATGCCGAGGAATGGCTCTCAGAATTGGGATATGAAGGCGCCGCCCGGGATTATGGCCTGACCGTCGCCGCTCCCCCCGCAACCTACAGGGCGGCGGCCAGGAAGATCGAGGAGGACGCTCTTCGCGAGGGCATTGTCCTCGTCAATGTTGACGGCGTGCTTCAGCAGATCAAACACGCGCTGAGAGAAAGGGCCATAAAAGCCGCTTAGCCAGGCGGCTTTTATGGAAGGCGCGCTGCGGATTTCTACTGAGCCGCGTGCGCCGCCCGCAGCCTCGAAAGGTCTGCGGAACATGGATGCGCCCGACGCGGGCATCCAACCGTTTTTCGAATTCGTTCCGAAGGGGGGCCGCGGCCGTTCTCATTCAGCGCCGGGCCTGCTCTATGAAAGATGCTTTGCACGCCGCAGCCAGCACTGTTGCGGGACCATTAAATCGGGCGAATTAGTATTTAAGCTGGCCAAAATAAATTTTCGCATTATCCTCCCGCTGGGAAAAGCGATCTCGCACGCGGGCGGGTGGGGAAAAAATGAGGGCGCTATGCTCACGAATAAGGGCAAATATGGTTTGAAGGCGATGCTCTATCTTGCCGGTCTTCGCGAGAACGAAATTTCCCAGGTCGCGCACATCGCCGAAGCCAACAATATCCCGAAGAAGTTCCTGGATCAGATTTTCGCGGATCTCCGCCGCGCCGGGCTGGTGCATTCGAAAAAGGGCAAAGCCGGCGGCTATGCGCTGGCGAGGCCCGCAAACGAAATCCGGGCCGGACAGATCATTCGCGCGATCGACGGGCCGATTGCGCCGTTCGCCTGCGCCAGCGTCACTGCGTACCGGCGTTGCGACGACTGCGACGAAAATATTTGCGCCGTGCGGCGGCTCATGATCGAAGCCCGGAACGCGCTGGCGAGCGTGCTCGACACCAAAACGCTGGCCGATATGCGCGTCCACGGCGAGGTGAAAGCGGCTGCTTAGCCACTGCGTCGATTGGGAGGAGAAAAGCGGCTCGCATTTCGGCGGCGCCGCGCTTTTGAGCAAATTATTTCAAGATTGCCGCGCGTTCGATTGCGCAATAGAATGTTTTTGCTTTTTTACGGACCAACTTCAGCATCCGTTTCGCTTCCCGCATCTTTTGAAGCAGCGCGAGCGTATTTCGCGGCCTGTCCGGCAAAATCCGCAACCTCCGCCGCGCGCCACCCAAGAAACCGGCTTTCTTAAGCTGACAACTTCTGTCATATTTCCGTGGTCGATACTTGAGGCTTGAGATGAGAGTGCCAGAACATAAAAATCAAGCGTGGCGAAAGCATAGCTCCATGGCAGCAGTAGGCCTCCGCTGTCGCATTTAGAGCCTATCCGCTTTTGATGGAATCAAAAGCGGGCTCTAAGTTTTTGTTTTATCGTGCGTCTTATCGGAAAACCGCTTCGCACTTTTCCGGACGCACTCTAGGATCGAACATCCTTCCTGACAAAACATGACTTCAACAACGCTACAAACTGGCAAAGGCGGGGCTATGTCTGACGCTTACGTTATCGAGCTGCAAGGAAATGCTGTCGGAATCATCGTGCGAAAGCACAGGAATGAGCACGGCTACAGGTTCTTGTCCGCGCTGCATTCTTTCAACAGTCTTGAAGGCCAGGAATTCAAGGGACCCCTTCAGGCTGAAATAGCGGCGAAAAAACTTCTCAGAGCAAGTCCGAACGCGCTGCAGAAGCGGGCCTTTCATCACAGGTTTTAACCGGTCACGGGCTCCTCAGCCGAAATACCTTCGCAACGTCACTCGGCGCGGAGCATCCTTTTCCGGTCCGGATCCGGGCCATGATCTGGACGCGGCGCTTCTGGGCCAGGCTCTTTCTCCCGGAGCTTGGCCCAGTTTCGTTGACCCCATCCTCTCCGACGAATCCAAAAACGCCAAGTTTGCTCCCGAACCGCATCTCAAGCGGCCGGCGCCTGGCCCCCCTCCGGCAGGCGTGACCGTCGCAGCCGTTTGGCCTCGGCGCGGCGACACGCCCGCCGCTGTTCTATCGTCGAATGAGGCTGATGATAGCCAAGAGGATGACCGCGCCGATTGTGGCGTCAATAATGGCCGCCATGATCCCGCCGCCAATAAAAATGCCAAGCCGTGGCAGCAGGAAGCCGCCGATGAAGGCGCCGACGATGCCGACGACAATGTTCCCGAGAAGGCCGAACCCGCCTCCCTGGACGATAAGCCCCGCGAGCCAGCCCGCAACCGCGCCAATGATCAAAAAAACAATCAAACCTTCAATACCCATGCGTCGTACTCCTCTCATGTGATGGCGACGCCGGGATGGCGGCGCCCCTCGAAGACGAAGGAGGTCCCCACGTGCGAGACCCTCTCTTCGCTTGGTTTGGACGGCGCCCCAGGGTGAAGACGCAAGAGTAGGCGGCAGACGAGAGAACGGCGGGCGCCAATAACGCATCCGGTTCAAATCGCCATCGCAGTTCCGGCTTGCTGGTGGCATGTGAACCGGACGGATCCTTGTTTCTTAGATGGTTGGCAGAACTAAATTTCCAAGATGGAGCTTGCCGTCTTGCCGTGCGGCTTACCATTTGAACATTCTGTAGAAAGATCGTGCGAAAATTCGCTTAAGCGGGACTATCGGCTGGCCGCGCCAGCGTATCCGGCCTGCGAAGAAATTCTTGCAGGCCGAGGGGAGCCGCGTCATCCTTGAACGGCGGTTCTGGCTCGCCCCCAAGCGGGATGAACGCAGTTCCGGGAGTATTCCAGCTATGTCCAAAGCGCTCCATCCGGCCGCTGCCCCTAAACGGCGCGCCTTGGAGACGAATACTTGTTCTGAGGAGGCAAGACGAATGAAATTCGCCGAAGCGGAGCCTGCCCCCACGCTCAGGGACAGAATCAAAGCCTTTGGCGCAGAACGCTTTTTCAACCGGGAGCTGTCCTGGCTCGAATTCAATAAGCGCGTCCTTGAAGAATCCGAGAACAAGCGGAACCCGCTCCTGGAACGCGTGCGCTTCCTAGCAATTTCGGGCTCCAACCTCGATGAATTCTATCGCGTCCGCGTCGCAGGCCTTCACGAGCAGGCGGCCACGAACATTCTGGAGCTTTCTCCCGACGGCTTGACCCCGAAACAGCAAGTGCAGAGGATCAACGCGGCTGTTGCGGCGATCTCGACGCGCCAGCAAAGCCGCTGGACGGCGCTCAAGAAGGAGTTGGCGGCGGAGTCCATTCATCTTGCTTCCGCCAGAATGCTGAACGGAGGCGACAAGGACTGGCTCGAAATCTATTTCATGCGGCGCATCTTCTCCGCGCTGAGCGCCGTCGCCGTCGATGCGGCTCATCCCTTCCCGCACGTTCAGAACCAGGAACTCGTTCTCGTTCTCGAATGCGACCGGGAGGACGAGGGCGAGCCGCGTTCGATGCATGCCTTCGTGGTCGTGCCGAACGGCCTCGACCGCTTCATTCGCCTGCCCCAGACCAGCACCGAGAATGGCAAGGCGATCACGCGCTTCGTCGCCATAGAAACCGTCATCTCCCTTTTTGCCCATATGCTTCTGCCGGGGTGCAGGGTGAAGGACGTCGGCCTGTTCAGGCCCTTGCGCAACAGCCAGATCGAATTCGAGGAAAAAAGCGAGGACCTCCAGAAGGTTCTGCGGCGGGCGCTGGTTCAGAGACAGCTTGGCGAGGTCATCCGTGTGGAGATGAGCGCCTCCCTGCCGGAAAGCGCGAGGGAGTTGATCATCGAGGGGCTGAAGGCGAGCCGCGACGATGTGGTGATCGTGGACGGTTTGTTTTCAATCGCCGATATATCCAAGCTGATCGTGAGCGACCGGCCCGATCTTCTCTACGAACCCTTCGAGATCCGGGTTCCCGAGCGCATCGCCGAGTTCGACAACGACTGTTTCGCGGCCATTTCGGCGAAGGACATCGTCGTCCACCACCCTTACGAATCCTTCGATGTCGTCCTGCAATATTTGCGTCAGGCCGCCGCCGATCCCGATGTCGTGGCGATCAAGTGGACGCTTTACCGGACCTCGAAAAGATCGCCCATCGTCGAAGCCTTGAGAGAGGCGCGCTATTCCGGCAAGAGCGTCACCGTGATGATCGAAGTCACGGCCCGCTTCGACGAGCTGAACAATCTCGATTGGGCCAGGCAGCTCGAAGAGGTGGGCGTGCACGTCGTCTACGGCCTGACCCAGCTCGACCTGAAGACCCACGCGAAACTCGGCCAGGTCGTTCGGAAGGAGAATGGCGAGCTTCGAACATACTGCCATATCGGAACCGGCAACTATCACCCCGCCACGGCGAAGGTTTACACCGACCTTTCCTTCTTTACGGCGGACCCCGCGACGGGACGCGATGTCTCGAAGATCTTCAACTACGTCACCACCTACAGCCGCCCGAAGGACCTGGAGCGGATGTATATCTCGCCGCACGGCATCAAGGCGCGGCTCGTCGAGGAAATCCACGCCGAGATTGCGCACGCAAGGGCCGGACGCCCGGCGGCGATCTGGATGAAGCTGAACGCGCTCGTCGATCCCGGCGTCATCGACGCGCTCTATGAGGCGAGCATGTCCGGCGTGCCCGTCGACCTTGTCATACGCGGAATTTGCTGCCTCAAGCCGGGCATTCGCGGGCTTTCCGAAAACATCCGGGCGAAAAGCATCATCGGGCGCTTCCTGGAGCATTCAAGAATATATTGCTTTGGCGCGGGCCACGGGTTGCCATCCGACGAGGCCCACGTGTATATCAGTTCCGCCGACATCATGCCGCGCAATCTCGAGCGGCGCGTCGAGGCTATGACCGCGATAACGAATCCCACCGTCCACGAGCAGATTCTGGACCAGATCATGATCGCAAATCTGAAAGACAATTTGCAAAGCTGGAGGGTTCGCAGCGATGGCACGTCGGAACGGTTCCGCCTCCGCCCCGGCGAGGAGTCTTTCAGCGCTCACGAGTATTTCATGACCAATCCCAGCCTGTCAGGGCGCGGCGGCGCTCTGAAGCAGACCTTCCCCCGCCGCTTCGCCACCGCGTCTGCTCCCCACGCCTAAGGTGACACGTGGATCGCATCACACAAGGGCGGCTTCCAGGAACCAAGCCTGTAGCCGTCATCGATATCGGCTCGAACTCAATTCGCCTCGTTGTCTACGAAAGCCTTGCCCGTTCCCCGACGCCGCTTTTTCAGGAGAAGGCGATGTGCGGTCTTGGCCGCTATATCAACACCACGCGGCGGCTGAACGAGACGACGATCCCCGAGGCGCTTTCTTCGCTCGCGCGATTTCGTAAAATCGCCGATATCTGTGGCGTGAAGGATCGCGATATCCACTCTTTCGCGACCGCCGCAGTGCGGTGGGCCGAGGATGGCCCGGAATTTTTGGCGCGCGCCGAAGAGGCGTGCGGGTGCGCCATCAAGGTGATCGGCAATTCCGAGGAAGCGGAATTGGCCGCAACCGGCGTCCTGGCGGGGTTCATGGATCCAGCTGGCATCGCCGGCGATCTGGGCGGCGGCAGCCTCGAACTGGTCCGGCTGCACGGCGAGAACTTCTCCGAGCCTGTCTCGCTGCCTCTTGGCAGTCTCGCCCTCGTCGACAAGACCGGCGGCGAGAAGACCGAAGCCATCCGCCTCATTCAGGACGGCCTCGCGTCCGTTCCGTGGATTGTGCAAGGCCGCGGGGAGACTTTCTACGCAGTCGGCGGCACCTGGCGGGCGCTCGCCAAGCTGCATATGAGCCAAACCGCCTACCCGCTCACCGCTATTCATGGCTATCGCATCGACCTTCGCAAAGCCTTGCAGGTCACCGCGCGCTACGCCAACAGCTCACCGACCTCGTTGAAACGCCTGGAGGGCATCTCCACGGGCCGTGAAGAGACGTTGCCCTTCGGCGCGCTGCTTCTGAACATGATCCTCAGACGGATGCAGCCGGAGGACGTGGTTTTTTCGGCTTTCGGCGTGCGCGAGGGGTTGATCTACCGGCTGCTCGGTGAAACCGAGCGCGCCAAGGACCCCTTGCTCTCCGCATGCGCGAACACCGCCATGCTGCGGTCAAGGTCGGCGCGTCACGGAGAGGAACTCATCGGCTGGACAGATGGTTTTTTTGTCGCCCCCGGCCCTCTCGAAACCAGCGAAGACACGCGCCTCAGGCATGCCGCCTGCTATCTTTCGGACCTGTCCTGGCGCGCCCACCCCGACTACCGCGGCGAGCAAAGCGCCGTGCTTATCGCTCAATCCGGCTTTGTGGGCATCGATCACCCCGGCCGCGCCTTCCTGGCGCTCTGCGTCTACCACCGTTATGAACGCAAGCTCGTGGGCGAACTTCTCCCGAAGCTCGCGGCCATGCTCTCGCGCCCCCAGCAGAAGCGCGCCCTGATCATCGGGCAGCTTGTCCGGCTTGCTCATGCGCTGTCCGCCGGCATGAAGGGCGTTCTGCCGCAAACCTCGCTCGCTTACGATGACGGAAAGCTCGTTCTGCAGTTGCCGCCAAAGCTTGCGGCGCTCGACGGCGAGCAGCTCAAACGCCGCCTCAGGTCCGTGGCGCGCGAACTCGGACTCGGGCTGGAGGTTCGCATTGCAGAGAAGACGGCCCCCTCAAAAACAACATTTTTGGGCGGTCTCTTGGGATGAGCGCGATTTGAACTCATTTAAAGCGGAGGAGAAGTTAACAGTGACTCCTTTCTGTTGAAGGAGTTTTCCGTCATAACTCCGCCCAGGCATACCAACCGCTTCAGGTTCCATGAATAACGATCTCTACGCCATTCTGGGCGTGAAACGCACCGCTACGAATGACGAGATTCGCCGCGCGTACCGGCGGCTCGCCAAGGACTTGCATCCCGATCAGAACAAAAACGACAAGAAGTCGGAAGAACAGTTCAAGCGCGTCTCCGCGGCGTTCGCCGTGCTTGGCAGCCCGGAAAAGCGCAAGCGTTACGATGCGGGCGAGATCGACGCGATGGGAAATGAGCGCACGAACCCCTTCTATCGCGACTATGCCGGGGGCGCTCAGGGCTTCGGCCGGGAGCACGAGGGCGGCTTCGGGGGCGGTGGCGCCGGCGATTTTTCAGACATATTCGGCGATCTTTTCGGACGGCGGGGGCCAAGCGGCGCATTCACCATGCGCGGGATGGACTACCGCTACAACCTCGAAATCAGTTTTCTCGAAGCGGTCAACGGCGTCAAAAAGCGGGTGCAGTTCCCCGACAACGAGACGCTCGACATCACGGTGCCCGCAGGCGTCGAGACAGGCCAAACCCTGCGCCTCAGGCACAAGGGCGGCCCAGGGGCCGGGCGGGGCGAGCAGGGCGACGCGCTCATCGAACTCAAGGTGCAGCCCCATCCGCTGTTCTCTCGCGACGGCGACAACATCACGATCGAACTCCCCATCTCTGTGAGCGAAGCTGTGCTCGGCGCACGGGTGGAGGTTCCGACCATCGGCGGCCGTGTGACTGTCGCAGTCCCGAGGGGGGCGTCCAGCGGGCAGGTCTTACGGTTGCGCGGGAAGGGCGTGAAGAACAACCGCTCGGGCGCGCATGGCGATCAGCTCATCACGCTGAGGATCGTTCTGCCGGCGGTCATCGACGGCGATCTTGAGCGCCTCATGCAGGAATGGGCGAAGAAGCAGCCCTACGATCCGCGCGCGCGGTTCCGCGAGGCCGCCGGCGTCTGAGGCGCAGGGGGCCTTTTCCAGCCAGCCGGGCCTTTAGGCTCGGGCGCTTTCTTGGGCCGCCCCATCTTCCGCACGATTTCCACCGTCACCCACCCCGCAAGGAGGGCCACGAAAGCGGGGATCGTCTCGACGGCGTAATAGCCGAAATCCACCAATCCGAACAGAGTGCCGCCGTAGTCGCCGCCGAGGATCGTACACGGCAAAGGCGTGCTGGGATCGAGCCCGCAACCCGCCCACCTGGCGATGAGGCCAGCCGCAAGCAGGCTTAGAACGGGCACGAGGCACAAGAGCAAGAGAAGGATAATCAGAGTGCGAAGGAAGCGCATTGTCCTGTCCCTCTTCCAGGGAGCCAGCAGTCTTCTTACTTCAGGTCGCAGGCAATTTGTAGCCCCTGCCGCATCAATCTTCGCTTTCAAATCGCAATCGCGTTACTTCAGGGACACAAGTCAATGAAAGTGCTGCTCTTCGCGTTGGTGCTCACCCTCGCCGGCGTCTCGGCCTTCGCCGTCCCGGCCGGGGCGAAAGGCGATACGCCCCTCATCCCTCGCCAGGATTTGTTCGGAAATCCTGAAAAAAGCGCCGCCGAGGTAAGCCCCGATGGCAAGTGGATTGCCTGGCTCGCGCCCAAGGAAGGCGTCATGAACGTCTGGGCGGCTCCCATCGATAAGCCGGAAAACGCCGCGCCTGTCACCGACGACAAGCGGAGAGGCATCCGGATGTATTACTGGGCCTACGACGGCAAGCATCTCATTTATATGCAGGACCAGGGCGGCGACGAGAACTGGCATGTCTACGCCGTCGACGTCGCCAGCCGCACCACGAAAGATTTGACGCCATTTCCCGGCGTCCGCGCCGCCTTTGCAGGCCGGAGCCGCAAAGTCCGGGGGGAAATCCTCGTGACCCTCAATCGCCGGGACAAGCGCTATCCGGACCTTTTCCGGGTCGACCTCGAAACGGGCGAGTTGAAGCTTGTCGCCGAGAACCCAGGCTTCTCAGGTTTCGAGACGGATGACACGTTTCAACCCCGCCTCGCCTCGAAGCCCACGCCCGATGGCGGCGAGGAAATCCTCCGCCTGAAGGGAGGGACGTGGGAGCCCTGGCTGCAGATTTCCTCGGAAGACAACGCCAATACCGGCATCCTGACCCTCGACAGCGACGCCAAGACGGTCTTCATGCACGACAGCCGCGGCCGCAATACCGCCGCGCTTGCGAGCATCGATCTGGCGACCGGCGAGGAGCACATCCTCGCCGAGGACCCGAGGGCCGATATCGGCGGGATCATCAGCGATCCCGAGACGCACGCGCCTCTGGCCTATTCGGTCAACTACGAGCGCACCGAACACAAGGCGCTGGGGCCTAAGCTTGCGCCCGATCTGGAGTTCCTCTCGAAGAATTTCGGCAGCGAATGGGGCGTCGGCTCGCGCACGGAGGACGACAAGCTCTGGACCGTGTCGGTCAGCAGCCCTACCCGCCCCGCAACCTCGTATCTCTACGATCGCGCGGCGAAGACGCTCACGAAACTGTTCGATGCGCGCCCGAAGCTTGCGGACGCGCCGCTGGCGCCAATGCACCCCGTCATCGTCCCGTCGAGAGACGGGCTCAATCTCGTCTCCTTCCTCACCTTACCCAAAGGATCGGACACAAAGCAGGCGGGCCGTCCCGATGAGCCGCTGCCGATGGTGCTCTTCGTGCACGGCGGGCCGTGGTCGCGCGACCGTTTCGGCTACAATTCCATGCATCAATGGCTCGCCAATCGCGGCTACGCGGTCCTCAGCGTCAATTTCCGCAGTTCGACCGGCTTCGGCAAGGCCTTCGTCAACGCCGGGGACAAGGAGTGGGGCCGGAAGATGGACGACGACCTCCTGGACGCGGTCGCCTGGGCCATCCGCGAAAAAATCGCCGACCCGCAAAGGATCGGCATCATGGGCGGCAGCTATGGAGGCTACGCCACGCTCTTGAGCCTCACGCGCAATCCCGACACATACGCTTGCGGCGTCGATCTAGTGGGGCCGTCGGAACTCGAACTCCTGCTCAAGACCATTCCGGCCTATTGGGCGTCGGGCCGTCCGAGGCTGATCAAGGCGCTCGGAAACCCGGACACGGAGGAGGGCCGCGCCCTGCTGAAGGAGCGCTCGCCGCTCTATGAGGCCGGAAAGATCAAGAAGCCGCTCCTGATCGCACAGGGCGAGAACGATCCGCGCGTGAAAAAGGAACAGTCCGATCAGATCGTCGAAACATTGCAGTCCAAGGGAATTCCGGTGACCTATCTGCTCTACCGGCGCGAGGGCCACGGTTTCGCCGAGCCGGAAAACAACATCTCGTTCACCGCCATCGCCGAGGCGTTCCTGAGCAAGTGCCTGGGCGGACGGATCGCGCCGATCACGCCCGCGGAATTGAAGGCGACCTCGGTCGAAATTCCGGCTGGCGCGGATCTGATCGAGGGATATTCCGCCGCGAAGAGCGCTTCGGCTGCTCCGCCAGCGCAATAAAAACGCTCGGAAAGGGTTTCCGATCCCTCGACAAGCTCGGGATGAGTTTCGCGGGTTCCAAAGGGCAGGCCCTCATGGTGAGCTTGTCGAACCATGGGTTTCTCGAACCATGCATTTGGCTGCCGGAAACGAAAGAAAGGTAGACAATGACGACAATCACCGCGCCGCTCGATGGGAAATTGCGGCTTTTGAGCTACGCCGATGAACGAGGCCATCCCCGGCTCGGCTTCCTGCGCGCCGGCGGGGAGGTCGTCGACGCCGGAAGCGCCGCCCATGAAGCGAAGATGGCGCTTGGCTTCGACGCCACATCGATGCTCGCCTTGATCGAGGCTGGCCCGCAAGGCCTGGCTGCAATCCGCGAACTTGCGGCGGCGCCCATCCATTCCGGCCTCAAGCTCACCGATGTGCGCCTCAAGCCCCCGCTGCCGAAACTGACGCGCAACATTTTCTGCGTGGGCTGGAATTATCTCGAGCATTTCGCGGAAGGCGCGCGGATGCGCGACCCGGCCCAGAAGCTTCCGGAGCACCCGGTGTTCTTCACCAAAGCGACCGGCGCCCTCAATGGCCCGTTCGATCCGATCCCCTACGACCGGTCCATTTCGGAGCAGGTCGACTGGGAGGTCGAGCTTGCCGCCATCATCGGCAAGCGCGGGCGTAATATCGCGGAGGCGGACGCCTTCGATCACGTCTTCGGCTACACGGTGCTGAACGACGTCTCGGTGAGAGACCTGCAAAAGAGCTGGCACGGCGGCCAATGGTTCAAGGGCAAGAGCCTCGACGGTCATGCGCCGATGGGTCCGTGGATCGTGCCTGCGGGCGATCTCGATCCGGGCGCTCTCCGGCTCATCCTTCGCGTCAACGGCGAGGTCAAGCAGGATGGCGGCACGAAAGACATGTATTTCAAGATCCCGCGCATCGTCGCCGAGCTTTCGCGCGGTCTGACCCTCGAACCGGGCGACGTTATCGCGACGGGAACCCCGTCCGGCGTCGGCATGGGGCGCACCCCGCCCGAATGGCTGAAGCCGGGAGACGTGATGGAGACGGAAATCGCCGGGATAGGGACGATGCGCAACACGATCCATGCCGTTTGAGCTTCGGGACCGTGATCCGCGCAATCAGGCTCAAGGGCCAAAAAAGAAGCGAGGCGCGATAGCGCGCCTCGCCTGTTCAAAAGGATGCGAACGCTTACTTGCCCTTCTTCGCCGGCTTCGCAGCCGGCTTGGCGGGGGCAGCGGCCTTCGGAGCGGCTTTCGCCGCGGGTTTCGAAGCTGCTGCTGGTTTCTTAGCTGCCATGGTAGTTGCCCCTAGCAATATTGTTGTGGACAATTTTTATCGAGGCCAGATTCGGTTCCGGCAAACAAATGCCGCGCCCACATTTCCACAAGTATTGCCAAGCGCGGTATTTGTTACTTGACGCCGCGCAGGGCTGAAGCCGCGGTTTCGGGCTCGCGACCGTCGCCTCAGAGCGCGACGCGGGGCATCCTGAACCGCAGGAGCGTCTGAACCCAAAGCTTCCGGAAGCGGTCCAAAGACACGCTCTCGTGCATGGCGCTCACCGGCTCTCCGAGAAGCCGCGTCGCAAGCATCGAGCGGGAATAGAACGGCGTATCCTCGAAGGTCGTAGCAATCGTGGCGGAATGCCCTTTGTCGCACCGCGTCTCTCGCGGCATTTTCCAGATCGGCGTGCTGTCGAGCATACAGAACTCGGGTAAATCCAAGGGCGTGACCGTGCCGTCAGCTGCGATTTCGAGCCCCATCGAGGCGCTTCCCGCGCCCTGGCGGGTCACATCGTAAAGAATGGCGGCCTTGCGCGGCAGGCAGGCCCGCGACCAGTTCCAATATGAAAAGCCGTCCTCTATGGGCTCGCAGCCCCGGTTCATGTCGAAATAGCCGGTGCCGTTCCAGGCAAGATTCGGATGATCGAGGCGAACCTCGACATGGGCGCGCGGCGCGACGGGAGACCAGCGGTGGCGGCCGCCCGTTCCGAAATCGGTCGCGAAATCGGTGAGGATCTCAGGCTCCAGCGTTACGGTTCCGCGCAATGGCGCCATCGATATCGGCGCCTTCTCGTCGATATCCACGCGAAGGCGCGTTCCGTCCCAGCGGATGGCGCTCGGTCCGATCGAGAGCCCTTCGGCGTCCGGCTTCAGCGCCTTGCTGCAGCGCTCCGTCATGGCCCAACGGCCCACGCCGGGACCATAGACGGCGACGTTCAGCGAGCAGTGCTGCGCTGGATCGGCCGCGCCCTGGCGCCACCTTCGCCATGCGTAGTAGGGCGAGAACACGCTGCCGATGAAGGCGATGATCGTCAGTCCGTAGCGGTGGTCTGCGCTGAACGCATCGACATACCACCAGGCGTAGCCATTGGGCGGAACCGCTTCATCGAAGCCAAGTCTGCGAGCAGGGCCTCCGATGCGAGTTGTCCCGAAATGGCCGCCATCGGGATGCCCGGCCCCGGATGCACGCTCCCCCCCGCGAAATACAGGCCCGGAAGCCGCGCCCGTGTCCCCTGCCGCTGGAAAGACGCCATCCAGCCGTGGGGAACCCTCCCGTAGATCGCTCCGCCCGTCCGCGGGAAAAGGGTCTCGAAGTCCTGCGGACCCCTCCGGACCATGGCTCCCTCCGTTAGCCCGAGCGTCAGGCCACATGCCGCCATCAGCCGGAAGGTTTTTGTCTCGCATTCTTCGATCTCCGATTGGCTGAGCGCTCTCGCATCGACCATAGGGGGCGCATTGACTATGCCGAGAAACCGCTCGGAGCCCTCGGCCGTTTTGCCGCCACGGTCATCACGATCTTGCGCGCACAAATAAACCGCTGGAGAGGCGGGCAGTTTTCTGCCGCCGGAATATGGCGTTGAATTCTGCCGCGTACGTCGCGTCTGGAAAGAATACCGTATGGCGCGCAAGAGGAAAGCCGTTCGCCTCGGCCATGAAAGCCCAGGTGAGGGCGGACAGCGAGCGCTCGCCGGGCGGGAATGGGGCGAACCGAGCTTTGGGCGGCAAGGCCGAGCTGACCTGCGGAAACGGCTGAGGGGTCGGCGTTGACGACGACGGCGTCGGCAGCTAAGTTGCTCGCCCTCTCTGAGCCTGACGCCCGATGCCCTGCCGTTGACGGCGAGCACCTCCGCAGCTTCTGTGCGGTAACGAAAGACCACGCCAAGCTGCTGGGCCAGGCTCTCCAGCGCCACGGCGAGACGAACCATGCCGCCTTCCACCAGCCAGACTCCGCTTTGCTCGACATGCGCCACAAGCATGAGCGTGGCGGGCGTCGAAAAGGGCGACGCGCCGCAATAGGTGGAATAACGCCCGAAGAGCTGTCTCAGCCGCGGGTCGCTCATATGGCGGCAAACGGCGTTCCAGAAGCTTTCATAAGGGTTGATGTTCCACTGATCGGCGAAATTCAAAAGGCCGACGCGCCACATCAGAACGGGCAGGTTCGGCTTTTGCGCGCGAATGAACGGGCGGTTCAGGATCCGGTAGATGTTCGCGGCTTCGGCGCAGAAGGAGAGATACCCCCGCGCATCGCGCCGCTCCCGCAAAGGCGCCGATGGCGTCGGCCGTCTGCGCGGCGTCGGCGAAAAGGTCCAGTTCGCCGCCCGCTTCCCAGGCATGGCGCGCGAGCACATGCGCCGGTTTCAGCGTAAGATAATCTCCGATGGAGGCGCCGGCCTTCGCGAAAATGTCGTCGAACACATCGCGCATCGTAAAAACGGTCGGCCCCGCATCGATGAGCGCGCCGCCCGCATTCACCTGACGCATTTTGCCGCCCGGCCCGTCGAATTTCTCGACGACGGTCACATTGCACCCTTGCGCGGCGAGCTCGACAGCCGCCGCCAGCCCTCCGATCCCTGCGCCGACGACAACGATGCGTTTTTCGCGCACATCAAGCTCCCTAAAACGACGTTGACAGGCCCCGCGCAGGACTGTCCATTTTAGATGACAGTCGAGGTGACAACTATAGATGACACTCCAAGTGACGCCAGCCCAAAATATCGTGAAAGTGGATAAGCCGGGCATGCTCAATGGGTTCATGGACCGGGCGCTCGCCTTCCGCGACCGCTGCCTGACAAACCCGCGCTTTATCCGGTTCGCCGAAACCTTTCCGCTCACGCGCATTATCGCGCGGCGGGAGGCGAGCGCGCTGTTCGATCTATGCTCCGGATTTGTCTATTCGCAGGTGCTTCTAGCCTGCGTGCGCCTGAAGCTGTTCGACATCCTCAAGGCGGGTCCGCTCAGCGCGGAAGAGATCGCTCACCGCCTCGGCTTGAACCAAGATGCGGCGGGCAGGCTCATGACCGCGGCGGCCGCGTTGCGGCTCGCCGAGCGCCGAAGCAACGGGCGCTATGGGCTGGGCGGCCTTGGCGCCGCCATGCTGGCAAGCCCCGGCCTCGCAACGATGGTGGAGCACCATGCGCTTCTCTATCGCGATCTTGAAGATCCTGTCCGTCTCCTGCGGAACGAGAGCCAAGAGGCTCAGCCTGCCCCTGAAGGTTCTCTCAAGGCGACGCATCTTGCCTCCTATTGGCCTTACGCGGAAGGCGACACGAGCGCGAGCCGCGAGGCGGTGTCGGACTACACCGGGCTCATGGCCGCCACCCAGCCGGCAATCGCGCAGGAGATTCTGGACTCCTACGACCTGAAAGGCCACCGCTGCCTTATGGATGTCGGCGGCGGCAACGGCGCATTTCTCCTGCATGCCGCGCGCCGCGCCCCGCATTTGCAGCTTGTCCTTTTCGACGTACCGGCTGTCGCTCAGCTCGCTGCGGCGAAATTCAAGGACGCCGGGATCGAGGACAGGGCAAAGTCCGCGGGCGGAGATTTCCTGAAGGACCTGCCGCGCGGCGCGGACGTGATCACACTCATCCGTGTGCTTCTCGATCACGACGACGAAACCGCGCTCGCCATCCTGAAATCCGTGCGCGCCGCATTGCCGCAGGGCGGCGAGCTCGTCGTTGCGGAGCCCATGGCGGAAACTCGGGGAGCGGAAAAAGTTGCAGCCTATTTCAGCCTTTATTTGATGGCGATGGGTCGCGGCCGGCCTCGCACGGAGCGGCAATTGCAAGCGCTTTTGCGAGAGGCGGGCTTCAGCCGCATCGAGCGGCGTGCAACGTGCCAGCCGCTGCTTGTCCGCCTCCTTGTCGCTTCGATTTTGAGCGCTTTAAGGGAGTGTAAGTTTGAATTGACATATCTGTTGGTCAAGCTAGGATGACACACGAACTTGTGAAGAGATAACAGTCTAAATGGCCCGCCTTCCAGAGTTCCCAATGGAGACCTTAGCGGTAGTGCTGCAGGAGCCCGAACAGCTCGGGCTTCAGCGGCTCGGCCTGCCTGCTCCAGGCGACGGCGATGTCGTCGTCGATGTGGAATGGAGCGGCATCAGCACGGGCACCGAGCGGCTTTTGTGGTCCGGCCGCATGCCTCATTTTCCGGGCATGGGCTATCCGCTCGTGCCGGGCTATGAAAGCGTAGGCCGCGTTTCCTGGGCTGGGTCGTCCACGAAAATCTGCGTCGGACGAGCGTGTCTTCGTTCCAGGCGCAAATTGCTACGGCGCTATCCGCGGTCTTTTCGGCGGCACCGCTTCGCGCGTCGTCCTGCCCGAAAGCCGTACGATCCCCATACGCGAAGACCTCGGGGAACAAGGCATTCTTTTTGCGCTGGCGGCGACAGGCTATCACGCGGCCTTCTCCGATAAGGGCGTCGCCGCCGACCTCATCGTTGGGCCACGGCGTGCTCGGCCGTCTGATCGCGCGGATCGTCATCGCATCCGGTGCTCCGGCGCCGACCGTTTGGGAAAAGAACGCGAGCCGCTTCGCAGGCGCTGCCGGATACCAAGTTATTGATCCGGATCAAGACCCGCGCCGCGATTATCGCGTAATTTGCGATGTAAGCGGAGACTCATCAATTCTTGATGCGCTCGTGTCGCGCCTTGCTCCCGGTGGCGAGATCGTTCTCGCCGGATTCTACGCGGATCGCCTCTCTTTCAGCTTCCCGCCCGCTTTCATGAAGGAAGCGCGGATGCGGGTCGCCGCGCAGTGGCAGAAGGCGGATATGCTCGCCGTCAAGCAACTGGTCGACAGTGGCCGCTTGTCATTCGACGGTCTCATTACGCATCGCAGTACAGCAGACGGCGCCCCAAGCGCCTATCGCGTCGCCTTCGAAGATCCGGCCTGCCTCAAGATGGTTCTAGATTGGAGAAAGTGCGTATGACTTTGGATGTAGATCAAGCGACTGCCCTCGAGCAGCAAGCGGCTGCGCTCCGCGCAGAGGCTGCTATCGAGCCTGACGCGGTTCCTGCGACCGAAGCCAAGAAAGAAACACAGATCATCGCGATCTACGGCAAGGGCGGTATCGGCAAGAGCTTCACGCTCGCTAATCTGTCTTACATGATGGCTCAGCAGGGCAAGCGCGTCCTGCTCATCGGCTGCGATCCCAAGAGCGACACAACCTCCCTTCTTTTCGGCGGTCGGGCCACCCCGACGATCATCGAGACCTCTTCGAAAAAGAAAGCGGCGGGCGAGGAAGTCCAGATCGAAGACGTCTGCTTCAAGCGCGACGGCGTTTTCGCGATGGAGCTTGGCGGTCCGGAAGTGGGCCGCGGCTGCGGCGGGCGCGGCATCATTCACGGTTTCGAATTGCTTGAGAAACTTGGGTTCCATGAGTGGGGATTTCGACTACGTCCTGCTCGACTTCCTGGGTGACGTGGTGTGCGGCGGTTTCGGCCTGCCAATCGCGCGTGACATGTGCCAGAAGGTGATCGTCGTCGGCTCGAACGACCTGCAGTCGCTTTACGTCGCCAACAACGTCTGCTCCGCCGTCGAGTATTTCCGCAAGCTTGGCGGCAATGTCGGCGTGGCCGGCATGGTCATCAACAAGGATGACGGGACGGGCGAGGCGCAGGCTTTCTGCGATGGCGTCGGTATTCCTGTGCTTTCCGCGATTCCGCAGCACGAGGATATCCGGCAGGAAAAGCGCGAATTACGAGATCGTCGGTAAGCCGGGCGGCCAATGGGCGTCCGATGTTCGAGACGCTCTGCGGTCAGAACGTCGCGGAAGCGCCGCCTGTGCGGTCCAACGCCTCTTTCACAGGATGGGCTCCTTGGCCTCTTCAAAGGAGATGCGGTGGGGCGTGGTGTCGTTCTCGAGCCTGCGACGCAGGCTGACATGCGCGGCCATGAGGTCGTTGAGAAACCGACTCTCGAAATCGTCTACGACGCCGCGTAAGGGAGCAGTGAGTTTATGACAGCACTTGATCGCCAATCCTCTCAAGCCGCTTCCGGCGAAGTCGTCTATGACGACGCCGGACGTGCTGCGGCTGTCGAGACGGCGGCTGACAAGGCGGACGGGCCAGTCCCGCTGCGACGGCCAAGGATGCAGGGCGTCGGGTGTCATGCAGGCGCAGCCGAGATGAAGAAGGCTGCCACGGCTGCGGGCAAGAGCGAGACGCTCGAACAATACGCGAAGGATTATCCGCAAGGGCCTCACGATCAGCCGCAGAGCATGTGTCCTGCTTTCGGCTCGCTGCGCGTCGGCTTGCGTATGCGCCGCACCGCCACGGTGCTTTCGGGATCCGCGTGCTGCGTTTACGGCCTGACTTTCACCTCGCATTTTTACGGCGCGAAGCGCACCGTCGGATACGTTCCCTTCAATTCCGAAACCCTTGTTACCGGCAAGCTTTTCGAGGATATCCGCGAGGCGGTCTACAAGCTCGCAGATCCCGAGCTTTACGACGTGATCGTGGTCACCAACCTGTGCGTGCCGACCGCGTCGGGCGTGCCGTTGCGCCTCCTTCCAAAGGAAATCAACGGCGTCCGTATCATCGGCATCGACGTCCCAGGGTTCGGCGTCCCCACGCATGCGGAAGCGAAGGATGTTCTTTCCGGCGGCCATGCTGAAATATGCCCGCACAGAAGCCGAGCAGGGCCCCGTGCAATCTCCTCGCGGCGGCCGGGCGGAGAAGCCGACGATTACGCTTCTCGGCGAAATCTTCCCAGCCGATCCCGTCACAATCGGCATGATGCTGGAGCCGCTTGGGCTTGCGGCAGGGCCGGTCGTGCCGACCCGGGAATGGCGCGAGCTTTACGCCGCCTTGGATTGCGCCGCGGTGGCCGCGATTCATCCCTTCTATACCGCTTCGGTGCGGGAGTTCGGTGCTGCGGGCCGGACCGTTATAGGTTCTGCGCCCGTCGGCTACGACGGCACGGCGAACTGGCTCATCTCCGTGGCGGAGGCTTGCGGCATCGCCCGCTCCGCCGTCGACGCCGCACTCAACCGCATTCTTCCTGCGGTTCGCGACGCGATTGCGAAACTCCCGATCAAGGGACGGATCACCGTATCTGGCTACGAAGGCTCGGAGCTGCTTGTTGCCCGCCTTCTTATAGAAAGCGGCGCGGACGTTCCCTATGTCGGCAGCGCCTGCCCGCGCACGCGGTGGTCCGACGCCGATCGGGAATGGCTCGAAGCAAAAGGCGTGCATATTCAATACCGCGCCTCGCTGGAGCAAGACATCGCGGCCGTCAACGAGTTCAAGCCGGATCTCGGCTATCGGCACGACGCCCGTCGTGCAGCACGCGAAGGCCTCCGCGATCCCCGGCCTTTATTTCACAAACCTCATTTCGGCGCGGCCTCTCATGGGGGTCGCCGGCGCGGGTTCTCTGGCCCACGTCATCAATACGGCCATCGCAAGCAAGGGCCGTTTCGACGAGATGAAGGGATTCTTCGAGGGCGTCGGCGAAGGTCATGCCGCGGGCGTATGGGAAAGCGCACCCAAGGCTCCGCCCAAGAAGCAGGAACTCGCCTTGAAAAAGCCGTCGATCAGCATGCCAGAGGAGGCCATCGGATGCTGATCGCCGACCTCGACAGAGCTGGCGGCTATTGGGGCGCGGTCTACGTCTTCGCCGCCGTCAAGGGCCTGCAGGTCATCATCGATGGGCCTGTCGGGCTGCGAGAACCTCCCGGTGACGGCAGTGCTGCATTACACCGATGCGCTGCCCCCGCATGAATTGCCGATCGTGGTGACAGGTCTCTCGGAGGAGGAACTCGGCCAGCACGGCACCGAGCAGGCGATGAAGCGCGCCCATAAAACGCTCGATCCGAAGCAGCCAAGCGTCGTGGTCACGGGCTCGATTGCCGAGATGATCGGCGGCGGCGTGACCCCGGAAGGCATGAACATCCAGCGATTCCTTCCAAGGACGATCGACGAGGACCAGTGGCAAAGCGCGAACCGCGCGATGATGTGGCTCTGGAGCCAGTATCGGCGCAAAACGGAAGGTAAAGCCGAAAGCGGCCGGCGCGAAGCCCAGTGTCAACATCATCGGGCCGTGCTACGGCGTCTTCAACATGCCGTCGGATCTTGCCGAGATCCGCCGCCTTGTCGAAGGCATCGGCGCGGAAGTGAACATGGTCTTCCCGCTCGGCGCTCATCTCAACGACATACCGCGGCTCGCGGAGGCGGACGCCAATATCTGTCTCTACCGCGAATTCGGCCGGCTGCTGTGCGAAGCGCTCGACAAGCCCTATTTGCAGGCTCCGGTCGGGCTTCATTCAACGACCAAGTTCTTGCGCGCTCTGGGCGAGGTTCTTGGCCTAGATCCCGAACCGTTCATTGAGCGGGAGAAAGCATACGACCATCAAACCTTTGTGGGATCTCTGGCGCTCGGTCACCCAGGATTTCTTTGGCACGGCCAGTTTCGCGATCGTCGCAAACGAGACCTATTCGCGCGGCGTCCGCCATTTTCTCGAAGATGAACTTGGCCTGCCCTGCGCATTCGCCATTTCCCGTCGCGCCGGCGTGAAACCTGATAACGAGGAGGTTCGGCGTCTGGTGCGCGAGAAGCCTCCGCTGGTGCTGTTCGGAAGCTACAACGAGCGCATGTATCTCGCCGAGAGCGGTGGGCGTGCCATGTACATCCCGGCGTCCTTCCCAGGCGCGATCGTCCGTCGGCATACCGGAACGCCGTTCATGGGATATGGCGGCGCAACCTACATCGTCCAGGAAGTTTGCAACGCGCTTTTCGATGCGCTGTTCAACATCCTTCCCCTCGGGAAGGATTTGGACAGGATCGAGGCCACTCCGTCCAGACTGGCGCGCCAGCTTCCTTGGGATGAAGACGCAAAGACGCTTTTCGACGAGATGGTTGAGGCGCAGCCGGTGCTTGTGCGGATCTCGGCCGCCAAGCGACTTCGCGACGCCGCCGAAAAGGCAGCCCGTGAGGCGGGCGAAAGTGCGGTTACGGCGAAGCGCCTCGGCTTGTCCATCGCCAATGCTGTCGATGGGAGAGCCGCATGATCACGGGTAGTTTTTCTGTATGTAGTCAACGTCGAGGAGAAAGATGAGCATGCCTGCTTATCAACTGCAACCGAACGGGCTGCATGCGCGCATCAGAGCGCGAGAGGCGAAAGAGTTCAGGCTCATGTTCATAGCAACCTTTCCTCTGTTCCTTGCTGCAGGCCTTGTGACGCGCGCATTCTCGCCACGGCGCAAGCCAAATCAGCGGAAGTCCATCTTCGCCGAGGCGCGCTCTGCGGCGAACACCTGCATTCCCTTCGCTTTCATGCGTTAGGGATTAAGAGATTTCGCCCGGAAATGTCCGGGCAAGCCAACTCCATGGCGGATCACGCCATGGCGAACCCGGCCGCGAGGGCAATGCGCGGTAACTGACAGAGAGTCCACTTTAGCGGAGATCAAGCTTATGGCTCAAGAAGAAAGGGATGTCTCGCTCACCGGGCTGACCGAAGGCGAGGCGAAGGAATTTCATAGCATTTTCGTTGCGAGCTTTATAGGTTTCAGCATCGTCGCCATCATCGCGCACGTGCTCGCTTGGAACTGGCGTCCCTGGGCTGGGCCGATCGCGTCCATTCCGGAGAACGTACAGACTGCTGCTCTCAACTTCGTTCAATATCTTTCATAAGGAGAAAAACACATGTGGCGCATTTGGCTGCTCTTTGATCCCCGTCGTGTCCTCGTCGCGATCTTCGCGTTCCTGATCGTGCTCGCGCTGTTGATCCACTTCATCCTGTTGAGCACGACCCGCTACAACTGGATCGACACGGGCGCCGTGAAGGCCGCGGCTTCCTCGAACACAGCCCTTCCAGCACGCTGACGGTTGGGATCAATCAGGATGGCGGGTGAGGACTACTCTAGACCTTGCCCGTCTTCTCGGGATTTTTTCACAGGAGGCCGAGCGATAGCTCGCCTCCTAGCTGGAGGTGAGCGATGGCATTGCTCAGTTATGAAAAAAAGTACCGCATTAGAGGCGGCACCCTAGTAGGGGGCGACTTATTCGACTTCTGGGTGGGCCCGTTCTTCGTCGGATTTTTCGGGGTCACCACATTCTTTTTCGCCGTGTTGGGAACCGTCCTTATTATCTGGAACACGGTGCTCCAACACACCGGGAATATCTGGAAAATCAACATCGCGCCTCCGGACCTGAAATACGGTTTGGGCATGGCTCCGCTCGCAGAAGGCGGGTTATGGCAGATCATCACGATCTGCGCCGTCGGGGCGTTCGTGTCGTGGGCGCTGCGCGAGGTTGAGATTTGCCGGAAGCTGGGCATCGGGTATCATATACCTTTCGCCTTTAGCTTTGCGATCTTTGCCTATGTCAGCATCGTTATTATCCGCCCGGTGCTGATGGGCGCTTGGGGCTTCGGCTTCCCTTACGGCATCCTGAGCCACCTGGATTGGGTGTCGAACACCGGATATCAATACCTGCACTTCCACTACAATCCGTTCCATATGCTCGGCATTGCGTTCTTGTTCACGACAACGCTTCTCCTGGCTTTGCACGGCGGTCTCGTGCTGTCCGCGCTTAACCCGGGTGGCGGTGACACCGTGAAAACTCCGGAGCACGAGAACACATTCGCGCGCGATTTGCTGGGCTACTCCACCGGAACCATCGGCATTCACAGGCTCGGCCTCTTCACCGCTTTAAACGCGGCCTTCTGGAGCGGATGCTGCATCATTGCCAGCGGACCGTTCTGGACGAGAGGCTGGCCCGAGTGGTGGAACTGGTGGTTCAACATCCCGGTCTGGCGATAAGTAGGGCAACAGATCATGGCCGAATATCAAAACATCTTCACTCAGGTTCAGGTAAAGGGCCCGGCCCATCTGGGCGTCCCCCTTTACCGCGACCAATATCGGCCGCACGGGCAAGCCATTCACGTCTATTTGCTCGGCATCCTGGGCGACGCTCAGGTTGGGCCAATCTATCTCGGGCTGACCGGGGTGGCGTCTGTAATCTTCGGGTTCATTGCTATTGAGATTATCGGTCTTAACATGGCCGCCTCCGTAAACTGGAGCCCGGCTCAGTTCATCAAGCAGCTTCTCTGGCTCGCCCTTGAGCCGCCCGCGCCGGCGAATGGCCTTCAAAATTCCCGCTCTCAATGAGGGCGGATGGTGGCTTACGGCCGGTTTCTTCCTGACGCTTCCATTTTGTTGTGGTGGGCCCGCACCTACCTCCGCGCCCGTCAACTCGGTCTGGGAACCCACATCCCGTGGGCTTTCGCTTCGGCTATCTGGCTCATATCTGGTTATGCGGCTATCATCCGTCCGGTCTGATGGGAGCTTTGGGAGAAGCTCTACCGTTCGGGATCTTCCCGCATCTTGACTGGACTGCCAGCGTTCTCGATCCGGTATGGGAACCTCTATTATAACCCATTCCATATGCTCTCGATCGCTTTCCTGTATGGCTCGACTCTTCTGTTCGCTATGCATGGCGCGACGATCATGGCGGTAAGCCGTTACGGCGGCGAGCGCGAGATCGAGCAGACGACCGACCGCGGCACCGCTCTTGAGCGTGCCGGGCTCTTCTGGCGCTGGACCATGGGCTTCAACGCTTCCATGGAATCCATCCATCGCTGGGCTTGGTGGTTTGCCGTTCTGTGCACGCTTACGGGCGGTATCGGCATTCTTCTGACCGGAACGGTTGTCGATAACTGGTATCTTTGGGGCGTCAAGCACGGCATCGTACCCACATACCCAGAGACTTTTCCCGTTGTCATAGATCCGGCCACGCTAACGGGAGCAGCAAAATGATCTACAAGCAACGCATCCTAACTATTGCCGTATACCCTTCTGGCCGGCGCCTTGGTCGTGCTCCTGATGGCTTACTACACCTTCCAACGTCCAACCGTTGACTGGCTGCAGTGGGGCTATCGCGGGACCGGCCTCGTCCACATCGTCAACAAGCGCGACATCAATAACCCGGCGGTGAAAGCTCTCAACGCCGTTCCCGAGCCTGAGGACCAGATCGAGCAATCGGGACAGAAGGCGTCCGAGGCCTATCAAAACGTGCAGGTGCTCAAAGACATCGATTCTAACGAGCTCCTGCGCCAGATGACGGCTATCGCGAAATGGGTCGCTCCGGAAACAGGGTGCTCTTATTGCCACGCGGATGGGCATAACTTCTCCGAAGATGTCCTCTACACAAAGATCGTCGCCCGCCGGATGATTCAGATGACCCGTCACCTGAATGCCGACTGGAAACAACACGTCGCGATCAAGGGCGCCGGCGTGACATGCTACACGTGCCACAGGGGCAATAACATTCCGAAGAACGTGTGGTATACACCCGTGCCGCCCCGGTCCTCCGTCGCTCTGCTCGGCAACAAAGCCGGACAGAACGCTCGGGCTCCGATCGTCGGCTTGACATCCCTTGCCTTATGATCCGTTCACACCGTTCCTGCTTGGGGACGAGCAAATCCGGGTCATGCGGTCCGACAGCGCTTCCGACCACGAATCGTCAGTCTCTTAAGCAGGCTGAGTGGACTTACGCTCTTATGATGGTGATGTCGAAATCGCTCGGAGTGAACTGCACCTACTGCCACAACTCGCAGCTGTTCCAGTCTTGGAGGCATGAGCACGCCGCAACGCGTGACGGCATGGTATGGCATTCGCATGGTTCGCGACATCAACAACAATTACATCAATCCGTTGACGCCGCTCTATGCAAATGTGCCCGGGCGTAAAGGTCCCGCCGGGGATCTTCCAAAGGCCTATTGCGCGACTTGCCACCAGGGCGCCTTCAAGCCGCTCTATGGGGTAAGCATGCTCAAGGACTACCCTGCGCTTGCAGGCCCCTCGCCCGAGAAGGCCGCCGTCAAGACGCAGTAGCGTTGCAACACACCATTGCCGCCGCCTAGCGGCGGCAATAATGCCTTACCTGCCATTGCTCACAGGCATAGAAACCTCCGCGTTAAGCGGAGGTTTTTTTGCTACCGGGGGATCGCGTGGAAAGGGTTCCTGTGAAGCTGGCCCAGACTGTATCCAACGTTGCATCTGGAGCACGGCGTGATTGCCTTTGAGCGCGTGTTAATCACCGCCGCGCGGACAGGCGAAGCCGGGTAGAGCCGCTGAAGCGCCACCCTGTAGGCCCCGAGCTGAGCATGGAACCGGGAGGAGGTCGGAGAAATTTCCGCAAGCGCTCCCGATTTGTAATCGTGAATGATGATTTCTCGCGCCAGGAATGAGATGCGGTCCGCCTGCCCCAGAATAATGCCGCAGCATCGTCCGAGGTCATCCCGAAGCGTGGCGGCAAGACCTGCCTCAGTGAGAACACGCTTTGTCCCACTATCGAAGAACCCGTTGGATAAAAGTCCGAGAACGTCTGCGATCGCCACGTCGCTGTGAGGTTCTCCCAAGTCGCGCCTGAAGGCTGACGCTATGAGGCGGGCCGCGCCCATTCGGGCGGCAGGCTCGATGGCTGGCAGGAACTCAAGAAGCCTGTGAACCAGGATCCCCATTGCTTTCGCTTCCGCCCGGTCCCAAGGCGCACGTTCCGGCTGGGCGTCCATGTTGTCGCGCCCGCCCGCGGCTCGGGACGGCGACAGGATCGGCACGGGCAACTCACGCGGTGCAGGCACGCCTAGCCATGCCGGCGAAGCCTCGCCGGCAGCCCTCCGAGCCGATCTGCTGAAAAGTTGAGCCTGCGCAACCGAACCGGCCTGCCAAACGGCGCGGCCTTGGAAATCCGCCGCCTGATGAAGCTTCGCCCCGAGCGCCCTCTGACCGTCTCATACCAGCAGCCGGAAGGGAGTTCGCCCTTATGTGAGCCGGTGACATAAAGACAGTCGCGCGCCCTTGTCATCGCCACATAGAGAAGCCGGCACTATCTCGCGGCGTTTCGGCATCGCTCAGCCTGGCCTTCACGTCTGCGATCGGGGACAATCCAGAAGCGCCCTTCACGGCCCAGACGGGGATGGCGGCTCGCTCGCTCCTCCCCCGCCAAGGAAGACCGGCGGCGCTTTTGCGCCCCGGTTGCCGCACGCATCCGCCAGGATGACGATGTTCGCTTCGAGACCTTTCGCTCCGTGCACCGTCATGATGCGCACCTCGCGCGCAGCCTGATCGGCCTCGCGCTTCACGTCCGACGCGCCGCGCCGCAAGAAAACGAGGAACTCCGAAGAGCGATAGGCCCCAAGGTCTCCGCGATGTCAAGACCTCGTCGAGGGCGTCGAAACACTCCTCGCCGAGCCGCGCGCCGAAAGCTGCGCGCCCGCCGTCCGCCTCGAGAACATGTGAGAAGAAGTCGAATGGAGCTCAAACGATGCGCGAGGTCGCGCCACATGGCCAGTCTCGCCGCCGCGGCCGCACATTTGCCGCCGCAAGCCCCGGCTGCGGCGTTCTCCAAAGAGCGCCAAAGCGACGACTCGCGGCCAAAGGAAAGCTCGAAAAGATCGCCGTCGGAAAATCCAAATAAGGGGCTTTTCAGACGCTTCAGCGAGCGCCAGATCGTCCTCCGACTGCAGGAGCGCGCTTGCGAGCGCCAGAAGATCCTTCACCGCCAGTTCGTCGAGCAGCGCCACACGGTCGGCGCCAGAAACAGGAATGTCCTCGCGCTTGAGAGCCGGCTTGCAGAAGCCTCGCCATCGGCTCGCGCTTGCGCAGCAGGATCAGGATGTCGCCGGGTTCGATGGCCCGCCCATGCGATGGGAGCCCAGCCCCGCTTTCAAGCCAATGCTTGATCTGCGCCGCGATCCTCGCCGCAAGCGCTTCCGCCGGTTTCGCCTGACGCGCGCGCGTCAGCCTCCGGATCCCAGACGCTTCCCTTCTCCTCCTTCTCTCCCCGCTCCGGCTCCCATAAGCGCGACGAGGCCGCCATCGCCCGCCCGGTACGCGCTATGCGGCACCGGCGCGACTTCCTGCATGCCCGCAAAGCGCCGGTCACGGCGTCGACAGCGTCGAGAACGGGAGCAAGTGTCCTGAAGGACAAATCGAGATCCACGTCTCTCCAGCCGAAACCCGGCTCCTCGCGCCTTCTCCCTGTAGGACGCGCCGCTCGACGCAAGCAACTCCGGGGCAGCGCCCTGAAAACCATAGATCGATTGCTTCTCATCGCCCACAGCGAAGAGCGTCGGGATGGCGCTGCGAGCGCCTTGGCCGGAAAAGAAGTCCGAGGTGAGCCTTTCGACGATCTCCCACTGCGCGGGGCTCGTGTCCTGCGCTTCGTCGACAAGGATATGGTCGATGCGCGCATCGAGCTGATAGAGAACCCACTCCGCCGCATCCTCGCGGGATAGAAGGCTCCGGGTCTTCTCGATGAGACCGTCGAAATCGACGGCGGCGCGGTCTCGCTTTTCGTTTTCGTAGCGTTCGAAGATCGCCGCGGTGAGGCGCAGGAGAGCGATGGACGCGCTGACAACCTTGAGCCCGCAGATCTGCTCATCGATGTCGCAAGAAAGGCCTCCTGCGCGGCGAGCGAGCCGGTCATGAAGCGCGGGCGCGCTTGCTTTTTGACCGAAGCCGTCATGAGGCGACTTGCGAGGCTCGCCCGCCTGCGTTGTAAACGCCGCTTTCAGCGCCGCGACGGCCTGCTCCGGCCCCTCCGCTCGACGGACGGCTTTCAGCCGTTCCATCATCTGAAGGTCGGTTTTGAGGCCCTGCCGAAAGCGCAGCAATGGCTTCCTCGAGAGTGGCCCCGTTCAAGACAGAGGCCGCGCGAAGATGTCAGGCTCTCCCTGCTGTCGCTCGCGCCGGAGACCGAAAAGGCCGCGCAACCTCGTCTCGATGGTCCCGAACGGGTCCTCCTCCCCGGAAACCTGCAAGAGATGCACGATCTCGTTCCGCCGGCTGAGCATCGCCTGCAGCACGCGTGAGAACTCGGCCTCTCCCGCATGGGCGACGACAACCTCCAACGCGCCGCGCAGATCGCCGCTTCTCGCCGCCGCAAAGGTCTGCGCCATCGCTTCGCCGAGCGCGTTCCGGGCCTCCTCCTCGGTCAGCACCTTGAAGCCCGGCGGCACATTGGCCTCGAAGCTGTAACGCCGCAAAATGCGCTCGCAAAAGCTGTGGATCGTCATGATGGCAAGGCCGCCCGGCCCGTCGATCACGGCCGCGAAAGAGCCGTTGAGCCGTAGCCATTTCGGCCGCGCTGGGCGAGCGGTCGAGCAGCTTGGCGAGATGCGCGGCGAGAGTTTCCTCGTCCGCGGTCGCCCATTTGCCGAGTTCCGAAAGCACCCGCGCTTCCATCTCGGCGGCGGCGCTTTTCGTGAAGGTCAGGCAAAGGATCGAGCGCGGCTCGACGCCTGAAAGAAGCAGGCGCAGAAGGCGCTGAACCAGCACGTGGGTCTTGCCGGTGCCCGCATTCGCCCGCACCCAGGCCGAAACCGCAGGATCGGCGGCGAGCGCGCTGTTTCCGTTCGGCCTCTTCGCGAAGCCGGGCCTGAGATGTCGGACTCAACCATCGCCAGCCTCGCTTTCGTCCGCCGCCCGCCGACCACTCATCCACGCGGCCAAGGTGGGCATAAGGGTCATGGTCCGCCTTGTCGCGATAGATGGCGCGCGATTTCATAAGCGTAAGGCGTCGCCGGATCGTCAAAGCGCGCGATATACGGAGGAGGCCCGTTCGGGCCTGTTTGGATGGCCTCCGCCGGCGGCTTTGTCAGCGGCACGACATTCTCCCGGCGGCTCGCCCCCCGTCGCCACGATGTAGGCAAGCTCCACAGCCGAGCCCGGCGCGACCCCGGCGAAGGCGCCCTCGCCCGCAAGCAGACCCTCCAGGGCCAACTGCGGGGCATCGCGCGCGATTGAGGTCTTCGCGGCGTTGGCGCTCGTCTTGAAATCGTAGATGCGGACGAGGGCGTCGCCGAGGATGTCGATCCTGTCCGCCCGCGCCGTCACTTCGAACGGCCCTTCTGGGCCATCGAGCTTGAGTTTTCCGCCGGTCTCGCTTTTCAGCACGCGCAAACCCGCTCGCCGCTCCGCTCTCCGTGCCCGCGAACCATTCGGCAAAGCGCGCGAAACGGGGCCGCCAGAAGGGCGCATTTTCGAGATTGAACCCCAACTCCTCCGCCGGCCCTGTCGAGGCAACGGACAAGCTCTTCCGCGGCGTTCTCCGGCAAGGAGCCGGGATGAGCTTGAAAAAAGCGATGCAGCGCAGCGTGGTAGAGGATGCCTTTGGCGCGCGCATCGTCCGTCTCGCCGATCCCGCGCAGCGGATCGAGGCCGAGGATATGCCGCGCGAAAATCGCATAGGGGTTGGCGATCCATGTCTCGATCGCGGTCACGCTCAAGCGGCGGGGACGCGCTTCAAGGGGCGGCCGCGGGGCGGGACGATCCGCCTTCTGCCTCTTGCGTGGCCGTCCGCCGCGACCGCGCCCACAAAAGCCACGGCTTGTCTGGCGCGAGCATCTCCGCCTTCCCTGCCCCGGCAGCCAGCGCCATGATGCGCGAGACCCATCGGCTCGGCCGCGTCAGCCTGCCATTGACCTTCCGCGCGCGCGTCAGCACAACGCGGGGCGCAGACGGCGGCCAGCGCCGCGAAGTCCTGCGCCGCCTGGCCGATGCGCCGCTCCTCGGCGGAAAGCCCGACAAAGTCGCGGTCTTTGCGATTGAGCCAGGGGCTGGGGCCGGAGAGACGCGGCCAGCTCGCCTTCGTTCAACCCGCCGAGAACGATGACATCGGCCGCCAGCAGCCGGGCATCGAGCGGCGTCCAGAGGAAAAGCCGCGGATGAGGGGACGCGCCCTCGGCCTTTCGCCTCCCGTTGCAGAGTTCGGCGAAAAAGCCGGCATAGCCCGCGCAAGTCGAGCGTGAGCGGCGGGGCCTGGACATTCTGCCGCATCGGCAAGGGTGGACCGCTCGTCCTCCTTCGCTACAGCCTTCTCGAAGCCAAGTCCGCAAGGCGCGATAGGGCCATGCGCATGGGCGACGGTCCAGTCCTTGAGGGTGAGACGCTCGTCCGCTTTCGACGCGAGAGGAGAGAGCGCTTCGAGCAGTCTGTTCCGCGCAACGCCGCGCCGCCTCCCACTCCTCGAGCCGCAATGCGCTTCATCGCCGGGTGGCGCGCCTCGCCCGAAGAAATCGCATGTTCCGCGCGGGCCAGGGCAGCCGGAATGCCCAGCCATCGACGACGGCCGCCACATCTGCCGGAAAACGCCAAGATCGATCAGTTCGGCAAAGCGCCGGCGAGCGGCGGCCGCTTCCCCCTGGCGGCATCTCAGAAGCTCGACAAGGTCCTCCGGTTTCGCTTGCGCGGCAGTCGCAGCGACACGCGAGGCCAGGGCATCGGCGCCGGCGTCTTGAACCGGCCTCGTCAATCCCCACTGGCTCAGCGCATGGCGCACCCGGCCTATCAGATTCTCGTCGGGCGTCACAAGCGCCGCCGTCTGGCCCTCCGTTTCGAGCGCTTCGCGCAACACAAGCGCGATCGCCGCCGCCTCCTCCTGGATCGTCTCGGCCTCGATCAGTGTGAGGCCGGGCGCCGGGCTGCCTGGCTTCGTCTTGCAGGCTTGCGCGAAGCTTGCCCACTCGAAGGTTGCGGATGGAGGCCGCAGCGCCTCGCTCAGGAACTCAGCGCGCCGCGAGTTTCCGCCTTCCTCAGGGAAATTTGCGCACGCTACGCGACTTCGACGGCTTGACCGACGGTTCGGCCCCCTCACCCCAACCCTCTCCCCATGGGAGAGGGAGTTCCGGCGTACCGATCGCAGCGGCGTTCCAGGGTGAGGGGATATGCCGTTGGGGAGGTCGAGAAATCTTGCTTAGGTCGCGAACGCTTTCCCGCCGCACGCCGAGGCGCGTCAGAAGCTGGTGAAGCCCGTGTTGAGGGTGCTCGGGATGATCGCCCAGCGCCGCCCAGGACGCCGCGTCCATGCCGCCGTCGAGGCCATGAAGAACGATGGCCGAATTGGCGCGCCCTCTCAAGGCCTCCATCAAGGTCATGGTCGCGGCGATGCTTGCCGTGGAGCCCGCCACGATGACCGGAGCCCTGCTCTGGCGGATGAATTCGGCCTCGATCGCCATGAGGCGGTTGCGCCGCTCCTGCGCATCGAGCTTACCCGCACGCGCCTTGTAAGGGCCTGCCAGCTTTTCCGCACGCTCCGCAAAAGCTGAAGCGAAAGCTGCTCGCTGCCGGGCGAATGCGCCGCGTCGAGCAAGTCGATGCGTGCGAAGTCCGCCGCCTCGTTATGCGCTTCGTCGATCAGCGCGTGCGATTTCTCGCGCGATCCCCGCTGCGCTGACAGCCGGGACGGAGGGGAAGAGCCGATCGTCCGGCGCGGCGCGCTGGCTGCGCATCCCGGAAGCCGCCTTGAGCGCATACGCCGCTCAAATGGATCTGCCGTTCCAGCTCGCTGAAGGCCGAAGGCACGGCGAGCGCTTTTTCGAGAAGGGCGAGCGCCTGCGCCGTATTCCATCCGTGTCCCGTAAGCCGCGAACAGATCGAGCGGGTCGGCGTCTCCGAGAACGCGGATGCGCGGGAGAAACGTCGCCTCGTTGGGCGAAAGCCATAGGAATTCGAGCTTCAGCGGCTGGACGGCGGCTTGCGACGGCACATAGATCGTGAGTTCGGGCAGGTCGTGCGGTTCCGGCGCGCCCGCATTCCAGATGGAGCCATTGAGAATGGAGGCCGCAAGCGTCTTCAGGAAAGGCGCGTGAGGCCGGACAATTCACAATCGCCGAACCGCCCGAAAAGGGCCCCGGTCTATGCTCTGAGGCGCTGCCCTTCATGCAAATGGCTTTCCGCTTCCAAAAGGGCCTGCGGCGTCCCGGCATGAATCCAGGTCCCGTCAAGCACGAAGCCGAACAAGGCGTCCCCGGCAATAGCCCGGTCGAAAATCACATTCAAGGAGAAGGCCTGCTTCGCCGATGCCCTCGAAAAGCTCTGGGCGTCAAGATGGACACGCCTGCAAAAACATAGGGCGCGGTTTCGCCGGTTCCGCGGCGCTTGAGCCGCCCGAAGGCGTCCATATCGAAATCGCCGCGGCCCTCGTAGCCGATGCTCGCATCGCGGCGGGCGAGGAGGAGAAGCGCCGCCATCCGCTGCTCGTCCCAGGCGTTCATCAGCATTTTCAGGTTCGAGCGTCCGCCCTCGATCCAGACGGAGTCGGAGTTGTGGACGAGGAAGGCCTGCCCTCCAAAGTGCGCAAGAGCTTTGAGAACGCCGCCTCCCGTTTCCAGAATGCCTTCGACGCTCGTCGGAGATGACGATCTGCGGCGACGTCCGGCCCCGCACATGAGCCTCGATCTGGCCGGCGAAATAATGAACGTTGACGACGGCGCGCTCGATACCCGCTTCGGCGAGCCGGTCGAGCGCATGATCGAGAAGGGCGCGCCCGCCAAGCTTGAGCAGGGGCTTCGGCGTGCGGTCCGTCAGCGGACGCATGCGCGTGCCGAGCCCCGCGGCAAGCACCATCGCGGTCTTTATCGGGCCGCCCCCTGCACTATCCATGATCCGATCCGCCCCTCTTTAGAGCGGCAGAGCCGCTCCAAGTTGTTTGATTTGCCGCATCGCGTTATCCGAAAAGCGCGCATGCTTTCCGGCGCGATGCTCTAGCCCAGCCGGCCGGGTGGAAAGCCGCCACCCGCCGCGGGACGCAGGTTGGCTTCATACCACGCCCGGAGCGGTTTGAGATCCGGGTGGGCGAGGCCGCGGTGCAAATAGCGCTCGATGCGTGGCAAATGTGCAAGATAGCCATGCTTGCCGTCGCGCATCGAAAGCCTTGCGAAAATGCCGATGATCTTGGTGTTTCGCTGTGCGCCAAGGATTGCGTAGGCTTTCGCGAAGGAGGCGGGATCGAAGCCCGCATCCTGTTCCGCCGCGCCTTCGCAGTAGCGGGCGTAAAGCAAGCGCTCGGTTTCCACGGGCACTTCAAGTCGCGCATCCTGCAGAAGCGAGACGAGATCGTAGGCGGGATGGGCCAAGACGGCGTCCTGGAAATCGATGACGCCGAGCCGCGCGAGGCCGTCGCGCTCAGCGCAAAGGAGCAGGTTCGGCGAATGATAATCGCGAAGCGCGAGTTCCTTCGGCTGCCCTTCGAGCCAATCGAGGAACGGCGACCACGCCTCGAAAAACGAGCGGGACAGCCCTCCGTCTCGGCACCAGCCCGCGCTCAAGCTTGAAATACCATTGCAGGAGGAGGTCCAGTTCGACTTCCAGCGCCTCGCGGTCGAAGGCGGGCACGGCGTAGGAAGCGCCGCCGGGAAGCGGGAGATTGCGAGGAGGCCGCGAGGCGCGGATCGCCAGCAGGCCATCCACGGCGAGAGCATAAAGAGGCGCGAGCGGCTCGCCTGTCCGCGATCAGCGCGCCGAAAACCGAGTCCCCCAGGTCCTCGACCAGGAACAGGCCCCGGTCGAGATCGCATGCCGCTATGGCCGGCGCGGAGAGCCCGGCGTGCACGCGCAGCCAATCCGACACGGCGATGAAGGGATCGCCTTTGCGGGCGAGATGGGCGATGTCGCAATAAGGGCGGCCGCCGCGGATCGGCGGCCCGTCGCTGACAGGGGGCCAGTCCATGAGCATCACCGTCTGCGCGCCGCGCCTGAGCCGCGAGAAGCGGCGCGCGGATGCGTCTCCCCTGATGGCGATGCAGGCCGCATCGCCCCACCCATGCGCTTCGAGAAAGGCCTCCGCCGCGTGAAAGCGCGCGAGCTTCTGCTTCCCACGCGCCAAAACCCGCAAGCGACAGCGGTTCGCGTGCTTCCCTCGCCCGCGATGCGCACTTCAAGCCGGTCTGCCGGAAGGCTTCTTTGAATGGCGTCGGGCCATTCCGCGAGCACCACCCCCTCCTCGCACATTTCGCGGAACCCGATCTCGTCCTCTTCGCCCGGCCCGATCCGGTAGAAATCGCAGTGATAGATCGTGTGGCGCGCGCCGGCATAGCGGTGCACGAGCTGATAGGTCGGGCTCGTGACCGTCTCCTCGACGCCGAGCGCCGGCAGAAGCCCTTGCGCAAAAGCCGTCTTGCCCGCGCCGAGATCGCCATAAAGCGCGATGAAATCGACAGGCGAAATGAAGGCCGCGAGCCTGCTCGCCAGCGCCTTGAATGCCTCTGGAGTGTCGAATTCCCGCAACTGCCCACCTTCAAGAGATCGCCGCCTCCAGCCAAGGCCGGAGACTTCACCATAGATGTGGGCGTTATTGCCGGATTCCCGCGGAATTGTGACCGGCGGCTGCGCAGGTTCATGCGGCCTCTCATGTTCCGGGGAGCGATGCGGCGCACATGGACGTCATGTAACCGCGGTCGCTGAGGTGGTCCTCGACGATCTCGACAAATTTGAACTCCGCCGTCTTTTCGGCCAGGCTGAGCGCTCTTCGCCAGGTCAACTCCAGCGAATCGGCAAGAATTTCAGGGGGCGAGTTCCAGTCGAGAAACTGCAAGGTTCCGGCGGAGGTATAATTCAAACCGCGATCCAGCAGGGCTTTCAGCCTCGCGATCATGTCCTCGAAATCCTGCGCGACGCCGGACCCGATCTGAAGGTGCGGCGCCTGCGATGGAAAGAGTTCATGGACCAACTGACGCCCCTCCAGAACTTTAAGCCAGACACCGGCTGAAGGAGGGAGGTGCGGCACGAGGTCGTCCCGGTATTCCACGCGATAGGTCTCGGGAAGCTCGGCGTCATAGGCGGTGGCGAAAGCGCTGTCGCCAACGCGCGGAGCGGCGAAGGTGTGAACCGCCGCAGGCTTCCTGCCCGTCTTGGCGAGCCGGTAAGCGGCGAGAAAGGCCAATCCGCCGCCCTTGCTGTGCCCGGTGACGTAAAGAGGCTTTCCGCCGCCAGCTGTGAAGCTTTCGATGTGAGACCAGAGATCGTCGAGCGCGTTCAGGAATCCCCGATGGACGCGCCCGGGAAGATTTTGGCCTTGCACCAGGGCGATGTTGGCGTCGTCCAGCCAATCCTTGACGACCTTGAGGAAGAGAGCGTTGTTCTCGACGATCAGTGTCGGCGGCAAGGTGCCGCGAAAGAAGAGGATCGCCTCCCCGCCGGTCTCGGCGAAAGCGCAGGCGTCCGTCCCGACTTCGAAGGACTTCAACGTCTCGGCGATAACCCCGGTCTTTTCGAGAACTGTCTTTACATCGCCGGGTTGCCGGGACGCGGGCTGGCCATACTCGATGCTGTAGGCCAGATTGCTGATCTGGATCAGAAGACAGGACAGCCGGTCAGCCATGATGCGCCTCTCCTCACTTTGCTAATGAGCAAGAACATATCCTTTAATGCAATTTGAAACTTACTCTTATTGAGAGCCTTGATAGATCTCAAACCGTCACACTCCGCAAGCGCGACACATGCGACCCATTTGACGCCGCTCATTGATTTCGGCGCAAAAAGGGACGAACTTCGCTTCCCTGCAAGCGCTGGCCCGCCACGAAAGGGCGCCCCATGGACGACAGGAACACAGGGTCTTCCCCAATAAAGATCTATAACTCCGGACGATTTCGCAGGCATGCGGCTGGCCGGGCGTCTCGCCGCCGCCGCCCTCGATTTCATCACGCCTCACGTGAAGCCGGGCGTGAGCACGGCGGATCTCGATGAACTCCTCCAGCGGTACATCGAAGAGCGCGGCGCCATCCCTGCCCCGCTCGGCTACCGCGGATTTCCCAAGGCGAACTGCATTTCCGTCAATCACGTCGTCTGCCACGGCATCCCCAGCGAAAAGCGCCTGCAAGAGGGCGACATCGTGAATATCGACGTCACGCCGATCCTCGACGGATGGTATGGCGATGCGAGCCGGATGTATTACTGCGGCGAGGTGAGCGTGAAGGCGAAGAAGCTTGTCGATGTCACCTACGAGGCGATGATGCTCGGCATTGCGCAGGTCAGGCCTGGCGCAACCTTTGGCGATATCGGCTGCGCCATCCAGAGCTTCGTTGAAAAGCAGCGCTTCTCGGTCGTGCGCGACTTCTCGGGGCATGGCGTCGGCCGCACTTTCCACGAGCCGCCCAAGGTTCGCCATTACGGCCGCCCCGGCGAGGGTCCCGCGATGCAGGAAGGGATGATTTTCACCATCGAGCCGATGATCAACGCGGGCGGATACGGCGTGAAGATCCTCTCCGACGGCTGGACGGCGGTCACGCGAGACAAGAGCCTGTCCGCGCAGTTCGAGCATACGGTCGGCGTCACGAAGGACGGCTGCGAAATTTTCACGGCATCGCCAGCGGGATATACGAAGCCGCCCTATGGCTCGGGCGGATAGAGGTTCACACCTCTAACACTTGAGAACCGAGTAGCTTTTCCGTCTTCAGTCGATTTCGATTTAAGGCGGGGGATCTGAAGCAAGTACTTTTGTGTTCACCAACGGATGCCTCTGTGTTTTGCGGTCCATTACGGCAAACATGCATGCGAACTTTGGGTCGAAACCTGAAATGCTCGTTTGGAGTAAATCTGGGCAGCTATGTCCCAAGTTCCGGACCTCGTCCATGGAAGCGTGGCCGCATCAGTTTAAAAGGGCGTCCGCCTTTCGATGCTAGCGCCCGCCCGCAGCCCGATATATCTTTGTAGCTACATCGGACGTGGGGGAAACTTCAATGCGTGCATTTCTGGCGGCTTTTTGGCTGACGCTGGCTCTCTGCGGTGCCGCGCTTGCCGGCGCAAAAGAGGATTGCGAGCAAAGCAGGGACAGGGACGTGGTCATTCGCAGCTGCACCCTCATCATCGAGGGACGCGCGAAAGGCGATAAGGCCGTCGCCTATGTCAGACGCTCCAACTGGTCCGGCGGCAATGAAGACCAGGCCATTGCCGACTGTAGCCGCGCCATCGAGATCAATCCGAATTACGCGGAAGCCTACCGCCAGCGAGGGACCTTATATAGCTTAAAGAACGATCATGACCGGGCCATCGCCGACTATAGCCGCGCCATCGAGCTGAATCCGAACTACGCGGCAGCCTTCGACGACCGCGGCACGGAATACTCGGTTTATAAGAGAGAACCTGACCGGGGTATCGCGGACTTCAACCGCGTCATCGAGATGGGCCCAAATATGCGAGCGCTTATGTGCGCATGGATGCTTATCATTATCGCGGCTCCGCTTACAAAGATAAGGGCGATTACGATCAAGCCATTGCCGACTATAGTCGCGCCATCGAGCTCGACCCAAAGTTTACGAACCTTTATGTCGACCGCGCTGACGCCTACATGGTCAAGGGCGATTACGACCGGGTCATCGCGGACGCGAGCCGCCTTATTGAGCTTAAGGACTTGACACGTGGCTATACTAGGCGTGGGGACGCCTATCGCTACAAGGGCGATTACGACAGCGCCATTGCCGACTACAGCCGCGCCATCGAATTGAAATGGTCCGCCGAAGGCAGGCGCGGCTTGGCCTATTACCTTAAGGGCGATTACACGCGAGCCATCGCCGACTTGAATGAGGCGGTGCGCCGTAAGTCATCGGCTTTCAACAGAATAGGACGCGGCCTCACCCTTCTGGCCATCGGCAAGACCGACGCCGCGCTTGACGATTTCAATGAGGCGCTGGATCGGCGAGATAAATGGGTGCAGGGGGCACCACCCATCGCGGCGCTTTGGGGCCGTGGGCACCTCTATGAGCGGCGGGGGCTGCGTTCCCTTGCTCAAGCCGACTACAACAAGGCGATTGAAGCCAAAGCATCCGACCCTTTAGACAAGGACGCGCAAAACAAGGCGCGCGCGCGGCTGATCGCGCTGGAGGCGCCCGCCACTCCAATACAGGCTGCCGCCGAGCCACTCAAGCCGCAAGCGATGGGCCGCCGTGTAGCGCTCGTTATCGGCAATTCCGCCTACAAAGCCGTTGCCCCGCTCACGAACCCCAAGAACGACGCGGCCGCAGTCGCGGGCGAGCTGACGCGCCTCGGCTTCGAGGTGATCGAGAAGCGCGATCTCGGCGTCGCCGCGATGCGCAAGGCGCTGGGCGAGTTCGAGGACAAGACCGCCGGAGCAGAATGGGCGCTCGTCTACTATTCCGGGCACGGCATGGAGCTTGACGGCCATAACTGGCTGGTTCCGGTCGATGCCGAGCTTTTGCGCTCCACCGATGTCGCGGACGAAGCGATCGCGCTGGATCGCGTTCTCGCGCGCCTTGCTGCCGCGAGAACGCTGCGCATCGTGATCCTGGACGCCTGCCGCAGCAACCCGTTTCTCACGCGCATGGTCATGAACCGCGCCAGCACACGCGCGGTGACGCGCGGGCTTGGCGCGATCGAGCCCAATCATGGCGAGGTGGTGTTCTACGCCGCGCGCGACGGCAGCGTGGCGCTCGACGGCGATGGCGCCAACAGCCCGTTTGCGGCGGCGCTGGTGAAGCACATGGATGAGGAAGGCGTCGAGCTTGGCTGGTTTTTCCGCGAAGTGACGAGCAACGTGCTCGCCGCCACCGGCAATCAGCAGGAGCCGTTCGTTTATGGGCGCCTCCCGGCGGAGCGCTATTACTTCCGGGCACCGAAGTGAGGGCAACTGTTGGACTTAGAAGCAAGGCGTGCAACTCCGGCTTCACCCCCAACTGCGGAAATTTCAATCGCTAGGCCACATGTCGGCAACCGGCCTGTTGCGGTGGCTCAAGCCGCTTCATCCGGGGCGTCTTCGCGGATGCGGCTGACGCAAGCAGGGGCTTACGGGGCGACGCCGGTCGGCGGGAAGCGGCGGACGATTTTCGTACAGCCGTCGCATGGTTAAAATCGCCAGGGTTAACAGCGCCGCGAAGGTATTTTCTTCCCCCCAGGATCCGGCGGAACAGGCCCGTAAATGCGGCAAAAATATGGCGCCGCCCCTAGGAAAAAACCGCGTAACGGCTTGAAATGCAACGGCTTTCAGCCCAATATGACAAGTGTTAAAAGTTTCTTTTTTTGTAAGGCCAAAATCCGTTAAATATAGATAATTGCGCGCTTAAACCGAAATATGTAATCTCCGATTGTCGTCGCCGCTTTTGCAATCGCGCCGTCATTCTTGGCTGTGGCGGCGTTTATTCAGTAAAATCAATACCTTAGCTGTGGCTTAATGCTTTCGCAAGGCGCTTTCGCCTATGGTGTCCCCATGACAGGAACGCGGCTCCGCTCTCAACGCCTCTAGAGCCTGTCCGCTTTTGATGGAATCAAAAGCGGGCTCTAAGTTTTTGTTTTATCGTGCGTCTTATCGGAAAACCGCTTCACACTTTTCCGGACGCACTCGATGCAAACGCCAGGCCCGCGCAGTCTGAACTGCCCAGCGTCAGCGCCGGCGAGCGCCGCACCTCTGCGACTTAAGGCCCAGCCCGGCCTTTGCGGGGTTTGTTCGGCTTCAGAGACATGGTAGCCAGAGCTTACCTTGGGCTTAATTCCGGAACCTCCATGGACGCCAACGAATTCCGCCGCTTCGGCTACCAGCTCATCGATTGGGTCGCGGATTACCGCGAGGAGCTGGCGAGCCGCCCCGTCATGAGCCAGGCGCAGCCGGGCGAGATCAGGGCCGCGTTTCCCGCGCATCCTCCCCGGCGGGGCGGCCGCCTGGAGCAGGCTCTGACTGCGCTCGACCGCGAGGTGCTGCCCGGCATCACCCATTGGAACCATCCGAGCTTCTTCGCCTATTTCCCGAGCAACACGAGCTACGCGTCCATCCTCGCCGATCTTGTCATTGCCGGCCTCGGCGTGCAGGGCATGAGCTGGCAGACCAGCCCCGCCGCGACCGAGGTCGAGGAGGTGGCGATGGACTGGCTCCGCCAGATGTGCGGGCTCAGCGAGGCCTGGACCGGCGTCATACACGACACAGCCAGCACCGCGACGCTTACGGCCCTTCTTTGCGCAAGGGAGAAGGCGTCCGGCTTCAGCCAGAACGGCAAGGGCCTGCAATCGGGCGAAGCGCCGCTCACGGTCTACGGTTCGGACCAGAGCCATTCGAGCATCGAGAAGGCGGCGTTGCTCGCGGGCTTCGGGAGGGAGCATCTGCGGCTCCTCCCCACGGACGAGGATCACGCGCTTCGCCTGGACCTTCTCGAGGCGGCCATTGCGAAAGACCTGGCGTCCGGTCTTCACCCTTGCGCGCTCGTGGCCTGCATCGGCGCCACGGCCACGACGGCCGTGGACCCGCTTGCAAAGATGGCTGGCATCGCCGGGCGCTTCGGACTATGGCTGCACGTGGACGCCGCCATGGCGGGCACGGCGATGGCGCTTCCCGAATGCCGGCCGCATTTCGCCGGCGTGGAGCGCGCCGACTCGCTCGTCTTAAACCCCCACAAATGGATGGGCGTCGGCTTCGATTACAGCGCTTATTACGTGCGCGATCCGGAGCATCTCATCCGCGTCATGAGCACGAATCCGAGCTATCTGCAAACGAAGCAGGATGGCGCGGTGAAGAATTACCGGGACTGGCATATTCAGCTCGGCCGGCGCTTCCGGTCCCTCAAGTTCTGGTTCTACCTCATGGACGTGGGCGTGGACGGCCTGCAAGCCCGCCTTCGCCGGGACCTCGCCAACGCCCAGTGGCTCAAGGATCGGGTGGACGCCTCCCCCGGCTGGGAGCGCCTGGCGCCTGTTCCTTTCCAGACGCTGTGCCTCCGCCATGCGCCTTCCGCCCTTGCCGGCGATGAAGCCGCGCTGAAAGCCCATAATCTGGAGATCGCCCGGCGCATCAACGAAAGCGGCAAGGCGTATCTCACGCCCGCTATGCTGAAGGGCAAGCAGATGCTCCGTGTGAGCATCGGCGCGGAAACCACGGAGCGCGCTGAGGTGGAGGCCCTGTGGGCGCTCTTGAACGAGGCGGCGGCGGTCTGACAAACTTCGAAAATTAAACCTTTTGCCGATGTCGCCTCGAAAGGCCGCGTCCTAATCTCGCATGGGATAGCAAAGGCAAAGGTTGCTACCTTCGTCGGCGCTTATGGAAAAATGAACCAAAAGAGGATTGGCGTGGCGAGGATCAAGTTCTTCAGCGGTGAAACCCTGCCGCTTGAAATGCACAAGGTGCGCATCGTTCAGAAGCTTACATTGCTGCCTGTCGAAGCCCGGCTCAAGGCCGTGAACGAGGCCGGCAACAACACCTTCCTGTTGCAGAACTGCGACGTGTTCATGGACATGCTGACCGACAGCGGCGTGAACGCGATGAGCGATCAGCAAGTCGCCGCGATGATGGTGGCCGACGACAGCTACGCCGGAAGCGCGACCTATACAAGGCTCGAAGCCAAGCTGCGCGAGTTGTTCGGCATGCACTGGATCCTGCCGGCGCACCAAGGCCGCGCCTGCGAAAACATCCTGTCCCAAGTCTTCGTGAAGCCCGGCAAGGTCGTGCCGATGAACTATCACTTCACGACCACGAAGGCGCATATCACGTTGAATGGCGGCGTGGTCGAGGAGCTTGTCAAGGACGAGGGTCTCGAAGTCACGAGCGACCTGCCGTTCAAGGGCGATATGGATATCGGCAAACTTGAAGCGGTCGTAAAGAAATATGGCGCCGACAACGTCGCCTTCGTGCGCGTGGAGTCTCGGCACGAACCTCATCGGCGGCCAGCCGGTTTCGCTGCAGAACCTTGCCGACGTCCGGAAGGTCTGCGACAAGTATGGCCTGCTCCTCGTGATGGACGCCAGCCTTCTCGCCGACAATCTCTACTTCAACAAGGTCCGCGAAGAAGCCTGCAAGCACATGAGCATTCGCGAGATCACGCGGCGCATCGCCGATCTCTGCGACATCATCTACTTCTCCGCTCGCAAGCTTGGCTGCGTACGCGGCGGCGCCATGTGCATGCGGAGCGAGGATATTTACCGGAAGATGCGCGGTCTTGTGCCGCTTTACGAAGGCTTCCTCACCTATGGCGGCATGTCGGTGCGCGAGATCGAGGCGATGACCGTCGGTCTCGAAGAGACCATGGACGAGGACATGGTCAGCCAGGGTCCGCAGTTCATCGAGTACATGGTGAATGAGCTGGTGAAGCGCGGCGTCCCCGTGATCACGCCCGCCGGCGGTCTTGGCTGTCATATCGACGCGAAGCGCTTCCTCGATCATGTCCCGCCGTCGCAATACATCGCGGGCGCGCTGGCGTCGGCGATGTACATCGCGGGCGGCGTGCGCGGCATGGAGCGCGGCACGCTTTCCGAGCAGCGCAACCCGGACGGCAGCGAAGTCTTTTCGAACATGGAGCTGCTGCGTCTGGCGATGCCGCGCCGTGTGTTCACGCTCTCGCAGGTGGACTACGCCATCGACCGCATCGACTGGCTGTACCAGAACCGCAAGCTTATTGGCGAACTCATCTTCTACGAGGAGCCGGAGATCCTGCGCTTCTTCTACGGGCTGCTGAAGCCTGTCTCCGGCTGGCAGGAAAAACTCGTCGCGAAGTTCCGCGCGGACTTCGGCGACAGCCTGTAAGCTGGCGCAAGAGGAGCGGCGCGCGGGCGCCGCTCCTTCCGCAGGATGCCGAAAAAAGGTGGAACGGGGCCTCATCCTTCGACAAGCTCAGCGACTGTCTTGGCTGTCAAGCGATTTGCCATGGTTTTTGGTCTCGGACGATAGCGTTGAGGATGGTGAGGAGTTTCCTTGCGACGGCGACGAGAGCGGCTTTCTTTGGCTTCCCGGCGGCGGCGAGGCGGTCAAAGAAGGTTTTCAGGGTTGGGTTGAACCTCGCTGCGACCATCGCCGCCATGAACAAACAGGCGCGCACGCTTGCCCGGCCTCCTGCGATGAAGCTTTTGCCGCGCCACTGTCCGGACTGGCGCGTGAAGGGGCAAAGACCGGCCAGCGCCGCGATTTCCTTGCGCGTCAAAGTCCCAAGCTCGGGCAATTCAGCGATGAGAGTGCGTGCGGTGGTAGGGCCGACGCCCGGGACGGAGGTGAGAAGCTCCTCGTTCGCCTTCCACAATGGGGAAGCCCTGACGGCCGCATCGATATCGCCGTTGAGGCTTGAGAGCTCTTTCTCCAGGGCCTTCAAGAGGCGTTCGATGCTCTTTCTCAGGCGTTTGGCGGGAGCGCGGCCAAGTCTTTGTTTTTCGGCGACGATCATCTCTACGATTTGCCGGCGCCTTGCGATGAAATCGGCGAGGAGCTGGGTTTCGGCGTCGGCCAGCGGTCTGATGGCGGGCCTTGTCGCTTCGGCAAAGCGCGCAATGACGGCTGCGTCGATGGGGTCTGTTTTGGCTCTTTTGCCGAGCGCGTGGGCGAAGGCGCGGATCTGGGCCGGATTGACGACGGCGATGGGCAGACTGGCGGCGGCCAGAGCCGCGGCGACAACGGTTTCGAACCCGCCCGTGGCCTCCAAGGCGATGGTGACAGGGTTCGAGGCGGCGAGCCTGGCGCAAAGGCTGTTCAAGCCTTTTGCGTTGCGTTCGATCGTGAACTGTTCTCCCGAGGGCCAGAGCGCCACATCGAGCTTACCCTTCGAAACATCGATGCCTACAAAAACAGGTTGCGCATTTGTCTCCATCCCGGCCCTTCCTTGTCTAAACGGGCTCAATATGCGGCCCCGGCGACTGTTCGGGCTTAATGGACTTGCGGCGGAGGACCCATGCTGAGCTGCGGACTTTTCGGCCCCAGGGTGAGACGGCCTCTCGCCGCGCCCGCATCGGCACAAGGCCTCGCCAATGCGGCGGTTTTCAAGTTACAAGGATGAGGCGGAACGATTTCAGGGGCTTGGACCTCATGGTGAGCTTG
>CAVSHC010000008.1:0-696267 GCA_963727795.1 uncultured Alphaproteobacteria bacterium
GCTCGCCGCGATCACTCCAATCCAAAACGTCGCCTGCTCTCGGTTACCAAGGACATACAGATCAAACCGTCCACTTCCAGACCGAGGCAGCCATTGTGATTCCGCCGCCAGAACCACAAAACAGGATTGTTTCTCCTGGCAGAGGACCGCGCCCTTGTGCAATCGCATCGTCGAGAGCAATGACCATGGAGGGAGATCCCGTGTATCCCCATTTGTCCATAATCCAGTGCGTTTTGCTCAAGGGCTGGCCTATCGTTTCCATCACCTCTTCGATGATACGCAGATTAATCTGAGTAAAGTAGTAGTGGTCCACGGCATCGAAAGAGAGACCAGCCTTATTGAGAACGCCCCGCATAAGTTTCGGCCAATTTTCAGTGCTGAAGGTGCGCGGAAACGGGCGGGCGAACTCTAGCCTGGGGCTGCCGAAAGTTTCCAGGTTCTGTAGCGAGCAGGGCCGGAGTGCGCCGCCGGTGTATATCCCTAATGTGTCGTGAAAGTTTCCCATCGATAGCGAGTTGGCGCCCAGCCAACCCGGCGCATCGCCGCGGCCGAGGACAACCGCTCCCGCTCCATCGGCGAATATGTTGGCCGTTTTTTTGTCCTTGAAATCGAGAAAACGGCTTATGCCATACCCGCCTGCTACCAGAACGTACTTGGCACTTGGTTCTGTGAGCAGATAGCGTGCGCCTTGGTCAGCGGCTACGATCCAACCGGCGCAGGCGCTGTTCACATCGTAAAAACCCGCCCGCGACGCACCGAGCTTATGTTGCACTACGGCAGAGGTGGCCGGGGATAGGTAATCGGGCGTGTCAGTGGAAACGATGAGCAGGTCGAGATCGGCAGGTTCAAGACCAGCTTTCGCCAGAGCCCGGCGAGCCGCCTCCACGACGAGGTCAGAGGTGGTTTGATTGGGCGCCATCCAGCGCCGCTCGCGGATACCCACGTTAGCGATAAGCCAATCACTCGTGGCTTCACCGATCAGAGCGTCAACTTCGGCATTCGTTACAACGCGCTCGGGTACGTAGCTGCCTGTGCTTAAGATTTGGGAATAAGGCATGGCGGGTGGATGAGACCAGGAATTCGGTAATGGCGTGTCCAAGGGAGGGCCGTTCCCGGTCCACAGCCGCTCTTTAGGATAATGGATCACCACTTGGCGTCCAAGCCAAGGAAAGCTAGCCACGAGTCGAAATCCGGTTGAACAAGACTTTTGTGCAACCGTGCGCGCTCATCGCCTGCGCCAGTCCGTCCGCCGAATGTGCAAAGCGGCTCCTGGGGATAACCAAGGTCCACCAGCGATAAGTTTGAGGTCAACTCCCGAGCTACTGCGGCGTCTAGTCGATCACTCGGCAGGCTGGCAATGCCTCGAAGTGGTGGACAAGTCGGCCCGCCACCTTCGCGACTTCCGAAACGATCCAGGTTGCGCCGCCGCCGAAGGAGCAGGCTTGAGCGCCGGCGATGGAAAACCCTCAACAGCCTCCGAGCTCTGAGGGCGACGCGGAACATTTTCTCCCCTGGAGCGCCCTTGCGGCCAACCGACCAGGCAAGTTGGTGCTTCAACAATTACAGGAAAAAAAATATAGAAATAACTGATCTGAGCTGGATCCGAGTTTGTATCTATTTTATATGTTTTTTCTATTCCACAAGTGTAGGAGTGTATTTTAGGGTGGTTTGCCTGGCCACAAGGGCTCGCAATGGTAGCAAATACTCCACGCCCGCACAGTTTTTCCGCCGCGCAAGGTCCGCTTGGAAAATGTACTTCGCTTGCCTTTGACGGTTTTCAGGCGTCGTGCTGGAACGGGATGAGGGGCGCGGCGCGTATTAACAAGGACGCTTGCAGCAGGCCGGTAGCGTGAATCTGCCCTGTTGCGCAGAAACATCACAAATAGAAAAGTAAGGCGAAGCTTTTTCTCGGGGGCATTTTGCTTCCTGCTATCATCGCAAGCGGAATCCGGTCGAGGGCAGTTCCGTACACGTGGTAATCGACCTTGCCATATAGGCGCCGCCAGATTGCCACAACCTAGCCAGCAGCAAAGTAGCGACTCAATTCGGCTTCGCGCATGGAGCGCCGCATGCGTCAAGATAATCAGATGCTATTTCGCTCGATTTTCGAGCACGCCAGCGCAGGCATGGCCGTTGTTGATCGCGGGGGGCATATCGCGCACTGTAATCGTGCCCTCTGCGACATGTTTGGCTATGAGCGTGATGAGTTTGAGGGGCGGCTGTTCGCCGATATGCTTGAGCCAGAAGAAAACTCGCGCGTCGAACCCGAGCTGATCAGTCTAGCAGCCTGTCGGACTGGGCTTGGGGAGCAGCGGCGTCATGACAGCGCCTTGCAGCGGAGCTTGCGCGTCAGGGCAAGCACAGCGGATGAACCGCCCCTCATGCGGTCTTGAGAGAAAACATCCGCTTCACATTCCAAGCCATGGTCACAAGGCTCCTCTCGCCGCGCGCATTTTCGAGCCCGCGCAAGAGAAACTGGCGGAATCCGAGCGCGGACTTGATGATGCCGAAGACCGGCTCGGGCGTGCATTTGCGCTTGGCGTAGAGCGCTTTGCCTTCGGGCGTTTGCAGGCGACGAGCATGGCTTCAACAGGGGTTGGATTTCCGGCGCGGGCGGCGCGCCGGAAAAGCGCTCGCTCAAGGACAGATGATGCGAATCCCGGCCCATGGCGAGCAGCGGCTCGATCCCGGCCGCCTCGCACGCCTTTACGTTGGCCTCGCTGAAGTAACCGTTGTCGCCGAGCAGCGTTTCGGCCTTGCCCAACTCTTCGGGAAGGGCGCCGATCTTGGCCAGCATCGGTTCGAGCTCGCGCTTATCGTTTGGCGCCTGGGTTACGCCGTTCGCGACGACCAGGAGGCTGCCTTCCGCGACAGCGGCTTGCGCGTTGTAGCATGCTCGAAGCCGCCGCCTGAAACCGGCATGATGCGCGACTCTTCATCCGTCAGATCGATCTGATCGCCCGGCAGCGGTCCTTCCGCCGGCGGCGCAGGCGGCTTCCCGCCGGGCTTTTTGCCTGTCGCCTTTTCCTTGGCCGCGCCCGCCGCAAGCCTGGCTTTATGCTCGGCCAGTTCGCGCTCGGTGCGCTCTTTGGCGCGCGCTTCGATCTTGGCTTTGGCTTCGGCGATTTTCTTCAGCCGCTCTTCGCGGCGCGCCAGTTCCTCCGGGATCGACATCCCATCGGGAACATCCGCCTGATCGGCGGCTTCGGCCTTCGCCAAAAGCTCCGCAACCTCGGCCTTCAACTGCGCCTCGATTTTGGCCGCATGCTCATAAGAGAGCGCGCTGTGCTTGCTGGCGTTGGCGTGGATCTTCGTCCCGTCCAAGCCTACCGTCCCCAACTTCAAGAGGCCCATCTCGCGCGCCAAAAGCAAAATCTTCACGAACAGCGCCTCGATCTCCTTCAAAAAGCGCCTCCGGAAGGCGGCGATCGTGTCGTGATCGGGATGCTGATTGGCTGCAACGAAGCGGAAGGCCACGGAGTCATAAGTGGCCCGCTCCAGCTTGCGGCTTGAGAACACGCCCGTGGCGTAGCCGTAAACCAGAAGCCCAACCAACAGACAAGGATGGTAGCTCGCCGAACCCGAGCCGCGATAGGCCTTGCTCATCGCTGAGAGGTCCAGCTGTTCGACGACATCCACCACAAACCGCGCCAGGCTCCGGCTTTGGCTTTTTGCGCCTCGTCATAGACGGGCGAACGGTTTTCGAGATCGGCAATTGCGCGAATGACGAGGTCGCGTTGCGTTTCTTCCTGCTCGGAGCGGTCGCCCATCTCATCGAGCGTTTCCAGTTCGTTCAGGAGGCTTTGCAGCTGTTCTTCCTGATCCTCAGTGAGCGCGCGACTTCATCGCCGCGCGCCGCAAGGCCGACACCGAACTCATGTTACCGAAAGGCCCGAAGATCGCGTTCTCCGGCGGTGTCGATTACGCCGACCACAAACGCATCTGGGCCGTGCTCGACAAAGCATTGCGAGGGCGCGCAAGATGTCGTGCGCTTGCGCGTTTTTCTGTCGGCGTGCTTTTCTCTCGACGCGCTTGGCGCGTTCTAAAAGTGTCTGCTTCCGGAGACGGAAGTCCATGGCGCACCCATTCAAATTTACGAATGCAAATGCGTTAGCCGAGCACGGGTCCCGGCTGGTAGCGCCCTGGGCAAGCCCTGCTCGTTGTGATTACGCCTCTCCTCGGTCTATTCATCCACAGGGCTGAACGCCAAGAGCGGCGCAGCTTGCGCGAAGCTTGACGTCTCATATCTTATCAATTACGGAAAAGGTGCTGCATGAAAATGCGGCAAGTCTTAAAAAAACTGACATCCCCTTTGGCTGGCCCACAATCGCTGGAGGAGTATCTTCTGACAGTTTTTTCTCAGCCCCTAGCAAGTCCCCCGCGCCTGCTAGGGGTTTTTATGTCAGGCGCCAGTAAAACAAAGTTAAGCTTCCGCTTGTTCGTGCCAAGCGTTGCTGTGACCCTTCGAGTGGAAGACATCAATGGTTTTGGAGCAAGATGTTGAACGCGATCCTGTGCAAACCCGCGAACCGGACCTTGCCGAAGTAAGCCGAAGATTACGAAGCCTTGGGGTCGAGATGCGAAGCCTGTCTCAATCGCAGCCCGACTTTCTAAAGAGGCTAAACTCTCTCCGAAACGAGCTAAACTCTATTGCGGCCCGCTTGCGCGGAGCTAACTCGATGTGACCTCCGTCTGAAGCCGGGCGCACTCCTCCGAAACCCATTCCAATACTGTGGCGATCGCCAACTGTCGGGGAAGGCCACCATGGATGGCGGTTTCAAAACTGGCTCTCAGGCCACTCTTCAGCTCGCTGACATTCGTCGTCGGAGGGACCGCCATCGTTCGAAAATAGGCCTTCAATCAGCATTTCACGCATAACTCAACCTTCATTCGTTACCCTGATTGCGACCACCACCGCAACCTGGTCCAAGCCAATTTTAATCTGTTTTCAAAGCGGCAGAGTGGCTGCGCCCAGGCACCCTCATGGCAATTTCGATGGCGGCTGCGGCCTTGAGCGTTGGATTATTGATCTTTCCGGCTACGTCCTGTGCCGCCGGTGTCAGGACAGACAGGACAGCGAGTGTTGCAAGAAAAAGAATAAGCGAGAGCGCAACAGAAAACTTCCAATACGGCATCATCTTCAAGCGAACCTCCGTTAGGCTTTAGAGGGCAACGCCCGATGTTGTCGGCGGGGGACCGTAATCAATATCGGGCGTTGCAAAGGGCCAGGCGTGGGAAGGGGGAACCTACAGCTGGCCAGGGGTGAGGATGCTCTCCGGGGCGGGAGTTTGCATCCTCAGGGAACGTTCAGGCTTCGATCTCTTCTGCGGCTCCATGCAGGATCCACTCTTCAGGGATGTCGTAATGCGCGCAAATCGCACGCAGCATCTCCTGATCGGGCGAAAGAGGGGAAAGGTATCCATCTTCAATGGCCTCACCGACTTTCGGATCGATACCGCAGCGCGCGTAGAAGTGGCCGATGTTCCAATACAATGCCTCTCTGACAAGCCTAATCCTAAAGCCGATCGCCCTTGCTGCGCTGTCATCGAGCAGCACATTACCGTGCCATGGCTTCAGGAAGTCATCGTGCGTCAGGCGTCCGAGGCGAGCTAGCACTATAAAGACCTCGTCCAGAAGTCCCTCGGGTAGCCTTCCCGGATGGAGAGGACTGGCGTGCCCGGCCATCGAAAGGACCAGCAACCACTCTCCAGCGTAATCCTCGCTCATCAAGGGTTCTTGCTGCATGCATGGGTCACAGCCAGCAGCGATCGCCTGCTGAACCCAGGTCTCGGCAAGACAATGATTGGCGAGCCTTCCGCCCACAGTTGGATGCAGACTATGAATCAAGCCGCCATAGGCGGTTGGAACACTACGCATGACACTTCCCTATGCAGCCAGGCGCGCGTATCTGTTCGCTGTATTGTCACGAGCGCATGGCCGACTAATGCTGCTATGATTTCAGGTCGTCTGCCGCTTTCGCGTCGAAGCCTTCCGGTGTGGTCGAGTGAGAAGAGCGGAAGCTGAGTACGGTCCGTAAAGCTTTATACTGGAGCACACATGCGTGCCCAGATTCCTGTTCAAAACTAAGGCGACTTACTCTCCACTTGCATCTCTGAACTCCATGCCGTCGCTTATGAACATTGTGTTAAAGGTGCTTTTCCTATTACGCAAGCCTAAAAAGAGCCTTAATTTGCCGCAATCCCGCCTTAATCCACAGCTTTAGCCTAAGCTATTGAATAATATAATACTTTATTTATGACTGATACGGTGGGTGCGTTCACGACTTGGCAAGATGCTTAATTCAGGCCTGGAGTGGTCAATGCGGGCAGTTGGACGCGTTGCTCGTCGTAAAGCGCCTCGCACTCAAGCAAACGCAGTTTTAAAGTCCCCCATAGGGGATCAAAATCCCCCGCCTTTAGGCGGCTGAGGACGAGGTGCTGTGGCCTTGGCGCATGAAGGATCAGCAAATATCATGTCGTATGGGTGACGAAATAGTAGACCGCGTCCGACAAAACGCAGCCTGAGTTCATCTGGTATTTTATTTAAGGTTGGTTTCCCTGTCGTGCATGTCCCGATAGACAGTTTCCTTATCGTTAAAAGTGTTATGCGATTGGGTTCGGGATATGTGGCGTCGCGCCGTTGCCGCTTCTTTCGGCGTTATAGGGTTTGTGGCCTCCGTCAATGACAGAGAACGATAGTCTGGTAAAGCGGTCGGTCGGCCCCCCGTTTCACGTCCCCAAACAAACTGGGCCGGGGTTTATGTCGGCATCAATAGCGGTTTTGGCTCCAGCGTTCGCGCACCTGCAATTCAAGCCGAGTGGTCCGGAAGGGCAACCCAAGCCGGCCGAAAGCCTGAAACGAGGCGCCAGAAATGACGGCGTCGTGGCATTTCTCCATTGGGCTCTCGCTTGCGGCCTTTGTCGGGACGCTGATCGTCGTGTCTTCGCTTGCGCCGGCTTATCGGGACGTGGTGGGAACGATCAACGGCCCAACCCTCAAGGCAGCGACGGCGATGGCGGGACCAAACTTCGGCCAACCGGGCGTGAAAGCGACCGGGACCGCCGCACTCGAGAGACGATAGCGGGCGCAGGCAGATGTTTTGTGCGGCTCATCGCGATGCGGGATCAAGACGCGGATCGGCGTTTAAAGAGACCAAAGGTGATGATCCAGGACGCTTGCAGGAAGATACCCGGGCCAGTCGGAAGAACGCCCGAAAGGGCCTGTCCTGCCGCAAAGGCGGTCCTCCTCTTCGGACTGGTCGTTTCGGCGGCCCCGGTCCGCCCTTCGGCGCAGGACGCCTCCGTCACGGTGGATGTTAACGTTGCCGTGGCCCCGTCCTGCTCGATCACGGCCACGACGCCAGCGATATATCTTGGTGAGTTATCAACGGCCGGATCGGCGACGCTATCGTTTGGCTTTTCCTGCAACAGCTACTTTCAGTTCGTCCTATCGTCGAGGCACGGGGGGCTCAGACACTACACCTGGCAGCCCGTTCCTCCGCCTTTTGTCTCCCTGGTGCCCTACGCTGTTTCTTATTCGATCGGCACTAGCGGTGGTCTTCTTGCTGGCGGATGTTCATCCAGCACCATGTTGCTCGGAGCCTCTCGCTGCGCCGGAGCCTCAAGCCCGGAGGCGTCGGCAATCAACCAAGGAGTGACCCTGACTTTGTCGTGGGGATTATCGGGCCAGTATCCTGTCGCCGGCACCTATACTGACACACTCAACTTCCGCGTGAGTTCTGGTGCTTTAGATATTACAACTAAAGAGAGAGTAAACAGCTGTGAATAACCTGCGTTTTATTTCACAGACATATTGACCCCAACCGATCATTGAAGCAGTTTCAATAAAATGTTGTAAATAAAGGTGCAGTTGTGTTTGAGTGGTGTTTCGTCACTGTGAGTTTGGCGGTCGCGGTCTTTGCGACGTCCGCCATGGCGGCCGATGGGCCGGCTGTTGCTGTCAAGGGCGCAGCACCTGCGATCTGCTATTTTACCCCGCCACAGTCCGGGCCGGCCTCGAACATGACGCTGGGTTCAGCGTCCGGAAGCCAAGCCACCCTCACGATCAATCAACTGGTCGATCCCGCCACCGCTCAACTGCAGCCCGCGTCCATTGCACTGTCCCTGAATGGCATTTGCAATAACGCCCACACCTTTGCGATTCAGTCGAATGTGGGCGGCTTGCAGACAAGCAGCGGCGCAACGCCTGGATTTTCCAACCATGTGGATTACAGCGCCAGCGTCCTGTGGGGTGGCTTGAGCAGCAGCTTGCAGACATCCGGCGCTGCCGGCCAGTCCTCGCCCTTGGCCGCGGTGCCGGGGGCATTTGCCGGAACGCTGCAATTGCAAATCACCGTTGCGGCCGGCGGCGCGAACGGGCTTCCGCTGCTCGCCGGCGCCTACGCCGACACCATCACCATAACCTTCAAACCGCAAATGTAGGAAAGGCGCAAAAAAAATGCACCCGCGGATAAAGACAACAGTCATCACGCTTGCTTTGGCGGCGCTTGCCGCTGAGGCGGCGATGGAACCGTCGCACGCCGACACGCCAAGCGCGAGCACGAGTTTCACGGTGACCGGCACCGCCGTGCCGGTCTGCCTTCTCGGCGCCGCGACCGCGACGGGAGGAGCAACCAACGCCACCTATGCGGCGAACACCATCTCGCTCACCCAATTCATCGACCCGTCGACCGCGCTCGTCACGGCCTCGACGATGCCGCTCCAGATCAGCAATGCCATGTGCAACTACAACGCCTGGCTGAGCGTCTCCAGCCAGAATGGAGGCCTGACTTCCTCTAACGCTTCGAGCGTGGTGGGCGGCAGCTTCCTGACCACCGTGCCCTACACCGTCCAGGCGAACTGGGGCACCCTCAGCATCACGCTCGACACGAGCACAGGCAATAAGGTTGCGAAGGTGCAGGCTGCCGGAGCCAACGTGGGCGCGCTCTCCCTGAATTTCGCCACCCAGCCGAGCACGCTGCCGGTCGTGCAGGGAACCTATACCGATGTCGTGACCGTGAAGGTCGGCGCCTCCATGTAGCTGTTTGGCGGAAAGGGCGTTTGGGCGCGTCCTTCCCGCCGCTTTCATCAACTTTATGAGGTCAGCCTTTGCGGTGACGCAAAGGGAGTGGGGTTCTATGGCGTTTTTTCTCAGAATGTTTTGCCTTCTTCTCCTGGAAGCCCTGTTCGCAGCGGGTGAGGCGCACGCGCTTGGCGTGACGCCGCTTATTGTCGAACTCGGTTCCGGCGCATCCAACCGGACCACGCAAATCGTTGTCGAAAACGACAGTGCGACCGACACCCCGATCGAGATCGAGACCTTCCGGGTGGAGCTCGACGAAAACGGAGGCCAGCATCTGACGCCCGCGCCGTCGGATTTTCTTATTTTCCCGCCCGCCCGCATGCTGAAGCCGCACAGCAAGCAGGTTTTCCGCATCCAGTGGGTGGGCGCGCCGCTCGCCAAAAGCCAAACCTACATTTTCGCGGTCGATCAGCTCCCGGTGACCATGCCGAAGGAGAAGTCGGGCGTGCAGATCCTCTTCAATTTCGACGTAATCGCGAACGTGGCTCCGCCGTCGGGCACCCGCAGCCTGGACGTGCTGGCCGCCGAGACGGTGATGGATGGCGGCAAGCGCTATGCGAGCCTTCTGATCGGCAATTCCGGCACCATGCATGCAAAGCTGAGCGATGCGACGCTGACGCTTCGGTCGGGAAGCTGGTCGCAAACGCTGACGCCGGGGGAGCTTCAATTGCGTCTTGGCGCCGCCGTGGTGCAGCCGGGCAAGCGTCGGCGCTTCAAGATCCCGGTCGAGCTGCCGACGCAGGCCTCGAGCGTCACCGCTCAACTTGCCTACGCCAAGGCCTCGAAATAGCGCGGGGCCAGTCATGTCGATGGGCCAGGCCGTGCCATGCGTGTCCTCAACCTTCTGCCAGCCCTCATGCTGATGCTTGAACCCCGCGCGCTGGCGCAAAACCTTCCCGAAGCCGCTTCTTCTCGAGGCGGCACCGGGAGCGCCGCGAAAGCGGCCGTGGCGAGGCCCGTCATCACCATCAATCTCGCCTTGAAGGACGCAAACTTCTATCTGGGCGAGATCCCAAGTCAGATTTCGGACGAACGCGTGGAGGCCATCGAGCAGGAGACGCTTTTGCAGCTCGCCGCCCCTCTTCTCAAGGAGGCCATGATGCAGACGGTGAAGAGGCTTCCGGCGCAGGCGGGATTTGTGCGGCTGAAGGATTTGAAGGAGGCCGGCCTTCCCTTCGAGTTCGATATCGGGCAGATGACGCTGAGCTTTTTCCCAACCGCGGACATGCGTCCGAGCGCCCATGTTTCCCTCTCCCAGAGCGGCGAGGAGGCCCCCGCCGAGCAGCTCGCGCGCAAGGCCTCCCTCAGCGGCTATCTCAATCTGAGCGGCAGCGCCCAATACACCGAGGCAAGCCTTTCGCAGCCGGCCGCGCTGGCCCCGACCCTCGGCACGGCGGCCGCAATCCGCGTTCTCGACCTTGTGATCGAAAACGAAGCCACGGTGAGCGGCCCGGGACATCTGGCGCGGCAGGGAACGCGCGCCGTCTATGACGATCCCGCAAACGCCATCCGCTACACGGCGGGCGACATCACGGCCGTGACCCAGGGCATTCAGACCGGGGGCGGGTTTCTGGGCGTCTCCATCCAGAAATCCTACGGCAAGCTGCAGCCCCAGAAGGCGATCCGGCCAACGGGCCAAAGGTCCTTTCGCCTCGACAGACCGTCGGAAGTGGCCATTATCGTGAACGGCCAGGTGGTTCGCCGGCTGCAGATGCCGCCCGGCGACCACGATATCAGCGAGCTTCCGCTGAAAGCGGGCGAAAACACGCTGACGCTTGAAATCACCGACGATACCGGCCACCGCGAGACGCTCAAATTCACGGTGTTCTACGATCACACCCTCCTTGCGGCCGGCGTGAGCGAGTGGGCCCTGGCGGCGGGGTACCACAGCACGGTGAGCCCAAGCGGCATCGCCTACACGTGGCGCGATCCAGCCGTGACCGGCTATTACCAGCGAGGCCTCACCGAGGATGTGACCGCCACGGTGCATGCCCAGTCCACCATCGAAAGTTCCGTGGCGGGCGTCATGGCCGTCACGCCCACCCGGCTCGGGCGTCTCTCCGCAGAGCTTGACGGAAGCCTGACGGCAGATGGCCTTTCGGGCGTGGCTGCGTCGCTGTTCTACACGCCGGACACGCTGTTCAAAACCTGGGGCCTTCCCGGGATGGCGCAGCTGGCGGGGCAATATAAAAGCAGCGGCTTCACGCCGCTGTTTGCCGCCAATGGAAGCCTTGGCGAGCTGTTCTCTCTCAACGGCTTTTATTCGGTGGCGCTCCCGGACGAGTATACGGTCGCGCTTTCGGGCACGCTTTCGGCGGGAGCGCAATATTCAGCGCCGAAGCCCGGCGGCGGCGTGACGCTGTCAAAATCCATCCAGCCAGACTGGACCTGGTCGGTCACCCTCTCCTACGACAGCCCCCCCTCCGTCTCCCAGAGTGCGTCGCCAGGCCAGAGTGCCTCGCCAGGCGGCTGGAGCGTGCTGGGCCGCATCGCCTGGAAGCCCGGGCGCGACACGGAGGTCACGCTCACCCAGGACGGAGGCAAGTCCACGCTTGGCGTCGCCTCCGAAGGCTCGGCCGCCGACGGTCACTACGCCGTCAAGGCCGAGATGGTCAGGGATTTGACGCAAGGGCCGGCGCAGGATCAGGCCAATCTGAGCGCGAGCTATTCCGGCGCCCGCTTCGATCTGTCGGCGAGCCGGACCCGGCGCGTGTTCGAGGCAAACGACGGTCTGTCCAGCGATGTGAGCCAGGTGTCGGGCGCCACCGCGATTGCGTTTGCCGACGAGCACGTCGCGGTCGGCCGGCCCATTGCGGACAGTTTTGCCATCCTCGTTCCTCATGACCCGGCCGATGCGACAACCCTGCAGGTGCCGGGCGAGGCCTTTGCCCGGGCGCGCTCCGACAGTCTGGGCCCGGCGCTTGTCTCCGATCTTCCCTCCTACGCGCGCTCGCAATTTGCGATAGAGGCGCAGGATCCTCCGGAAGGCTATGATCTGGGCACGGGCATGTTCGATGTTCGCCCCGCCTATAAGAGCGGCTATGCGCTGACGGTGGGCTCCGCCGAGCGCGGCATGATGGCGATCGGCAACCTCGAAGCCGAGGGAAAGCCCTTGGCGCTGATCAGCGGTCTTGCCAAAGTGGAAGGCGCCGCCGATCCGAAGAAGGCGGTGGTGGTGTTCACGAACCGGGCCGGGCGCTTTTGCGCGGAAGGGCTGAAGCCCGGTGCCTGGCGCGTCGAAATGATCGGCGAGCCGCCGCTCTGCTACCGCCTCAGCATCCCCGACAACGCCCCCGGGATTTTCGACGCGGGAACGCTGAAGCCCGGGTGTCCCAAATGAGACGCGGCGTCCTTCTTGTAGCTCTATTGCTGTTCGGTGCGGCACCGGCCTGGGCCTGCGCTGGCAAGATTGTGTCCACCGCGGCGCGGGCGCCGCTCTCCTACAACCCGTTCGCGCCGGTCGATGCCCAGCAAGAGATCGCGGTCAAGGTGCAAAATGTGGGGAGCGACCGGTGCGCCTATCAGCTGTCGATTCCCAACCGCTCTTTGCCCTTGCAATTCGCCCTGGGCCTTCGCTTCGCGGTCATGGCGGGCGGCTGGCAGCAGACGTTTGCGGCCGCCACGCCGGTCTTGCAGCCGCGTCAGTCCTACGATCTGCACCTGACGCTTCTCGTGTATCGCGGCCAGGCCGCAACGGCCGGGACCCTGTCCCGGCCTCTCGGCTTTTCCCTGACGCCTGTGGGCGGCCGGACGACCGTGGACGATATCGAGCTCACCCTTTCTTGCGTCGTCCCTGCGCTTTTCCAGACCAACCTCGCCGGCTCCGGAACCCGGACCACCCTGGAATTTTCCAGTCTGAACCCGAACGGCACAAAATCCGTGGTCATGCAGACGCGCGCCACCCAGCGCCACTGCCTCGAGTTTCGGGCCACGGCGGGCTCTCTCGTTCGCGAGGGAAGCCCGGCCAGCGATCAGTCGACCATTCCGTTTTTTTTGGCCGTTGACGGCCAGACCACCACGCTTTCGAGTACGGTGCTACGCATTCAAGGCACGGCGGGCCAATCGAGCCATCTGCTCACGGTCAAGATTGGCGACACGACAAACAAAATGGCCGGCACCTACAAGGCCGCCATTACGGTGCACATTGCACCCAGCATGTAAGTCTAAAAGGAGGAGAAAATGCCTCAAACTCTGTCCCTTATTGCTCTCGTCGCCGGGATCTTCGCTGCAAGTCTCGAGCTTCCGGTTTTCTACAAGGCCAACCCGGAATACGTGAGAAGCATGACGACCGTGGCGGCGCTCAAGGAGTTCAAGGATGGCGACCTCATCAGCAATGAGGCCGCACGCATTCCTGCATCCCGCGACCAGATCGCCGTTAACATTCATATGAAAGTATCGAAAGAAACGGCTGCAGATGGGCTTCTTGCCAAGCAAGAGATCAATTACGCCTTGCGGCTTACGACCAGTTCGCAGTGCATGGAGTTGGAGCCTGGCTGTCTTCAGGTCAAGGAAAGGGAGGTCCTTAAAACGGTCTCTGTGAAAACACCGATCTGATCTGGTCGGCCGTGAACTTCCGGGTTTCAGGCTGATTGGGACACGGGCTCGGGCAGGAAGGCCTGTAGGAAGACACGCAAGATTATCGCGAGCCACGCGAGCAGGCGGCGGAAGTTATAGCCGGCGGCGGCGAGGACGGCGTTGATGGCGTCGCCATCGCGATGAGCGAGGAAGTTCCGGTCCATTCGGTGGTCTTCTTTGCAATGTCCGATGACGGGCTCGACGGCGGCGCGGCGTTTGAGCTGGCGTCTGATGGCGTCGGTCACGCCGCGTTTCTGGCCCTGGGTGTAGACCTTGAACTTGTGTTCTTCCGGGGCGTTGTGGCCCTTGTATCCGGCGTCGGCGAGGATGCGGGAAAGGGCTGCGCCGGTCATCGCTTCAATGGCTGGAAGGACGGTCTTGAGCGTATGCCCGTCATAGGGATTGCCGGGAAGCGCCTTGGCGTGAAGGATGAACTGACCACCCTTTGACGGCGCAATGGTGGTGGCGAGGCTGACTTTGACGCCGAACTCGTAAGGCTTGTGGGCTTTGCCTTTGCCGATGCACTCGACCTCGGGCGCGTGAAGCGCATAGACCTTCGGCGCGTCCTGGCGTTTTTTCTGCGCCAACACCCGCCAGCCCAAGGATAGGGGGTGCGCGAAGATGGCCTGAAGCGCCTCGTCGCCTGCGATCTTGCGGCGGATGTTTCGCATCACCCGCCCGAGATAGGTCTTCAGCGTTCGCAAGCTCTTGTTCGCGCGCCTAAACTGCTTCGCATGCGCGTAGCGCTGCTGTTTGATGAGCGCAAACTTGCCCACACGCGCATAGGACTGGCGCAAGCGAACGCCGTGCTTCTTGGCGAGCCGGACGAGCCGCTCGCGCGCCCGGTTCAAAAGCTTCGCGTCCGTGGGATGGGCCACGTTCTTCGGCTGCACGGTCGTGTCCACGACCACGGCGGAAAGCTCCGACGGCTTCAGCGCCCCGGTCTTCGCCGCCACCGCAAGGCTCTCCTGGATCAGCGCGTTGAGCCGCTCCTCGCCCATGCGCTGCCGCCAGCGCGTCAGCGACGAGCGGTCGAAGGGAAGGGTGTGCTGGAAGAACTCCTCGCCGCAAAAATACTGGAAATAAGGGTTCTCGGCCCAGGCCTCGCAAATGCGCTCATCGGACAGGTTCTCGCTGTACTTCAGGATGTGCAGCCCCGCCATGAGCCTGGTTGGCAAAGGCGGGCTGCCGGGACCGTCTGAATAAACCGCGCCGAACTGCTGTTCGAGAAACCCCCAATCGATCCGCTGAGCCAGCCGCACCCGCGGGTGGCCCATGTCGATGATCTGGTCGAGCCTCGCCTTGAACAGATCGCTCTGCCCCGTCTCCCGCCGCTCTCGTGGCTTCATCCCCGTCCCCGCGAATCAGATGCCGCTTAAGGCTCATGATGCGGGAGAACGGCGCCGTCATCCCGCTTAAATTCACAGCTGCGGAGGCGCAGCCCGGGGACGCTCCAGCAGTCAAGCGGCACCGAACGACCGGCACCCCAGAACAAGAGACAGCTCCCACACCAGTGCCCGATCTTACGAGGCAAAGCGGAGCCAGCGATGATATCACCGAACGACTGCGGTGTTAAACGCGCGCTACGCAGACAATCTCGTTGAGGCATAAGCCGCTCCCTTCCGAAGCCGCCGGCATCCCCGGTTTTCTTCTTTGCGGTCCGAAGTTTCATAAGGCTTTGTCTCTCTCATGCAGCTGTGCCAGCATCATTCTGATTTCCCAAAGTTGCGCTGCGATGTACTCAAGCGCATGCGATGCTCGCAAGGCGTCGTTCCCTTCCTGCAACGGAGTATATGGCGCATTGTTAATCCGGTCCTCTGCCTCTTTGCGCTTCTGGCGTTCACTCTCTTCCATAGGGCTCCCTCCGATACGTCCGCGACTGAGGTTACACTCATGGCAGCATCCAAAGAAGCGCGCCGGATCCCGAGAACCTTCTCGTGCCATCCCACATACTCTCGCCTCTGCCCCAGCTGCACCTCAATGACGGTGGACTTCGGCGGTCATCGGGTAGGTTCTTTCCTAACCGGCCGCGTCTTGACCATTTCGCAATTGGAATAAGCGGCAGCCCTACGACCACACCATGCATTATGCGCCTGCCCAACCCAAGCATAGCCGTCTTCGCGCCAGCGCCTCAGCTTTCAAAACGAAAGCTCCCTCCGCAGCTCGCGTTTGCACATGCAAATTCGCCCGCAGTCCTTTCTTGCGCTCCAACCGATGCGCTTGGCTGGAGGCCAGGGCGGCGGCTCTGTGGGCGGTTGTGGTTTCAGGTTTGGGAGGGATGACCGGGGGTCGGCGTGGGCGACACGGGCGGGTGACGGTGGGCAGGGTGACAGTGGGCAGGGTGAGAAGGGCAAAGTGCCGCAAATCCGAGCGCGCGGGGAGGTGCAAAATATTGTGCTGCTGTTACCCTGAATGTTACCCCTGAGGTAAATCGGTGGCGAACCTGAGAAGTGAAGTCATTGATTTTATTGGCGTCCCCGACAGGATTCGAACCTGTGACCCCCAGATTAGGAATCTGTGTAGTAGAGAACAAAAGAGGAAACTTCTCGGAACCTCGCCTGTAAAAATATGCCTGTTTTTCAACAGAGTATACTCGCGCACCGAAAACTGATAGAACCTCCAAACGCGCTATTTTCTGCTACCCATGTGCTACCCAGAATTCGTGCTCAGGACCCGCAGATTTTGCAACAGGTGCTCAAACAGCCGCTAACCGATCTCCTCCTGCGGAAGCTCAAAGGCAAGGATGAGCGCACTGAGCTGTGGGATGCGAAGCTGCCAGGGTTTGGGGTGCGGGTCTCGCCGGCTGGCACCAAATCCTTCGTTCTTCTATATCGATTCCGCGGCCGCCCCCAGCGCCTCACCCTAGGGCGCTATCCGGTGCTTGGGTTGGGTGAGGCGCGCGAGATGGCGAAGGAAGCACTCAACCAGATCGCGCGCGGCATCGATCCCAAACAGGGGAAGGAGGTCTCTTCGCAGAGCCGTCTCTTTGGTGATGTGGCCGATGAATTCGTGCGGGTGCATTGCGCACAACGCAATCGCGCAAGCACACGCAAAGAAACCGCCCGCATCATCGAGCATGACTTCGTCAGCCGTTGGAAGCGGCGGGATGTGCGGGATATTGCGCGCTCGGATGTCTTAGAGGTGCTTGATGCAATCGTCGAGCGCGGGTCTCCGAGCGGTGCCAACCATGCGCTTGCCGCGATACGCAAGTGCTTCAACTGGTGCCTCGAGCGCGGGCTTATAGAAACATCGCCCTGCATCATGATTAAGAGCCCAGCAAAAACTGAGGCGCGTGATCGGGTGCTCTCTGATACGGAGCTTGTTGCGATCTGGAAAGCAGGAAATTCCATCGGATATCCGTTCGGAATGATGCTGCAGCTTCTGGTGCTGACTGCGCAGCGGCGCAGCGAGGTGGCCTCGATGCGCTGGCAGGATCTTGACCTTGAGGCGGGTCTTTGGACGATCCCCGCAGAGGTCAGTAAGAATGGCAAGCCCCATTTGGTGCCTCTCTCTCACCTGGCAATGGAACGCCTTGCCACAATGCCAAGGCTGCACGAGGTGTTTGTATTTCCGGCTCGGGGCAGAAGCGAGACAACCTTTACCGGATTCTCCAAACTGAAAATGAAGGCCATGCAGCTTTCACAGGTGGATGGGTGGACGCTGCATGATCTGAGGCGCTCGGCCGCGACTTCTTAGCCCGGCTCGGCGTGGCGCCGCATGTAGTGGAGCGCATCTTGAACCATATGAGCGGCAGTTTCGGCGGTGTCGCCGGCGTCTACAATCGCTTTCAGTATGTGCCGGAGATGCGCGACGGGCTCGAACGCCTCTCGGGGCACGTCGAAGGACTTCTCCGAAGCGGATAGTTTTGTGTGCGCAAGACGTTTGAACCCACGAGAACCTTCGGCAACCAATGCTGATAGCAAAATAGCGTAATACGTTTTTATCTTGACGGCTAAATAAAGTGGTGAGCTCAATAGCGATATTGATTGCTATCCTCACGAGGCCGATCCATGAATGAACATCTCCCTCGAGTCATCACGCGACGCGAGTTGCGGCGTCTGGTGCCGTACACGCCCCAGCACATTTTGAGACTTGAGAAAAAGGGCAAGTTCCCCAAACGCATCAAAGTCGGCGAACGCCGGGTGGGATGGTGGTTGCATGAAGTCATGGCCTGGCTCGATGAGAAGAGCGGCAAGATCGATGGAACGATCGCAGCATGACGGCCTCGATGCACATAGGATGCAGCGATGCCCGCGGTGATTGCCTTCGTGAGCCAGAAGGGAGGCGTCGGCAAAAGCACCTTGGCACGAGCACTTGCGGCGGTTTGCGCTCATGCGGGGCTCGAGGTCATCCTCGCCGATCTCGATCCGCGGCAGCAGACGCTCATGCATTGGCAGCAGGCGCGCACGCAAAACCGTGTATCGCCGCGCCTTTCAGTGGAGGCCTTCGACGATGCTGCAGAGGCGGCCGCCCGTGCTGGCTCCTACGATCTTCTTATTCTCGATACGCCGGGAGGGGTCAACGACGACACGCTCTCAGTCGCTCGTATGGCACATCTCATCGTGCAGCCAACGGGGCCGAGTCTCGACGATCTGCATCCGGCCGTCTTGCTCTTTCACGAGCTCGCTGCGCTTGGCATTCCAAAGTCCCGCCTCGTCGCCGCGCTCTGTCGCGTGCTCGATGAGGACGAAGAAATTGCGGCGCGGGACTATGTGGAGGAGGCCGGCTACGAAGTGCTCGAGGGCTCCATCCCCGAAAGCATCACCTACCGGATGGCCCACAATCGTGGCCGCTCGCTCACAGAGACCAATGAGCAGTCCTTCAATGAGCGCGCCGACACCCTGATCGAGGCGCTGCTGACGAAGGTGGCTGCGATGATGCCGGCCACTGATGACGTCGAAGAAGCAACCGTTAAACGCACGGGAGGTGCCGCATGAGTGGGAAAACCGCGGCCCAGAAATTGAAAGAGAAGTTCGGATTTGGCTCTCCGCCCGCCCGCGCGGAAACCAAAGGCTATGTCGGTGAGCCCGCAAAGGCGCGGCCCGGCCGCAAGCGCAAAGCCGAAAAGATGGCGCAGCTTAATCTGCGTGTGCCCGAAGAGGTCAAGCATCGCGTCCGCATCCTTGCCGCGCGCGACCGGCGCGAGATGTCAGAGATCGTGATCGAAGCCATCAAGCTTTATGAAGCGCATCACGGCGGGGCGATAGTGGTCGACCCCACTCGCGAGAGCTAGGCGCAGGGCATGCGGTGGGTCTTTCTCGTGATTGGCGGCGTCGCGACAGCGGTGATGCTCCTGATCTCGATGCGGCTCAATTTCCTGTTTGGCTATTCGCTAGGACAGACGCCGGAAAAGGCGTGGGCATTCGGCTTTGTCAGCGTGGTGAGCGATGCCTGGAAGGGCCTGGGTCCCATTTACATTTTTTCTCTCATACATATGAAGCGTTGGCCACAGGTGGCGGCAGCCGCGTCCATCTGGGTCGTCTGCTTGATCTATTCGGTCACCTCAGCGGTTGGGGTCGCCGTGGAAGATCGCACGACGCGCAGCGGCAGCCGCGAAACGCTCGTCATGAATTACGAGGAAACATCTGCAGAGCTCGAGCGATTGGAGAAGAAACGCAAAGGACTTCGCGAGCATCGCTCGGCGGCCGAAGTGGAAGCGGCGATCAATGCGGTGTTAAGCCGCCCCGTCGAAAGCTATCAACGCATTCGCGGGACGGTCGGCGATCTCTCCAGCAATTGCCAACGCGTCGACGCACGCACGGCCGAGGCCTGTGCGGAGGCCTCGAAATTACGCGAAGAACTGGCGGCGGCGAATGAAGAACGAGATCTCGAACGCCGGCTTTCGGAGCTGAGGAGCCAGGTTCGAGAACTCCGTGAACGCGGCGCCGTGCGCACCGCCGATCCCCAGGCCGAATTGCTCGCGCGGATATCCGGCGGCCGCCTCTCGCCTCACGATATCGGGCCGGGGCTCTCCTTGCTGCTCGCTATCACCATCGAGCTCGTCTCCGCCTTCGGCCCAGCGGTTCTTTCGACCTATGCGGAAGCGACCGAGCGCAACGATTGTGAGCGGCATTCTCAACAGCCGGGATCGGTCATGGATTATCTTGCCGAGCGCATCGAGCCGGCGGCTGGTTCGGAGACTGCTCTCCGAAAGCGCGCTCTATGACGACTACCACGCTTGGTGTCGCGCCTCTAACCACTTGCCGCATGCCAGCTCCCGATTTTTTCGCCGGGGTCGATCAGCTACGCGCGGAAAACGGCCTCCGGAAAATCCGCAAGCGAAAAGGAAACTGTAGCGGCATTCGACTTGCGGCCTCTGTGTGAAACGTAACCAAGCGGCGGTTGTCGCGACGGGCGCGCCGTGTCGCGGCCTGTCGCCGCTGGTCGCGCCCTGTCCGATCAGGTCATGGCCGGTCGAGGTGACGGCCGATCGCGTGGGATACAATGAAAGGGGAGAGGGGAAGCCTCGGTCTCGTTCTCCGGTGCGTACTTCGCGCGCCGGTAACGAGACGGAGGTTGCAGTGAGTGAGCGTGACCAAGAAAGAGGTGACACCAACGCAAGGCGCGCGAAGATGCGCGCCTTGAACGATGCCTTCCGAAAAAGCTTCCAGGGCGGCCGCGTCATGATGACGGCCGGGGTGGGTGCGCTTGCGGAGAGGGTGCAGCGAGCGGTCTTGACGAAGATCCAGGAATTCGATGACTTCGATGACGAGAACGACCCCTGGGGCAAGCATGATTTCGTCAGCGTCGAGCATGACGGGCAAACGTTCTTTGCTAAAATCGACTATTACGATCGCGATCTCAACGGGCATTCGGAAGACGCGACTGATCCCAAAAAAACGTGCCGCGTGATGACGATCATGTTGGCCGAAGAATATTGAGAAGCGCATGAGGCCCCGATGCAACGGGGCCTTGGTCTTAGTGCTTGGCGAAAAGCGTGCGCGGGAAAAATTCGTTGTACTCTTCCTCGTTGAACCACGCGCATTTGATGTCGAAGAGTTTCAGCCCCGGCACGCGGATCGTGAGTGCCAGCGCATAGATCGCCAGTTGTGCGATGGGCTTGTTCGTACGTGCATCGGGCTTGTAATCGAGAATATGGACGGCGTCGTTGCGCACTTGCAGGAAGTCGATGTGGCCTGTGATGCTGCGCGGGGTCGCGCTGTCTTGTGCAGCAAGCTCGATGCCGTATCGTGCTTCGAGTTCGCTGATCTCGTCGCCGGTGAGCCAGATCGGAATCTCGATTGCGATCGTGCATGAGTCATTCGCGAGCATAAAATTCTGCAGCGTCTCGTGGCGCAGTTTGTTGTTGCCGACGGCGGGAATGATCAGCGCGGCGGTATCGGTCGCCGTGTTCTCTTTGCGATTGATGATGAGGCGGGTGATATCGGCGAATGCAGGCTGTGCCTGCGAGGCGCGGGCTTTCGGATCGTCTTCGCTGCGAAACAAATCGTGCGGGCACGAGCTCGGAACATTCTCGAGAAACGACGCGAGCGCCCCGAAGTGTTGGTGCTGCCGATTGCGACGCAACAGGGCGAGCTTCGATCGATGATAGGCGAAGGCGTAGATCTGGCGATGATAGAGCTTGATCGAGCGGATGGTTTGCGTCGGCGGATAGATCGTCTTTGCTTCGGCGCGCAAGCGGCGGAAGGTGGTTTGCTCTTTGTGCGCGCCGATCCACGTCGCAATGGTGGTGGGGGAGACGGCGCGGCCGCCTTTTGATTTCAAGCGCTTGGCCGTCTCGCCGAGCGAGTAGCCCAAGTTGTAGAGCGTAAGTGCCTGCAGCACCATGCGGATGGGATAAGTCTTATTGCGAAGCGCGGCTGGGCCGGGTGTGAACATGCGCTTGCATGACGCGCAGCGCCAGAGCTGCACGATCTCGAGTTTCTTTTTGCGAACGCCTTTACGACTGATGGTGTGGCTGCCGCAGTGCGGGCATTCGCTCGGCTGCTTATTCGTGTGCGGAGCGGTGGCCGGTCGAAGGCGAGAGCGGGACATAGGTGAGATGTCTGGAGAGCCTATCATAGGTCTCGAATTTTGGAAGGTTAGGCAGCGGATTTTGGAGGGGTGCGCGGCGGGTCGCGGCTGCTTGTAGGTCTCGAATATTGGAGGGATGCAATGCGGATGAGGCGGCGGATTTTGGGAGGGGAAGCGGTCGCGGATTTTATACGGCGGCACGCGCAAAAGGCGAGGACTTGGCCGGTGGTTGCGGAGGGATGCGAGAGCGGAATTGAACGGGGCCGCGTGGTGAGGCGCGGCCCCGAGAGGGGGGACTGCTTAGATAGTAACTCCGGGTCGAGTTGTCTACTTCGGAGTGTAACGGAGTTGGGCGTTGAGAGGTGACCGGGTGGGCCGGTCACTTGGTCGGGCGATCGGGTTAGGCGGCTTTGGCGGCTTTGGCAGCGCGTTCCTCTGATTCCATCGTGCGCATATACAGATCGAGCAGAGCATCGCGCTCGTCGCGCTCATCCTTATCCTGCTTCCGCAGCTTGATGATCTCTTTGAGGATCTTCACGTCGAAACCTTCGGCCTTCGCCTCTGCAAAGACTTCCTTTTTCTGCTCGCTCAATTCCTGCAATTCAGTGTCCAGGTTCTCGATCCGCTCCACGAAAGAACGAATGCGTCCGCCGGGAATGCTGGTGTCTGCCATGGTGCCCTCTTTGCGTAATGAGGTAGAACTTTTCAACAAACACGCGCGCGTGAAGGAGATTGCTAGGGCGGTGGTCTCGGGTGGGCGAGATGATGTTAGGCGAAGCACAAAAGCCGCAGGCGTCTGCGGGCGAAGCGGTGCCGGCTCGGTTCAATTTATGTTAATTTTAATAATTAGGTTTTCAATAATGGGCGTCAAACAATGTTCTTGGTAGTCGGCATCTTCTTTCTTGCTTGCCTTGCAATCTCTCTCTTGATTTTTATGCTGCTGCCTTCGTCGGGCAAAAGTCAGTCAGCGCAATCGCAGAGTAGTCCGACAAATATCATCAAATGCCCGAAGCCGACTTGCCGAGCAGACGTCGAGCGCATTTGCCGAAATTGTTGGAACCCTTACGCGCCACGCGATGATACGTGCCCGTTTTGTGGACAGCAGCCGAAAGAATTCAAATGCTTCGCTTGCGGGACTGACCTTAAGGCGCTTCTTCCACAGACGCCCCAAGCGTGAGGGATGCGGAGGAGTGCGCGAAAGAGCTCGCTATCCTTGCGAGGTGAAAAAGGCAACGTAGATCCCCACGATCGCCATTAGGCCAAAGAAAATAACCAGACACTTGAATAGCGTTCTTATCCAGGGTTGCTCCCATTCTTCACTTTCGCCATAGGCTTTTTTGGACTCACGGATGTAATACCGCTGAAGCGAAAGAGCCCATCTGTTACTGCGGGCAATGACAATCGAGATGCCTACGGTCGCACAGATTATGAATGCAACTATTTTTGCCAAGAGCCATAGAGTTTATGCGGTAAGGGTAGCATGGCGGGGGAGGATGGGAAGAGGCGCGGGTGAGATCTGTTTACTTAGAGATATAAATAATAAATGCTGCGACGAAGCAAAATAATCCAGCCGCCAACAGTTGTCCTCCTGCGTAGTAGCGACCTAAGAAGTAACGCGTGTAGGATGAGAAGAGCCGCTTGTCTACCGTACTGTCATTTTCGATGTCGGGTGATTTGTTCGAGAGGGTACGTCCGCCCTCGATGACTAAGGCTACGCCGGCGGCGATGAGCACCATGATTGCCAGCGAAATGAGGGAGGGCATGCGGGAATAGTAGCATGGCGGGGGAAGGTGGCGAGGGGAAGTCGATCGCCGGTGTGTTCGGGAAGAGGGTCTGGTCTTGTATGCAATGGGGATATCGGAAACTGTTTCGCGTGTAGATTTGCACAGGCTGTGACTATCTTACTATTCCGCTACACGCGATGGGGATGGTAGAGAATAATCATCGTTTCGAAATGCAAGTTCGAAATACAAGGTAAACGTGATCAGCAAAAACGGGCGCATCTATCCATATCTTGGTTCTGTGCCCTCGAAAGGTCTGGAACAAGAACATGGAAAACATCGAACGCGATCTTACCGGGCTGACGGCCGATATTGTGTCGGCGTACGTCGCTCATAATGCGCTCTCGGGCGACAGGGTGCCTGAACTGATCAACTCTGTATATGGGGCTTTGAATAGAGCTTCCCAGAATGTGGTTGAAGCGCCGAAGGTCGAGTTGAAACCGGCCGTCTCCATCAAGAAGTCGATAACGCCGGAGTACCTCATCTGTCTTGAGGATGGCCTGAAGTTCAAATCGCTCAAGCGGCACTTAAAGAGCCACTACGATATGTCTCCCGAAGAATACCGGGAGAAGTGGGGCTTGCCGCACGATTATCCGATGGTGGCTCCGAGCTATGCCGCCGCGCGTTCCGATTTGGCGAAAAACATGGGATTGGGGCGGCGATCCGCCATGGTGGTGGATGCTCCAGTCGAGGCGCCTGCGGCCGTAAAGCCAGCGAAAGCGCGTGGGAAGCAAACGCGGAAAGCGATGAACGGCTCGGGGAAGTAGTTGCGATAGGTGTTTGGGGCGTAGCGGCGACGCCCTGGCCGTCTTTGCGCGCGTGGCCTGGCGCGGGGGAGGAGGGCGAGGGGTGCGAGTGCACGGTGTACAAACGCACCCGATGCTGTTTGCATCAATGAGGCTGTATCAAGAATACCGCGCCATAGAATGAGAGCAGCGCGCCAGCGAAGGCGAGATACCCTATGCCTTTCATGATCCGGGCAGAGGTTGAGCGGGGATGGGACAGTTCGGCTTGGGTCTTCTGTGCCATGGGGCGATCCTCGTCTTTGCGGCGGGCTTGAGCGCCTCGTTCGCTTTCGAGGATCACGATCTCACAAGCGCGGGCATGCCGCTGTTCCGTACGAAACAACGAGAAGGCGGAGCGGCGTGTGGGTTTGCGTATGCACAAGATACTGTGTGCTTGAGGAACTATGTACTTGCTAACTTTGTATCTTGTGTTTTGTATACCACAGATGTTGTGTGAGCGGGGCGATTCCCCCGCACCATAGGCGATCAGGCGTGTTCGAACTTGAATGAGACGCTAAGCTTCGCGCGGTAGGCGGAGACTGCGCGGCTTTCGAGCGTTTTGGCAGGGAAGAAGTCGAAGGCTCGGACGTTGTAGCGCTAATGTTCCTCGCATCAGGCGGGAACACTCTCATCGACTTAGGCCGCGTCTTTGGCGAGACAAGACGCGGCTTTTTTATAGAGCCGCTAGGGATCTGTGCATCCCGTCTAACAATTTTCAACGTATTTTTGAAAATGTTTCGCGTCAAGCCTCGCGCAGGGTTCAGCACTTTTTCCACACGGCGCTGATCTGCGAGACAGCGATGCAGAAGCCAGCAGCCTTTGTCTCCTCACAAGACCTGATAGATGGCGGGAGCCTTCGCAGACCCTCTGCGCGCCGTGAGGATCAGCTGCTTCTTCTCAAGCGACTGAAGTACGGAGTGGAGCGAACCAAGGGGGATGCCGGCGGCCTCGGCCAAGGCGACGGCCTTCGCCTCGACGAGATTCTCCGCGTTCCTCTTTGTACGAAGCGCGTTTAGCACGGCGCGCTGTCGTTCGGTTAGGTCATCGCTTGCTGCGCTAGGCTTCGCACCTGCGACTGTTGCGGCAGCTGTCTTCTCTTCTGGAGCGCCGATCGGCTCGATGCGCGGCTTCGCCGCTGGAGTGAGCTTGGGTTGCTGCTCGGAAGGCTGAATGTTCTGAACAGCTGCGTAGTCTCGGGCGCGCCAGGCATCATAGAAGATCGCGACAATTTCCAGCAAGCGAGGATTACCGGGATCAGCTCGCACCACAGCATGTAAGCCGTCATCGAGTGCGACCGTCTTAAACATCGTGTTGTTCCTCATGTAAGCAGATGTTTTTCTAGCATGGAGTGCGACGGTGATCGATAACGCTTTGCTTGAAACTAATATTCCCAGTTTTCTCGAATTAACAATGAGTTACCTGCGGCATGGCTCGCGTCAGCAGCGCTGCGGGTAACACAAAGAAAAGGAAAAGAGTTAGCGAAGCGCCTCATCTGCTGCAGAGGGCACGGCCGTCCGCACCTTGCGCTCACGAGACAGGGCACTTTTCCACAGACGAAAGTGAGCAAAAACAGTGGCTTACGCTGCGTATGTGAATTAGGGCGGGATTATGGCAAATTGGGGCGGCTTTTGGGCTTGCGTGTCAGGAATAAGACCGTTAACAATTGGTTCATGACGAGGCGGAGGTGAATACGAGAAGAAGAGATCAAGTCGCGTTAGATAGAGATCACGTTCATCGGCTTATGTATCGAGTAATCGCAAGTCATGCGTTCGCGTCTCGTTGTCGCGTACCGATAAAGCGAGTTTCTATCTCTGACTAATGATTGGGTCGCAATCACGGGAGGAGCGGGTGCAGATAAGATCTGCGGACTGCGCCGCCTCTTCCGTCTCTTCTTCTCGGCTCATTCGAATAAAGGACGCGTCCCGCGCAATTGGCGGACGCAGCCTGCAATCATGTCCAACATCGAGGGCGGCCATGCGTTCGGGAAACGAACGCGCGTCGGGCCGCGAGTAAGGGGGATGTCATGCGTAGAAGTTCAGCCGCCGCAGAAGCGATCATCTGCAGTTTTCAATCGGTGAGACCCATGGAAGTCAAGACGCTTGCCGGCGACCGCCTCGCCGAGATCTGGGTTCAGGCGGCGATCGCGGCCGGATGCGATCCCTTGATGCGGCAAGAGCCGCTCTCAAGCGAAGGGCTTGCCGGCGAGTGGCTCTTGGCGACGGCGAAAGCCGGTCTTGCGAGCCCGCTCTATCCCGGAGCGCTGCCCGACGATCTCCTGGATGAGGTGTTCATGGTGCTCTCAAGGCTCGGCCGCATCAAGCACGACGCGAGGCTGAAGCCGTGGCACGGCAATGTCATGCCGGATGATGGTTCGCCTCGTGCGCTCGCCTTCCGAGTGAAGCTCGCACGAGAGGCTCTCGCCATGGATCGCACTCGTTTCTACGGAGACTGCGGCCTCAATCTGAAAGCAGGCGAAGCGCTGGAGGCGGCGCACGTTTCCTTCGCTGATCCAGACAACGAGATGCTGCAGGAGCTTTGCGCGCATCACGCCATCCCCGAAGAGTGGGCGGTGCTCGGAAATGCCGAAGACATCGACGTCTGATATAGACTTGCTGGAGGATTGCCTATGCCGTGGAAATTTGTCGCTTGGCTCTCGTTTGGGATTTTTGTGGCTGTTCTGGCGGTGGCGCCGAATGCTGACACCGGCTCCAGGGACATTGGCGGCACGGATCAATCATCAAACGCTCAAAGCCGCGGCCACGATCAAATCTACCACGAGATGAACTCCTCGCGCTCAATGGATTGCTGCCGCAAAGATCGAAGCCTTCAGCAAATCTGCTCGGCGCATCCGCGTTAGCACCCGGCCACCGGCTCGTTTCCCCACCCTCCGAGCCTGGCCCCTGCAACGCCTGACATTGTCAGCCCCAACAATGTCGGGCGTTGCCTTCACTTGTAACTCAAGGGACGCGCTGCGAAGGAAGTTGCGGTAAGGCGCGAAGGAGGGAATTGGCAGCTGAGGCGATCAGGTCACACGCCTGGGTTGATCGTCCAGGGATGAACGAGAACGACGGGGGCTTGCGGAACCCGTGCTCGGCTCACGCATTAATGCTCGGACATTTGAATGGGCGGGGCCATGGATTTCCGTTTTCGGAAGCGAGAACTTTTGGAAGGCGCTAAGCGCGTTGAGGAAGACGCGCGCCGTGAGAAAAACGCTCAAGCGCAAGACCTCATGCGCGCCCTCGCGGCGCTCTACCGCGAGATGGCGGAAGAACTCGAAGATCGCGGGTTGTTCGAACGCCGCTTCCTTCCCTTGGATGTTGCCGAACTTGCCCGCGTGGCGAGCAACGGGGGCGCGTGACTGTCTTCCGCACTACCACTGCGGCGGCGCGCTGGCGCTAAAACCTGCTCAGGTGCGCGCTCGCCACAATCTCACGCAGGGCGCGCAAGTCGGTCGTAGGTTTCTGCGATCACTAGGAGCAGTTTCTTGGCTCGATCGTTTGTTACCTGCGCTGCAAGCTCACGCGTGCTTTCGGCGCGGTCCTGCCACGCTTGATACGGTGGCGCCCAGGATGCGGGCTCTACGAACAGGCGGTTTTCCAACGCTTGTCGGGCAGTCTTTATCGTTTTCATTTTACTCGCCACATGAACACGTGGGCGTCTTTGGAAAGAGATGCCCGCTTTTTGTTTCCACCCCAGCCCGAGGCTGTTGCACATCGAGTAATCACGGAAGCGTGACTTTGTTCCCCGGGGTTGAAATTAAATTTCGAAGGGAGGGAGGTATTTGCGAGGAGAGTTGCTCATGTGCGAAGCTGTAGGGTGGCGCAAGTCTCGCGGCAAAGAGCGCGGGTTTCTTTTTGATGGAATGGCGGATCAAGCAGCGGCGGGGGAGCCCGCTTAATCCGCCTTACACCTCAACTCTACCGATGAATGTTATGGTGCCGACGAAAGCTAGAGCGGAACTGCGGAGAGGTTGTGAAAGAAAATTACCGAGTCTTGTTCGATTTGGTATTCGGTTGAGTAAAGGCAGTTCCTCATCTGCATGGCTGTAAAGTAGCGCGGGCGGAAGAGGCGCTGTCAAGGGACGCGCTGCGAGGAAGTTGCGGGTTAGAGAACAGCGCGCCCTTGACAGCGCCGCGCCCGCGCAAGAATCCGGTCATGCAGACGAGGAGTAGAGTGGCTCGACGGAGGTTGTTGTGAGCCGAGCGTTGCCTCCGCCCTGCCCCCTGTCAGGCGTCGTGGCCTTCGTATTTGAAGGAGACACTCAGCTTCGCGCGATAAGCGGAGACTTTGCCGTTCTCGATAACGAGATCCAGTTCCTTGACTTCGGCGACGCGCAGATCCCGCAAGCTATGCGAGGCCCGCTCAATGGCGGCCGCAGCTGCCTTCTCCCACGAGTTGGTGCTGGTGCCGATGAGTTCGATGACTTTGTAGGTGTTTTCCGGCATGACGCAGTCCTCCAAAAGAGGAAAATATCGCGTGCTCTGCGCACGCGCTTCTAACGAAAATAATCTGCGCCGCAGCAAGCTGTTCCCTCGCTCGCTGCGCTCCCATCGTTTGCGCGCGTGAAAACGATTAGTGGCGTGCTGCCTTCTGGAACGCTTCTGCGGCCAATCTATAGAGCTCCTGCGTCTGCGTTGTGAACGCTCGCATCCGGTCTTGGGCAAACTGCGTTTGGAGCGCCAATATCTCTTCGCGCGACTTTGCGTTGCAGACTTTCCCCGCGAACGTGAAGGCTGCTTCGGAATTCTCCGTCGCGAAGTCCATGGCGCGTTCACGGACATCTTCGAGGCCGGCGGTCATAGGTGAGGGCATCACGCCCATCCCAACGCTCACGTTCTTGCTTGCTAAATCAGTGGATTGTTCATACGCGGCGTGCGCCGGTCTTATGTTCTGTTCGGCAAGTTCGCGCATGGCCTGCGGCATTTCTAAAGGATTATCGGTCATCACCTTCTCCGGGGCACAGGAGAATGAGAGGAAAAGAGGAGGCGCTACTTCCGGCCTGCGCCGGCTTAATCGCCTTTTGCCGGAGCGTCGTCGTAAGCTCGATGATGAGCTTCATTGAGCTGCTCCATCGCGGCGGCGCGCACCTTCGGATCGTTGCTGCGATAAAGGGCAAGAAAAGACCGATCTTCCATAAGGGAGCGGATGAGGGCTTTGCCTCTCGCGGCGTCCTCAGCCGTGCACTTAAAGGATGTAAGAGCCGCGCCATTTTTGAATGCAGGCATAATGATATCCTCTACATTAGAACGCTTGCTGCCGTTCTGCTCACTCGAGACAAAGGCGCCCTTTTTTTCGGAAGACGCCCGTTATTGTTCTCGCCCTAGCTAGAGGCTATTGCGCAGCTTGCAATTCACAAAGCTTGCCTTTGTTCCGGCAAATGGATCAGAAAAGTCTGCGGCAAAATTGCCACCTCGAAATGCGCGGCAGTGATAAGAAATCGGGCCCACCAGCTGAGGTTTGGCAGAGTGTGGCGTGAGCGAAGCTCCTCATTTGTATGGCTGTAAAGTAGCGCGGGCGGAAGAGGCGCAGTCAAGGGCGAGGCGCTTTGCGCTCGCGCTGCTGTGGCAGTGCGACCCTTGACAGCACCGCGCCCGCGCAAGAATCCGGCCATACAGATGAGGAGCGCATACTGACGACGGGCGCGCCATAAAGATCGTGACCGCGCGCTCTCGTCTGATTGCTGTACAGCCCGCGCTGAAGCTAAAATTGCGTTTATTGATTCCAATGAGGGGTTGGAGATGCGCCATCTCCTTTTTCAGCTGTTGGTGTTGCTTCTTGCATTGTCTCCTTCAGGAAGTGCTCAAGGTGCGTGCGCCTGGGGATGGGGAGTTTGCCCCGCCGGAGGGTGCGCGCCGCTGGGATCAATCTGCTGCGGCAATGGGTTTTGTTCTGCCGGAACTACTTGTTGTGGTAATTCCTGCTGCAACCCGGGAAGTATTTGCTCCCGATTCGGCTGTGCACCTGTGGGCTCCGTTGATTGCGGCTCTATGTACTGCACACCTGGGTTCAAATGTTCTAACGGCGGCGGCTGTATAGCCAATGATTCGGTTGATTGTGGAAACGGACGTCACTGCAACGCGGGGTATTTCTGCGGAATATACGGCGGTTGTATTCCTGAGGGGAACATCGAGTGCGGCGACCATTACTGTAGACCTGGATTTAGATGCGGAAGCGGTAATCACTGCATGTCGAACGATGCCGTCGATTGCGGTGATGGGCGCCACTGCGATGCAGGTTATAAGTGCTCTACAGCCGGATGTATACTTCAAGGAGCCGTTGACTGCGGTAACAAATCGTTTTGCAACGAGGGCAAGAAATGTTCTCTTGACGGGCATCATTGCCTCACCCTCGATACCGTTGATTGCGGTAGTTACTACTGCAATGCAGGGTTTATGTGCGGCAGAAACGGGTGCGTCTCTCAAGCGGACTTGGATAGAGATGACGCGGCAGGGGGCGGAGATGCTGGGCAGCCAGACCTGGATTCTAATGAGGAGGCAGCTCGAAGGGCTGTTAAAGCGGCTCTTGAGGGTTGCAGCATGTATGTTATTGTGAGCTGCGACACAGCACTTCGATCGCCCGTTATAACGCAGCAAGAACGCAACAACGCTTGGGCTTGGCGAACGGCAGCAGAAAAATTCGAGGGCGATAAAACGCGATGCGAAGGCGGCTCGGCTGAAGCCTGCGATGCCGCCATTTCCTCGCCTGCAGCGGATGCGAACGATCGTGTGAGGTTGAGAAAACTTCGCGGCTCCGGTCGTGGCGTGTCGATCCCCGCTGGACAGGTCGCCGGGATCGTCATTGCTATAGCGGTGGCGTTGATTTTGCTTTACCCCACGCTGCAGCATCAGAGGGCGAAGCGCAGGCACCCTACTGGAGATACGATACCGGCGGGGAGCAAAGAGGTCGATGCTCAGGAGACGGTGCCTGCTCCTCAAGAGGAAGCGCCATTCGCTGGAAAGGCGCCTTGGGAACCATCAGCGGCCGCTCCATCGGCGAAGCCTGAGCCAATGGGTGCCTCCACCGAACAACCCGCGCCAGAAGAACAATCCAATCCGGAACCCGCATCAGCTTCTGTTCAGGAAACTGCCCCGGTAGCGGCATCCATAGAATTGCCGACCGCCCCTCGCCAGGGCACTCCGTGGGCGCTTCATGCAAAAAGGAGCGTGAAGAGAAGTCCATGGGCAGCAGCGCCAACAGAGACTGTCGACTGGATGTCACATGCGGCCCACGCGGCGCAGAAACCGCTGACGGAACAGGTTGCATCCGCCACGTCGAGAGAAGCCCTCTCTGCGCAGCGAGAGGAACGACGCGGGCGTGCGAGTGCAGTGCAGGCGAAGTTTTCGTCGCTTGCAGATGACCTAGTGCGACGCGTAGTAGCAATATTCGCAGCACTTAAAACGGAGCGCTCTCAGTCGCACGTGCCGACCAATGAGGATTTCGCGCTTGATCGTGACATCGGCCGCAAAGCGCGCGAGCCAGAAATAGAGCCGGTCATCTCAACGGCTCCGCATCGTAAAGCGGACGAAGCTAGCGCTCGGAAATCGGGGCGATCCAGTTCTCAAGCATTGCCCGATGCGGGATTGCTTACGGCTGCCATGGTGCTCGGTATTATCGGCGGGGGGATCGGGTTCCTTCTCGCCCTATTTGGCTACGCACTGGTGGGAGTTGTGGGAGAGATGTATAGCAAAGGGACGGAGGTGGCGCTTTTGCAACTCTTCCTGATCGCGAGCCCCATCGCGAGTATCGTCGGCGCGGCAATCGTCCGAAGGAAACCCACTGCAGGCGCCATTCTTATGGGCCTGAGCGTCTTTCCTCTGCTTCGCTTTTTTGGGTTCAATTTGTTCACGATGTTACCGGTTTCGCTCAGCGGCTTAGGGGCAGCGCTTGCGTTTCTCGCCATTTCGCAATCGCGTGCCAAATCGTCATGAGGAAGATGGATTTCGCCGTATACGAGCGCATCCTTCGCAATGCGTTTGAGAAGTGGACGTGCCAGGTCACGGATTTTGGAGGGTTAGGCGACGGGTTTTGGATGCGGGACGTCACGGATCTTGGACGCGTAGGCGTCGGAAATTGGAGGACGAGAAGGTCTCGAATTTTGGAAGCGGCGCACGGAAGGCGGCGCGGGGTGGTGCCGGGGATGAGCGTGGGTTTCGCTCTGTTATGTGTGCGCCCTACGCCTCGGTGCGCTGCGGTGGCGGTTACTGTGAGGGCGTGGCGTTTCCGGTCTGCGCAGAGGCCAGAGCTGCTAGCGTCAAAAGCGCGGCGATGACTGATTCGTCCAGCATGATTAAAATTCCTTGACTGTTGAAAAGGTGTCACACAAGCGAAGCGTGGGCGACGCTAAATCCCGGCGATGACTACTAGAATCGAACGGACGTCGCAACGGTGCTCCCGGCTTTCGGATGTGGAAAAAAAGTGGACGCGGAGAGCGGGTGTTCGTATTTTGTTCTCATGGAGTCGGAGGACAGGAAAAGCGATCGGTGGCTACGGCTGGGCGATGTGGTCAGCCATGAAGTGATCGTGGTGCGCTGCGGGTGCGGGCGCAGTGTCGAGTATCCGGCGGGGTATCTACAACGCCAGTATCGGTTGCCGTCGGATATGCTCGTCTATGATTTGCTGTTTCGGTTGCGGTGTGCGGGGTGCAATCGACGCGGTGGTTTTCGGATCACGATTTTCGACAGTCGCACGCGCGGAGATAATTCGAAGCCGAGGTTGGAGCGGGTGGTGGTGGCGGGGGAGTGAGGACTTAGACTGGGTTGGGTCGAGAGGGGTAGAAAAGTCTCAAGTTGAGCTGGAGGGAATTGCCCGTGTCTTATCGCCTAAGCAACGGCTGACAGACTTGCACCGTGGAGGCTGAACCTTTAACAGGAACCCCCACCTAGCTGCGCGGCAGGCTCTAGCACTCGAAAGCTCACTATTCCTTTGCCATATCCTGATTGGTGCTAGCATCTGCTAGCCACAAACAAGCAAAGGAAAACTTAGCGATGACAACGCTTTATGCCTTTGTTGGCAGTGAAATGCGCATTGTGGACAACGCGACCTTCGATACGAAAAACGTCGAAGTGGTGGCTAAATGGGTGCAACACGCATATGGCGAGGACGATGAAACAAACGAGGACGGTTACATCGTCCGCAACGCCAACGGTGTGCTGTACGCGTACGTGAAGCACCAATGCAAGGGCGACGACGATGTCGTAACGATCCACCACCTGACGGAGGAGGAGGCAATCAGACTTTGCTCTCAGACTTGCGCGGAGATCCTTGTCCCGGGACAACTTGAACTTGGCAGCAGTGATCGGCTGGCTTGAGCTTGCGGGCTGGAGGCCGCGGCAACGGTTCGCGCCGTGGGTTGAAGCGGTGAGAAGGCGCTCCTTAGCATTTATGGGAAATACCTAGGCCCCGCCTTGTGACTTCTGGAGCGCTTCCGTGATTACGCTGTAGAGTTGCTGCGTCTGCGCCGCGAAGGCTTGCATCCGGTCTTGCGCAAACTGCGTCTGAAGCTGCAAAATCTCTTGCGGGGTCTGTGCGCTGCTCATCTTGCCGCCGAAGGTGAACGCTGCCTCCGCATTTTCCATCGAGATTTTCATGGCGAGGTCTTGCATACCCTGTAAGCCGGCGGTCAGGGGCGTTGAGGGCATCGCGTGCTTCCACGAGTCCATGGCTTTGGTCATGAATTCCATAAGTTGCTCATAGGCGGCGTGCGCCTGCTTCACGTTCTGTTCGGACAAATCGCGCAGGGCCTGCGGGATTTCGAGTGGGATATCTGCCATGAAGTCCCCTCCCAGGGCTATATTGTTGAGAAGCAAGTGTAGCGGTGTTTGGAACTCTTACAAAGGCCGACAAGTAGCGGGGGGGACAAAGCCACGACGCCACATGCCCTCCGTCGTCCCTAGCGGCAGAGAGAGGGAGGGGGGCGGGCCGCTAGGGATTGGATGGGGTTCTATAGGAACATCTACAATTTGTTTTTTTGGACTTGTTCTGTCAATGAACTGCATCTGTCTCATTAATTTGATCGTGGACAGGAAAGGCGCTCGTGGGGAAAACGCTGCGAGAGAGATCAATACGCCCGCGTTCTTGATCCCATTCGCTTGCTCCAAGTCGCGGTTGGAGCGGGTGGTCGTGGCGGGGGAGTGAGGGGGCGGGGCGTGGTACTCGTCCGGCGGCTAGCTGCTTTGCAAAAGACAGGATTGCAGCGAGCAACAAAAAACCTATTCCGACTCTGAGTAGGGATAGGATTCCCCTGGAGCCATGGTGGCCAGAAGCTTCCGGAAATGCATTTGTGCCTCTTTCGGGTATTCCTTGGAGAGAAAATCTGAAATCGGTATGCAGGCTCTACCGGAATTCATTTCCATTGATCCATCAGCGTTGTGATAAGACCATGTATGTTCGATAAAGGGATCGGCTTCGTCATCTGGGATGACAAGCCTATACCACTCTTCTCGGTCGGCACCTGGCCGGTTGTAAAATTTGATGTCGTTTTTCATCTGCTTTCTATTGTTCGCCGATAAGCATACAGGAGATGGAAGCGGGATCCCAGACGTGTCGAGCGGCGGCTTGGGGATCTCGCGAAGTGCGAGGTGATCCTCATGCGCTGCGGCTGCGGGCGCAGTGTCGAGTATCCGGCGGGGTGTTTGCAACGCCAGTATCGGTTGCCGTCGGATATGCTCGTCTATGATTTGCTGTTTCGGTTGCGGTGTGCGGGGTGCAATCGACGCGGTGGTTTTCGGATGACGATTTTCGACAGTCGCACGCGCGGAGATAATTCGAAGCCGAGGTTGGAGCGGGTGGTGGTGGCGGGGGAGCAAAACTAGCTCGGAGTTCTGCCAGCGTCTCGTTTGGCAATCTGCCTCTTCTCTCCTTCGGAGAGCTTTTCATCGTAGAGCGCATCAAGCTGTTTCGGGTGTGAGATCATGTCGTCGGCAATGCGGTTTACAAGAATGAACAACTTTGCTGCGGTCTCGCGATCATCCTTGAGATCAAGCGTCCCGGGATGTACGGCGTTGTTGCCGACAACACGCACAAGGTCGAGCGCTTTTTGAACTCGAGGGTCGAGACCTCTGGCGACGAGGGCGCCAATGTCTTTGTTGATATTCTCGCCGGGAAGACCGAGCTGCTTGCAGATTTTCTGGATACACAGCCGAAGTAGTGCAGCGGCACTTCTTGGCGAGAAATCGAGGGCGGCGCGCGCCTCATCGAAGTCCGCGCGAATATCTTCGTGAAGATCGGCGTTCGGTTCTATCTCGTAGCGCGAAGGCGGATACAGAATCTTGTCATAGTGCCAGATAGATATGGCCTTGCACGAGTAGCATTCACTCACGTGGATGTTTTCGAGCGTGTAAGAGACATACTTTCCCGAGCTGATCTGATCCAGAACTGGGATTCCCGTAGCCAAGCCCTTAAACCTAAGGAGAATAGATTTTAAGATCTCAATTTGTGCCGGTCGGCGTTCAGTCTCAAGTTCCTTCTTTATTCGCAAGACTGTCTCATCCGTAACGAGACGCGGAATGTATGGCTCATCGCTTATTTGGTGTGCGAAGACCTCATACCAGCTTTGGTCGGCATGAGCGCCGCATCTCGGGCAGGAGAAGGATTTGGAAGAGATGCTTGGCTGTACGTGTTTCGACATAGCCGCATCATATGACAGGGCTTACGCTTCGCAAGTTTTGTCGAGTGGTGTCCACATGCCCGTGCAATACAAGCCAAATTCTCCGGCGACGAAGCAGGTAGGTTCCCGGAAGCCGCTGCTTTGGCTGATCCCCGTATCCTGCTGCCATATTGCCGCCTGACGTGGCCCGATAATAATGGAGGTATGGATACCGATACCAGCATTGTCACGACGTTCCGGCCCTGCGTCGTTCATAATCGCCCCTTCTGGCACGTTGTCTCGCCTCATGGCTTTTTCCATCACAATGTACGATGCGGCCGCGGCGAGCTGGCATCCGTATCTTGTGCGATAGCCACAGACCCAAACCTTGAGAAGGCGCAGACGCCCTACTCGATCGCGCGGCTTTCGGATGTGAAGGAGGCTGTTTTTGAGTATGTGCGGCAGGCAGACTTTCCGGATCGTCCGCAGAGATTGAAGGCGCTATTTGTCTTCGACGACCTGGCACTCGCGCAGCGCGCGCTTAAGGAGTGGTTTCCAAACGAGCACAGGCTTCTGTATGAATGCCGTATTGTCTGCGGTTCGAGCATCCACAAAGCGGGCGCTCTGTGGCTGAATGCCCGCGTAGCGCAATTCGAAGAGCATGCGGCGAGATACTGGCAGGGGGTGATGACAGAGAGCCCCTTTCCAGAGGTCATAGTGAACGGCGCCCTGTATTTTCCGGGCTGGGAGAGTTTTCCAGCTGGACTACCTGCTTTGTAGTGCGTTCGGCTGCGTCGTCGGCCGAGGCATGATTTGCAGCCCCACCGCGAGCGGGTAGTGGCGGCGAAGGCGATCGCGCAGGCTCGCGATGAGGGCCGCCTCTTTGCTATCGCTTTTTCTTCGTCGCGTCCGCGGTCTCTTTACGCGTGCTGCCTTTCACCGTGCCGCGTTTGCTCGTCACGCTGACTGACGTACCGTGCGATGTTGCGGTGAAGATCGTCTCACCGGACGATCCGAAGAGGTCGTCGCGCTGCGCCCTGTTGTTGTCCCATACGAACGCGCTCTTACGGTGCCGCGTTTGCCTTTCCGGTTCGGCTCATCCATCACTGCCTCCGTGCATACGTAAGCCGATTTTATCGAAGGGTCGCGTTCCGATCAAGGCGGGGAGAGCGGGGAGGGTCACGGCGACAGTTCGAAGCCGCGGTTGGAGCGGATGGTGGTGGCAGGGGAGCATTGATTTAGTTGCAGAAAAATCCGGGGCTGGCGTCAATGCTTAGGTAACGAAACTGGTTACCTTTTATCAGGACTAATTAATTTTTGTGTCGCACGAATAAGCTATGTGTTTCTCCGTTTAGTTGTAAATAGTGGAGGGACGCATGGCGACAATCATCAACTCCAACATCGAGTGGACGCAATTAGCGCAGCGCATTCAAAGCGTCGCCAAGGTTGTCAAAAGCCTGCCCACCGATCACCCTCGGTATGTTCAAGAGATGGAAGCCCTGGAGAAAGAACTGAAGGCAATCGCGGCTCGGCTTCGCGGGAGGTGATGGAAGCGGTTTCAAGATTGCGCAAAATGGAAAAGCCGTGAACCGAAGTCCACGGCCGTTAGTCGCCAGCACATCCGAGCCATTGATAGGAGTGGGGTGGAACTCAGATCACAACCTTTCGCTACGCATTACCTGCTCGTCGCTACGCATTACCTGCTAGGGTTGTTATGCCGCCTTTTCTGCAGAGGCACTTTCAACGTATTGTTGAAGATCGGGGGCGTCAAGCTTCGCACAAGGTCCACCTCCGCAGCTCGTTCGTTTTCCAGGACTTATCACCATACTATGGCGCTGTTTTTCCACCAGAACTGCACAATGTCTGGAAGCCAGTGGTTCCGGTCGTCAGCCTGGAGCTGGCGCGGAAAATGAGGCACGCCAATCTGCCGGGGTTGGAACAGGTGGTGGTGACGAGGGAATTAGGCAGAAAGCGTATCAAGCTGAAACCTTCAATGCGCTTTGGTGGCCTGAGGCCAGTTCGCTTTTCCGTGTCTCCGCAATTTCGGTAAGCAATGCGACGAAGTCTGCGTCGTAGCCGGTCTTCAGGATCGAGCCTATGATCTCCCCAAGAACACTCTCATTATTGATGAAGCCCATGTATGCCCGCGCGGTACGTTTGACATTCTCTAAAGGGTGCAGGCCCTGCCTCACAAATCGGTACTCGTGATGCAATGTGTTAAGAGCGTAAGACCAAACCGCCCGCATTTGAGCGTCTGCCCGGTCATGTGTTTGATAAAACAGCGCCGCCAGGTCTCTGTTTCCCATGAACGTTGCCGAAAGCCTTTGATAGGACTCAGATATTTTCTGAGCGGCATCGCGATGTGCCTGCTCCAGGTAGAAGCGCTTTTGCAACGAAATCTGCCAAAACAGGAATAGGAGCAACGCAATATTCGCCAGCGCCACGACGACGTTGGCGATATTGCTGGCTGTTGCGATCGTATCAGTCATTAGGATATCCCACGCGTTTAACGGTGAGAGAAATTTACCACACACAGTGGTTTTGCGGATACAGCCAAGCACGGGCTCTTCACCTCTTGAACGGGAGGGGTCGGGCCGATGTTCGCAGCCAGGGTTGGAGCGGGTGGTGGCGGGGGAGCGATGAGCTCGATCGCCCTGCCCTGCGTCACAACGCGAGGCCAGCGCAAGCTTGGTTATACCTTTGTAATGATTTACCCTATGCCTGTAAGGCAACGGGTGCACAATGCTAGACCCCCATGTGCATATTCGCGCCATCCCCGCATGGGTGTGGGCGGCTTTTGTTTTCTTGGCGCTCCTATACATCGTGCCGGAAGCAAGACAGGTGGTCGGCGAAATCATCCTAAAGCAAAGCACCTCTGCGGCACCGCCGACACCTGCACCGCTCCCGCAGCCTCTGCCCATTCCCACCTCGCTCCCTTTTGACGATTGCATGAGCAAGGTCAGTGGGTTCCTCGGTGGTTATTATTCTGAAATGGCTGACGACATGGAGCTCACCAGAAAGTACCTCGCCCCGTATGTGCGCTACTTCAACAAAGGGCGGGTTAGCCGAGAGCAAATCATGAAAAATAGAAGGGAAGTAGCTCACCGGTGCCGCGTTCAGAGCTACACAGTTTTGGGCGGCACTCTGACGGCCCACGCTTCGACAAGCACGTCCTGCGATGCCGCGTATAGCGTTCGGGCCTTCTGCCAAAGCGACGGAAGTACTGAGGATTGGGCCATCAATACCGTCATAGACTTCTCCGGCGCCCTGCCGCAGATAACGGCGTTGGATGGATCGAAGCAGTAGAGGGCCGTCTTTAGGCGCTGAGGGGCGTCGGGTTCTAAAACAGCGTGCCGAGGTGGGCGGCGTCTGATGGGAGCGCCTCGAGTGCGTCGTCGTTGGCGGCCTTGACAGCGGGGGCTTTCAGCTTGTCGGCCGCGGCGCTGCCCGCGCGGATGGCGACGCCGGCAAGGAGCGTGTCGGTCTCTTCCAGAAAAACGACGCCCTCGGCTTCGAACACTTTGACCAAGGCCTCAAGCGTGCGGAAGTGTGGGATACGCGCGCCGCGCTCAAAATCCGCGATCGTCTTCGTGGCGACGCGCGAATAATTGGCCAGCTCTTTTTGCGTCCAATTCAGAAGCCCGCGTGCGGCTCGACATTGTGCAGCAGACAGATGCATCAAAACGAGAGCCTTACCTTAATAATGTGTTGTGGCTGCTCTGATGTTGCGCTAGCACAGCATCCGTATCGAGCCGGTCGAGGTCGAGCGGGTGCCCCGCGTTGTCGGCGAGCATCGATAGGAAGGTCAATTGCGTCCGGCCATTGCCTTCGCGGAACGGGTGGATCGCGTTGAGCTCCGCAAGAAAATGCGCAGCACCCGCAGCGAAATCCCCGGCGGAAGTGTTCCGGAATTCATGCTTGTGCACAAGCCAGCGAAACAATCGGCGCATCTCACGGGCGATGTTCTCCGGGTAGCAAAATGGGCTCGCGCCCTTTGAGATACGGATCTTCCTGAACCTGCCGGCCCAGGTGTAGACGTCTTGGAAGAGGTGATGGTGGACAGCGCAGTAGTGCGTGACCGAAAAGCGGCCCGACGGCAGCGGCTCAAGAGAGCGCGCAAACGTCATAGCAGTTTCGAATTGTTCGAGTGCCGCCTGATCGGTCAGACCGGCCTTGTTTTTGAGGACGCTGGTGTTGGGATAGCAGTAGGGATCTCTCTCGGCTTCGTACATATGCCGAGGTCGCTATCTTTTCTTTGCACCGTATTTTGCCGAAAGTATTGAGCGGCGCTTTTCAGCAGGCAAATCCATAACCGCCACCAGATCGGCATTTAGGCGTTTTGATAGCTTGACCCCTTCGACGGCGCTGATTTTTCGGAACGCGCGTTCCCCTAGCACAAACGCGCCCGCGCGGGTACGGCTCCTTGTCTTTGCGTTCTTGGTCATACGGCATTCTACCATGAGGCACTGTGCCCACAATATCGGAAGAGTCCGCGTATTTCCGCAAGCCAATTCGTTTGCGTGTGCCTGGATATTTTGAGTTGTGGCGACTCTGAATTTCCGGGTGGAGGAAGGGGGATGGTGGGACACGCCAGCCCCGGGGGCCCCTTGGCAGGGGTCGGGGCGTCCGGTCGAGACGTTACGAGCGGGCTTTGATTGCCGAGTACTAGGCACCGAGCCAGGCGCGCGGGTTCAGAGCGTCGCGTATCCGTACTTCGTGATGATGATGTGCTGTAAGAGAGATATGCCGAGCAGTTGCCCCGCGTCCTTGAGCCTTTGCGTCACGTCCCTGTCTTCCGCCGATGGCGTCGCGTCGCCACTCGGGTGATTGTGCGCGACGATGACCGCCGTCGCGTTGTGCATGATTGCGGGCGCGAAGACGTCGCGGGGATGCACGATCGAGGCGTTGACCGTGCCGATAGAAATCGTCTCCTTGTGTATGAGCTCGTGCCTGGCGTTGAGGTACAGCCCGACAAAGTGTTCTTTGCGCCGCGCTTTGATGTGCCCCAGCTGTTTGATTGCCTGCGCGGGTTCCTCTATGAGCGGGAGGACAGGACGCGGGGCCAGCTCGACATAGTGGATGTTTTCGGTGCTGGTGTTCATACCGTATGCAATGAATTGCTAAGCTCGTAACGGTTTCGACCGGCCGCGTTCCTCCCCCTCACGGCATACCGGTTGCAGCGCTGGCCCTAGGCCGCTGGGTCAGAGGCGGGGCACCCGATGAGGACGTCAGCGACGGCAGGAAGACTCAAAGGAGAGACACGCCGCGGGGGTCAGGGGTGCCTTGACGCGGCGGCCGGGACAGCGATGCTGGTCATGCCGTGAGTGGGGGAATGCGGGGCGTGCGGGAAATGAGATAGGGCCCGAGAGGGCACCATCAAGATGAATGTGCGGGGGGTACGATAGGAGAGTTACCCCAAGGCAGGATAGGCGGCTGATAGTCGTCGCATTGCCTTGGCGTGGTCGCTGTCCAATTCTTCAATGATGCAAAGAAGCGCTCTGGCTGCAACATGAGCCTCCTCGATTGCCTTCTGCGACGGCTCAACAAGTGCGGACAGGCTGAGACCGTGGCTCTCCGTCTCGGCGAAGCGCTCAAGCGCACTGAGGCTGATTTTGTCAGTGACACGACCCTTAGATTCCGTCCAGCCCGGAAGAGAGATTTTGCATCCCCGGAACTTTGAAGCTCAGGAATGTTTCCAGGACTTTGCGGATGGCGTTGGGCAGCAAGTAGATTGGTGCTGCGGTAGGATGGTCTTGCGCAGCAAAGGTGTGAACGACGCTGTAAAGGAAATGGTATTCACTCTCGTAGTCTCGAACGAGCGTATGCATGTTGGCGATCAAAGCCGTACGTGAGCCGCCATCGGATGTTTGGCGCACGTGTATTTGATACAGCGGTATCGGCACGAGTTCTGGGGGATTTTTTCGCTTGGCGTCGCTTGCTTTCCGCATCAAAGACGCGGGGGCAATCCACTTCCTCATCTCGATCATGAACGGCAGATTGTGCGTCAGCACAAAGAGCTGTCCAACGCCGCCAAGTTCGGCCTTGATAAGTGCAGCCATGTAATTAAGTGCACGAGTGTCGAGACTTGAGATTGGGTCATCAACCACGACAATCAAATCTTCCTTCTGGCGATTATTCGCTTGAAGGGACGCGACAAAATAGCAGAACGTTACCGCAGTTTTCTCGCCCTCACTGAGGCGCACTACAGGCGTGCCATCGGCGCGCTTCAGAAGATAACCCTTTTCCACGGGTTCGATCAGAATTTCCTTGTGCCGCAGGAAGTTGGCGATTGCAGCGTTTATCGGCGCAGCCGCAAGCGCATGATCCCGCATCTTTGCTTGTAGCTCGGAGTATTCTCTTTTAAGCTTTGCAAGCTCACCGTCGACAGCTCTGAGCGCAGCCTCTTTGCTCTTATCCTCAGCCAATAAGGTGTCGTATTGCGTTTTCGCTTGAGCCAGGAGGTGATTTTTTACCTCTAGTCGCTGTGCCTCTTGTTCTCGCGCGAACTGGTCAGCAATACCGTCCTGCTTCGCAATTGCAGCGGTGAGTTTATCGATCACCGCTATTAGTGCAGTACACCATGTGGCACGCTCATCAGCCAAATCATCGACGAATGGAACGGCGCTGGCCGGTGCAGCTGCCTTAGCATTAAGAGCTTGACGAATTGGCTCAACAAACCTCGCTACTTGTTCGAGATGCGATAGCAGGTCGCTTCGAGCTTTAGCGAACTCTGGTCGAACTTTAGGCGCGGCGCTTTCCGCTTCCGGCAGGTTGCGCTTTAGCGATTCGATGGCAGCATCGAACCTCGCCAGGACATCGAGCGCTTGCTTGGTTTTGCTCGCGATCGTATTTATGGCATCGGAAAAGTAGGACGCAAGAAAGCGATAGCGCTCCGGTGTTAGGGTATTCGCGCACAACAAGCACAACTCCAGGCCGTGTGTGTGATGGTACTCGTAGCCCTGCTGTAACCATAACCTCTGACTTTCGTGACCAGCGAAGCCCGGTAGGGAGGGCTCCGGAACGGTCGTCGCCAAAAGCTCTGGAACTGCTGAAAGTGCGAATGCATGAAGATCAGGCAACGATCCATCGACTTTCCGTAGCTTGCGCGGGGGCTCAGCCTGATTAATAGTCACAACAGCTGAGGCATAGTCCTCGTCGCTCAATGTGCGATCTTCGTACGGTTGGGGGTAGGTATAGGCGCGCGTCAGCTGAGGAGGAGATGCGCGACGCCGCCGGGGACTCTGGTGAGTTTTACACGCCACGTAGCGTCATCCGCTTTATGGTGGAAGTTGTTAATCCTCGGCTTGGCGAAACTGTGCTGGATCCGGCGTGCGGGACAGGAGGGTTCCTTACTGAAGCATATGTGCATTTGGAAAAACAGGCGAATACCGTCGCGCAAAGGCGGCAGTTACAGCAAGGGACGCTTCGAGGGGTGGAGCCGAAAAGTCTCCCATACATGCTTTGCGAAATGAACTTGTTGCTTCATGGGCTTGAGGCTCCTGACATTGACGTAGGCAATGCGCTCCGCTTTCGCCTCAATCAAATTGGCGATCGTGATCGCGTTAACGTCATTCTAACAAACCCGCCCTTTGGCGGTGAGGAAGAAGCCGGCATCCTCACTAATTTTCCGGATGATAAGCGTACCGCCGAGACCGCGCTGCTATTTCTCCAGCTGATAATGCGACGTCTCAAACGTAATGGCAAAGGAAGGGCCGGGGTCGTGGTGCCACACGGCATCTTATTCGGTGATGGCGTAGCTGCTAGGATTAAAGCGGAGCTAGTAGAACAGTTCAACCTGCATACCATAGTGCGTTTGCCCGAAGGTGTCTTCGCTCCGTATACCGATATTCCAACCAATTTGATTTTCTTCGACACCTCTGGTCCTACTAAGGAGATTTGGTATTGGCAACAACCTGTAGCGGTGGGTCGTAAAAAGTACTCCAAAACACAACCGTTGCAGTATGAGGAATTCACAGAATGTCTCTCATGGTGGGGCGCTCGTAAAGAATGCACTAACGCCTGGAAGGTGAGCCCCGGTTCAGTCGTCGAACGTGATGATCTAGGCCGGATCGTTGCGGTGAACCTTGACGTCAAAAATCCAAACGCGCGGGATACGGTCGACCACAGGCCCATCCGCGAGATTATTTCAAGCGCCTTGGCGAAGGAGCGAGAGGCATTGGCAGCACTCGAAGCCTTGGGTGCCTTGGCGGAGCACGCCCTATGAGCAAGACCCGATGGCGCGAAGTTCCGCTTCGCGATGTCCTAACCCCAGACGATTGCGAAGTCGAAGTCTTGCCCACGACTAGCTATGATATGTCCGGGATATACAGTTATGCGCGTGGCCTATTTTCTCGCGGAATTTTGCAAGGCTCAGATACGTCTTATAAGGTTCTACATAAGGTCTCGGCAGGGCAATTCATTCTCAGCCAATTAAAAGGATGGGAGGGAGCAATAGCCCTGGCTCAAGAAGCAGATGAAGGTCGCTTTCTGCCGCCTCATAATTTATGCTTCCGGGCTGACGAATTTTTGGTCGACAAGCAATTTTTGCTTTGGTTCCTAAAACAGCCTAGGATCTGGGAGCTTCTCCGGGCAAACGCGCGCGGTATGGGTGCTCGTCGAGAAACTGTCTCGGCAGACGTTTTCTTGCGAACAAAGTTGTCTCTGCCCCCCTTGCTTGAGCAGAAGCGCATTGCATCGCAGCTTCATACCGCAAGCGATCTTGTTGAAAGGCGAAAGCAGGCGGGGGATGCCGTTAAGAACGAGATTTCGGCAGCTCTCCGCGCTGCATTTGCACGAATCACAGAAAACGCTCCGCTTGCGATGTTGGGTGACGTGGCCCCACTCGTGCGACGTCGCCAAGACATTATGCCAGAGCGCAAGTATACCGAAATCGGTGTTCGCAGCTTCTATAAGGGACTTTTTAAACGTCGAACAATAAATGGTGAAGAATTTACATGGCAAAAGCTCTTTAAAATCTGTGAGGGTGACATCGTATTCAGCAATTTGATGGCATGGGAGCAGGCGATCGGTATCGCTACATCCGATTTTGATGGTTGTGTCGGTAATCACAGGATGCTGACGTGTGAGCCTGACTGTGAACGTGTTGTGCCCGAGTTTCTGTTCTACTTCTTCCAAACTGCGACTGGTTTCGCGGCAATTGAAGCTGGGTCGCCAGGCTCCATTGCTCGAAACAAGACACTGTCACCTGAGCATCTTGTTAGGATCGAAATACCCATACCAAGTTTAGCCAAACAACAGTGGTTCCGTTCATTGCAAGTTGCAGCCGCCACTACATGCAACAAAATTGACGACGTCAGTAAGGATCTCGCTGAGTTAGTTCCAGCATTGCTTAGCAGTCTCTTTCCTTAGAAGACAGAACTACCAATCAAGCTATGGCAGACGGCTTCACCATTCGCATTTACGTGCCCGACGGCGACCCCGACGGGGTGCGCATTATTGATCGCCTGACATCCACAGGCGTCGCCATCATCTTTCCCCGCAAGGTCTGGTCGCACGTACGAACCCGCAGCGAATTCGGCAAAGCCGGCGTGTACATCCTGACCGGGTACGCCGGCGGCGACGATCTCCCGACGCTCTACATCGGGCAAAGCGATGACATGCGCACCAGGATCGATTCCCATGCGGAGAAGAAAGACTTTTGGGACTGGGGGCTGATCTTCTGCTCGAAGGCAGCTGACGCCGGTCTCAACCGGGCGCACACGACTTGGCTTGAACACGCGCTCATAAAGCGCGCACTTGCTGCCAATCGTAGTCACTTGGATAACGATGCCACGCCGAAGGAGCCCTCGCTCTACGAGGGCGACAAAGCCGATGTGCAGGCGTTCCTCAAAGAGATTTTGCAGATTTTACCGCTTGTCGGTCTGCGTGCGCTTGAGATGCCAAAGGCCGTCGCCAAGCCGATGACGGACACCCACGCGGCTACCCCGATGCAGCCCAAAGGCCAGCTGGATACGGTGATCGTGCCAGCGCAGAAGGATGGTTTCGACGAGGTCTTTCTCGGACAGAACGCCTGGCGGGCGATCCGCATATCAAGCGCGATGTTGCCGAAGATAAAATACATCGCGGCCTATCAGACGAAGCCGGTACAAGCGATCACGCACGTGGCACCGGTCGCGGAAATCGTACCCTACGGCGAAGAAGGGAAGTTCAAGCTCATCTTCTCGGAGCCCGCGAAAGCGATTACGCCAATACCGTTTGGGAATGCGCCGACGGGATCGATGCAGGGGCCACGCTACACGACGTACGAGAAGCTGTTGAAGGCGAAGACGCTTACGGATTTGATTGCGTAGTAGACTTGCTAGACGTTCTTCATAGCGTGATCGCGACCCAGCTGGATACCTTGTTCCTGGGCTTTGAGCCGAACATACCCTCGGGTAATATTCTCCCGGAATGCGAACCACCCAGCGCCCTTATTGATGACGATGCGACCGTGGCCCTCCTTGCGAAGGCAGTGGAACCTGGTGTTCAGAACGTCTTTCGTTAGCATCGAACGGCCAGCTCTCTGAAACATAATTCTCCTGTAAGAATATTCGTAAATTTCCGTAAGTTGACGCCAGTCAGACGACGTATCTGCTAGTGCCCATAAAGCTTCTTCATAGTCTTGGGTATTTTTGGTTTTCATAGTCGCCTTGTCGTACTGCGCTTGCAGAGTGGCATCCGAACGCTTCAGTGCGCCGGTTATGCCATCGCGGAAATGGCGACTTTTTACAACGGTTGTTGTCTCAGGATCGTCAAATACACTCCAGAACATTAAATCACCAATCAGATGGACGTACGTCGGGAAGCCGTCACTAATGCGGCTAATTTGGATCAGCGCTTCACTTTCAATTTCAATATTTAGGCTCTTTGCGACTACCTCTATAATCTGCCAAAGATCGTCGTGCCGGAGGCGCTCTAGCTTTACGGGTTCCAAAATCCGGCCGGCTGATGGGTGATCCCCGACGAGTTCCGTTAAAGTAGCGGCAATCCCGCAAAATATGAATTTAACCCTATTTTCAAGCGCTGGGATGTTCTTGATAAACTCCGCGAATTTCTCGCGTTCAGTTTCAGAAGCGATCCGCTCCATTTCGTCGATAACTATGACGAACTGGCCCGTTCGCTTTTCGAGAGCAAAACGGATGATGTCCAATGCATCATTAAGACTTTCCGGTAGAAATATTTCCGCGTGCGGACGCTCACCTGGCGAATAGGAAGCGCCGCTGCCGAATATATTCAGACCGTATTGGGCTTTCTTTCCCGAACTTTCGATGCGTTGTGTTACGTTTATGCACGCATTGCCAATCGAACGTATCACTTTGGCAAAAGTGTCTTCCTTGCCGCAGAGAATGCGGATGGGAGTCATTGATAAATCGGTGATAAGAGTGGCCGCCGTTAACGCAAGCGATGATTTTCCGACGCCGCGGTCGCCATGAATAAATACTGACCGCCCGTTCGAGTTCAGCGCTCTGGTTACATCCCTCAAGGAACGCTCACGGCCGAACAACCGTTCAGGAGTGGTAATCTCCGATGAAGGGGTAAGGTTATCGCGAATGATTTTGCTGATCGTGTTCTGATCAATTCCGGCAATTGCCATGTCACCAACAACCTCTGCTCGCAACCTAGCCGAGTTGTAATCAATTCTCCGTTCGATAGAAAATCCTTATGGCTTTGAGGAAGGAGGATCGTGGCCTCCCCGCCTTTGCACTCACATTCCCGTTACGGCAGTCAAAGCCGCTTGCACCCTATAGCGGCGGCGGTAACGTAGATCGTCTGTACCTGCGTAGCGAGCGTGGAGCAGGCACCTGCACCCGCTGCGCTCGCAAGACATTCTAGGTGCGGGACAATTTCCGTTTAAACCACTGTCGGCGCAGCCGACTTTTTTGGACGAGGCAGCGCGAGACGTGCCCTTGCGGTCTATTTCTTTTCTTGCAGCGGGGCCGTGATCTGGATGTCGATCTCGTCGTTCACAAGGTAGCTGAGTGCGGTCATGTTGAAATCGCTGCGCTTCAAGCGAGCCGTTGCGATGATGCGGGCGCGGCCATCCGACGCTGATGTGCTGGCACTCGCAAAACCCGCCCGCGCCTCACGTTGGAAAACGACTTGCAGCGTCACTGTGCGGGTGACGCCGTGCATGGTGAGATCACCATTAAATTCCGCGCGGTTTTCGCTAATCGGCCTGACCGAGCGGCTCACGAAGCGGATTTCCGGGAAAACGCCGACGTTGAAGAATTGGCCGCTCCTCAGTTCCTCTTCAAAGGCGTCGGCGGTAAGGCTCTCCGTCTTGATCACGGCTTTGATGGATCCTTGTTCCGGCGCGCGCCCGTCGAATTGAAAAACGCCGTTCAGGTCAGTGAAGCGGCCAGACTGTGAGACAAAGCCGATGTAATAGGTGAAGCTGACATTCGCGCGCGTGTTGTCGAAGGTGTAGATGCCCGCGGATGATTGTCCGGCGAAAGCAGCTAAACTGGCGATGGCAAAAACAGCGAAGATCGGAGCTTTGGCTGATCGAAACAAGACCGTAATCCTCTCACGAAAAACTTCACGAACACCGAGTTGCACCATGACATTGCGGCGCTAATCTGACTTGATTGCTTCCGGGGGGATGGTGGGATCACGTCCTCCGTCGCACGCGACGCATCACCTCTCGATGTACGCAAGCACCCCAAGCCCTCGCGCTTTCTCCACGGCCTCGACCCGCGCCCGATGTTCAGGCCCCAGCAGCTCAACGCATCCTTCCAATGAAAAAAAGCCGTACTCGCTGATCTCATCCGGCGGCAATACGATCGATGCGATGTCGGTCTCGCTTAGCACGCCGCCATCAAACGTAAAGGCGATGCTGTCTCCCCTGACGGGGTCTTCGGCCTGCAGATATTCGATGGTAAGCAGCTTCGGCGCTTTCAGATCAAGGCCGGTTTCTTCCTTCACCTCCCGTATGATCGCCTGTGTCGGCAAACGCTTCAACGGCGCCTCCGACCGGCGCCCAACGATCTTTATAGGTCGGCTTCACCAAAAGCAGCCGGCCTTCGGCATTGGAGAAGATCGCCGCGACGCCGATCCATTTTCTCGGAATTTTTCTGAAATATTCTTCCGGTGGCACCCACGTCAGCGGCACGATCATTAGCAATTTTTTGTCTTTTCACGCAAACGTGATTCCGCATGAATGTGGATCGCGTTAAGATTGATTTAAGTCAACATTCAGTTTGCTTTAAGTCAAACCTGAACCGCGATGAGCAGAAAAGACGGAGACTACGATGTTGAAACATTCCCTCGCGATTTTAGCGCTGACGACATTGCCGGCGATGGCGGCCGACACCGTCGTATCGAGCCATGAAGTCCGCTTCGACCAAGTCGCATTCACCTGTGGAGAAATAAATCAGGGCGGCAAGGTTGTTCGCTTCATTCACTCGGACCCAGGGGCCAAGTATATTCAAGAGATCCAGCCTGCAGCCGATGACTCGCTGGCCAAGAGCTGGGACATCACCTATCGGATCATTTGCGAAGGCGGATATAATCAGCCCGTTACCGCGCACGCGGCCAGCAAAGGCGCCGTTCGCTAGGCGCGTAATCCTTTTCGTCGACCTGCCTCTCTCTCCGGGGGGTAGGTTCTGCTCCCGGATGGCGGCGTTCTCGCTGCCATCCGGTAAGCGTTTTAAGGCCGCTTCTCGCATAGATGGCGCTGACATCCGCGAGCCGCCCTCTAGCGCAGCTTCACCCGTCGTGACGGGAACGAAACGCTCGGAGCTCCTCTTATGCCGCGTCGGCGGCATGTCAAATGAAGGGCGCGGTCGGAGCGGGTAAGAGCGGGGGAATGAGCGGCGATACGGTCTTTCCGCTCGTACCGCGGTGTGGCTGTTGGACGGCGGCGCATGGCGGACGCCCGCAAGGGCCCTATGACTTCTGGAAATCAGTGCATCTATGCTGCCATCTCGGCACGCCGGGCGCGGATGGCCTGCACCTGCCGCCCAAGGCGAGCGTCAGAAACGACCACCAAAACGACCCCATACGTTCCGGCGATGTAAGCTGGTTCAATGATCACTACGCGGACGCAGGCGCTTTCGGTTTCGTTGCTATATTCCTCGCGCCAGACTTCGAAATCCGAGAAATGCTGTTCGGCGATTTTCTCAGCGGCAATCACGCCGGCACCTATCTGTTCCGCCCAGTACGGCAGAACCGCCTCTTCGTGAAACGCGATGTCTCCGTCTTCGGCGGACTCCTGATCGGAAATTGAGTAAAGAATAGTGACGGACATCAGGCGGCTTCCTTCTCCTACACGCGTTCGATGATGAGGTGACTGATCGAGCTGCTTGACCAGCTTCCATGCGTTCTGCCGCTGCACGGCCCAGAACACGAAATCCCTATCCATCGATCTATAGAGGTGGGAAAGGGCGCTTACCCAAAGACTTGTATCGCTCGAGGTATGAGCAGCGCAATATGCGATTGATGAATGGTAACTTCTGTAAAAGTAATATCGATGAACTGGTCGCGGGATTTAGTTCAAGCAACGAAGCCTCCTCATTTGGCCGAAGAGGCCGCCATTCCCGCTCCCGGCCAATGAGGCATGCCAACCAACCTGCGGCGGTATTTGCGCATGTATGCATTGGAATGTTGCGACGCCGCTGCATGTCTGCATTCCCGGGTGGAAGGAGGGGGATGGTGGGACACGCCACACCCCTGGCCCCTGGGAGTGCGGGGCCGGGGTGCCGGTCGAAACGTTACGAGCTGTCTTTAAGGATCGCACCAAGCCTTTTCTGTGCGTCTTCGAGGTCGCCCGCAAGTTCGATGAGGAAGAGCCCAAGGGCCGCGACGCGCTCCCGCGCCTCGTGCTCGTTCAGTGGCTCCGGGGTCGTCGTGGTGAGCTCCTCGAACCACGCCCGGGCACGGGAGCCGCGCTCGCGCAGCTGCTCACGCAAGGCCCGACTGTACGCGCGCAAAGCGGCATCAGCGGCGGCCATACTCAATATTCTTCCGCGAGCATGATGGTGAGGACGCGCCGCGTGACTTTCGGGTCGGCGGGGTCGGGGCTGAGCTCCTCCATATTCACGTCGTAATAGTCGATCTTGAATATGACCGTCTCGCCGTCGACGTCGAGCGTGGCGCAGTCGTGCTCTTGCCACGGGTCGTTATCCTCGCCGAAGGCGTCGAAGGCCCGAACCGCCGCCACCGCTTTCGCGACGAAGTCCGAACCCATCGCCCATATGCCGCGGGTGAGGTTGGTTGTGCCGCCGAAACCCGTCGTGCGCAGTTCGTCGTTTAAATGCCGGACGCGCTCGGCCGGGGCCATTCCTTGGCCGGCGCCGCCGTTGCTGGCTTCTTCCACATCTGTCTGTGTTACGTTAGTCATGGTACTATGTGCATGTTAGGATTAAGAGGGCCCTGCCTGACCCCGGCGGGGCCTTTTTGTTAGGCGCGAGCCTTGGTTTTGGCCTTGGCCTTTTGCGCGAAACGCTCTTGCGCGGCCTCCATGTGCTGCACTTCTGACAGCACGACGTCGGCGGCGCTTTTGAGCTGGTACGCGGTCTCCCGCAGTTGCTTGGCGCGCTGCGCGAAGCTGGGTTGATTTTCCATATGTTTGGATTTGTTAGTGCTCGTAACGTATCGACCGGCCGTGCTTTCTCCCTCACGGCATACCGGTTTTTGCGCCGGCCTGCGGACGCTGGGTCAGAGGCGGGGAACCCAATGAGGACGACACATATGGCACGTAGACACGCGTGAGGGATGCGCAGCAGAGGTCAGGGGTGCCTTGACGCAGCGGCCGGGCCGGCGATGCTGAAGGTGCCGTGAGGGAGGAGTGCGGGGCGTGCGGGAAATGAGATAGGGCCCGCTGGGGCGGGCACCGTGTACTACTTAAGAAGGTTTGTCTTATGCCGAGAATCGGCGGCATTATTCATATACAGGATTCCTCCCTGGATCATCTGAAGCCGCCAGACGCCATAGCTCGCGGCTTCTTTTTTTGCGGACTTCAAACGCAAAAAGCCCCTAGCGGTGGACGACACGCTAGGGGCCATGTGAGATCAAAATACGCAGTCAATACGCTTCGATGAAAATCCGTGCAGTGCCTGTCTTCGGTGGCCTGCTGCAGAGAAAGTTATTCGCTGCATAAGCGCGGGGCAACAGCTTTTGATTGTAAAGCTTACGATCGCAGGGAATAGGTGCAGCGAAAACACCCGTGGGCGGATGATGTTTTGAGGTAACGCTTTGGTGCTGCTGGAGGGCGCGGGCGCGGCGTCCAAAATTCGATACCTCGGCTTGCAAAATTCGAGGCCTGAACGCACAAAATGCGTGACGTGCTGCCTCCCGATAACATGTGCGCCATGATGCTGCTTCGGCAAGCAAAAACCCCTTCCGCGAAGAAGGGGAAGTAGGGTCAGCGCTCAAGAACGGCGCAGACCGAGACGCCGAGCGGGCCTCTGGCGCAGACCTCGAACGCGCCGGGTCGCAAGTCGAGCTCAATCGAGATGGGATAGTTGGGCCAGACGCCTTCGACGGTGCGAATGAACTCGCAGAAGGTCTTGTACTGCTTCGGCGTCCAGAGGACTTTACGCTCTCTGAGGGGGAGGGCCTGCGGATCGGTTGTCATCTTGGCCTCCTTCAGAGCGCGCTGCTGGTTTCTTTGGGTCTTCGCCGCTGGTGGAGGCGCGTCGTGGGCTTGAGGCCGTAGAGCGCGCTGGTGCGCTCGATCCCATAGCGTTCCACTGACTGTGTGTGTCGGTCGGCTAACTCGATCGCGAGTCTGCGAGCAATAGAGAGGCACGCGGTCTCGATGGTTGCAAACGGGCCGACCCATTCCGGCTTCTGACCCGCGCTTTTCGACCAGGTCGGACTGATCCACCAGCCGTTGTAACGTCGCTCAGTGGTGTAGTCCTTGAGCGCGTAGGTGAACTTTTGGGGCGCGTTGCCGATCGGCGTTTGTTGCGCCGCTTTTTGCGTCGTACTCATTTGGAACTCCTTCACTCAACCGGCGTGCGGGGATGCGCGCCGGAGAGAGGGAGGGAATTCTGCTCCGCAAAAGAGCATCGCGGCTCAAACACTAACACTACTATAGAGCAGAGGAAGTCGCGGCCGTGGTTGATGCGGCGTTGTCGTTGGCGGCTGCGGGGGTGTTGTCGTTTGCCGGCAGAGGCGTTGGCCGCGCACGAGACACACCCGCGGCTTGTAGGCCAAGCAAGCTATTCAGCAACGCGCGCGTTGCCGGCCCTGCATTGCCCAGTGGTTCGATATGATGAGCAGATTGAAACGCTTTGATCGCGGCGCGTGTCTTGGCACCGAAGTAGCCGGTGATCGCATCGGCCGGGAGTAAATGCACGAACGCAAGATATTTCTGCAGCGCCAACACTTCCGCATTCTTGGAACCGAGCGAGAGGTTCTTGGTAAAGATATTCGACGGAGCCACTGATCGTACCGACGAAGACGGCGCAGCGACTATGTCCGCGTTCAGTTGCGCACGCGTCTTCGGACCGACGGCGCCTGTCTGCTCGAGGTGATGCGCTTTCTGATACTTTTTCAACGCCGCTTCCGTTTGCAGACCGAACATGCCGGTCGGAGACGATGAGAGATAGCCGAGCGCGTGCAATAGCTGTTGGAGACGTGCGACTTGCGGACCTGTCGAGCCATGCTTCAGGTCGGTGGTGAACGCGGTCGCCTGTGGGAGAGACGATACGGCCGCACTGGCAGCGGCTGCCGAGATGGGGTCTGGCCTAATCACGAAGTTTGTACTGGTGCTGATGCTGGCGTACAGCCCCGCAATGCCTCCTCCTCCACCTCCACCACCACCCGCGCCGCCACCTGACCCGCCTCCAGAACCGCCAGATGAGTTGTCGGTAGTTGCCGGGAGGTTGATCACGACAAGGGTGCTCGTGCTGGCAGAAATATTGCCCTCGGTGTTTTTCACCCACGCATAGGCCGTTTGTGATCCTGAAATCGCTAAACGTGAACGACACGGGGGGTATTGCAGACCAGCCCGGATCGGACGCCGATGGTATTGAGTACGTTCCTGTTATCAAATAACCAGTGACAGAGCTTGAGGCGTCAGTGGCGGTGAACGCTGTCACAGGAACCGTCAGTGACGACGATGTTGGTGCCAGCGCGAACGCGGTGATAGTCGGTGCCGGGGGGAGGTATTCATCGGCACCCAAATCCCATTGCGCACCGAACGGACGCGTTTGCATGTCGGCATCGTAATTGAACGGCCAATAGGCGTCGGCTGAAAGATCAACACCCATATCTTTGGCGACCGTATCAGTATAGGCAAGATGGAAGTCGCCTCCGGCGGCGTTATTGAATGCGACCGTTTTACTATTCTGTGGATTCGAGCCGATAGCGTCAGCATGATCGGATAGATTGTTCGCCGACGACGCGCCAATAATAGAACCGCTGGCGTTATATCCCGCCGTGCCGCTCTGCGCGATATTGTTCTTCGCGTAAACCAGCGGAGTACCGTACGAGCCCGCACCGAAGCGATATGCTGTCTGTACGTTATATACGGTATTGTTGTAGACGTACGCCGTTGCTCCACCAACGATGTAGACACCTTGACTACCAGATGAACCGGGTACGTAATTGTAGATAATGTTGTTGAAGATGGCGAGCGTAGTTGAAGCATTTGGATTTGTGTAGCCGATCGCTTCCTCGTTCGGGTTGTTGCCGCTGAAAGCGCCGCGGATGATATTGTCGTCGATAACGATCATCCCCGCGAGACTGGTCATCCCATCCATCATGATTGTCCTGCCATAGCCGCCCGCGTAATTGGCAAGTATTTGTAAACCGGAAATGCGGAGGTAATCTGCGTTTATCTGAATGGCATACTGCCCCGTCGAGCTAAGCGTGTACGCGCTCGGTGTCCACACACCTTGATGCCGCTGGGAACGATTCACTTGGGCCGCAGTATCGTACGGCGTGAAGATATTGATGTAATTGTACGGTCCGGTCAGCCACTTACGATTGCCGCTGGTGTCGTTGATAGGGAGCCAGACGGCGGCAGTGTCGGTTGCTAAATCGTAGTAACAGGGGAAATTGAGGACGACATTGAGTGCACGTAAGTCGATCGTGCCCAAGTGGGCCTGATCGCTCGCAGCTTTGACTGAGTCGGTTAGTCTCGTATAGGCGCGCGTGATGGAAGAGACCGGAGCGTTGGTCGCGTTCGGTGCCGTACCACCCGTCGACGTGATCAAAGACCAATGCCGCTGATCACCGCCCGTTTTGCCGGATATGTACGCCACCTGTCCTGAGCCGTATACCACGACGTCGCCAACGCCGATGTTGCCGGTCTGCGGGACGGAGAACACCGCCGCGCCGCCCGCAACGGTGATGGTGGGCGTGCCGGTCATTAGGTTGGCGGTGGTCTGGCCGACCGAATAATATACGTTCGTTGGCGCCGCTTGCGTGATCGTGACTACCTGACTTGCGGCGGCGGAAATGTTGCCTGCCGTATCTTTGACCCAGGCATACGCGGTGCGCGCGCCGATGCCTGCGAATGTGAAGGTGATCGGCGTTGACGTTGCCCAGTTGGGGTCACTTGCGGACGGAGTCGTCGGAGTCTCCGTTATAAGATATCCGGCGACGGGCAGATAGGCATCGCTTGCCGAGAATGTGATCACTGGAACCGTGGCCGATGTCGTCGTGGCGCTTGTTGCGGTCGTCGGCATGACGAAATCGGTGACTGTCGGCGCCGATTGTACCGCCGTTGTTGGCTGTGATGAAAATTCTTCGTCGATGAGGAGCGTTGGCTCGATACCCACAGTTACCGAATTACCTACGATAGCACTCTTCGTACTGTTGTTAAGTGTCTCGTATGAGGTGAACGACGGACTCACACTGAGCGTTTTCGACGTTGTTTCGTTCCATATGATCTGTGCCGGATTTCCGTTCGCAAGCGTGAGATTGCAGTGCCACGTGCCATCGACTGATTGGTAGCACGGCGTCGAGCTCGGCTTGTAGGCGTTGTGTAGCCAGTTGTATATCTGCGCGTACGCAATGCCGCCAGGTGCCTCACCCGTAACCGGATCCCAGAGCAGCCATCCCGAGCCGCCGTCCCACGCATACCAATAGTTGCCGGCAAGATTTTGCGCCCATCCGATCGTATAGAAAGTACCCGCATACCCTGCCTGCTGAACGGACGAGAGTGAGCCTCCGATACCGCCGGACCCACCCTCGGTCTGGAAGAGTGGCTCGTTGCCTATCCCGTAGGCGGTCATGATCGCCCTGATGTTGTTGGTGATAGTCCAGAGGCGCGATGGATCTGATCCGCCGACGTATGCATGGTAAGAGATCGCATCTTGGCAATGCGTGCCGCCGGCGGCGAAATACTGGGCAAGCCACCCGGGGGCATCCGTTCCGTCGCCGGAGTACGGCGGGCTGATAACGACCGCGTTCGGGTCGAGCTGATGGATTATGGCATACGCATCGCACGACATCGTCACGAGCTGCGGCATCGTGCCGGTATAGAATGCGGCTAAGTTAGGTTCGTTCCAGAGCTCGTAATACTTGATATGGGCGGTAGGCGACGAGAGGGAGTGTTGCACGAGGGCCGTGACGTATTCCTTCCACATTGCATCGCCGGAGGTCACATCGGCAGGAGGCGCTCTGCAGGATACCCCGCCCGCCCCGCAAGAACTCGTGTCGGAAGTTGCCCATCCCGGAACCATGCCGAACGTGTACATGACCGCCTGTCCGTTGGCTTGCGCGGCCGCGAGCCACTGATCGAGCGAAGTCCAGTTATACCCGCCCCGCGCCGGCTCGAGGAAGCTCCATCCGACGCTCGGCGTCTGCAGCCAAAGGCGGAGTCCGTCGAAAGGCACCGTAGGATAATTGAGCAACGCGCCCTGGCTGTTGCCGAAATAGGTCGACGGCGTCTGCAAAGAGTAGTTGCTCGGATTGAATGAAGGCGTGATCACGACGGTCTGGCTTGCCGCAGGCGAGATGTTCCCGTACAAATCTGCGACCCAGGCATACGCCGTCCGGCTGCCCGTACCGCCGAACATATAGGATGTGGGCGGCGCGACGTTCCAGCCCGGATCACTCAATGAGGGAGTTGCCGATGAATTCATTGACAAGATATGCAGTGATGCTTCCGGCGTTGTCGATGGCAGCGAACGAAGCGATCGGCGCAAGCCTGGAAGCAGAAGTGCTTGCCATTGTAAATGACGTGATTGTGGGCGCCGTAAGCGTACTTTGTACGTATTCGTCCGCGCCAATGTCCCACGCCGCACCAGAAGGTCGGCTTTGTCCCTCGATGTCGTAGTTGAAGGGATAGTGCGCGTCATTGGCGAGATACGCACCCTGATCGCGCGCCGCGGAATCGAAAATCGAAAGGTGCAAGTCGCGATCGGGCGCATCCGCGAATGCGACGATCGCCTCAGCGTGAGAGGCGCCGCCGGGAGCGTCACTGCGATCGGAAAGATTGTTGGTTGATGACGGATCGACCGTGCTGCCTGTTGTGCGATAGCCGTTTATGTCGTTCTGTGCGATGTTGTTTTTGTAGTAGACAGTGCCGCCCGCCGAACCGAACGCGGTATACGTGTTGTACACAGTGTCGTTGTAAAAATAGTTCGTGCCGGAGCTCGTGTAAATGCCGTAGCTATTGTTCGTACTCATGTCACCGGCATAGGTGAAGTCGTAGACGATCGTGTTCAGAATGGCTAGTGTCGGCGCCGCCGCGGAACTGTTGCCGATACCGGCCGGCGCAGTCGGCAAGGTAGAGAAAGTGCCGCGCACGAAGTCGCTGTCGATCACGATGTTACCGCCACTGCCTCCAAGGTTGTCCATACGGATTGCGCGGGAGTTGCTCGTCGCGGCCGTTATGGTGTCCTGTATCTGCAAGCCCGTGATACGTACATAATTGGTCAGGATGTCGATGCCGTAGGTGCTGTTCGTCACATTCAGTGTGTATGCGCTAGACGTCCATTTGCCCGCATGCCGTTGCGACTGGTTGGCCTCGGTCGACGTATTCACCGGCGTGTAGATATTGATGTAGTTGCTCGCGCCCGTCGTGTAGGTGGCGGGAATCTGGGCCGGCGTGGTATCCGGGCCGGAATCATAGTAGCAAGGCAGATTGAGGACATAGTTGCCACTCACCAAATCGCTCGCATTGAGGTGGCTGGAGTCCGATGCGCCGGCAAGGGCCGCCTGAAGCGAGGTATAGGCGCGCGTAATGGAGATCACCGGTGACGCAGAGATGTTCACCGGTGTCCCGCCGGAAGGCGTTTGCAGAGTCCAGTGCATGCCGTCGGCGTTTGTCTTTCCGCTAATGTATGCGACGAACCCTCCGCCGTAGGTTACTTTGTCGCCGACGCCGATATTGCCAGTTTGCGCGACAGAGAACACGGCTGCGCCTCCCGTGATTGTCACAGTCGGCGAGCCGGTCTTAAGATCGGTGCTCGTCTGACCGACTGAATAGAAGACATTGTTTACCGTGGGCGCCGAAACGGTAATGGTGGTGCTTGTACTTGCAGAAATGGTTCCAAACGGATCCATGACCCAGGCATATACCGTTTTTGTTCCGTTGCCGGCAGAGGCAAGATATAGCGTCGGCGGAGAAGTCGACCATCCAAGATCGGATGTCGACGGTACCGATGCGGATTCATTAACTAAGTAGGCCGTTACGGAACTCGAAGCATCGGTCGCCGTGAAGGCGGAAATGGGAACGCTGTGGGATGTGGTCGTTGTTGCGATGGTGAACGTAGTAATTACCGGCGCGGGAAAGGAGACAGGTATGTACTCATCCGCGCCGACGCTCCATGATCCCGAGCCGGACCGGGTTTGATTGTCGACGTCCCAATAGAACGGGTAATTTGCATCGGCCGACAGATTGGCGCCTTGCCCGCGGGCGAACGTGTCCAACAGCGACACATGAAGATCGGGCACAGTCGTGCTCGCAATACTTGCAAACACAACCGCCGCCGACGTGATCGGGTTAGAACCGGGCGCATCCGAATGGCCGGATAGGTTATTGGTGGACGAGGGGTCGATGGTTGCACCGCCACTGTAGTAGCCGGTGGTGTCGTTCTGCGCGATGTTATTTTTGAGATATATGACGGTTCCCGAATTCCAGCCGAAACCGTATGAATTATACGAGTTCCAAACGGTATTATTGTAAATAAAGCCTGTTCCACTAGTGACCGTAATCCCGGTCCCTCCAGAATTGCCGTTATTGAAACCGTAAATGATGTTATTGGTAACTACTACTGTCGGATTCGCGGCCGCAGACGTTTGCCCGATACCCTCGGGATTTGTTCGACCCGAAACCCGACCGTCGATGATATTGCTGTCGAGAACGACGTAGCCGCCGCTGCCCGTCATGCTGTCCATGCGGATGGTGCGAGAGTAATTGTTGGTGGGAGTGTGGCGGATCTGCAAACCGGTGATCCGCGTGTAATTCGCATAGATATCGATGACGCCCGCCGCGCTGCCGGTATAGACGAGTTGGTATGCGGTCGACGTCCACTTGCCCGTGTGGCGCTGCGACAGGTTCGCCTGCGTCGACGTACTGATTGGCGTAAATATGTTGATGTAATTCGATGGTCTGGTCACATACGAGTTGGGTACGACAAGCGATGTGGTGTCCGGGCTGCCGTCATAATAGCAGGAGATGTTGAGAACGTAATTCCCGGTCACGAGATTGCTCGTGTTCATATGGCTGGCATTGTTCGAGCCAGAGATAGCCGCAGACAGCGATGCAAAGGCGCGCTTGATCGAAGCGACGGTGGCCGTAGTGGTGGCGATCGGCGTCGTGCCCGTCGCAGTCACTAGCGACCACTGCGTGCCATCGGTGCTTAATTTGCGCGAGACATAAGCGGTTCTTGACGGAGATCCGTATATGACGACGTCGCCAACTCCGATATTGCCGCTCTGTGCCACGCTGAACGTCGCCGTATTGCCGCTCACCGTGACAGTCGGCGACCCAGTCATGAGCTGTGTCGCCGTAGAGGAGCCGACTGAGTAGTAGACGGAGGTCGCCGCGGATGTAAATGATTGCGGCGCAAAAATAATAAAGGCAGTTAGAATAACAACACGCTTCGTAAGTGGATGACAGCGTTTAAAAAGGGAGTGCATACGCAGAAAAGAAAGAAGTACATAAGAATATTATTCTCTCTTCGTGTTTATAGCAAACAAGTGTGCGGCAATCGGGAGTACAATGACCGTTAACGACGAAGAACAGCCGCGGGGGTGCGGCTGTGAAAGTTGGTCTGCGTGAGACCGTTATCGTTTCTTGAAGTCGACGCGACGGACGGCTTGTTTGCCGTTTTCAGTCTTGTCGTCGTCTTCGCTGAACTCGCGCAGCACGAGGCGGCCGTTCAAGGGCAGCGCCGAGAGCACGATGTTGTAGCCTTTGCCGTCTTTGTGCGGCCAGGCGGAGCCGACGCGCGTCCAGAAAGCGTCCTCCTCCTTGCCGTCGCCTTCGCGGTCTTCGACTACGAAGACTTTGTGGGTCGGTTTTTTAGTGTCACTCATGACAGTACTCCTTTGGGGACTGTGCGGAGAGGAATAGGGAAACCAGGACGCGATCCGCACCGCCGCCTCCCGGATGTCGATCTTCTCGATCTCGGCAACGAGCTCGAGAATGGAGCCGCCTTTTCGGCAATCGCCGAAGCAGCATCAAGTGTTGTTCTGGATGTTGACCACGAACTGCTTGTCGTTCGTGCCGTTGTGGATCGGGCAGCACGAACGCACCGTGTTGCCGGTGCCTTTCAGCTGGCGCACCCATCCGTAATGATCCAAGACCATGATGATGGAGACGCAAGTCTTAAGGTGTTTGTAGTCCACGAAGACTTCATTGCTATTGCGCATCTCAAAGATCAGTCCGAATAGTAGATGTCTATGTAAAGCGTACGGGCTCGCGATACTTTGTCAAACGAGCGAAGCTCCACATTTGTATGGCTGTAAAAGGCGCGCGGGCAGAAGAGGCGCTGTCAAGGGATGTGCTGTGAAGGAAAGTGCGGGAAGGTGAGAAGCGCACCCTTGACGGCGCAGGCGCCGCGCCAAGATCCGGCCATCCACATGAGAAGCCCGCCAAAAGTCGAATGCACGCGCGAGAGCGGTCATGATAGGAGGCTCGTCAGTGCGCCCTTGCCGGTGACCCACACATCGGCAAGCGGCGACTTCTCTTGGATGCGTTCGGGCGTCGTGAAGAGAAAGAGGTTGGAGCCCTGCTCGCCGACGATCTCCCGTTGCACCGCAATCATGTTTTCGATGCGCTTGTCGGACGGCGTCACGGTCAGGACGCGAAAGGCATTGAAGCCCCACTGGCTCGTATGCAGGCACTCTTTCCAGAGCTGGTAGTAGCCTAAGATCTTGCGGCGGAAACTCGATTTGCCGACGAGCTGCCTCGACTTGATATCCATGGTGCCACGATCGAGCTCGAGCGCGAAGTTAAGCCGGGTGCGGCCTTCGAAGGCGAGGCTGAACATGCGATCGGGAATGACGCCGATGGTGAGAGAGTCGCGCGCGGTCTTGAGCACGACGCGCGCATGGAAAGGCGCGTCGTCTTCGCGGGTATCTTCCGGCAAATAGGGAAGGAGATCGTGATGGTCGATCAAAGCCGGCGCGCCTTCGGCGCGACACGCGAGTTCAAAGGCGATCATGGTCTCGGCCGTCTCGATCGTGTGGGCGAGAAATTGCGCGGTCGCGCGCGCGTTCTTCGTCGTCCAGTCGAGCTTCTCCTTGAGTGGGATGCCGGCTTCGGCAAGCACGTGGGCGCCGGCGCGGCCGAGGCCGTAGATGAACGGGCGGTTGCCGAAATCGAAGGCGTGCGCGAGCTGTGCCACTTGTGACGTGGGCCGGTCGAGATAGCCGTGATGGAACAGGAGCTGGAGGCGACGCAGGATTTGCTGCGGCGAGCCGCCGGCAAGGCGGATGATCAAGGTCGAGGAGAGAAAGCGAAAACGCGCGACAGCGTGCAGGATGGCAAGATCACGCGCGGTCAGTTGAAAGGGTGGCGGCGTCTCAGCGCGGCGAAAGCGCGGGCGGCGAAGAGAGGCTGGACGTGAGAGTATCGCGGGCATAACTCATTGTAGCGCCGCGGCTTTTGGTAGGTGAAGAGGCCTGGGGATTGCGGGGTGAGGGTGCCGGAAGGAACCTGAAACGACAAGAGGGGGCGCTTCAGCGCACGGCGCAGTGATCACGTTTTCGTGAGTATGAAGGTCTGCTGCTTCTATGAAGGTGCAACGCTCGCTTCTCGACAACGCGTAACCGCAAACATCGCCAAAAGCACCAGCACAAATGCGCCCGATGTGTCGAGCAAGACGTCGCTGAACTGACCGTTGCGTCCTGGTGAAAAGCTCTGATGCCATTCATCGAGGCAAGCAATGAGGAAGGTGCACGCAACCGCGAACGCGGCGCAGGTGACGATCGTCATCCCTCGCCAGGTGCGCCGCGCGGCGCGAAACCAAAAATAGCCGAGAATACCGAAACCGATGAAGTGTCCGGTCTTGCGCAGAAGATGGTGAAAAAGTGCGAAGTGCTCCGGAGACATGTCTCCGAACAGCCACGCAGCCAGCTTCTGCAAAAGTGGAGCGGTATTCCCCGATGATCCAAGCGTCAATTCGAGGCCGATGATCGCCAGCCAGAGAATGACCAGCAGCCACGAGGCAAGCGCGTGTAGCTTGGATTTCACGTTGGCTCTCCGGCTGTTCAATATCGGCGACATCGAGGTATTAGCACGTTTTGATATCCGGTAACGTGACGGATATTTGATGCCAGGTCTCCTTCCGGGTGATCGCCACGCTGGTGCCGACTGAGGCAACGTAGATGTGCATGGTAAGGTCGAGGTTGCACGAGGGGCTAAGCGCATCGCTCGGAAACAGCAAGGTCGCGCCGAGCGAGTTGCCGCGTTCGATGATGGCGGGATCGACATAGAGGCCGACGATCACGTTTGTAAGATTGCAGTCAACGGTGCAGACCGGCAGGCCTTTCGTTTCCGAAGAGATTATGGCGTCTCCCGTCTCTGTCGTGGCTTCGGTTCCTCCGCTACCATAAAGCGCGACATTCTCCTGGCTCACGTTAGCCAACTGAAGAGATATGACGAGCTGGCCGGCGGCATTGCGCTTGGCGTGATTGATCGTGACCTTCAGGTCGCTGGATTTGAATTGTGGTTGAGCTGATTGCTGCGGAAACGCGGGCAAAGAGATCAATAGCAGAAGGCTAAAGCTGATCGCTGTCATACGAGTTATCGTCATTGGTGCCTCAATGCGTCTTGGAAAAACGAATGATGAAAAGTGCTTTCCGCCTGTTCGAGCCTTTCAACGATATTGTCTGTTAGGTCTTTTTATCAGGAGGTTTGGGGTTGTTGTTGTCGACGACCTTAAGGCGCGGCTTGGAGCGTTTGGGTGGTTTGCGTTTCTCTTCTTCCTTCTTTTTGAAGCGCTCCCAAAATTCGGTGGCGAGTTGAGTCGGGTTGTCGATGATCGGCAGCGGCTCTGGTTTCGCTAGCAGCTCTTCAGATGGGGAGGGTTTTCTAGATTGTTGTATCCGTACTTGAGTGCGTGCTTGGCGTCGCTCGACCACTTGTTGGCGGGTTTGTGCGGCAGGGGTCTTTGCGATCAAGGCTGCAAGAAGCGTCTCTAGTTCCGCTGGGTTCAGTAGGTTCTTGCCCTTCCGAGGTGGGGGAACGTTGAGGAATCCGTTAATGTCGCGGAAGCGAACCACAGCGCGACCAATGGGCAACTTACGGATCAGCTCGCCTTTGAAATAGAGCTCGTGCTCTTTAGAGTGAAAAGATGTTGGGAGTTCTTTATAGATTGGGAGCGAGGCTTCGGAAACACCCTGCGAGTGGTTGGTGCCGCGGGCGACACTCGCCGCGAAGGTCTCGCCGTCCATTCGCGCGTGCGAGAGGCTGTACGCACTGCCGCTGCTTTCCGCATCACTCATACTTTCCGATTCGTTGTAGCCCTCGAAAGCATTGAGGCTCTTCGAGCGCTGCGAACTCTCGGAAGCGATATGCGAATGGGAGGCACCGTCGGCGCTTCCGATGTTCATGCTCAAAGGCATAGGCATGATTACGCCGGGATTGTTCGGGTCGTAGCCGTAACTGATGCTGCTCATCGAACTGTCGCCGGCGACCGTACCCGAGCTTGAGGCGGAGCCGGATATCGTCGCACTGCCGCTACCTTTCATACGGCCAATACCCCGTACGTAGCCGCGCGATAGCTGATGGGTCTCGGTGTCGGTCTCGCCGATAGAGCTCGCCTGGTGACGAGCGCGCATATCGCCTGCAGTCTCTTGCGCGCCGTACGTTTCGTTCTTCAGTTTTCCGATTTTCGAGCCGACCTGTGTCGAACGGATGCTCGCCTGTAGCGGCGTCTCTAAGCTCAGAGGCAGCACATCATGCGCGAGCTCTTGCGCTTCCTCGGGAGATTTCACACGGAATACGACTTTGGCCTCAGTGCAGTTACGCACGGCGTTGTAGACGAGCTCGCCAGCTTCGTGGAGCTGGCCGAGGAATTGATGCGCGAGCGTGAGTCCGACCCTGAATTTGCGCGCATCAGTCAGAAGCCAAGGCACGTCGCCTGAGAGGTAGCGGTGGGCCTCGTCGATGTAGACGAAAAAGGGGTGATACAGTTCACCATTCGGTAGCGGAAACTTCTTGCGACTCCCCATGAGAAGGAACAGATAGCGCAAGATAATTTTGCCCAAGAGATCGCAGCCGGCTTCACTGACGGCGCTGCCATGCTGCAAGTCGACCAGGAGAATGTCGCCGCGATTGAGGATCTTCAAAAGATCGAGAGTACGGTCGTCGTTCTGGCGCGTTGTTGAGAACATGAGGCGTATGGCGTCACTCACGAGAAAGTCGACGAGCCGGTTTTCAGGGCCTAAGACCGTTTTGTTGAATTGCTCGATGGCGTTGGGCTTCTCGGAGAGCCGATCGATATCCTGAAGGGTGCGGCGGGCTATCTCGTTTTTAGTGGATGCGATGAGTTTTTCTCGTAGGCCGGAGCGATCGTCGTAGTCGAGCAGGCTCGTCGCTTCGGCAAGCGGGAGATGTGCTTCGGCAAGCGCAGTGAACGTCGACAGGAGGATGCGCCGGATCGTGGGCGTTCCGTGCGTGTCTTCATTACCCCACACACGGCTGAAGGCTTCGAGCAAGGCATCGGCGATAACGGCCGGATCTTTGTCACCGATTGGCGCAAGAGGATTAAGGCCAACGACGTGCTCGCGGCTGTTGGGCGCTATGATGTGCACTTTGCCGGTATCGAACCAGCCATGATCGCGCAGAAACGCGAGTACTTTGTTGAACAGACTATCCGGGTGGCCGCCATGCGGGTCGAGCACGCACACGCCGCGGCCGCGCGTGATGTCCTGCAAGATGCAATTCAGAAGGAAGGTGCTCTTGCCGCAGCCGGTAGCGCCGATGACGTGCATATGTTCGCAGCGGTCGACTGTCTTGATATTGACGGGCGTGCGCACATCGTCGAGACCAAGCGAGATGTCTTTGTCGGAGAAGGCTTTGGTTGGCGCGGGTGCGGGTTCAGAATTCTTCGCGCGCCAATGTGGATGGCGCGCTCGTACCTCGGCCTGACGCTCTTTGAGCGATTTGACGTGCTTTTGCGTTCTCATCCGTTACGCTCGGTGTCGATATGTTGGCCCAGTAGAAACGATTATTTGACGAAACATATCATAGGAATATGATGATGAATAGACAGCATAAGTCGCTATCCAGATGACGAAGAGGCGCGCTCTCGGCCTAGATAAGGAGCAGTTCTGAAGTTCTTATTATTATTTGATCGAACGCCGTCATTGGATAGTTTATAGCCGGTCAACTCGACCGGCTTTTTTCTTCCTCAATTCGCGCTCTCAGCTCTGCGCGCTTCTTGTACAAAAGATGCATCTGCTCAGGAGTTGCCGTGTCCTGCCACTCATCTATGAGCTTCTCAGTGTAGGCAAGCTCTTCTTCAAGAGTACGGGCACGAGACACAGCAGGCGTTTCCTTCTGTTCATCGTCACCTGAGAGCGCCCTCAGAACTGCTATCACATCGCCCGCGGCCTCGGCAGTGCCCTGCCGAGATATATGTTCAATGCGTTCCTTGCGATACGGCACGCTGATCTGGAAGGCGTCTAGGCCCCACTGTGATTGAGCGGTGGCGCGCTTCGCCTTATTGAGCTCCTGCGCACGCCGCTCTCGCTCAAGCTGTGCCTGGTGCTCGCGTTCTTCGCGCACAAGCACACGTTCCTGACGATTAGCGGCCATCTGATCCAAATGTTTTTTGTGGTCATCGCGGATGACACCGTCGCGATGCCGGCGGTAGTGCTCGACCTTACGATCGCTTGCCAGCGCCGCATCAGCCAAAGCGCCGCGCGCTTCTGCGAAGCGGGCGCGTGCCTGAAGTTCTTCGGTGTTGCGCTCGATGGTGTTCCTGTTCAGACGGGCGACAAAGGCGCTCCAGACCCTGCCGATGAGCGATTGGTCGTTCAAGTGGGAATGAGGCCGGTCGACGGGTGATGGCGCGGTTGCCGCGTTGTTGTAGCGTGTCGGAAGTTTGTCGTTGCTCATGCCCACCTCGTGAAAAGTCGTTGCCACCACGGGAGTTTTTTGCGCGCTTCGCGCAAGTCCTTTTCCGCTTCGACCTGCGCCGCGCGGGCGCGGTCTCGGCGCATCGCGGCTTCCGCGATGTCGCCATCTACTTCGATCCGGTCGCGAAGCGCCTGCGCCCGGCGCACCTGGTTTTCTGTCTCATGCAGGGGCGGATGTTGGTCGAACTCTTCGACGGAGACCGCCAGCGCATCCGCGAGCTTCTCTTTGTCGAACAGATCGCCCGAGCGCAGCGCCGGCGCTGCGATCTCCTCGGCGGGATGGCGCACGAAGAGATAATGGTAGCCAGCGAATATGAAGCGGGCATAGACGGCAAGAAACAGAAGCGCTGGCAGCAGATAGAAGAAGACGCGGGTTGGCGCGTCAGCTGCGACTGCGGCTGCGTTGATAATTGTTCGAGGACGTTGCAGCTCCTTTACGGCGTCAAGATCGCGACTGGGGAACGGCTCGATGTGGCCATCGCGCTTCGGGGGAAGAAGGGATTGAAGCCGCGTCTGATCTTTCGCGATCGCAGCGGCCTGGCTTTGTCCCTGATGGAAGGCTTCGTTGATTGCATCGCCTGCGGATAGAGCCGAGCTCAAACTATAGGCCGCGATCACGAGCCAAATCCAAAAAACAGGACGGCGCGGGGAGAGAGGTGAGTCCGGGTAAAGCGAGAAACCGAAACCGGCAACGCCCGCCGCAGTAAGAAAGATGGCGAGCGCCACGATGTACGGCAGCGGCGACCAACCAGCAAGCGTCAGAAAAAAACTGTGCGGCAACGCTTGGGGCGGACTTCCGGTTACAGGCGCCATTGGATTGTCGAACAGAGTTTCGAGTTCCTGAATGACGCCCACCTGAAGCGGCCTCGGAACGATGCCCCAGCCTTGCGGCAATCTATGGAAGCCTTCGAGTTCGCTCATCAGTGAGAAATTCTTCTCGACCGGCACCATGAGACTACCGTTTTCGACACGATAGGGCTTTGTGCGCGCCTCTTTGGTGGCCAGGGACAGATACGGGGTTGTGGCGATGCCATCCTTGCAGACCAAGCGATACGAGGACAGTTCGAGGATTGAACAGAGGGGCCGGATGGTAGCGCCCCAGCTGCCCTGGATTGCCGAACAGAGTGTGTAGGATTGCGAGGGCCGGTAATCGAGCGCTTCGTGAAAATAGGGCTGTTCAGTTTCTTTGATGGCAGGCTTGCCGTTTTCGAACACGCACACAAAGGGCAGCTTCAGAAAGACCGACCGTGGGGCGCTTGTGGCGAGGGCGCGGGCTGCCAACAATTCTTTGCGGACGTCGTTCGAAACAAGCGGCGAAGCAAGCGCCGCGTCGCAAGCCGCGAGATCATGGGCGGTCTTGCAGAGCCCGGCATTCATTTTGGTTGCCGTCATATCGTTGGCGGCGGCTTCGGCGCGATCACTTTCGGTGTTGGCGATCGCAGAAAGGGAAAGAATGTCGGAGGACGTGCCAGCCGGCTCACAGTTAGCGCCGAGGACGGGTGCTTGGCCGCTCACACTAATGCGCCGGCCTTCCTCAATCGTGCCCGAAACATGAAAGCCGCGAGAGCCGCATTTCTTGCCATAGAATTTGTAAAAGGTGCCCGAAAGCGCATCGCGCAACCGCTCACCCTGAAACAGGACATCGCCGGGCTGCGCTCCTGACTGAAGCAACAGGTCGCTCGGCTTTTTGAAGACGATGATGATCTCGGAGCCAGTTGGCGTGAGCTCAACCACCGATCCTTTGTAATTCCAAAGGGCGGCCGGTTCTGCATGGAGAAGGGTCGCGATCGAGACGCACGAGCACGCGGCATACAACGCGCGCATCACCGCGCAGGTTAAGAAGCGAAACATGGGAGGCTCCCAGGATCCCTGATTCAGTATGCTTTGCAACACTAGCTTGAACATTCAGCAAGCTGCATGCAAGAGGAGATGTTTGAGAAAGGATTTGGTTGCGCATGAAAATGAGTGCCGCTCACGGTGTGACTTTTAGCAAACGGTTTAGGCGCTCCTCCACTTCCTTCCGGTGCAGGCCGTAATGAATCCGGCTTTGCTGTTTGACGCGCTCGGCGCATCCGCATGGGAGTGGATCGGGGCGCATCTCTACGAGCTCACCCTCGGTGCTTGAGACGCGAACCATCGCTTCGCCTCGGCGCAGTTGGCGCAGCGCGTACGGATTGAACATCTGGTGGGCGCGGTCGAACTCGGGCGCGAGCACGATTGCATCGTCATGGCCGACGCGAAAGACGATCAGCACGGCGACGTTGCCCATCACGGCGGCACGCGTCTTTTCGCTCAAGCCCGCCATGAACTGCGTGGCCATGGTGAGCGAGAGCCCATATTTGCGCGCTTCGGAGAGGATCTGCGCGATCACCTCGGTGCCGAAGAGCTGCACCTCGTCGATCACGATATGGAACGGCGTACGCACTTCGAGCGGCAGCGCCGCGCGCGCCATGCCCGCGGCCTGGACGCGGGCAAGCAAGAGTGCACCCATGAGGTTCGAGGGCGTTTCGCCGATGATGCCGCGGGCGAGATTGGCGATCACGACGCGCTGGTGCGCCATGGCATGCTCGAAATGCAAGGTACTGCGAGCCTGGCCGATGACATTCAGGATCGCGGGTGAGAAGAGAAAGGCGTCGATCTTGTTTAAGACGGGCGCGATCGCTTCCTCGCGGTAGTGGTCGCCCCAGCTGTTAAATTGGCGCTCGAAAAACGCGCGGGTGAGGGGAGCGGTCACCCGAGACACAATGCGGGTTCGAAAGTCTGTGTCGGTCAGAAGACGCGGTAAGAGCGCGAGAGACGCATTCGGCGTCTCGATGAGCGCCACGGCCGAGTGGCGGAGAATTTGTTCGAGACGCGGGCCCCACATGTCTGTCCATATCGCGCGCATGCCGGAGACGATCCCATCGGCGACGACAGCGCGCTGGTCGGGGCCTGGATCCTCCAGGACGTTGAAGCCGACGGGAAAGGCGCTATCCGTGAGATTGAAATAGCAGACCTGGTTGTTGCGGGACGGCGGCACGAGCGAGAGAGACCTCTCGGCAAAGTCGCCATGCGGATCGATGACGAGGAGTCCGTCGCCCCGGGCGATGTCCTGCGCAACGATGTTGAGGAGAAAGGTGGTCTTGCCGACGCCGGTCGAGCCGAAGATCGCCATGTGGCGAAGGCGCTCGTCGCGCGCAAGCGCGACGGGCTTGCCGTGCGCGGTCTCGCCGATATGGGTATGCGTGTTCATAGCCGGGACTGTCTCCGAGGCCAGCGCTACGGGTCGTGGGTGAACCGCTTGAACGCGTGCTATGCGGAGACAAATCCGGATATGGATCGCGGGCGGTTCAGCGCCCTCGATCCCCGCTATTATTCTAAGGGGTGGGGGAACCAGACTTCATAATTGGTGGGGACTGACGCGGGCGACGGCTTTCGCCGCCGCTTTTTGGCTTTGCATTTCTGGGTCTTGCATTTCCGTCGCGCAAAGAAAAATCGGGATCGCGACTTGGGACGCGTGTTCTATAGCCCGAAGGTACGAGGACTATCGTGACGCGTGTCCCAAAAGCGATTTCCCGCTAGGAACTCCGCCCCCGATGTCGGCGCCGAAAAATAAGGAGGCCTTCGGGCCGACTATATTTTTCGAGCAGGCCGACCCCGTGCCGCCAGCCGAGCGCGCCGTGGCTTTGGCCTTTAGCCACGGGGTTTCTCGCGCGAGGCCGCCAGCTCCGACTATAGACTCGCCGGACCCGTGACTTGGGACGCTTGTTCGATAGACCGCACGCAGGAGGACTATCGTGACAAGTGTCCCAAAAGCGAAGGGCCGGCGAGAATACGGAGTGGCGGCGCGGGGTCGGGCTGCGAAGCCCGACATCGGGGGCGGGGATTTCCTTTGCGCGACGGGACTTTTTTCGGTCTGGCGGGGACGCCTGCCCCTACAAACCATATGTAGATGCGTTTGTAGGGGAGGACGTATCGGACATGTTCGATATCGCATATCGTGACATGTTCGATACGTCCTGCTTGCCTCATTTGACTTTCATGCCGGCGGGTATACGATTGTAGTACAGATGGCCTTCGGGCTCGCCCCGCGCTTCGCGGGGAGAATGAAAAAGTCGCTAGTCAAGGTTCGCCTTGCTGGCGGCTTTTCGTATTTGGGGCATGAGGGCAGCGTCGATCGTGCCGACCTTGTTGATGAGCCGCAAGCTGTCGAGATTGCGCAGCTGGGAGAGGACGGCATAGGACGCTTTGCCGTCGATCATACCGACGAAAAGGCGATAGGGACTTGGCCGCGCGTTGGTGGTGAGCGGTAAGGCAAGAAACGAGAATTTATTGTATTTCTTGAGGATCAAAACCGGCCGAGAGAAGTCCGCTTGCTTGCCGTCGATCTCGAAGCCGATATTGGCGCCGAGGTGGACCCACCAAACTTCGCCCTCGCGAAAATAAAGGCGCTCATCGGCATTGTTGATAGCTTTCTTCTGGGTGTTCCAGCGATCGAACTCCTTTTGCATAAGCAAGATAGCTCGATCTTAGCATGGATGACGGCGAAATAGCGTTTGGCACATCCAGGTCAAGGCGCTTAGAGCTATTTCTCTATCCTGAGGCGCGGGTTCCGTTTCGGCAGCCGGTTCGCTTCACGTGGGTCGCGAGCTTTTGTCCCTGGGCGTTTCCTCCGCAAATAATTCGATAGGTAATGGCCCAGCTTTTAGCCAGCGGGTCACGGGCCGGCGGCTCGTATTCTGGGATGTATTTTGCTGGCGGGGTCGAATGAATGAAGCGGACAATTCTCCCCGAGGCTTTCACCTCGCCGCAAATGAAGGTTTCCTGGTTGAACCGAACCTCACGTACGGAAATGATTTTGCCTGCGGCTGCCGCTGGAAGGGTCGTTGCAACCAGGATCGCGAAAGTATGTTTGAGCATGGAGGGTGCCTTGCGCTCGCAACTAAATCGGCGTGGACAATGTTGCGACACAAAAAACCATTAAGTCAAGGCGGCGGCCCTACTTGACATTTTCTTAGTTCGTTTCTTGATTAATGTGCGAATGAGTTATACTCAAGCCATATGGCGGAAGCTCAACAGCCCTTGCGGAGTTACCTTCTCCCCTTTTTGGATTATTGCGAAATCGAGAAAGGGCTCTCCAACAATACGCAGCGCAATTACCGGCAGTACCTTCGCGTCTTTTTTGTCTGGCTCGACAAGACCCACAATACCGATCTGCGGCCCAAAGAGCTCACGGCACAGCACGTTTGGGATTACCGGCTTTATATCGCCCGCAGCTATAAGACCCCTGCCGGCGGGTACCTCACCAAGAAGTCCCAGAACTTCTATCTGATCGCGCTGCGGGCCTTGCTGCGCTATTTAGCCGAGCGAGACATCGAGACCCTTCCCTCAACCAAGATCAAGCTAGCCAAGCAAAAGAACGAAGAACCCGTCTCCTTTCTCGAGTTGGACGAGATCGAGCGCATGCTCACGCTCCCGGACACGGCAAAGCCCGAGGGCCTGCGCGACCGGGCTATCATGGAGACCCTCTTCTCGTCGGGTATGAGGATCTCGGAACTCGTCGCATTGGATGTCGAACAACTGTCGGCCCTCGTGCGGGGGAAAGAATTTGCTAGCCGGACCTATGAGTTGTCGATCGTGGGCAAGGGCAGGCACATTCGCACAATCTTTATCTCCCCGCGCGCCGCCGATTGGATCAGGGCCTATCTTGCCAAACGAGGGGACGATCTTAAGCCCCTGTTCATCAATACCCGCTCGCGCAATCCCGAGCAAAAGCGGCTGACCCCACGTTACATCCAGATCATGATCGCCAAATATGCGAGGGCGGCTGGTCTTTCAAAGAAGGTGACGCCGCACACCTTGCGGCACACCTACGCCACCGACCTTTTGTCCCACGGCGCCGATCTGCGCAGCGTCCAGGAGCTGTTGGGCCATAAAAACGTCTCCACCACCCAGGTCTACACCCACGTCACCAACAAGCGCCTGCGGGACATCCATGAGCAGTTCCATGGGGGTCAGGATATTGCCCAGTAACGCCGCTCTTGGCGCATTTGCATTCCTGCATCCCTTTTTTTAAAAAATGCATTTTGCTAACTGGGTATTTTTATAATGTGTATTCTTAAATGCGTATTCTTATATAGAGAGAGCGGCAAATACTGCCGTTCCAGAGCGGAAACCTTTGCCGGTCTTGACCGGCAAATTTTGCCGGTCTGGGCTGGCAATCCCCACCTTATCCCCGTTTCTTGACGGTGAGGTGCAGCCGGTAGAGGTTGGTCTTCCCAAGGCCTCGCTGGGTGACCTCCAGGAAGCCAGCGTCTTCCAACTCTTTGAGGTATGTTCGGACACTTCGCTCCCCTGACCCCATATCGTCGGCGAGCTTCTGCTGGCCGGGAAAGCAAGCGTCGTCCGTCCAGGCATATTTCAGGAGCATGGCATAAGCGAGCTTGGCGCCAACGCTCAACTGTTTGTTGGTGAGGATGAAGTTCGGGACTTGGGTAAAGCCATGGCGCGTAACGGGATCGGCACCGATGATCTCGATGTTGTGAGCAATCTCTTGTAGCCGACCGTTGATGGATTCCATGAGCGCTTATCTGCAGTATAGCGCGCCCGGGAGTCTTCTCCTGCTGTTATCAACAGAGGACTATTGAGTGTAGGTCGGGGGTTCCTCCCGGCGTCGGCCGCCGAGCAAGGGTGTGAGCATCTCCTGCAAGCCGCGGACGAGGAAGTTGGTCTCCTTGTCGCGTTCAATCAAAGCGTCGATGGTGCGGTCTTTGCGGTTGATCTGCTCGCGCAGGAAGTCGCGGTCATCATCCGCCACTTCGAGCTGGCGTTGCAGCTGCGCCCGCTCCTTCTTTGCAAATTCGATTTCGTATTCGAGGTGTACGACACGCTGCGACATCTCCTCTGTCGTGCCTGGTTCTGTCGCGACCTGTCGCGATATGTCGCGCTCTGTCGGCGCTTCTGGTCGCAGTGATTGCGGGGAAGCCGGCGGTTCCATGACTGGTGTCGCTGCCTCTGTCGCGCCCTGTCGCTGCACGTCGGATGTTGTCGCGCTCTCGTGCTGCGAGGAAATTAGCTGTGCAGCTGGTGGAGTTTCCGGTGCGATGGTTGTCGCGACCTGTCGCGACATGTCGCGTCCTGTCGCGACAACATCAAGCTGCGACAGCTCCACAATTTGTGCGATGTGGCGTGCGACAGATTGCGGTGTCACCAAATATTTGTCACCGGTCATTGTCGCTATTTTTCGCGCTTCGAGGTGTCCGTTAGCGCAATAACGTTGCAAGCTCCGAGGTGTTCGGGGATGACCGGCTCTGGCGTAGAGTTCAGCGGCCTCCTCAAGCGACAGGGAGAAGTCCGTGTCGGTGTCTGTCGCGTCCTGTCGCGACAGGTCGCGACCTGGCGCGACAGAGAAATTGTGATCGTCCATGCCCCCAGTGTATCAGCTGGTTCGAGCGCGCCCGGCGCTATCCACAGTCAGTTGGGTCAGCGATGCCGGGTACCGAACGTAAAAACCGACACGCGGTGACGGCGATGTGCATTATCTGCGTCAAACGCGCTGCAGTACGGCCGTCCCTCATGCGGGGCATATGCGAATCGGGAGCAGACCGATGTCTCCTAACCGATCGGGAAGGAACCTGAGAACACGCGTCTGCTGCGCTACCCATATGCTACCCAAAGCTGAATTTTTCAGCGGTAGCCTTTCCCTAAGTCTCTGATTTTATTGGCGTCCCCGACAGGATTCGAACCTGTGACCCCCAGATTAGGAATCTGGTGCTCTATCCTGCTGAGCTACGAGGACATGCTCTCTCCATTAGAACGCGCTTTCGGGAAACGTCAACAGGCGTTCGCTTGTGTTATCATGGCGCCGATTAAAAAGGGCGGTTTTGTGTGTGCTTGCCTCCTGGCTTGAGCGAGAGAAAATCGTTCCTTAAAGAAGATGGGATGTTGGCCAACCCACCTTCACGACTGCCGCGCCGCCGCTTCTTCGGAGCGCTGTTGCTTACGCTCAGTCTTACGTCCCTGGCCGCCGCCGGCGACGGCCAGGATGGCATGCGCTGCCAGCTCGAGCCTGGAGGCGAAAGCACCGTCCTTGCCGTCACAGGTCCTCAGACGCTTCATCTGGCGGACGGCCGCTTGATTCAACTCGCTGAAATATTGGCTCCCTCCGCCGCGCCAGGTTCGGGGTTCGATCCAACCTCAGCCGCCGCGAGTTATCTGCGGTCGAAGGTCCTCGGCCGGAAAGTCGAAATTAGATTTGGAGGCAACCGGCGGGATCGTTACGGCGCCTTCGTCGCGCATGTTTATGTCGCCGATGAGCCTGCCATTTGGCTTCAGGAGGCCCTTGTGAGCGAGGGCTTGGCTTTGGCGTTCCCGCAGGCCGATAACCACACCTGTTTCCAGCAACTCATATCTTTCGAAGAGAAAGCAAGGAATGACCATGCAGGCCATTGGGGCCTCGCCTTGTTCAAGGTTTTAGCCGCGCGGGATACGCGATCGATTTTCAACCTTGTGCAAACCTATCAAGTCGTTGAGGGGCAAGTCTCCTCGACGACAAAGGCTGGCGGCCGGACCATCCTTCATTTTGCCGAAGACAGCAAATTCGGCTTTACCGCCACCATCGAACCGGCGGCGCAAAAACACCTTCCACAGGAAAATAGTAACATCTGGCAAGGCAAGGCAGTCCGCATCCGCGGATGGGTGGAGCGAAAAAAGGGACCGACGATATCCATCACGCAGGCCGAGCAAATTGAACTGACAGAACGGCCAGCCAGCCGCCCCACCACCCAATCCAAATAACAAGCGCTCGCTACGCCGCCACTTTTTTGTCGTGCTCTTCGGGCTTGCCATCGTGCTTGCGCTGCAAGCGACCGCCCTTCGTCAAAGCCTCAGCAACCTTTTGTATCGCAATCAACTCATCCACATCCTGCGCTGCGGCAATTTCGCGCGCCATGCGATCGAGAGCGGCTTCGTAAAGCTGACGCTCGGAATAAGATTGTTCTGGCTGCGAATCAGAACGATATAGATCGCGAACGACTTCGGCGATTGTAATGAGATCACCTGAATTGATCTTCGCTTCATATTCCTGGGCGCGGCGGCTCCACATCGTGCGCTTCACGCGCGCCCGACCCCTCAGGGTATCCAGTGCGCGAGCCATAACGGCATCATCCGACAGCTTTCTCATGCCCGCACTTTGTGTCTTTGACGTCGGGACACGCAGCGTCATCTTGTCTTTTTCGAAGTTGATGACGAAAAGCTCAAGCTTGCACCCGGCGATTTCCTGTTCTTCGATCGCGATGATACGCCCAACACCATGCGTCGGATAAACAACGTATTGGTTCGTCTCGAAGCCGAAGCGTTGTTGACACTTGCTCTTCTCAGGCATACTCGCTCTCACTTTTGTTGTCGTCGTTAGATGCTACACATCTTAATCTGCAACGATGATCGCCTTTGGAGCGTCACCGGGAATAAATAACCGTCCAGCCCGGATGAGCCAATTCAAGCCACGCCTGAATAGTGATCTTTCCGCAAGCGGTTTGTTCGACGCCTGCGCTATGGTCCTCGCTGAAGCTGCCTAACTATCAACCTCTGCGCGTGAAACAGTCTTCACTGACCATTAAATATTATCAAAATGCGCCAATTTTAGGAAGCTTTCAAAGAGGTTAATCCCCTGAATTCTGATGATTTGCCTTTGATTCTTAGGGGTAGTGTTAACAAAGCAACGGTCAGCACGACGAAGTTGTACGCACCACATTCTGGACCTTGACACGGAACCCGGGCGCTGGCCGTTCGAGAAGAACGCTTCGTCGGAATCGGTAGACCCGCGCCGGGCGGCCGCCAGTGCGCGCGGCCTTTTCTCCCGTTGGCTCGACGAGACCCGCGTTTTCTACGAGCCGCCTGAAATTCTGCTTATGGAGGTAGCTGCCAAGAATGGCTTCCACGACGCGCTGCAGGTCAAAAAGAGTGAAGGTTTCAGGCATCAGCTCAAAAATCACCGGCCGGTACTTGAGTTTGCCTCGAAGCCGGCTCATAGCGGTTGCGAGAATGCGGCGATGGTCGAACATCATCGGCCGTCCAAGCTGCGGCAGCCCGGCCCAATGTTTCGCAGCCGCCCGGCCATCCCGCGCCGCCTCGGCGATCAACCCGGCCTCGTACATAAGCTCGTAACGATCCAGCACCTTCTCGTCGTCCCAAGGCACGGACTGACCGAAACACATGCGAAGCCGGTCCATCCGCGCCAGAGGCCGGCGCGGAGCGTCTGGCGGTTTAGGGCGCGCCGCCCATTCTTCAAGCCTCGGCTCGATCTCTTCCGCGAGTATGCCTGGCTTGCCGTTGCGCCAATCCTCCCAGGGAAGGTGGGCATACCAGGCGCTCCAGTTGACCCCCCCGCCCGATGGCGCGTTCTCGTTGCGGGTCAGCGCAAGATAGCCGATGGAGACGACGTGAAGGCCTTCGTCACCGGGACGGGCGTGCCGGCCGCGATCCCCAAACGTGTAGAGTTGCTCGACATAGCCCAAATCGACGCCGGTCTGATCCTTGACCCAATCGCGGAGACCGATTTCAAGCGTGCGGTGCTTGAGCGGTGTAAACAAACCGAAGGGGAGCGCTGGAGGCGAGCGGGAAGCCTGCGGGGTCCCCGATGAGACGGTGAGAATCTGCGGCTCCCCCCCGATGATCGAGACGATCGCCGCATTAAGACCAATTTCGACAGCCGCAGCTTCTTCCTTTTGAGGCGCGACAGCGTCGCTTTTTCTCACAGCCTTTGCGGGGATAAGAAGGTCTTCGGATGTCATGGCGCCAATCAAATAGTGGACCTTCCCAAGCAAGCCATTTAACGGCGCTCTAAATCCATTCGCTTCGGGACTTTCACGCGAAGGACTAGTTCAAGTGAAAGCTGGCCGTTAAGGCCGAGTCCAAAGCGGTTCAAGCTATTTCAAAGCATCAAGAAACGCGAAATACGGAAGCGGACCTGCCTGCTCCTCACTATGGCGTCTCCGGTCCGCAATCACCGGCGGACGAACCTGCTTGCTTGCCGGGGACTCAAGATGGCGAACGCACAGCGCCGGACGGCGCCCCGCCTGCGTTCTCGATCTTAAGCCTCCTCGCTAGACTTCTTCCTTCGGCTCCAGAATCTGGCGGCCACCATACTTGCCGGACTTGAGGTCGATATGATGGGGCCGGCGCAATTCGCCCGAGTCCTTGTCTTCGACATAGGTTGGCGCGGCGAGAGCGTCTGCCGAGCGGCGATTGCCGCGCTTCATGCGCGATACTTTTCTTTTGGGGACTGCCATCTGCGTTGAACTCCAGATAAAAAACCACAACGCAACCTTTCCGGCCCTCCGTCCGAAAGGTGCATTGTCCAGGCGAATGTTTTGTCGGGCCACATATACATGCGGTTTTTCCGGTTGGCTAGTGTCCCGTCTCCGAATTGCCGCCAAACTTACAGCGCGCTCGCACGGCAATTCGGAGGCGACTGTCTACGGTCTGCGTTCACCGCGCCGCCTCCTCCGCCTCCTGCCGCCAGGCATGGGCCAGCAACTCTGCCTTTTCCCGCTCTGCGCGCTTCAGAGACATCATCATCAAATCTAGCCTGAAGTCGCTTTCACCGGCAGCCCGAGCGAGAAGATGCCATTTGGATGCTTGCACCCGGTCGGCGCTCACGCCGAAACCTGCCGAATAGGCCCGGGCGAGGCGATTCTGCGCGACCGGATTTCCGCGCTCCGCCGCAATTCGAAGCAGCTTGACCGCCGCCGCCTCATCCTTCGGCGCTCCTTTGCCGTTTGCAAGCATGATCGCATATTCGACCTGTGCGTCGGCGTAGCCTAGGCCGGCAGCCTTGGCGAATAACGCCGCCGCCTTTGCCTCGTCTTTCGGCACGCCCTCTCCGGTGCGATAGAGGGTGGCGAGATCATATGCGGCTTGAGCGTGATCCTTCTCGACCGCCTTTCCAAGCCAATAAGCGGTTTTCTGCATATCCTGCGGACGCGCCCATCCCTCCACATAAGTTTGCGCGAGATTGTAGGCTGCGAGCGCATGCCCTTGAAGGGCCGCGGCCTCGAAAAAGTCGGCGGCTTTTTTCCGGTCTTTCCTGATTCCTCGTCCTTCCGCCAGCAGCATGCCCAGGCGAAACTGGGCATGCATCTCGCCCGCCACGGCCGCTTTCGTGAACCATTCCGCGGCCTTCAAATAATCTTGGCGCACTCCAAGGCCCTGTTCGTAAATAACGCCGATCAGCGTCTCGGCCTGATGCTCTCCGCGAGCGGCGGCCTCTGTCGCGAGCTTCAGCGCCAGCTCATACTTTCCAGAATCGTAAGCGGCGTAGGCAGGATCGTTGACGAAAGCCGTGGATTCGGTGGTGGTCCATGCGCTTTTTGGGGAGGGCGCTTGCTTTTGCACGGCCGTAGCCGCGCCACCGGCGCCGGCGGCAATGCTCAAAAGACATGTTATCGCCAGCAGAAGCCTTGGACGATGCATCATTCCCCCGGGAGATAGGATACCTTAACTCTGGCTTTGCAAACCCAACTCTGTTGCAAAAGTAAGGCTTTCCCCGGAGCGTTCGCATTCTTCGAGGATAATGAAGTCGGGGCGCGCATGCGCAATGATGGAGCGGACGGGGCGTGTCTTGTCGAACAGGAGCGCTGCGGGCACGCCCGTCATTTCATCCCACCACAGCGATAATTCGGCGGCTTTACCGGCGTTATCGGGAGAAGATTCGCCGAAAGCGACGAAGTCGGCGCCTTCCTCGGCGCTTTCCATCGCGGCATGACGGCTGATACCGCACGCTGCGCCGATGATTGCGTTCGGGCCGAGCGCCTTGCGAGCGGCGGCGATTCCGGCTTCTGGCGCAGTGAAAAAGACACCGCCTGCGCCCGCTCGCCGGGCGGCGTCCACGTCGTCTGCGAAAAGGACGGCGAGCTCGAAAGCCCTCGCCGCTTCTATCAGCCCGGCCTGGCGGCTGTCCGTGGGCGCCTGAATAATCAAGGCGGCTGGCTTGAATTGTGCAACGAACTCAGCCAGCCTCGCCGCCCACCCAGCTTCGAGGGCGGGAGGAACGATTACGATCAGCCCGCAAGGCTTCTCATCCATGGTTTAGAGCAGCTTGACCATGGCGACAGCTGTGTCGCACATGCGGCAGGAAAAGCCCCACTCGTTGGCAATAGCCCGAAGCACATTACGGCCGGACCCGTTGATGGCTATCCTAACGGTCATAGTGTGGTATCCGCTGAAGACGAGGTTCGCGCCAGATTGTGCGGTAACCTTGACCGGATACGCGGCGAAACGCAAGAGGCAAGCTTTCGGTACAGTAGAGATTCATGACTTGTTGCGCCTGGCGTCCTGCACAATGGCTGTCTGAACTGGTGGAGTAAACTCGCGCCGTCTTCCCGATCATCAAACCTTGGCAGGTCGAACAACCCTTTGCGCCGCAATAAGCCTGCGTTTACCAGGAGCTATTCTGCAACACCACCTGTAGATACTGTTTGATGAAAATTTCTCGTTAATCTTTATACCCTAAGAATTGATAAAGCGAACAGCCCGCGTCTTGCCGTCCACACTTCCTAAGGAAATGACATGCCGACCCCTTATCTCACTTATGCGCTTGCTGCGCTGAGCTTTGGCCTTGCGATCGCATTCTTTCGAATTAGCGACGAAAACAATCAGCTCGTTCGGGGCAAAATGGCCGTCGAGATGCGGCTGGAAACCGCCGAAGCGGAAACGATGGCTCTTCGCGATAAACTCAGCGCAGAGTCAAGGGCGCGCGAGTTTGCCGAAGCGGCTCAGACGCTGGCTGAGACTTCCGAGCACGCGGTCCGCACCGAACTCGCGCATGAAGTGAAGGCTCGCCAGGCAGCCGAGAAGAGCATCGACGAATTGGAGAATGCAAAACGCCTGGTTGAAGCCTCTTTATCCAGCGCGCAGGAGCAAATGACCGCCTTGAACGCGCAGCTCGCCGAGGCGAAAGAGCGGGAGGCCGCCAAGGCGAGCGACAAGCCCGCCGAAGCGAAGCAGCCGAGTGCGGACGCCGCGCCCGCGGCCGATGTCTCCGCAGCCGAAGCCGAGCGCCCAACTGCCCAGGCCTCCATGGTGGGCGGCCAAAAATCTTGGTTCTGGGGCCTTTTCGGCTGGTGACGGTACCGGCGGAAAGACGCCGGACCGGCGGCAAGCGCCTAAAGGGGCCTCACGGCTCCTTTTTGTTTCGTCGCATTCACGGAAGGCGGGTGTGTTCTTTCCGGAATGGTGGTAGGACCAGGGCGAAAACGCCGCTTCAGCCGGGGATTTTCCGATGCATTTCTGGTCCACAGTTCTAGCCGCCGCCGCCGCCGTCGCCATTATTGTCTTGGCCGCGTTCTTTATCGCGGGACCGGAAAGGGTCTGGTCCCTTTTCGGTCCCGCCGATCTGGGACCGGTGAATTTCGAAACGCTCAAGCGCCGCGCCTCGCCGAACGATGCGCTTGCCTGCCCGCAAGGCGTGTGCATCGCAAAAAGCGATGTCACGCCTCCGGTTTTCGCGGTCGGCGCGCCTGATCTTCAGAAGGCGTTCGCCAAGGTGATCGCTTCAGAGCCGCGCGTCGAACTGGTTGCGTCCGATGCCGGCGGGCTGACCCAGCGCTATGTTCAGCGCACCAGCATCATGCGCTTTCCAGACACCGTCGTTGTGCGATTTATCGATCTCGGCGATGGACGGTCGACCATTGCGCTTTATAGCCGGTCACAGCTGGGCGAAGGCGATTTCGGCGTGAACCGCGCTCGCATTGAGCGGTGGATCGAGAAGCTTTCGAAGGAAGCGCCGGCCGTCAAGACGGCCTGAACGGCCGTCAGGATCTTATCGGCCGGCCGGGTCAAGTCCGGCCATTAACCCGATCCGGGCCTGAGAATGCGTCCGGAAAAGTGTGAAGCGGTTTTCCGATAAGACGCACGACAAAACCAAAAATTAGAGCCGCTTTTGATTCCATCAAAAGGGAATAGGCTCTAGGCCTTCAGCGCAAGCCGGGTCTGCAGTGTCTGCAGACGCTCAAGCCGGTCCCAGGCGGAAATGCGGCGCCCGTCGTCTGGCGCTTCATCCAAAGCCTGCTGGGCTTGGGCGATTTCATCGGTGAGGATTTGGCCGGTGAGTTGTTCGAGAGGAATGGCGTACTCCGCGAGCACAACGGTTTCCTGCGGGCCAATGTCGGCCAGTCCGCCCCGCAAAAAATACTGCTTCTCGCCTTCCTTGGAGCGCGTGGTCAGAATGCCGGGGCGAAGCTTCATGATCATAAGCGCCCGTCCGGCCATGGCCGCGAGGTCGCCCTCCTGACCCGGAAGCACCGCCTCGGAAAGATCGGCTGAGACAAGTTCCTGCTCGGGCGATATGAGTTCGAAGTGAAAGGTGTCGGCCATCTGAGTCCGCTCTCGGCTTAAGATAGGTGCAATCCGATGCCGGACTCGCGGCAGGCGTCAGGCGCGCCGCGAGATCTCGGTCGTGAAGTCTATGCCGCTGCGGCAAGCTCCTCGGCTTTCTTGATGGCTTCGTCGATGGTGCCGACCATGTAAAAAGCCTGCTCGGGAAGATGGTCATAGTCGCCATCGCAGAGTCCCTTGAAGCCTTTTACAGTGTCCTTGACATCCACGAGCACGCCCGGCTTGCCGGTAAAGACCTCCGCGACGTGGAAGGGCTGCGACAGGAACCGCTCGATCTTGCGGGCGCGCGCCACGATGCGCTTGTCCTCTTCGGAAAGCTCGTCCATGCCGAGGATCGCGATGATGTCTTGAAGGGCCTTGTAGCGCTGCAGGATGGATTGCACCCTGCGGGCCACTTGATAGTGCTCCTCGCCAACGATGCGCGGCTCGAGAGCGCGGCTCGTCGAGTTCGAGCGGGTCCACGGCCGGATAGATGCCTTTTTCTGCGATGGAGCGCGAAAGCACGGTCGTCGCATCGAGATGCGCGAAGGATGTGGCGGGCGCCGGGTCGGTCAGGTCGTCGGCGGGCACGTAGATGGCCTGCACCGACGTAATCGAACCCTTGTGTGTGGAGGTGATGCGCTCCTGGAGCGCGCCCATGTCGGTGGCCAGCGTCGGCTGATAACCCACGGCGGAGGGAATGCGCCCAAGAAGAGCGGACACTTCAGAGCCCGCCTGCGTGAAGCGGAAGATATTATCCACGAAGAACAGCACGTCCTGGCCCTGATCGCGGAAATACTCGGCGACGGTCAGACCGGTGAGGCCGACGCGGGCGCGCGCTCCGGGCGGCTCGTTCATCTGGCCGAAGATCAGCGCGCATTTCGAGCCCTTGGCGGAGCCGCCATGCTCATGCGGATCCATATTCACGTGAGATTCGATCATCTCCCAATAAAGGTCGTTGCCTTCGCGCGTCCGCTCACCCACACCAGCGAACACGGAGTAGCCGCCGTGAGCCTTCGCGATGTTGTTGATCAGTTCCTGGATGAGCACGGTCTTGCCCACGCCGGCGCCGCCAAACAGGCCAACCTTACCGCCCTTCGAATAGGGAGCGAGAAGATCGACGACCTTGATGCCGGTGACGAGCACTTCGACTTCGGTCGATTGGTCGACAAAGGCAGGAGCAGGCGCGTGGATCGGGCGGCGCTGGTTCGACTTGATCGGCCCTGCCTCGTCGATCGGCTCGCCGATCACGTTCATGATGCGCCCGAGCGTTTCCTCGCCCACCGGGACCGCAATGGAGTCGCCCGTGTCGGTGACTTCCTGGCCGCGCACGAGCCCCTCGGTCGAAATCCATGGCGATCGTGCGGACGGTGTTCTCGCCGAGATGCTGCGCAACTTCCAGAACGAGCCGGTTGCCGTGGTTCTGCGTCTCAAGCGCGTTCAAAATCGCAGGCAGCGGCCCGTCGAACTGCACGTCCACCACCGCGCCAGTCACCTGCCTTACCCGGCCAACTCGTCTATCGCTCATCTCTCTCTTCCCTAAACCGGTCCATCATCCATTCAAATGGAAGCGTTTCGCACCGCGTCGTCCCAAGCCGGACCCCTCATGGCGGCTTCACGCTCACCTGTTAAGCGCAAGGCCGCTCAATCTAAACCGCCTCCGCTCCCGATATGATCTCGATCAGCTCCTTGGTGATCATCGCCTGACGCGCCCGGTTATATTCGAGCGTGTAGCGATCCACCATGTCACCCGCGTTCCGGGTCGCGTTGTCCATCGCCGTCATCTGCGATGCGTAGAAACCGGCGTTGTTCTCCAGAAGCGCGCTGAAAATCTTCGTCGCTAGGTTGCGCGGAAGGAGGTCAAGCAGGATCTCGGCCTCGTCCGGCTCGAACTCGTACATCGTGTCCGCGGGAGGCAGTTCAACCGGGATCAGCTGAGTAGCCTTCGGCTTCTGGGTGATGATGTTTTCGAACTTCGAGAAAAACAAGGTGGCGACGTCGAACTCGCCCTGCTCGAAACGGTGCAAAATGCGCTGGGCGATGTCGAGCGCATTGACATAGCCGAGCTGGCGCACGCTTCGCAGATCGACATGTTCGATCATGAACTTCGCGTAGTCGCGCCGAAGCTGATCCGCTCCCTTCCGGCCGACCGTCATGATCTTGATGGTCTTGCCCTCGGCTTGCAGCCGGCGAATATGATCGCGGGCGAGGCGCACGATGTTCGAGTTGAACGCGCCAGCCAAGCCGCGCTCGCCAGTCGCCACCACGACAAGGTGGGTGTTGTCGCCGCCCGTCCCGGTCATGAGCTTGGAGATCGCGCTTGGCGGCGTCACGAGCCCGCCGAAGCGCTCCAGAATCTTCTCAAGCCCCTCGGCGTAGGGCCGCGCAGCTTGCGCCTGGTCTTGCGCCCGGCGAAGCTTCGCGGCGGCCACCATCTGCATGGCCTTCGTGATTTTCCGCGTCGCCTTCACGGACGATATGCGGCCTCTGAGTTCCTTCAGGCTCGCCATTGTGCTCTCCGCAGCCTGAGGTTACGCAGCAAAGCGTTTCGAGAACGTCGTGAGGATGTCCTTGAGCTTCTGCTCCGTGTCAGGGCTCAGCTGCTTAGAGGTGCGGATGGCGTCGAGGACGTCCTTGTGGTCCGTACGCATGAGCGTCAGGAACTCGCGTTCGAAATCGTTGACCGAGGCGACAGGGATCGGATCGAGGAAGCCTCGCGTGCCGGCGTAGATCACCACAACCTGCTCCTCGACCTTGAGGGGCGAGAATTGCGGCTGCTTCAGAAGCTCCGTCAGGCGCGATCCGCGAGCGAGAAGCCGCTGCGTCGCGGCGTCGAGGTCGGAGCCGAACTGCGCGAAGGCGGCCATTTCGCGGTACTGCGCAAGCTCGCCCTTGATGGCGCCCGCGACCTGCTTCATGGCTTTCACCTGCGCGGCCGAGCCGACGCGGGAAACCGAGATGCCGACGTTCACCGCGGGACGGATGCCCTGGTAAAAGAGATCGGTCTCAAGGAAGATCTGGCCATCGGTGATCGAGATCACGTTCGTCGGAATGTAGGCGGACACGTCGTTCGCTTGCGTCTCAACGACCGGAAGCGCCGTGAGCGACCCTGAGCCATGGTTCTTGTTGAGCTTCGCGGCGCGCTCCAGAAGGCGGGAGTGCAGGTAGAACACGTCGCCGGGATAGGCTTCGCGTCCGGGCGGACGGCGGAGAAGCAGCGACATCTGGCGATAGGCGACGGCCTGCTTCGAGAGGTCATCGTAGATGATCAAAGCGTGCATGCCGTTGTCGCGGAAATACTCGCCCATCGTACAGCCCGTATAGGGCGCGATGAATTGCATCGGAGCCGGATCGGAGGCAGTCGCGGCGACCACGATCGAATATTCGAGCGCGCCGTTCTCTTCGAGCACCTTCACGAATTGGGCGACTGTCGACCGCTTTTGTCCCACCGCCACGTAGATGCAATAGAGCTTCTGGCTTTCGTCGCCCGTCGCATTCACGGACTTCTGGTTCAGAATCGTGTCGAGAGCGACGGCCGTCTTGCCCGTCTGGCGGTCGCCGATGATCAGCTCGCGCTGGCCGCGGCCGATCGGGATCAGCGCGTCGATCGCCTTGATGCCGGTCTGCATCGGCTCCTTCACGCTTTCGCGGGGGAGGATGCCCGGCGCCTTCACGTCCACGCGGCGCTTTTCGGTGGACTGGATGGGACCCTTGCCGTCAATGGGATTGCCGAGGCCGTCGACAACGCGGCCAAGAAGCCCTTTGCCGACCGGAACTTCAACGATAGCGCCCGTCCGCTTGACGGTGTCGCCCTCCTTGATGCTTCTGTCGTCGCCGAAAATAACGACGCCGACATTATCGGCTTCGAGGTTCAGCGCCATTCCACGAATGCCGCCCGGAAACTCGACCATTTCGCCGGCTTGCACATTATCGAGACCGTAAACGCGAGCGATGCCATCGCCCACGGAGAGCACTTGCCCAATCTCGGAGACTTCTGCTTCCTGACCGAAATTCTTGATCTGCTCTCTCAAGATTGAGGAGATTTCGGACGGGCGGATTTCCATAAGCTCCATCAGCTGGCCTCTTTCATAACCTTTTCGAGGTTTTTCAGTTTTGTACGTAAAGAAGTGTCGATCATCTGGCTGCCAACCCTGACGACAAGTCCGCCAAGAAGCTTGGGATCGACGGTCGCCGTAAGCCTCGGCGTTTTGCCGAGCTTCTGCCGCAGCGTGTCCGCCAAATCCTGGGTCTGGGCCTTTGTCAGCGGCGCCGCGGAGATAACCTCGGCTTCCACCTCACCGCGCGACTTCGCGCAGAGCGACTTATAAGCCTTGATGACATTTTCGGCCGCGAACAGCCGCCGGTTCTTTGCGAGCACCAGGAGGAAGTCCCGCGCAAGGCCGGTGATCCCGGCCGGCTTCAGGATTGCGGAGAGGCCCTGCTCCTGTTCCGCGGTGGAAAACATGGGGCTCAGGATGAAGCGGCGCAAATCCGCGCTGCCGGTCATCAGGCCTAGAAAAGTGTCGAGCGATCGCTCAATGCTTTCGACGGAGTTGCTCTCGCGGGCGAGCTCGAACAGCGCTCCCGCATAACGTTCCGCCACCGTAGATTCAGGGCCGCCGCGAGCCAAATCGTTCTCTCCAACAGTCAAAAAGCCGCCGAAACGCGGGTGCGTCGTAGCGTGCTTTGCATCGAGCTCCAAATGTCCGGATTTTAGCCCGGCTTATGCCTGGTGCGCTTCTAACATAGTCTCTTGTTGCAATGCAACCCGCTGCGGCGATTCGCAAGTCCGTTATTCTTGCCTGTAAGCCCAATTGCTTAGGGGACCAGGAGAGGAGCGAACTCCTCCAGAACGGCCTGGTAGGCGCCGCGCTTGAATTCGACGATTTCGTGCAGCACTTCGCCCGCCGTCGCCCAGCGCCAGGCATCGAATTCGGGCTTATGTCCTTCGATCTGCAGATTGATTTCCTGCTCGACGCCTGTGAACCGCATGGCGAACCACCTCTGTTCCTGCCCGCGAAACTTGCCCTTCATCGCTGTCCCCACCGCCTCGGGCGGGAGGTCGTAGCGGATCCAGTCTTTTGATTCGGCCAGGATGTTCGCGCTTGTGATGCCGGTCTCTTCGTGAAGCTCGCGAAACGCCGCCACTCTTGGGTCTTCATCCCTGTCGATCCCGCCTTGCGGCATCTGCCAGCGTTTGGCGTTTTCCGGATCGATCAGGTCTTTGCAGCGGCGGCCGATCCATATCAAGCCGGCGGCGTTAAGAACCACGACGCCGACGCAGGGACGGTAGGGGAGCGTATTAGGGTCTATCAGAGACATCGCAAACTCAATTTTAAAACAGGGAAAAGGCGCGCTCGATTGAGCCCGAACGCGTCGACGCGGTCTTGAACCGCTGTTGTCCTATCGCCTCACGGTTTCGGAGGCTGTGCCGGGCGCTTCTTCAAATTGAATGGGCTGTCTGTTCGGAATGGGCGGCGTCGCCCCAGCCTCTGCCCGCCCGTCCGTCACGCGCGCCGCCTCGATCTCGCTGGCGGACCAGGATTGCACGGACGGCGGCTCGAAGGGTTTCGGCATCTGGCGCATGTCGATAGGAAGAACGAATTTGAGGTCGTATTCCTGACCCGGATCGGAAGCGGCGAAATAGGCTGCGATCCCGCCGAAGACCGAGAAAAACAGCCCGGCAACAATCAGAAGCGCTTTCATGGTTCAACTCCTTCCGCGTTGCTAACGAAAAAAGGTCCATGCCGCTAAGGCATGAACCTTTTTATAGGGGCCTGTTTGCCGATGCAAAAGGATTAATTGGGTACTTCCGCCGCCTGAGCCGCAGCCGGTGCAGACGCGTTCTCAAGCTTCTTTGCGGTCTCCGGCTTCTTTCCATGCAGAAGATCGATGGCCGCCTTCAGCTGTACGTCCTTTTCTTTCTCCTTCGGCACGTAGGAAATGCTGCCTTTAGCTTCGGGCGCGGAGTCGTTCTTCAAGTGACCGCGCAGGCTTGCCTCGCCCTTCGGCGTAAACGCCGCCATTTGCGCCTTCAGGTCGTCCGGAAGCTCAGGCTCCACGACATAGGTCGGAGCGATGCCTGTGGCCTGGATCGAGCGGCCGGACGGCGTGTAATAGCGGGCCGTGGTCAGACGAAGGCCGCCATTCGCTCCGAGAGGAATCATGGTCTGCACGGAGCCTTTGCCGAAGGACCGGGTGCCGACCACCTCGGCGCGCTTGTGATCCTGAAGGGCGCCGGCGACGATCTCGGAAGCCGAGGCGGAGCCGCCATTGATCAGAACGACCAGCTGCTTGCCTTCGGTGATGTCGCCTGGCTTTGCGTTGGCGCGGCTGCTTTCGCTGGCGTTGCGGCCCTTTGTCAGCACGATGGCGCCTTTATCGAGGAAAGCATCCGAAACCGCGATCGCCTGATCGAGAAGACCGCCGGGGTTATTCCTCAAGTCGATGACGTAGCCTTTGAGCTTCGGCCCGATCGTCTTCTTGAGGTCGTCAACGGCCTGCTTCATGTACTCGTAGGTATGTTCGCTCTGGAACGTCTTGATCTTGATCCAGCCGACATCGTCCTCGGCGCTATACTTGACGGGATTGATGCGAACGATATCGCGCACCACGCGCGTCTGGATGGGGGTCGTCACGCCTTTGCGAAGGATCGTCAGCATGATCGGCGAGTCGACCGGCCCGCGCATCTTCTCCACGGCTTCGTTAAGCGACAGCCCCTGAATAGAACTCGCCGTCGAGATGCGTGATGTAGTCGCCCGACATGACACCCGCGCGGTCGGCTGGCGTATTGTCGATGGGGGCGATCACCTTCACAACGCCGTCTTCCATCGTCACTTCGATGCCAAGCCCGCCGAACTCGCCGCGGGTCTGAACCTGCATGTCCTGGAATTCTTTTGGCGTGAGGTAGCTCGAATGCGGATCGAGACCTTGCAACATGCCGTTGATGGCGTTCTCGATCAGCTTGGTGTCGTCAGGCTTTTCAACGTATTCGGCCCGCACGCGCTCCAGCACTTCTCCGAAAAGGTCGAGCTGCTTGTAAATCTCGGCATTAGCCGCAACAGCCTGATCCCGGCGCGTGGATTGCAAAATGAAAAAGCTGGCTGTGCATACCAGCATAATAAGGAAGGCACCGAGAGCCAGTTCCGATTTGCGCATGTATCTTAACCTTTTCCTCCTGAAGACCACCATGGCTCAGGATCGATCGACTGCTGTTCTCTACGAAACTCGATGTAGAGCGTGGGGCGTTTGTATTTCGGTTCGCGTTGCCGGGCTTCAGCTTCCATCGCTGCGATAGGCTCGCCGGCAAGAACGAATTGACCTTGCTGTGCTTCTATCCGGTCCATGCCTGCGATAACAACATGATATCCTCCACCCGGATTGATAATCAAGAGTTGACCATAGGACCGGAACGGCCCCGCATATAAAATTTGGCCGTCGCACGGAGAAATGATTTGCGCGCCAGGCCGCGTCTCAAGATGAACGCCCTTTGAAACCGTCCCATCCTGGTCCGATTGCCCAAACCTGATGAGTATCTTTCCTTGAACGGGCAAAGGGAGAAGCCCTTGCGCATTTGCAAATGGGATCGATGGCTTCATAAGACCAGGTTGAAGCATGGCCGATTTCGCCGCATCTGCGGGGTTTTTACTTTCGTCCTCGCTTAAGGACGCATCCTGCTGCTTTCTGGCTGCCTGCGCATCGAGAACCGGAAGTATCTCCTCAAGGCTCTTGAGGCCAGCGACGTTGATCGCTGTCGCGCTCTTGAGCGTCTGCAGCGTCGCCGCGTTGGTTTCGAGCTGGCTACGGTTTTCCTTGAGAAGCACGTCGATTTGACTCTTGAGGCGGTTGTTCTGGAGCTGCTCGGCTCTCCGGTGCTGCTCTTGAAGCTCAGTCTCCTTCTGAGCTGTCTCCAACGCAGCGACCTCTGCGGAGAGTTGCGTAGCGAGTTTCTCAATATCTCCGTAAAAAGTTGCTAAAACCATTCCGCTTCGAATCATCTTCAAAGCATCGCGTGTGTGCGTAATCAAAAGCGGCGGCGGCTCCCGGCTCATGCCTTGCATTAGCGACAGAACCGCGAACATCTGCGCCGTCTTGTTTTCAAGCTTCTCGCGCTGTTCCTTCACCTTGGAGCGCGTCCGCGCGAGCTTCTCCTCAAATTCGGTCAGGCGCTTTTCCGAGAGCCGGATGGCCCGTGCGGTTTCAATGAGCCTCGCGCGCATCCTCGCGCGGTTCGCCGCGAGCGTCCATTTGTCCTTGGACAGTTCCCGCTGCTGAGCCTCGATCTGCTCAAGCCTCAATTTGCGCCGGACATAAATGTCGCGGGCCTGCTCGGGCATCCATCTTGGCCTCGAACGACCCTTCCTTGCCGGTGCGCTGTTTCGGGCCGATGCGGTTCTGGATGCCTCTGTATCGCCTTGCCGCCGCTGCTTTTGCGGCATCGTCCTGGCGAACGCGGACGACCTTTGAAGCGGACTGTTGGGACGCCGGCTGGGCCAGGCTGCCGAAGCTGACGATCCCGAATGCAATCGAAAAAACGCCCACTGGTACAGCGGCCAAGAGGCCCCATCGCTCGAATACACAACTTGTTCTCATTTATCCTACAGCTTCAAAGCCGCCGCAGCAAAAGACGTCCTATGCCCCTTCTTGGCCAGGCCCGGCGCCTTGCTCTTAGTCACCACACGCAAAGCCCATGCCATGACGGACGGTATCGGCGCACTTGGTCAGGCAGCACCATCTTTTGGACAAATCCGTGACTGGGCTGGCGTGAACCCAATTCTTTTCCTCAAACTTTATCGAGCCCGGATTTCAAGACATCGTGAGCCTTTGTCCGATAGATTTTGCCGTCGTACGCGGATAAAGATTAGCGCGTATAAGTTGGAAGCGAAGACGCGCGCCTCAAGCCCCACAGGAGACAGTCATGGCCATTGCCCCCGGAAGCCCGCTGCCCCATGCCAAGTTCAAGATCATGACCGAGACCGGTCCTGCAGAAATTTCGACGGATGATCTTTTCAAGGGCAAAAAGGCCATTCTTTTCGCAGTGCCGGGGGCTTTTACGCCGACGTGCAGCAACCAGCATGTGCCCGGGTTCCTGCAGCACGCTTCCAGCTTCAAAGCCAAGGGCGTGGACGTGATCGCATGCACCGCCGTGAACGACGTTTTCGTGATGGATGCCTGGTCCAAGGCGACCGGCGGCAAAGGCTCGATCGTCTTCCTTGCGGACGGCAATGGCGATTTCGCAAAAGAAATTGGGCTTGAGCTCGATGGCGCGCCGATCGGCTTCGGCATCCGCTCGAAGCGTTATTCGATGCTGATTGAAGACGGCGTCGTGAAGGCGCTTCATGTCGAAGGCAGTCCGGGCGTTGCGTTGGAAAGCAGCGCGGAAACGCTACTCGCCGATCTATAAGGCTTCACCGGGCGCGGGGCCGGTTACGGCCCCGCCTTGCTTCCTGATCTCCTCCTGCTCGGCGACGCCGCGCTGCGCCAGCCGGTCTGCGCGCTCGTTCTCCGGCTGCCCCGCGTGACCTCGCACCCAATGCCAGTTCACCTCGTGGCGCTGGCGAGCCGCATCGAGGCGCTGCCACAAGTCCGCATTTTTGACCGGTTTTTTTGCCGCGGTCTTCCAGCCGTTCGCTTTCCAGCCGCGAATCCATTCCGTAATGCCGTTCCGCAGATACTGCGAGTCCGTATGCAACTCGACGCGGCACGGCCGCGTCAGCGCCTCAAGCGCCGCGATCGCCGCCATCAGTTCCATGCGATTGTTGGTCGTGAGCGGCTCGCCGCCATAAATCTCGCGCTCGCGCCCTTTGTAGATCAGGAGAGCGCCCCAGCCCCCGGGTCCCGGATTGCCCTTGCAGCCGCCATCGGTGTAGATGGTCACCGCGCCTTCCGCGCAGTCCTTTGTCTCAGAGGCCATAGGCGCGAGGTTTTTCCACACCCTGGTGGAAAGTGAGCTTGCGCCAATACTCCATCGGGTCCTTCCGCTTCACGAACGCAGTGTCGGGCGTATTGTACCAGTCATAGAGCCGGGTCAGAAAGAACCGGACCGCTGCGCCACGGGACAAAAGCGGCAGAGCCGCCAGCTCTTCGGCCTCAAGCTTGCGCACGGCGTTATAGCCGCTGAAAAGCGCCTGCGCTTTCGTGACATTGAATGAGCCGTCAAGCTCGAAACACCAAGCGTTCATGCAAATCGCCAGATCGTAGGCAAGCAGATCGTTGCAAGCGAAGTAGAAGTCGATCACGCCTGAAACGGCGTCGTTCAAAAACAGAACATTATCGGGAAAAAGATCGGCGTGAATGACGCCAGCCGGAAGGCTTTTGGGCCAATTTGCGGAAAGATCGTCGAGCGTGCCGGCGAGGCTGGCCGACATGCCGGGCGCAATGGTGTCCGCCACGCCGCCGATCGTCGTGAACAGCTTCGTCCAGCCTTCAACCGAAAGGGCGTTTTCACGCTTGCCGGGAAATGTCAGCCCCGCCTGGTGAAGGGTCGCGAGCGCCTCGCCCGCTGCCCGGCAATGCACTGGCCGGGGTTTTTGCAAAGAGTAGCCGGGAAGAAACGTGACAATCGCGGCGGGCTTGCCCGCAAGCCTTTGCAGGACGCTGCCTTCGCGGTCGTGAACGGGCGTCGGGCAGAGGACCCCGGCTTGCGCGAGATGCTCCATGAGGCCGAGAAAAAAGGGAAGATCGCTTTCTGAAACGCGCTTCTCGTAGAGCGTCAAAATGAACTGGCCGTCTTCGGCGCCGAGGAAGAAGTTGCTGTTCTCGACGCCTTCCGCGATACCCTTGAACGCCGTAAGGCGGCCAATCTCATACCGTTCGAGCAGCGCGCCAAGTTCTTCGGCTGTGACCTCGGTGTAAACCGCCATGCGACGCCGCGTTACTGCGCGGCCGCTTGTTGAAGGGCGCGGGAAATCTTGAAGATCACATCCTCGGTCGCAGTCCTGACCACCTCGACCGTCACGTCGAAGCGCGCCTTGAACTGCTCGATAATCTCTTCCACGAGGATTTCAGGAGCCGAAGCGCCGGCCGTAAGACCCAGCACCCTGATATGTTGCAGGTTTTCCCACGGGATTTCCGACGCTTTCTGAACAAGCATCGCTTTGGGACAGCCGGAGCGGAAAGCCACTTCGACCAGCCGCTTGGAATTCGAGCTGTTCGGCGCGCCGACAACGAGGATGGCGTCGCACCGGGCCGCGATCGCCTTGACGGCCCGCTGCCTGTTTGTCGTGGCGTAGCAGATGTCTTCCTTGTGCGGACCCTGGATCAGCGGAAACCGCTCCTTGAGCGCCCTGACCATCTCGATGGTGTCGTCGATCGACAGCGTTGTTTGCGTGATATAGGCGAGCTTCGCTGGATCGCAGGGAGTGAAGGCTTGACATCCTTGACCGTTTCGATGAGCGTCACCGCGCCTTCGGGAAGCTGGCCCAATGTGCCGATGACCTCCGGATGCCCGGAGTGGCCGATAAGGATGATTTCGAGCCCTGCTTCGAAATGGCGCTCGGCCTCCACGTGCACCTTCGAGACAAGCGGGCAGGTGGCGTCGAGATAGAAGAATTTGCGTTTCGCCGCTTCCGCCGGAACCGACTTCGGAACGCCATGCGCCGAGAAAATAACAGGGGCGTCGGTATTCGGGATTTCGCTCAACTCCTCGACGAAGATCGCGCCCTTGGCTTCCAAACTCTCCACGACTGTGCGGTTATGGACGATCTCGTGGCGGACATAGACAGGGGAACCGTACTTCTCGATAGCCATCTCTACGATCTGAATCGCCCGGTCCACCCCCGCACAAAATCCCCTTGGCGCGGCGAGCAGCACATCGAGGTGTGGTTTTGTTGTCATGGGGCCCATCTCCGAAACTTGGCAATCGCAAAAGGCGTGCGGAACTCCGCAAAAAGGTCAAATTTGACAGGGAAGGGGAGCGTCTAAGCTTGCGGCCCTCTCTCTGGCTCGCTAGGGTCCCCGAGCGCGTTCGAAATCCAGAGCCTGTTGTAACAATAATGAGCGCAGCAGACCATAAAAAAGCACCGCTACTCAAAGTCGCGGGAACTGGCGGCGGCATTGGAATTTGGTGAACGGAATGAAGGGGCAAATGAGGGGAACTCTACCGGCGGCATGGAAAGTGCTTAGCGTTGGACTTGCCGCCGCCGCGTTGAGCGGGTGCGGCGTTTCTGTGCCGTCCCTGGGCGACGGCGGCGTTTTCTCCTCCGGCAGAAAGCCTGAAAGCTCCTGGACGCCAATCATCACCGAAGACAGCATGCTTGCCGCCGCGCGGACCAATTCCGACGGACCGATCGAGATGGCCGCTGCGAACGGGTGCCCGCCCCTTCAGGTCGAAGGCGGTCAGCGCTACGTAACGCTCTACGACGGCAATCGCGTTGGGGACACGGCTTCCGTCATCAATCGCGGCGAGATTACGAAGACGGCCCGCGAGTGCCAGGCCGGAAGCGGCGTGGTGCAGGTGAAGTATGGCGTTGCGGGGCGCGTCCTGCTCGGCCCGAAGGGCAAACCCGGCACGATCACCCTGCCTATAACGATGCAAATTCTCGACAAGGCGAAGAACAAGGTGAAGGCCGAGCCGTTCAACGTCACCGTCACAATCACCAAGGAAAATCCCTTGTCCTATTTCTCGCTGGTGCGCGACGTGATCATTCCGGTGAAGGATGGAACGCTGCCGCAGGATTACACCATCTCCATCGCCTTCGATAAGAAAGGCCCCGGAGCGGCTTAGCGCTGAACGCTGGCCACAAAGTGGCGCCGGCGGCTACACGTTTTGTGGGAAGGCCGGGACTGGGGCTCCTCTGTAGGCTGCAAATCTTTAGCGGCCGGCTGGGAAGGCGATGCAAAATCTTTTTCCGCTCCCGCCGAACCGCGAAAAGCCCGCCTTCCTAAGCAGCGGCTCGTTATGGACCCGTTCCTTGCATCGGACCCGCCCTGGCATCAAGCATTCATCCTCTGTCAGTGGAGTAAAAACTGCAACCAAACCGCAGTTTTGGTTGTAAGCGGATGTAGTTTGAAGAACAACTCGCCGGAATTGCGCAACCTGAAGTCAACAGACCGCGATCATTAGGTCCTCTTCAAACTCTAGCTCAGAATACGATTTTTAGGCGAGCACACGTTACAATTCTCCTCCTCAAACTCGTGTGGGGCTGAATAATTCTTCTCCAGCTACGCTTGAGATATTCTCGTTCAAGGCGGGATTGCGGCGCTAAATGCCGTTTTCTGTATCAAAAAGAGCACAGCCTGCCAGAAGACTGCGACCCAATGTGAGCTTCCGGATTGCTCCGCAAGCTTCGCTTAGGTACAACCAATTCAGGCGAATTGTATCGGGAAGAATGACCGCTCGATCCACTGCGCCTCTGATGGGCCATCTCGTGCCGTGCCTGAAATGGGCATACTGATAAAGTGGGGGGCGAGGGGATGACTGTCGCGGAATGCAGAAGACGCAGGGATGAGTCCGTCTGGGGGCGGGCCGTCAGGCGGTTCCAAGGTGCAGCGTTCTCAAACACGGGGATTACACGGTGAAAAAATCTCTTCTATACGCCATCGCACTCGGTGGCTTAACGGTTTCCGCCCAGGCGGCAGACCTCAGTCTCGACAGCGTAAAGGATCCTCTGCCGGATACGCTGGCTTGGCACGGCATTACTTTCTACGGAACGATCGACGTTGGCTATGCTGGCATGAGCAACGGCCTGCCCGCCAGCGGCGCCTTCTATGTCGGCCCGAGCTACACCATCTATGGGTCCAAATACGCCTCGGGCGGCGTGTCGACCATCACGAACAACGCGCTGTCGCAGTCCCAGGTCGGCATCAAGTTCGAGGAAGAGATCGGCTATGGCTTGAAGGCCATCGGCAAGCTCGACACGGGCTTCAACCCCATCTCGGGCGAAATCTCGGATGCATGCGCCAGCATCCAGCGCGCCAACCCCTTGGTTCCTACCAACAGCACCACTCCCAATCAATGGTATAAGCTGGACAACTACGGCGATGGCAGCCGCTGCGGCCAAGCCTTCAATGGGAACGCCTATGGCGGCTTGAGCAGCCCGCTCTACGGCACGCTGACCGTCGGACGCCAGAACTCGCTCGTCAACGACGGCATGGGCGTCTACGATCCGATGGGCCTCTCCTATGCCTTCTCGCTGATCGGCTATTCCGGCACACCGGGCGCTGGCATCGGCGACACGGAAACCGCGCGCTGGGATGACTCGGCGAAGTATGTCTTCACCTATGGTCCGTTCCACGCTGCGGGCATGTACACGACTGGCGGCCAAGATACGCCGATGGTGGGTAATGGTTATGGCGCCAATGCGGGCGTCACCTACATGGGCTTCTCCGTCGACGGCTTCTACACGAAGGAAAACGGCGCCGTTAGCCTGGGCGTTCTTCCAACGGGCATTGCTAACTTCACTAATGGGCTGAATGGCCTCACTAACAATAACACCGGCAAATTCCTTGCTGGCACTATCACGAACAACGAAGCCTGGGACGTGATGGCGAAGTACACCTTCAACGTGCCGAGCTTCTTCGGCGCCTACGGCGGCAGCCTGAAGGATGCTCCTTGCGGTGGATATAAAGACGCTCCCTGCCCCACTGCCAAATTGACCTTCTACGGCGGGTTCCAGGAAGCGACTTTGTCGAACCCGGATCACTACCAGGAATACTACAACGGCTTCTCGACGATCGGTGGCTACCAGTACCTGACCCTGATCTCCACGACCACGGGTGCATCATCCCATGGCCTCGAGGCTTTCGGCAGCAACAAGGTGCTTGATACCGCTTGGACGGGAGTAAAATACGAGGATGGCCCGTGGACTCTGGCCGCCGCTTACTATTACTGGCACCAGGACTCCTACTTGCTGCAGTACGGCTCAGCTACCACAAACGGGGGTACAGCCAACAATACTTGCTACCTCCAAACCACGGCCAACGTAAATACCACTGGATATATCGGTAATAGGACTGGCAAGAACTGCGCCGGCGATCTCAACGAGATCTCGTTCCTCGTCGACTACGCCTTCAACAAGCACATCGATCTTTACGGCGGCGTGACCTACAGCGAGATTAGCGGCGGCATCGCCAACGGCTACCTGCAGGACAACAACTTCATGGCCACCTCCGGTATCCGCATCCGCTGGTAAGCTTCGGATCGTAAATCGTCGACAAGACAAAGAGCGGCGCCTTCGGGCGCCGCATCTTTTTTGCGTGCAACTCAGAGCCCGAACCCGGCCACGCTCGCGTCATAAAAGGGTGGTCTCTCTTTGGCGGCATGGTTGATTGTAAGGCTGGCGCAGACGGTGCAACTGCGCGCAGGCGGCGTCAAAGCACAGGTCTTGGGGCTGGCTTGGCCCTTGGGGCTTTCCTGGCATTCGCGGCGTTGACTGGGACGGCGTTCCTCTGGCCGCCTGGCGCGTACGCGCAAAGCGGACCCATCATTCGTGAGATTCGCGTGACCGGCGCTCAGCGCGTCGACGCCGAGACCGTCAGGCACTATCTCACCTTAAAGCCGGGGCAGCCCTACGACGCGGCCAAGGCCGGCGAGAGCATAAAGGCGCTCTTCGCGACCGGCCTCTTCCGGGATGTCCATATCAAGCTCCAGGGAAGCGCCGTTGCCGTCGAGGTCGCGGAGGCGCAGCTTATTAATCGCGTGGCCTTCGAGGGAACGAAGGAGGTGTCCTCCGACACCCTCTCGAAGGAAGTCCGGCTCAAGGCATCGTCGCTTTTTACAGCCGCCCGCGCCCAGGCTGACGTCCAGCGCATCCTGGAGGCCTACCGCCGCCAGGGTCATTACGCGGCGCAAGTCGACGCCAAGATCGTCGAGTTGGACCATAATCGCGTCGATCTCATCTACGAAATCCAGGAAGGCCCCGAAACGAAGGTCGCCGGGATCAACTTCATCGGAAACCGGTCGTTCAGCGACGCCGAATTGCGCGGCGCGGTCAGCACCACCGAATCGGGCCTGCTCGATTTCCTGAAATCCAGCTCGATTTACGATCCCGACCGCCTCAATCTCGACCGCGAGCTGCTGCGCCGCTTCTATGCGAAAAACGGTTTCGCTGACATGCGCGTCGTCTCGGCGGGAGCCGACGCCGACCAGGAGAAAAAAGGCTTCTTTCTCACCTTCGTTGTGAACGAAGGGCCGCGCTACACCTTCGGCGCTGTCGAAGTGGAGACGCCGGCAGGCTCCTCGAACGGGGAGACGCTTCGAAAGCGCGTCATGGGCAACTCCGGCGACATTTATAATGCGGAGCTGATCGAGAAGACGGTGGAGGCTTTGACCATTTCGGTGGCCGAGCAAGGCATGTCCTTCGGGCAGGTTCGCCCCAGAGTGGAGCGCGACCCGAAAACGCGCACCATCTCCGTGGTCTACGTGGTCGAGCAGGGGCGGCGCGATTACATCGGCCGCATCGACATTGTTGGCAATGTCACGACCAGGGATGAGGTGATCCGCCGCGAGTTCCGGATCGCGGAAGGCGACGCCTATAACAAGGCGATGGTCGAGCGCGCCAAGCAGCGGCTCATGAGGCTGGGCTTCTTCAAGGCCGTGACAATCGAGAAAGAGAATGGGCCGGCGCCGGACCGGGTCAACTTGACGGTGAAGGTCGAGGAGCAGCCGACCGGAGAACTCGGCTTCGCGGCGGGATATTCAACAGCCAACGGCATTATCGGCGACGTGACCTACACCGAGCGGAACCTGATGGGAACCGGGCAGTATCTCCAGGTGCAGCTGACCGGAAGCGTATCGGGCAGCGAAGGCCTGACCGTGAGCTGGACCGAGCCTCGTTTCCTCGACCGGAACCTGTCCTTCGGCGTCGACGCCTTTATCAAGAACTCGGATTATACAGCGTCCGCGGGCTACACCGTTGCGGGCTACGAGGATTTCAGGGTTGGCGGCAGCCTCCGTTTTGGCGTCCCCATCACGGACGAGTTTTCCGTCGGCTTCAACTACACTCTGCTCCTGGATGACGTCTATAATGTCGATCCCAACGCCTCGCTTGCAGTGAAGCAAATCCAGGGCACGGCTATCATCTCCTCGGTGGGCTACAATCTGATCTACGACACGCGAAACAATAAGAAGAAGCCAACTCGGGGCTTCTACTTCAAGGAAGCGCAGGACTTCGCAGGGGCTGGCGGGGACGTGAACTATGTGCGCTCTACCGCCGATATGCGAGGCTACTACCCCATATCCGATACAATCACACTTGCAGGACGAGCCCAGGGCGGGACGATCATGGGCTGGGGCGGCCAGGGCGTTCGCGTCGTGGACGCCTTCTATAAGGGTGGCGAAACCATCCCCGGCTTTCAGTCCGCGGGGCTTGGCCCGCGCGATGCAGCGACTGGCGATGCGCTTGGGGCCACGACCTTCTATTCGGCGACGGCGGAGCTGCGCTTCCCGCTCCCCTTCCTTCCGCAGGACCTTGGCCTCAGCGGCGCGGTTTATACGGCCGCAGGCAGCGCGTTTGGGACAGATGCGCAGAAATTCGCCGCCGCTTATGCAGCGCAGCATGGCACGGCCAATACGCTCGCCGTGCAAGACTCCAGCGTCATCCGGTCGGCGGTCGGCGCGAGCCTGATCTGGGACTCGCCCATTGGCCCGCTTCGCGCCGACGTTTCGGATGTCTTGACGAAGGCGCCGGGCGACAAGACGCAGGTGTTCGGCTTCGGCTATTCTCCTTGGTGAAAAGGCCCGCGCCGGGGGCTCATTCGCAATCTTGGCGCGGACAAACTCTGCTGTAGGCGGCGTATCGCCTCCTAAGATGTGAATTCAAATGTTTATGACCCTTATAGAGGTTGACAGCGCGATCCGGGCACGCGAATTAAAAAGGGCTGACCGATGCAAGCGGGAGAGACCAGCACTGCGCTGGCGCCGAAGGAGCAACCGCCCCGGAATCTCTCAGGCAAAAGGACCGCACGCAGACAGCACTCTGGAAAGCAGCCGCCGGACGCCGGCGTCTCACCGAAGGGGTAGACCTGGGAAACCGGGTGAAATCTCTCAGGTCCCGTGACAGAGGGGGCGCAGTGCCGCTAACGCGGAGCGCCTTACCGTCACGAAAGCGACCATGAGCGAAGCTGAGATTCTGAATAAAACGACGCCGCCCCAAGGGAGTGCGCCCGGCCTGCACAAGACGCCGCTGCACGCGCTCCATCGCGAACTCGGCGCCAAGCTCGTTCCCTTCGCCGGCTACGAAATGCCGCTTCAGTACGCGGCAGGCATCGTCAAGGAACACAACCACGTCCGCGGCGCCGCCGGCTTCTTCGATGTGTCTCATATGGGACAGGCGCGGCTTAGCGCAGAGGGCGGCTTCGAGACTGCGGCAAGGGCGCTCGAAGCGCTCGTGCCCGGCGACATCCTTAGGCTTAAGCCCGGCCAAATCCGCTACACCCAGCTCCTCAACGAAGACGGCGGCATCATCGACGACCTGATGGCGGCCCGCGACTGCGAAGGCGATGGGATTTCGCTTGTCGTCAATGCATCCCGAAAGGACATCGATCTCGCTCACATCGCCGAAAGGTTGCCGAAAAGGGTAAGGCTGCTTCCGGAGCCAAACCGGGCGCTGATCGCGCTACAAGGACCCGGGGCGGCGCGGGCGCTTTCCGCATTGATCCCCGCCGTCGACGCGCTCGGCTTCATGGAGAGCGGCGTTTTCCGCACTGGGACAGGCGTCGCCGCCGTTTCGCGCTCGGGCTACACGGGCGAAGACGGCTTTGAAATCTCAATCGACGCCAGCGCCGCCGAAGCCTTCGCCCGGCTCATCCTTGCCGATCCCTCGGTGCTGCCGATCGGCCTTGGCGCGCGCGATACGCTGCGGCTTGAGGCCGGCCTCTGCCTTTATGGTCAGGACATGGACGAGACGGTGTCGCCGGCCGAGGCGGCGCTCGGGTTCTCTATTGGGAAGCGCCGTCGCGCCGAGGGCGGCTTTCCGGGGGCAGATCGCGTTTTGCGGGAGCTGGCGCAAGGGCCGTCACGCCTGCGCGCCGGCTTCAAGCTTGAAGGCCGGGCGGCGGCCAGGCACGGCATGACGATCATGGATGCTTCCGCACATGCCGTTGGCGAAATCACCAGCGGCGCGTTCACGCCGTCGGCGGCGGCCTCGGTCGCGATGGGTTACGTTCCCGCGGCGCTCGCCAAAATTGGCACGCAGCTTGCGATTGTCGTTCGCGGGGCTTCCGTTCAGGCGCGCGTCACAAGCATGCCCTTCGTTCCTCACCGTTATGTCCGGAAAGCATAGAACAAAAGGTCAGAGACTATGGCATTGATCAAATACACGGAAGATCACGAATATATCCGGGTCGAGGGCGAGACCGGCATCGTCGGCATCACCAATCATGCTCAGGAAAAGCTTGGCGACGTGACGTTCGTCGAGCTTCCGGCGGTCGGCGAGAAAGTGAAAAAGGGCAGCCCCATCGCGGTGGTCGAATCGGTCAAGGCGGCCAGCGACATCTACTCGCCAGCCAGCGGCGTCATAACCGCCGTCAACGAGGCGCTTAACGACAAGCCGGAGCTCATCAACCAGGACGCCGAGGGCGAAGCCTGGATTCTCAAGATCGAGATCGCGGATGCGGCGGAGTTGGACGGCCTCATGGATTCGGACGTCTATCTCGCTTACGCAAAGTCGGAGGCCTGATGCGCTACCTTCCTCATACGGACGCCGAACGCCGCGCCATGCTCGACGCCATCGGCGCAGCCGGTATCGACGCGCTTTTCGCGGATGTGCCGCCCTCCAAGCTGCTTCGCGACACCCCCGCCTTGCCGCGAAGGCAAAGCGAGATGGCGGTCGAGCGCGCGCTTTCGGCCATGGCGGCCCGGAACGTTCCAGCCGGCTCCGTGCCGTTTTTCGCGGGCTGCGGGGCCTACAAGCACCATGTTCCCGCAACAGTGGATTACGTGATCCAGCGCTCCGAGTTCATGACGGCCTATACGCCTTATCAGCCCGAGATCGCGCAGGGCACGCTCCAATATCTGTTCGAGTTCCAGACCCAGGTGGCGGCGCTCACCGGCATGGAAATCGCGAACGCGTCCATGTACGACGGCTCTACGGCGGCGGCCGAAGCGGTGCTGATGGCCCATCGCGTCACCCGCCGTAGGAAGGCCATCCTGTCGGGCGGCCTTCACCCTCATTACCGCTCCGTGATCGAGACGGTTTCGCGCTACTCCGGGTTTGAAGTCGAGGCGGCGGACGCCGATCCCGAAAGCTCCTTCGACGTAAGCTGCGATGCCGATGCGTCCTGTATCGTGGTCCAGATGCCCGATGTGTTCGGGCGCGTGGCCGATCTCGCCTCGCTGGCGGCGAAAGCGCACGAGTGCGGCGCGCTGCTCATCGTCGCCGTCACGGAGGCTGTCTCGTTCGGCGCGCTGAAATCTCCGGGGTCGATGGGCGCCGATATTGTCATCGCGGAAGGGCAGTCCATCGGAAACGGGCTCAATTTCGGCGGCCCCTATCTTGGCCTTCTCGCCTGCCGTAGAAAATTCGTGCGGCAGATGCCGGGCCGCCTGTGCGGCGAGACCGTGGATGAGGACGGGCGGCGGGGGTTTGTGCTCACGCTCTCGACGCGCGAGCAGCATATCCGCCGCGAGAAGGCGACGAGCAACATCTGCACGAATTCGGGCCTGTGCGCGCTCGCTTTTTCGGCGCACCTGACGCTTCTTGGCGAGGCCGGGTTGCGAAAGCTCGCCGCGCTCAATCACGCGAACGCGGTGGCGCTGGCCAAGGCGCTGGGCGAGGTCCCAGGCGTCGAGGCGATCACGCCCTCTTTCTTTAACGAGTTCACGATCAGAACGCCAAAGCAGAGCGGCGCGGTGATCGACGCGCTTGCCGACCGCGGGATCATCGGCGGCGTCCCGGCAGCCCGTTTGTGGCCCGGCGCGCCCGAGCTTGAGAATTTGATCGTCGTCGCGGCGACGGAAGTGACAACCCAAAATGACATTGCCGCCTTCAAGGCAGCGCTCAATGAGGTGCTTCATGGTTGAGATGCCGAAAGCCTTTCCGCTGGCCATGGCCGAGAACTCACACCTTCACGGGCAACCGCGGGTTGGCGGTCGAGGAACCCCTTATTTTCGAAATCGGGTCGCCGGAGACAAGCGGGGTCGACTTCGAGGAGCCGCTGGAGACGGAAACGAGGCTTGGCGGTTGCGAACGCCAGGAGCCGATAGGGCTCCCGGGCCTTTCCGAGCCGGAAGCCGTTCGTCACTATGTGCGTCTTTCGCAGAAGAATTACTCGATCGACACCGGCATCTTCCCGCTCGGCTCTTGCACCATGAAGCATAATCCGCGTCTCAACGAAAAGTTGGCGCGGCTGCCTGGATTTGCCGACATTCATCCGCTCCAGCCGGAAAAGACGGTGCAAGGCGCGCTCGCCCTGATGACCGAACTCAGCCGTTGGCTGCTGGAGCTGACGGGGATGGAGGCGGTCGCGCTTTCCCCCAAGGCTGGCGCGCATGGCGAGATGTGCGGCATGATCGCCATCCGCGCGGCGCTGGAAGCGCGCGGCGAGTTGGCTACGCGGCGGAAGATCCTGGTTCCGGAGTCCGCCCACGGCACAAATCCCGCGACGGCGGCGCAGCTGGGCTTCACGGTGCGAGCCATCGAGGCGCGCGCTGACGGGACCGTCAGCCCTGAGGCTGTTCGTGAAAAGCTCGGGCCGAATGTCGCCGGCATGATGCTCACAAACCCGAACACCTGCGGTCTGTTCGAGCCCGGCATCGCCGAAATTGCGGCGGCGCTCCATGAGGCAGGCGCCTATCTCTATTGCGACGGGGCGAACTTCAACGCCATCGCGGGCAAGGTCAAGCCGGGCGGCCTCGGCGTCGACGCGATGCACATCAACTTGCACAAGACGTTTTCCACGCCCCACGGTGGCGGCGGGCCCGGCGCCGGTCCGGTGGTTCTCTCGCAGGCGCTCGCTCCCTACGCGCCCTTGCCGTTCGTCGTGAAGGACGGCGAGGACCTTCGCCTGGTCGAGCACGCGGGCGACGCGCCGGAAAACGCGACGCCGTTCGGGAGGCTGACCGCCTTCCACGGACAGATGGGCATGTTCGTCCGGGCGCTGGCCTACATGATGAGCCACGGCGCGGACGGCATCCGGCAGGCGTCCGAAGATGCGGTGCTGAACGCCAATTATGTGCGCGCGCGGCTGAAGGATGTGCTGACCCAGCCGTTCGGCGACCGTTCATGCATGCATGAGGCGCTGTTCGACGACCGCTTTCTGAAGGGGACGGGCATTTCGACGCTCGATTTCGCGAAGGCGCTGATCGATGAAGGCTTCCATCCAATGACGGTCTATTTCCCGCTCGTCGCTTCGGGGGCCATGCTCGTCGAGCCGACCGAGTCGGAATCGAAGCAGAGCCTCGATCAGTTCATCGGCGCGATCAGGAGCCTCGCCGAGGCCGCGCAATCCGGGGATTATGCGCGGTTCATGAAGGCGCCGCGTCTCGCTCCCCGGAAGCGGCTCGATGAAACCCGCGCGGCCCGCGATCCGATCCTGACCTACGCGCCGCCTTCTGCGGAGTAGGACCGTGGCCCGCAATTGTCATGGCCGGGCTTGACCCGGCCATCCATCATCCTGATAAAGCCCAGTTTTTGTCTTGGATGGCCGCATCAAGTGCGGCCATGACCAATAGGCCGGATTGAAATGCACTCCAGAGCGTTTTTGTGGGCGCGTGGGTGGCTCTTAAGGCCGGGTCAAGGCTCCGCAAAAGCCGCACAACGCCATCAACGAGCTGGGCGTCTCTCGCCCTGCGATTCGATGCCCGGCGAGGCCATAGGCGAATTGCACAAACAGAACCGCCCCGAACATGACCAGCACGACGCCGGAAACCTGATTGATTCTTTTCAACCGGCTTTCGGTCAGTTTGTGCCGGACCCGGGAAATGAGGCGCGAGAGGCCGCCCCACCAGATCAGGCTGCCCGCCATGATCGATGACACGGTGGTCACCGCCTGGAGCCGAGTGTCGATGCCGCCCAGCACAGATGTCGCGCCGCCTAACAGCGCGAACAGGCCAAGAATGGCGCCTGGGTTGGTGATGGTCAGGAAAAAGGTCTGAGGCACGATGTTCAAATGCGGCATGATCCGCCATGCTTTGAACCTCAACGCCGGCCGCAAGTTGCGCGGGATGACTTTGGAAAGGCGTCTCAGCCGCGCGATGTTCGTGGTTGCTGTCTGAACGATCTTCGGCTGCGCGAGAAAGACGTTCAGGCCGAAACCCGTCAGGATCAAGCCGCCGATAAGCTCAATCTTAAGCTGGTGATCGCGCATGAAGCCCGAGATGGCTGTTGCGCCGAACGCCGCAATGGTTGCGATGATGCCGTCGGCAAGGACGGCGCCGAGGCCGGCGGCGAACCCGCCCCAGAAGCCGCGTTCCAGCGTCCGCTGGATGCATACGATATTAACGGGGCCGACAGGCGCGGCGATGAGCACGCCGATTAAAAGGCCAATGATGGCAAATCTCGTCGGATCGAGGATCGACTGTGCCCACATAGACCGCTTTAGCCCTCAAGTTTCTGAGACGCGAATGAGGCATCCTTCACGCCATCGTCGCGCCTAAAATGGAAGAGAGATGAACTCCGATTCGCGGCGCACCGAAGCCCATCAATGCCGCGAAACTGGCATGGCTTGCAACAGGAGACCGACGTGAAAGCGTTGCCGAGTGAACATTTCTCCAACATTTCGCAACAGATTTGCATGGTTGCCATTGCCTTAGCCATAGCGCTCGTGTTTGGCGGCGCTATCTTTGCGGCAACGCCCTCGAATGCGGAAGAGGTTCAGCTTGGCCGCGACGTTTCGAAGCTGCCTTCGCAGGTCCAGCGCATGCGCCAGGCCATCCTTAAAGCCGCGACAAGCGGCGACATTGAGGAGCTTCGCCTGCCAATCGACATGAACGAGCTTCCCCCCATCTTTGCAAAGGAACGCACGCCCAACCCAATCAACTATCTGAAATCGGCTTCGGCCGACGGCGAGGGGCGCGAAATGCTCGCCATCCTCTACAATCTCTTGACGACCGGCTATGCGATCCAAAATCCCGGGACGAAGGATGAGGTGATCGTGTGGCCTTACCACGCTGCTATCCCTCTCGCAGGCCTGACCCCGAGTCAGGAGGTGGAAATCTACCGGTTTCTGCCGCCGGCCCGGGTCAAAGAAATGGCGGCGGCCGGAAAGTACTCCTTCTATAGCGTGGGGATCGCCCGCGACGGCGTCTGGCATTATTTCTCGAAAGATTAGATGATCGTCACCCCGGGATGCGCCTTCGCGCATATCCGGGGTCTTTACAGATCGCGCTCGGTGTTTTTTGAGATTCCGGATGCGGCAAGCGCCGTTCCGGAATAACGAACATTCGGCTTAGCCCGCGGTTCGCGAAACTTGGCGGTCACTTTCCGATCGTCATCAGGCTGGCGTTGCCGCCCGCTGCGGCTGTGTTGACCGAGACGGTTCGCTCTCTCACGAGCATTTCAAGGCTGTATTCGGGCGAAGCTGAAAGAACCGGCACGATTGGGCCGGGGCGCTCGGCCATTGCGGCGGCGAGTTCGCACGCGTTCGCGTCGTCGCAGGCGAGCACAGCATCGAAGTCCGCTGTCCTCCATTCCCCGATGACGTGGATCTGCCTTCGCAAAGCGTCAGGGATCTTTTCGTAAAGCCGTTTTACAGCCTCGTTTGCGCTCAGGAGAATGCGGTTGCCCGTGGCGAGCGCCGCCCCTGCTTGGCGCAGGGCTTGCGGTATCGAGGCCGCAAACGCCAGAACCGTCCCGCGGGGCAGGAAGCGGAGCGTGTTGTCCTCACCCGCCGGCCCCGGCAAGCGCATTTCGACGGCGAGCGGCGATGCGGCGCGGCCGCTTTCGAGCGATTGGCTCAGCCGCGCGCTTTCGGCCTCGCTCAGAAGCCTGCTTGCGCCGCCCCGGACCCATTTCGCAAGCGTCGCCAGCGCTTCGAGCTTCTTCTCATCCCGCACGCCCGGAAGCTCAACGCGGGGCGCATCCCGAAGCAGGCGGCGGAGATAAAGAGGTCCGCCCGCCTTCGGCCCCGTTCCGGACAACCCCTCGCCGCCAAACGGCTGAACGCCGACAACAGCGCCGACCATGGTTCTGTTGACATAGATGTTTCCGGCGCGGGCGCGGCTCACGATAAAGTCGATCGTCTCGTCGATGCGCGAGTGAATGCCGAGCGTCAGTCCGTAGCCTGTCGCGTTGATGCCGTCGACGAGGCGCGGCAGATGGCGGGACTCGAAGCGGGTCACGTGAAGGATCGGGCCGAAGACCTCATGCGTCAGTTCGCCGAGCGCGTCGATGCGAAGGAGCGTCGGCGGAACGAAGGCGCCCTCCGCGCACGAAGCCGCAAGCGGGGTCTGGAAGAGGATGCGGTCTTTCCGAGCCTCCAGATAGGACCTAAGAGAAGCCTGGACTCCCGCGTCGATGACGGGGCCAACATCGGTTTCGATCCGGTCCTGGCCGCCAACCCTCAGTTCCGCCATCGCGCCCTTCAGCATGTGAATCACGCGATCCGCAATGTCCTCCTGAAGGCAGAGCACGCGAAGCGCGGAGCAGCGCTGGCCCGCGGAGTCGAAAGCCGAGACAAGCACATCGGCGGCCACCTGCTCGGGCAGCGCCGATGAAATCCACGATCATGGCGTTCTGGCCGCCCGTTTCGGCGATCAGCGGAATGTCGCCGCGCTGCGCAAGCGTGCGCTGGATCGCGCGGGCGACTTCGGTCGAGCCGGTGAAGACCACGGCCTCAACGCGCGGATCGGCGATGAGAGCCGCCCCGATCGACGAACCCCGCCCCGGAACGAGTTGCAGCGCATCGCGCGGGATGCCCGCTTCATGAAGCAGGCGCACGGCCGTGGCGGCGATGAGAGGCGTCTGCTCCGCGGGCTTCGCCAAGACCGGGTTGCCGGCCGCAAGCGCCGCCGCGATCTGGCCTGTGAAGATGGCGAGAGGAAAATTCCAGGGGCTGATGCAAACCGTAGGCCCGACAGGCGTGTGCGGTCCGGCGAGGTCCTTTCGAGCCTGAGCCGCATAATAGCGGCAATAATCCGCCGCCTCCCGCACTTCCCCGATGGCGTTCGGCATGGTCTTGCCGGCCTCGCGGACAAGAAGGGCGATGAGGTCGTCCCGCGAACTCTTCGAGGAGGTCCGCGCCGCGTTCGAGAAGCGCCGCCCGCTCGCTCGCGCTCGTCTTTGCCCACCGGGCCGAGGCGGCGGCGGCTGACGCCATCGCCGTCTCGATATCGTTCAGGGCAAGCGCCGCCGCATGGCCGGCGATATCGCCGGGCTGCGAGGGATTGCGGATCGCCCTCTTCTCATGGCTCTCCTGCGCGGGCGCCGCGAGGATCGGCCCCGCATCGTATGTCTTTTCCTGGCTTTCGCCGATGGCGCGCTCGAGCCGGCTGCGTGGGCCAATATCGGAAAGATCGAGACCCTTCGAGTTCTTTCTTTCTGCCCCGAACAAGTCGCCGGGAAGGACGATCAGCGGGTGCGGCGCTCCTCCGAGACGCCCGGCCTCGGCCACAGGGTCGGCGATCAGCTCTTCGATGGGGATCTTGTCGTCCACAAGCTGATGGACGAAGGACGTGTTGGCGCCATTCTCCAGAAGCCTCCGGACGAGATAGGCGAGCAATGTTTCGTGGCCGCCCACCGGCGCGTAAATTCTGCAAGGACGGCCGAGATTCTTCTCGCCGACGATCTGCCCGTAAAGCGCCTCGCCCATGCCGTGGAGGCATTGAAATTCGTAATGGCCGATCTCAAAGTCAGGCCCCGCCATGTGGTAGATCGCCGAAAGCGTTTGGGCGTTATGCGTGGCAAACTGCGGGAAAACCACGTCGCGCCGGGCAAGCAGCCGCTTCGCGCAGGCGAGATAGCACACATCGGTATAGGATTTTTGCGTAAAGACCGGATAGCCGGCCAGGCCGTCAACCTGAGCGCGCTTGATTTCGCTGTCCCAATAAGCGCCCTTGACGAGGCGGATCATGAGACGGCGCTTCGTGCGCTCGGCAAGCCGGATGAGATAGTCGATCACGAACGGCGCGCGCTTCTGATAGGCCTGCACGACGAAGCCGAGGCCCTGCCAGCGCCCGAGCGCGCTGTCGTTCGCAAGCGCCTCGAAAAGATCGAGCGAAGGCTCAAGTCTGTCGGCCTCCTCCGCGTCGATGTTGAAGCCGATGCCCTGGTCGATCGAAAGCAGGGCAAGCTTCCTGAGCCGCGGGTAAAGCTCGTTTCTGACGCGATCCATCTGCGTATAACTGTAGCGGGGATGCAGCGCCGAAAGCTTGACCGAGATGCCTGGGGCTTCGTAGATGCTGGGCTCGTCGCTGGCCACGCCGATGGCGCCGATGGCCCGCTCGTAGGACGCCATGTAGGTCCCGGCGTCTTCTTCGGTCAGCGCGGCCTCTCCAAGCATGTCGAAGGAATAAAGGAATCCGCGCGCTTCGAAAGGCCGGGCGTTCTCAAGCGCCTCCTCGATGGTCTGGCCGGTGACGAATTGCCGGCCGAGCAGCCGCATGGCCATGTCCATGGCCTTCCGGATGAGAGGCTCGCCGCCTCTGGCCGCGGCGCGCGCCAGAGCCGCCGTCATCCCATGTTCGCTGCTCGTCGCCACCAGCCTGCCCGTGATCAGCAATCCCCAGGCCGACGCATTCACGAAGAAAGAGGGGCTCGCTCCGGCATGGGAGCGCCAGTCGCCGTGCGAAATCTTGTCGCGAATGAGACGGTCGCGTGTTTCGCTGTCCGGGATGCGAAGCAGCGACTCCGCAAGGCACATCAGGGCCACGCCTTCCGGCGTCGATAACGAAAACTCCTTCATGAGCGCTTCGACCCCGAAGGCGCTACCGCGTTCGGCCCTGAGCCGCGAGACGAGGCGATGCGCCAGGCTTTCCACCTTGGCCGCCATCGCCGGGTCGAGCCGCGCTTCCTCGGCGAGGGGCGGGACGCAGACGGGTTCGGGCGTGCGGTAGGCAGCCCTGATCGCCTCGCGCATCGCTTCAAGGCCGTCCCTCGCGTCCATTTCGGCCTGCAAGATATCCATCGGCTTCGCATCCATCGATAAGGCTCCGCAATGTCACCCAATTCGACCAACGGTTGGACCCTCTCACCAACCCCGAGGGGAGGGACAGGGTGAGGGGATGCGCCGTTGGCGGCCGGCAAAGTCTGCTCACTGGATATCGGTCCTGTCCTGTGCGCAACAAGACAATCCCCTTGCATTCAGGGCAGGCTCGATTAATATGACTGGCCAGTCAGTCATTTTTTGGCGCAGGCCATGATGCCAAGCCGGGAGGAACGGGCTGTGCCAAAGGCTGCTGCTGCGGAATCGGAAAAGAAGCGCCCGACCCAGGACGAACGCCGGGCCGCCATCCTTGCCGCCGCCCTCGACGTCTTCTCCGAGAACGGTTTCGCCGCCGCGAGGCTGGACGATGTCGCCCAGAAGGCGGGGGTGGCCAAAGGCACGCTCTATCTTTACTTTCCGGACAAGGAGGCGCTGTTCGAAGCTCTGCTCCTGGGTCTCGTGAGCCCTGTTTTTCAGCGAATCCAGGCGATTTCCGCAGATCCGAGGTTGCCTGCGGGCGCCGTGCTCGAGCGCATTCTCCTTCTGTTTCAAAACGAGGTGATCGGAACGAAGCGGGAGCGCCTGCTCCGGCTGATCATCGCCGAAGGGCCGCGCTTCCCCAAGATCGCCGAATTCTACCATCGCGAAGTCATCATCAAGGGCCGCGAAATCATCCGCACCGTCGTTGCGCGCGGCTATGAGAAGGGTGAGCTTCCTTCGGACGCCATGGCCCGGTTTCCGCAGCTGTTTTTCGCGCCGCTTATGATGGCTGTGATCTGGCGGTCGTTATTCTCGCGGTTCGACCCGCTCGACGTAAACGCCATGATCGAATGCCACCGCAGGCTGATGCTCGGTCTCGATGACGAGGAGGGTGCCCAATGAAACGTCCCCCCAAAGCGGTTCTCATCGCTCTTCTTGTTGCGGGCGGTCTCGCGGGCGGCTGGTGGTACAAAAGCCAGTATGCGGCCAAGGGCGAGCTTGTCCTGCAAGGCAATGTTGAGGTCCGGCAGGTGAACCTCGGGTTCAAGGTGTCCGGACGCATCGAGGTACTGAACGTCGATGAGGGGGACCGCGTTCGCGCAGGCCAGGTCCTGGGCTCGCTGGAGAAGATTTATTTCAAGGATACGCTTGCACAAATGCGCGCCCAGCAAGGCCAGGCCGAAGCCAATTACGAAAAGCTGAAGGCCGGAAACCGCCCGGAAGAGATTGCGCAGGCCAGGGCTCTCGTCGCGGAGCGCGAGGCGACGCTGACAAACGCGAAGATCATCAAAAACCGCGCGGAAATGCTTTTGAAGACGCCTGCCGGGTCGCAGAAAGCCGTCGACGATGCGTCGGCAGCCGAGCGTCAGGCGGATGCCCAGCTTAATTCGGCCCGAGAGGCTTTACGGCTTCAGGAGATCGGCTTCCGCAAGGAGGACATCGCGCTTGCGAAATCGCAACTTGACGAGCGCAAGGCCACAGTCGCCACCGCAGAGCGGCAACTGGCGGACGCCGAGCTGATCGCGCCGAGCGACGGCACGGTCTTGAGCCGCGTGCGCGAGGCGGGCGCCATCGTCCAGGCGGGCGAGACGGTCTATGTCCTGAGCCTCATGTCCCCTGTCTGGGTCCGCACCTATGTCTCCGAGCCGTACCTCGGGCGCATCAAGCCGGGAATGGATGTGAGCGTCCACACCGATTTGCCGGGCGGGAAAGTTTACAGCGGCAAGGTGGGCTTCATTTCGACCGCCGCTGAGTTTACGCCGAAAACGGTGGAGACCACCGAACTTCGAACCGCGCTCGTCTACCGCATCCGCGTTGTCGTGGATGGAACGGCGGACGAACTGCGGCAGGGGATGCCGGTTACGATCGATCTGCGCCCGGCGGCGCAAAGAACCCCTGTAGCGAGCACCTCCCCATGACCGGCGAGCCGGTTGCCATTATCGACAAGCTCACGAAGCGTTTCGCGAGCGACGGTCCGCCAGCTCTCGACGCGATCAGCTTTTCGATCAAGAGCGGGCAGGTGACCGGCGTGGCGGGCCCCGACGGCGCCGGCAAGACAACCTTGATGCGGCTCATGGCGGGGCTGCTCGTTCCCACCGAAGGCGCGCTCACCGTCTGTGGCTACGACACCATCGAGGACAGCATCGCGCTGCATCACGCCATCGGCTATATGCCTCAGCGCTTCGGGCTCTACGAAGACCTGACCGTGCTGGAAAACCTGACGCTTTACGCCGACCTTCGCGGCGTCATAGGCGCGGAACGCACGCAGACCTTCGAGCGCCTTCTCGCCTTCACCGATCTCGCCCGCTTCACAGGCCGCCTTGCGGGCAATCTCTCCGGCGGCATGAAACAGAAGCTCGGCCTCGCCTGCGCCATGCTGAAGTCGCCGAGACTGCTGCTTCTCGATGAGCCGAGCGTGGGGGTCGATCCTATTTCCAGGCGTGAGCTCTGGCGGATGGTGCATGCCTTGACGGAAGACGGCGTGGCCATCGTCTGGACAACCGCTTATCTCGACGAGGCGGAGAACTGCGCCGAGGTCATTGTCCTGAACAATGGCGCTCTTCTCTATCAGGGCGATCCGAAGGCCATGACAGCCCATATCGGCGACCGGGTTTTCCTGGTCGAGGGCGCCGGCGGCGAGCGGCGCGTTCTCCTCGCGCGCGCTCTATCGAGACCGGAAGTCATCGACGGCGTGCTGCAAGGCGACGCCGTCCGCCTCGTCGTCAAAGAGGATGCTCCGCCGCCCAAGCCGGAAGAACTTAATGGCAGCGAAGCGATCACGATCGCGCCCGCAAAGCCGCGCTTCGAGGACGCATTCGTGGCCATGCTCGGCGGGCAGCCCAAGCGCACCCAGGACATGAAGGCGGATGCACAGCCTCTCAGCGAAGCGCGGGCGGCGGTCGAAGCGATCGGGCTGACGAAGAAATTCGGGGACTTCACCGCCGCCAATCGCATCTCGTTCAGCATCAAGCGCGGAGAGATTTTCGGCCTGCTCGGTCCCAACGGCGCAGGCAAGTCCACCACGTTCAAGATGATGTGCGGGCTGTTGCGTCCCACCGGCGGCACGGCGCTTGTCGACGGCTACGACCTGTATCGCGCGCCTTCGGCGGCTCGCGGGCGGCTTGGCTACATGGCGCAGAAGTTCTCGCTTTACGGCGATCTCACCGTGCGCCAGAACCTCGATTTTTTCGGCGGCGCTTACGGCTTGTCGGGCGCCAAAAAGCGCGACGCCATCGACCGCGTCGTTACGGCCTTCGATCTTGGCCCGCATCTTGGCGTGAATTCCGGCATGCTCCCGCTTGGCTTCAAGCAGCGGCTCGCGCTGTCCTGCGCCATTCTTCACAATCCGCCCGTGCTGTTTCTCGACGAGCCGACCTCCGGCGTCGACCCCCTGACCCGCCGCGAATTCTGGGGCTTCATCAACTCCATGATCGCGGGCGGTGTGACCGTCATGGTGACCACGCATTTCATGGACGAGGCCGAATATTGCGACCGTGTGGCGCTCATCTATCGCGGCAAAAGCATCGCAATCGACACGCCGGACGCCCTGCAGGCCCGCGTCCGTAGCCCGGCTCTGCCCAATCCCACGCTTGAGGATGCGTTCATCGCGCTGATCGAAGCCGAGGACAGGCTGGAGGCGGCATGAGCGACGTTTTGCATGTCCCTCTCCCCCCGGGAGAGGGGACGCCGGTTCAGCGGTCTCAACCGAACCCCTCCCAGAGGGAGAGGGTGGAGGTGAGGGGCGCCGCCCCTGACGAAGGCGGCCGCCTGCGCCGCATGCGGGCGCTTATCCGCAAGGAAATGCTTCAGATCGTCCGCGACCCAAGCAGCCTTGTCGTTGCGGTGGTGCTTCCGGTGCTCCTCCTGTTTCTTTTCGGCTTCGGCGTGTCGTTCGACGTGACGAAAATGCGCGTCGGCGTCGTCATCGAGGACCCGACGCCTGAGACCGTGATGTTCGAAGCGTCGCTCGCGAACACGCCTTATTTCCATGTTCGCGTTTCGCATGACCGCCGCGCCTTTCTCGACGACCTGACCGCCTCGCGCATCGAGGGCGTCGTCATCCTGGCCGGGGATTTCACCCAGCGCATCGGACGCGGCGACACGGCGGCAATCCAGATCATCACCGACGGCACGGACCCGAACACCGCGAGCCTTGTCACGGCCTATGTCCAGGGGGCCTGGCAAACTTGGCTATCCCAACGTGCGCTCAGCAGCGGCATCAGGGCCACGGGGCTCATAACCACCGAGCCGCGCGTCTGGTTCAATCCCGAGCTTGAAAGCCGGCGCTTCCTGGTTCCGGGCTCGATCGCGCTGATCTTGATGATGATCGGATCGCTGCTGACGGCGCTTGTGGTGGCGCGGGAGTGGGAGCGCGGAACAATCGAGGCGCTGCTCGCGACCCCTGCCAGCGTGCCCGAGTTCCTCATCGGTAAGGTCGTGCCGAACTTCTTCCTGGGTTTGGTCGCGATGGCGATCTCGGTCGCCTTTGCGATCTTCGTGTTCGATGTCCCTCTCCGGGGCTCGATCTTCAGTCTGCTCGCGGTCACGACCGCTTTCCTCCTCGTCGCCTTGAGCGCAGGGCTCCTAATCTCGACGGTGGCGCGTACGCAATTCCTCGCGAGCCAGATCGCGATGATGGCGTCGTTTCTGCCGGGGTTGTTCTTTTCCGGATTCATCTTCGAGCTGTCGAGCATGCCGGGGCCGCTTCGCGCCTTTTCCGCGCTGGTTCCCGCCCGCTATTTCGTGTCTGCACTTCAGACGATCTTCCTCGCAGGCGACATCGCATCGGTGATCGTGCCGAGCGTTCTCATTCTCATGCTCATGAGCGTCTTCCTGATGGTGCTGACCGCCCGAAACTCGAAAATGAGGCTCGACTAGCGATGCCGCCCAAACTGATCGCGCTCATCATCAAGGAGCTTCTCTCGGCGTTCCGCGACCCGCGCACGCGCATCGCGTTCATCGTCCCGCCGATCATGCAGGTGTTCCTCTATGCGTATGCCGCCACGCTGGAGGTGGCCAACGCGCCGATTGGCGTGTTCAACGAGGATTGGGGACAGTATTCGCGGCAGCTCATCAGCCGCTTCGAGCACGCCTCGGCTTTTTCGACAATCACCAGTTACAAGAGCGAGAAGGAAATCCAGCCGGCGATCGACAGCCAGCGCGTGCTGGCTGTCATTCGCATCCCGCAGGACTTCTCGCGCAAAGTCGCCGCGCGTGAGCCGGTCGGCGTGCAGGTGCTCCTCGACGGGCGGCGCTCCAACAGCGCGCAAATCCTCAACAATTACATCACCAACATCGTCGCGACGTACTCCGCCGATGTGCTTCTCGGCGAGGAGCGGCCTGACGTCAGCGCCATTGTGGACCGTTCCTGGTATAATCCCAACCGCGAGTACCGCAACACGATGGTGCCCGGCCTCGTCGGCACGCTCACCATGACGACTGTGCTCATGGTGATGGTCATGTCGGTTTCGCGCGAGCGGGAACTGGGAACATTCGAGCAGCTTCTGGTCTCGCCGCTGCAGCCGCTTGAAATCATGATCGGCAAGGCCGTGCCGGGGCTCATCATCGGCGTTGTGCTGGCGACCGTCATAACGGGCATCGTGACGCTGGTGTTCGGCATCCCGCTGACCGGCTCGATTTTTGTGCTGTACGCGGGGCTTATCGTGTTCATCCTCGCCATTATCGGCGTCGGGCTGTTCATCTCGTCGCTCGTCTCGACGCAGCAGCAGGCCATGCTCGGCGCGATGGTCTACATGATGCCGGCCATGATGCTGTCGGGCTTCACGAGCCCGGTTCAGAACATGCCCGACTGGCTGCAGCCCGTCGCGCTCCTGAATCCGCTCACGCATTTTCTCGTGATCGTGCGCGGCGTTTTCCTGCGCGATATGCCGATGGCCCTTGTCGTCGAGCGCATCTGGCCGATGGCGGTCATAGCGGTCATCACGCTGACGGCGGCGAGCTGGCTGTTCCGGCGGAAGCTGGGATAGCGCGGCGGCGCTCTCGCCGAGTCCCTTCAAAGCTTCGCTCAAGCGAGCTATGCGAAAAACGGCTGGTGGGGTCGAGTTTGTGCCGCCAGACAAGAAAAGAACTGCAAGGTTCTGGGCCATAATGATTAAACGAATGCTAGCGGCGCTGCCGTGGAAATTCATCGTGCCCGCTGCCGCGCTTGCGTTTTACGGCGCGATCAAGCTCATAGAGACGCCGGAAGCGGCTGGAAAGCCCGGCCTTGCCGTTTCGCTGATCATCCTGCCCGTTTTGCTTGCGACGGTGATCGCGGCGGTCCTCAGCGCGGAAGAGATCGCGCACGCCATTGGCGAGCCTTTCGGAACGCTGGTCCTGACCATCGCCGTGACGATCATCGAAGTCGCTCTTATCATGTCGATAACGCTCGGCGACAAGGGAGACCCGGCGCTTGCCCGCGATACTGTGTTCTCGGTGATCATGATCGTCTGCAATGGCGTCGTCGGCCTTTGCATTCTCGCCGGCGGCATCCAGTATCGGGAACAGGATTTCGAGGTCAAGGGCGCGAGCGCGTATCTGTCGGTTCTTTTCGCGCTGTCGGTGCTCACGCTTGTACTCCCCAACTACACGCATTCCTCGCCAGGGCCGACGCTGACCCCGATGCAGCTTGTCTTCGTCTCCGTTGTGACGCTCATGCTGTATGCGGTGTTTCTCTATATTCAGACCATTCGGCACACCGATTATTTTACGGAGGTGGACGCCGGGCCGTCCGGGGCGGGGGCTTTGCAGCCGAAGGGCGGCAGCGCCGTTCGGACGGCCTCTCTTCTTCTCATCGCCTCTCTGCTTGCGGTGGTGCTGCTGTCAAAGACGTTCGCGGCCTCCGTACAGTCCGGACTCACCTATGTGGGCGCGCCCCACGCGCTATCGGGCTTCATCGTTGCGCTTCTGATCCTCTTGCCCGAAAGCATCACCGCGCTTCGCGCCTCGCAGATGAACGAACTCCAGCGCAGCATCAATCTCGCGCTCGGCTCCTCTCTCGCCACCATTGGGCTGACCGTGCCCGCCGTCGCGGCCATCACGCTGTACCTTGGACGCGACATCGTCCTCGGCCTCAATAACGAGTTCACGGTGCTCCTGTTCCTGACCCTCCTGGTAAGCACGCTCACGTTCGGAACAGGCCGGACGAACATCCTCTACGGCTTCGTGCACCTCATCATTTTCGCGACTTACGTGTTTTTGATCTTCGAGCCTTAGCCTACCTAACGCGTCACAGCCGACAGGCGCTCGACCTCGATCTCATGCTCTCGACTACGGACCTGTGCGAGATCGAATGCGGCCTGCATGCGCAGCCACATATCCGCGCTGCCCCCGAAGGCCTTCTCGAAACGCACAGCCATCTCAGGCGAAACTGCGCTGCGGCCGCTGACCACGTTGTGAAGCTGCTGACGCGTAACGCGCAGCCCTTTTGCGGCCTCCGCCACGCTAAGGCCTATCTCTTCCAGATTGGCGCGTACCAATTCGCCGGGATGTACAGGGTTCTTCATGCCCATGGGCGCCTCCTAATGATAGTCCGTCAGATCGACATCCATCGCCTGACCATCGGCAAATCGGAACACGACACGCCAATTTGGCCCGCACGGTGACTGCCCAATATCCCTTCAGTTCGCCTTTGAGCGGGTGCAACCTGAAAGCGGGTTGATCCATGTCTTCGACCGCGCCCGCGGCGTCGAGAGCCGAAAGGATCAGCCGAAGCCGGCTGACATGCTCGGCAATGAGCTTGCTCGTGTCGTCTTTCTCAAACAGCAGCTTGAGGCCCTTGTGCCGGATGTTCACGATCATAGCATGATGTAAAGTGTCAATTTACATTTGTCAATACAATTCCCCTTCGATAGTGATAGACAATCATCCAATTTCCTGGCTAAAGCTGCCGCGCACATCCGGAGCGGGGATGGATAGGGAGCAGTCAATTGCACTGTGGCAGAAACCTGTGGTATCCCGCAAAAATGCATGTGCGCTGGCGCCCTCAACTTTCCTGATTCGCACAGAGGGAGAATTGCCTTGGCGCAATGGGATCAGCACGATTTCATCGCGAGCGGGCAGCAGGGCAATCTGTTCGGTCCGCCGCCGCGCGTGAGCTATGCGCCCAAGCCCGAGCAAGAGGCCGAGCTTGCGCGGCTAATGGCGGCCTGACTATTTCCGGCAGGAGAGTGCATAGCAGCACGGATAGGCATGGCGCTTGCAAGCCTCGCCTAAGCAAAGCACAGTGCCGCCGAACTCGAATCGCATGCCGCCCCGCCAGGAGACACGATGGCCCTCCACGTCGCGCTGAACCACTGCACGGAATATGTCTACGACCGCCTGACCGGCCTCGGCCCGCAAGTGGTGCGCCTTCGCCCCGCGCCGCATTCGCGAACGCCGATTCTGTCCTATTCGCTGAACATCACGCCGAAAGAGCACTTCATCAATTGGCAGCAGGACCCGTTCGGCAATTACCTCGCGCGCCTCGTTTTTCCCGAGCCGACGCGCGAGTTCAAGGTCGAGGTCGATCTCGTGGCGGACATGGCCACGATCAACCCGTTCGATTTCTTCGTCGACGAATATGCCCGCGACTTTCCGTTCAAATACGAGCCGGAGCTGAAGGAAGAGCTGGCGCCTTACCTCAAGGCATCCGAGCCGGGGCCGCTGCTCAAGGATTATCTTTCGCGGCTGCGCATCGACGCCAAGACCACCATCGACTTCGTCTGGGCGCTGAACGGGCAGCTCCAGCACGACGTCAAATATCTCATCCGCCTGGAGCCGGGCGTGCAGACGCCGGAGGAGACGCTGCACAAGAAGTCGGGCTCCTGCCGCGACTCCGGCTGGCTTCTCGTGAATATCCTGCGCAATTTCGGGCTCGCGGCGCGCTTCGTGTCGGGCTACCTGATCCAGCTCAAGGCCGACGTGAAGTCGCTCGACGGCCCCTCGGGCACGGAGCTGGATTTCACCGACCTTCATGCCTGGGCCGAAGTTTATCTTCCCGGGCGCGGGCTGGATCGGTCTCGACCCGACCTCGGGGCTGTTCGCGGGCGAGGGCCACATTCCGCTCGCCGCGACGCCATCGCCGCAAAGCGCAGCGCCGATCACCGGCGTGCACGAGGAGGCCGAGGTCGACTTCTCGCATTCCATGAAGGTGACGCGCATTCTCGAAAGCCCGCGCGTGACGCTGCCCTATACCGAGGAGCAATGGAGCGCGATCGCCAAGGCGGGGCATGAGGTGGACCGGCGTCTGCAGGCGGGCGACGTGCGCCTTTCCATGGGCGGCGAGCCGACCTTCGTCTCCATCGACGACGTGGACGGCGCGGAGTGGAACACGGACGCGGTCGGCCCGACAAAGCGCCGCTATGCCGAAAATCTGATCCGGCGCCTGCGCGACAGGTTCGCGCCGGGCGGCCTGCTTCATTACGGGCAGGGCAAGTGGTATCCCGGCGAGCAGCTGCCGCGCTGGGCTTTTGCGGTGTATTGGCGCGCGGATGGGCAGCCGCTGTGGGAAAATGCAGCAGCGCATCGACAGCGAAATTCCGGCGCAGCCCGGCGACCGTCGACGACGCCGGCCGCTTTCGCCGCGACGCTCGCCGAGCAACTGGGGCTGCCCGCCGACAGCGCTCTGCCTGCGTACGAGGATCCGGCGCATTTTCTCCTGATCGAGCAGAAGCTGCCGATCAACCTCGATCCGGCCACCAACAAGCTCGACGATCCGCAGGAGCGGGCGCGCGTGATCAAGGTGTTCGAGCGCGGCCTCGACAAGCCGTCCGGCTATGTGATGCCGATCCAGGTCTGGCACAGCCAGGCGCGCGGGCGAAGCTGGGTGACCGAGCGCTGGGCGCTTCCGGCGCGAGCGTCTGTTCCTCCTGCCAGGCGATTCGCCCGATCGGTTTCCGGCTGCCGCTGGGTTCGCTTCCCTATCTCGGGGCTGCGAATCTCGCGCATGTCATGCCCGATCGATCCGTTCGCGGCCCATGCGCGCCTTGCCGCCGCGCGAGGTGCTGCTGCGCGACCGGCGCGCAGTCGGTGACGCTGCTTGCGCCTCCGGTCTATACGGCTCCTGCCCCGACGGAGGTTATCGGCTCGGTGCGCACCGCGCTCGCGATCGAGCCGCGCGACGGGCATCTCTGCATGTTCATGCCGCCGCTCGCCGACGCAGAAGACTACGCCGCGCTCGCCGCCGCCATCGAGGAAACCGCGAAGATCACCGGCGCAGCCCGTTCACATCGAAGGCTATCATCCGCCGTCCGACCGGCGGCTCAACGTCATCAAGGTCACGCCCGACCCCGGCGTCATCGAGGTGAACATCCACCCGGCGACGAACTGGGATGAAGCCGTCACGATCACCGAAATGCTCTACGAGGAGGCGCGCCTGTCGCGGCTCGGCACCGAGAAGTTCATGATCGACGGCCGCCACACCGGCACCGGCGGCGGCAACCACATCGTGCTCGGCGCGCCCACGCCCGCCGACAGCCCCTTCCTTCGCCGCCCGGACCTGCTCCGCAGCATCATCGCCTATTGGCAGAACCACCCTTCGATGTCTTACCTGTTTTCGGGCCTGTTCATCGGCCCGACAAGCCAGGCGCCGCGCATCGACGAAGCGCGCAACGACTCGCTCTACGAGATGGAGATCGCGCTTCAGCCAGATCCCCGATCCGAGCGAAGGCTGGATCCCCTCGTGGCTCGTCGACCGCATCTTCCGCAATCTGCTCATCGACGTCGAGCGGCAACACGCACCGCTCCGAAATCTGCATCGACAAGCTCTATTCGCCCGACAGCTCAACGGGGCGGCTCGGCCTCGTCGAGTTCCGCTCCTTCGAGATGCCGCCGCACGCGCGCATGAGCCTCGCGCAGCAGCTTCTCCTGCGCGCGCTGATCGCCTGGTTCTGGGAGAAGCCCTTCAAGCGCAAGCTCATTCCCTGGGGCACCGAGCTTCACGACCGCTTCATGCTGCCCGAGTTCGTTTGGCAGGACTTCCAGGACGTGATCGCGGAGCTGCGCGAGGCGGGCTTCCCCATCGAGCTGGAATGGTTCGCGCCGCATTTCGAGTTCCGCTTCCCGGTCTACGGCGCGGTGACTTACGACGGCATCGAGATCGAGCTGCGGCAGGCGCTGGAGCCATGGCACGTGCTCGGCGAGGAAGGCGCGCCCGGCGGCACCGTGCGCTATGTCGAATTCGTCGCTGGAGCGCCTGCAGGTGAAGGTGAAAGGCAACCTCGGCGCGCGCTATCAGGTGACGTGCAACGGCGTCGCCGTGCCGCTGAAGCCCACGGGCACGCATGGCGAGGCGGCGGCGGGCGTGCGCTTCCGCGCCTGGTGGCCGTCGAGCTGCCTGCAGCCGACCATCCCGCCGCACACGCCGCTCGTGTTCGACCTGTTCGACAGCTGGGCCGGGCGCTCCGTCGGCGGCTGCCGCTATCACGTCGCGCATCCCGGCGGGCGCGCCCACGATACGTTCCCGGTCAATGCGCTGGAGGCGGAGACGCGGCGGCTCGCGCGCTTCGAAACCTTCGGCCATACGCCGGGGCCGATGACGCCGTTCAACCCCGGCCCGAACCCGAGCTTCCCGCATACGCTGGACCTGCGCCGCATCGGGTTTTGAGTTCCGGGGGGGCGAAGCCACAGCGAAACACCCCTCACCCTGTCCCTCTCCCGCAAGGGGAGAGGGAACGCACGGAATAACCCCTTGCGGGAGAGGGTGGCGGACGGCCTCCCGGCCGCCGGGTGAGGGGGCGGACACCATGAGTGGGCCGGATCAGGCGGCAGAGAGGCGGCGTTGCAGCTCTCGCGGGCCAGGAATAGCAGACCGGATTTGCAAAACCAGACCACTCTTCATCCTTCGACAAGCTCAGCGACTGTCTTGGCTGTCAAGCGATTTGCCATGGTTTTTGGTCTCGGACGATAGCGTTGAGGATGGTGAGGAGTTTCCTTGCGACGGCGACGAGAGCGGCTTTCTTTGGCTTCCCGGCGGCGGCGAGGCGGTCAAAGAAGGTTTTCAGGGTTGGGTTGAACCTCGCTGCGACCATCGCCGCCATGAACAAAGAGGCGCGCACGCTTGCCCGGCCTCCTGCGATGAAGCTTTTGCCGCGCCACTGTCCGGACTGGCGCGTGAAGGGGCAAAGACCGGCCAGCGCCGCGATTTCCTTGCGCGTCAAAGTCCCAAGCTCGGGCAATTCAGCGATGAGAGTGCGCGCGGTGGTAGGGCCGACGCCCGGGACGGAGGTGAGAAGCTCCTCGTTCGCCTTCCACAATGGGGAAGCCCTGACGGCCGCATCGATATCGCCGTTGAGGCTTGAGAGCTCTTTCTCCAGGGCCTTCAAGAGGCGTTCGATGCTCTTTCTCAGGCGTTTGGCGGGAGCGCGGCCAAGTCTTTGTTTTTCGGCGACGATCATCTCTACGATTTGCCGGCGCCTTGCGATGAAATCGGCGAGGAGCTGGGTTTCGGCGTCGGCCAGCGGTCTGATGGCGGGCCTTGTCGCTTCGGCAAAGCGCGCAATGACGGCTGCGTCGATGGGGTCTGTTTTGGCTCTTTTGCCGAGCGCGTGGGCGAAGGCGCGGATCTGGGCCGGATTGACGACGGCGACGGGCAGACTGGCGGCGGCCAGAGCCGCGGCGACAACGGTTTCGAACCCGCCCGTGGCCTCCAAGGCGATGGTGACAGGGTTCGAGGCGGCGAGCCTGGCGCAAAGGCTGTTCAAGCCTTTTGCGTTGCGTTCGATCGTGAACTGTTCTCCCGAGGGCCAGAGCGCCACATCGAGCTTACCCTTCGAAACATCGATGCCTACAAAAACAGGTTGCGCATTTGTCTCCATCCCGGCCCTTCCTTGTCTAAACGGGCTCAATATGCGGCCCCGGCGACTGTTCGGGCTTAATGGACTTGCGGCGGAGGACCCATGCTGAGCTGCGGACTTTTCGGTCCCAGGATGAGACGGCCTCTCCGCCGCGCCCGCATCGGCACAAGGCCTCGCCAATGCGGCGGTTTTCAAGTTACAAGGATGAGGCCGAACGATATCGACAGTTTGGACCTCATGGTGAGCTTGTCGACCCATGCGCCGCATGGTTTTTCAGCAGCTTGCTAAGCTTCGACGATGGGCGTGAAGCCGCCGAAGATCATGCGCTTGCCGTCGAAAGGCATCGCCGCCGCGCCGGGCTGCAAGCGGGGATCGGCCATCGCTTTCTTCATGCCCTCGTTGCGCACTTCACGAGAAGGCCAGACGATCCACGAGAAGACGACCGTCTCGTCGGGCTTCTTCTGCACGGCCATGGGAAAAGAGGTCATCTTGCCGTCCGGCACGTCGTCGCCCCAGCACTCGACGACGCTCGAAGCGCCGTGCTCCTTGAAAACAGCGGCCGCCTCTTTCGCGTGCTTCGTGAACGCTTCACGGTTGCTGGTGGGGACCGCAATGACATATCCGTCGACGTAGCTCATTGTTTCGCTCCCGAGTGTGTCCTCGACGGGAAAACCTCGCGATCCGCAAAGGTTCAAGCGCGCCGGACGCCGATGTGGAAAGCAAATCGTGGGCGGGACCGGCTGAAAAATCTCACTCCTCAAACACGGCCTTCGGCGCGTGGTGCTTCTCCGCCCAGCCTGCCCAGGCCACATCGCTCGGGCAGAGCGCATAGTTGACGAGGCTCCAGTCCGAGCCTTCGCGGCGTGTGAGTCCGCCCGCAAGGTGGCTTGTGTCTCCGGCGCAGACCGTCCCCTCCCATTCGATCTCTCCGCCGCCCATCTTCTTCGGCGTGGCGATGACGAAGGCCCAGTCGCCGCAGATGCGCGCGCGTTCGACATCGAAGTCGACCTTGGTCTTGAGTTCGCGGGAGACCGGCCGGCGCAACGCCTCAAGCACAGCCGCGCGGTCGCCGTTCGACGCCGCGTGGCATTCATCGCCCTTCGTCCCTTCATCCGCGGCCGGCGAGCGCCGGGGCTCCGCCGTGCTCCGATCCGGCTCAGGCGCCGCGTCGCCGTCATTCACGATGGCGCCCTGATCGCATATCGCCGTTTGCCGGCTGTAACAGCCGCCGTCGCCGTTCTTTCCCGGCGGACAGAACATCCTTCCGTTTGGGCAGATCTGGGCGAACGCGGAGGCGCCGGAAAAAACCAGCAGCGCCCCCGCCAGCGTTATGTGAAGACCTCGCATCGAAGAGCCTCTTCCAGAATTTCATTCAGTATCGGTAAGCAACGCCGCTTAGAAGCTTAGCGCCGGCGGGCGCGCATGTCGCCATCGCGAGCGGATCCGTTCGACCATTTTATGGCGAGGGGGCTGCGCGACGAGGCCGGGGCGGCGTTGAGCCGCATGTCATGGCGCGCGGATCGCGAGGAGATCCCGGCAGGCCAGCTCTTTCGCGATGTTTCAGCTACTTCACCGAAACGAGCGACTTGACCTTGGGCAGGGTCATCTCGATGAACGACTTCACGGCGGGAATTTCGCCGATTTTCGTGTCCCGAATGGTCCAGGCGACGATGCCAGTCAAGGCAAGGGCTGAAAGCGTCGGCGACAGAAGCGCCGCAAGTAAAACCGCGCCCAGCAGAATGAGCTTGAGGTATATTTCCTGATCCATGGCAGCGCCCCCCAGCCGCAACGCCCCCCGGAACTGGGGCGCCGATTGCAGTGGAGCTCACACATGGATGATTCAAGGTAAACAAAAGGTTACCGTCAGAACTGTCACCTGAGGCCGCGCCCGCGCAAAGTCTCGCGCAGATCCGCGACAGCGGGGTGCGTCCGCGGCAACTGATAGAGGCAGCAGATCAGATCGAAGGCAATTTCAAAGTAACTGGCTTCGTCGCGAAAATCGGCAAGCACCTGACCCGGCATGGGCGGGGGAAGCAACTCCGCCTTCTCCCCGTCCAGCGAAGCCGGAAGCAATGCAGGGTCGCGGATGACCTGGATCGCCAGCAAGCTCGCCTTGGCGAGCTTGGATCTCATGTTCCCGAATTCGCATGCGAATTCGGGCGCGTTCCGCGCCTCGCGATGACGGCGGGAATGGGTTGCCTAACCATCCAGCGCATCGCGGATCGCGAGCAGGTCGCGCCAGGCGAGGCGCTTCGCGATGGGCGTGCGCAAGAGATAGGCGGGGTGCAGCGTCGCCATGGCGCGGATGCCGGCATAGGTCAGCCACTTGCCGCGCAGCTTCATGATGCCCTCGGTTGCGCCGGTGAGCTGCTTGGCGGCGGCATTGCCGAGGAAGACCAGCACATCTGGCGCGAGAAGCTCGATCTGGCGCTCTACGAAGGGCTGGCACACCTGCACCTCTTCGGGCGAGGGGGTGCGGTTGCCGGGCGGACGCCAGAACACAAGGTTCGTGATGTAGACATCGGCCTCGGTGAGGTTGATGGCGGCAAGCATCCGGTCCAGCAGCTGGCCCGCGCGGCCGACGAACGGCTGGCCTTGCGCGTCCTCGTCTTTTCCGGGCGCTTCCCCGATCAGCATGAGGCGCGCCTCCAGCGATCCGCGCGAGAGACACAAGCGCGAGGCGGTCTTCTTCAGCCCGCAGCCGTCGAAGGCTTCCAGCAACGAGCGCAATTCCTTGAGGCTCTCGGCGCTTCGGGCAAGCTCGCGCGCGGCCATCACATCGGCGGAGGCATCGAGAGCGGTTTGCGGCGCAATCTGCGGCATCTGAGCCCTGGCGCGCTCCAGAGGCTTCCGTTTGACCTCAGGCGCGGGCGCACTACTTATCGGGGTGGCGGGCACAGCGTCCCGAGGAGGCTCCGGCGCAAACCAATCCTGCGGGGTCTCTGCGATGGTCTCGTCGACGCCCATCGCCCTGTACCACTCGAGAAGGATCGCAGCATTGTCCGCAAGGGCAGTCATACTCGCACAATGACACGGTGCGCGGATTAATCAAGTTGGCGGGGTTGCGCTATGACCTTACCTCTGGTGAGTTGAAGTGCGGAACGGGAGGACGGCATGGAAGCAAATGGCGTTATTGAAACCTCTCAGGAGCAGGAGCTTCCGGAGCGGGAGACCATGGAGTTCGACGTGGTCATCGTCGGAGCGGGTCCGGCGGGGCTGGCGGCTGCGATCCGCTTGAAGGAACTCGCCGCCGGGAAAGGCGCGGACATTTCCGTCGTCGTCCTTGAGAAAGGCTCGGAGGTGGGCGCGCACATCCTATCGGGCGCGATTATCGATCCGATAGGGCTGAACACGCTGTTTCCCGATTGGCGCGAGAAAGGCGCGCCTGTTGCGCAGCATGTCACGGAGGACAAATTCTACTACCTCGGGAAGCGCCGCGCCACGTCCATCCCGCATGTCCTGATGCCGCCCCTGATGTCGAACAAGGGCAATTACATCGTCAGCCTCGGCAATGTGGTGCGCTGGCTCGGCGAGCAGGCGGAGGCGCTCGGCGTGGAAATCTATCCTGGCTTCCCGGCCGCTGAAGTCCTCAAGGGTTCCGAGGGAAGGGTGATCGGCGTCGCGACCGGCGATCTTGGCGTCGGCCGGGATGGCAAGCCGAAGGACGAGTTCGTGCGCGGCATGGCGCTGATCGGCAAATACACGCTCTTCGCCGAAGGCGCGCGCGGCTCCCTGTCGAAAAAGCTCATTCGCGATTTCAGCCTCGACGCCGAATGTCTGCCGCAGAAATACGGCATCGGCTTGAAGGAGCTCTGGCAGGTCAAGCCTGAGAAGCATAAACCGGGCCTTGTCCAGCACACCATGGGCTGGCCGCTGGAAGACCGTACGGGCGGCGGCTCATTTATGTATCACTATGGCGAAAACCTAGTGTCCATCGGCTTCGTGGTGCATCTCAACTACATCAATCCCTACACCAGCCCCTTCCATGAATTTCAGCGCCTGAAGACGCATCCCCTCGTCGCGCCGGTCCTCGAAGGCGGCAAACGCATCGGCTACGGCGCGCGCGCCATCGTCGAGGGCGGCTGGCAATCCATCCCGAAGCTTGCGTTTCCGGGCGGCGCGCTGATCGGATGCAGCGCGGGCTTCGTCAACATTCCGCGCATCAAAGGCTCGCACAACGCTATCCTTTCGGGGATCGCGGCGGCCGAGAGCGCTTTCGAGGCGCTCCAGGCGGGCAGAAGCGGCGACGAACTCCTGACCTATGAGCAGAGTGTGCGCTCGGGGCCGATCGCGCGCGACCTCAAGCCCGCACGCAACGTGAAACCGCTCCTGTCGCATTTTGGGACCGTGAAGGGCACGCTCCTGTCCGGGATCGACATGTGGCTCAACACGATCTCTCCGTGGCTGTCGCCGACGCTCAAGCACCACAAGCCGGACTACGCTATGCTGAAGCCGGCGAAGAACTGCAAGCCGATCGCCTATCCGAAGCCCGACGGCAAGCTCACCTTCGACATTCCGTCCTCGCTGTTCCTGTCAGGCACAAATCACGAGGAGGATCAGCCGGTTCACCTCGTCCTGACCGATCCGGACGCGCCGGTCCGGGATAACCTTCCCACCTATGCCGAGCCAGCCCAGCGTTACTGCCCGGCAGCAGTCTATGAGGTTGTGATAACGGCGGAGGGCAAGCCGCGCTTTCAGATCAATGCGCAGAACTGCATCCACTGCAAAACCTGCGATATCAAAGACCCTGCCCAGAACATCAACTGGCAGCCTCCCGAAGGGGGCGGCGGCCCGAATTATTCCGGCATGTAGAAAGAGATTACGTTAATATTAAAAGAGCGTTGCAGTGGACGTCGCTCTTTCGTAATGAAATCAGACTAGGTTGTCGTCTTCCTAGAGCTTTGCCGCGCCTGGAAGGCCGTTGGTGGGGACCATGAACGACCAGTCTGCAGGGCAGGCGGACTTGCCGCGTACCGCCTATCTCGATCACACGCTGCGGCGCGCCCGCACCGCGGCCGAACAGCGTTCTCATCGATACGTCACGCTCGAGCACCTGCTTCTGGCTCTCCTGGACGATCCGGACGCCGCCAAGCTGCTGCGAGCCGCTGGAGCCGACGTCGCCGTCATTCACAGCGCCATTTCCGACGCCGTCAACAATCGCATGGCGTCGCTGGTCGCGACCGGCAATCGGCCGCCAGGCTTCAGCTCGAAATTCGACTCCCTGTTCGTCGGCGCCGCCGAAGATGCGTGCAGCGCCGGACGCCGTGAGGTTGACGGCGCTCTCACCCTCATCGCAGTGGCGAAAGACGCCGAAAGCAAGGCGTCCGCAATTCTGACCGCGAACGGTTTCGACGCCGAGGCCGCGCTGCAAACGCTGATTACGCCGCCCGAGCCGGAGCAGCAGCGCGCCGCGCAGGCGAATGCCGCGACGCAGCCCAAACAGGCGGCCAACCTTGCACGGGTCGAGGCGCCGGTTCGCAACGCGGCCCAGGGACAAAATCAGAAACCGGCAGGCGGCGCCACGGCGCGCGCGCCAGCTCATCCTCAGCCCGCCGGTGCGGCGCCGGCCGGGGAAAGCATGGAAGACATGCTCGCGAGCGTCCGCGGCATTCTGGAAGCGGAGGAGCGAAAAGACCAGCAGCCTCTCGTCATGGACGTTGCGCCGCCTCAGCGTCCCCAAAGGGCCGGGCCAGTCCGGCCCGTCAAGACTCCGTCTGGCGCGGCGGCCGCCGCCGCAGCCGGATTCGCCGAACGGTCAGCGCCCGCATTCGACCTTGAGACGCCGCCGCGGACGGAAAAACGGGCGGCGCAGCCACGAAGCGCGCAACGGGGAAAGTTTGGAGCTCTCGCTTTGCTGCCAAAGCTCCTTGAACACATTCCGCGCAAGGCGAAGGCCGGCGTTCCGCTTGCGATCAAGGTGCAGCTCTCGAAGGAAGATGCGGCGCTCATATTCGGCGGCGCATTGCGCAGGGCGCAGCCGCAAAAAGCGGCTGCCGCCGAGGCCGTTTGCCGGGCCGTCACCCTACGTCTTTCGTCCCCCGATGGAGGATTTTTCATAGAGGGGCTCGCGCCGGAGACACAGTGGATTTTGGACCGGCCGTCTTTCATGGGCGAGGAAGCCTTCGGCGCCTGGGCCTGGACGGCGTCGCCCATCGCCAGCGGCTCATGCACTCTCAGCCTGACGCTATCGGCGCGGGACATCGACGCAAATGGCCTGGCCAGCGATATCAACTTGCCGGAGCAAGCGATCAAGGTGCAGGTCAGCGGCGCTTTCTGGCGACGGGCGGGCCGTTTCTTCCGCGCCGCCTTGCTGTTTCTGGCCGGGAGCGGACTGGGCGTAGCGGCCTATCACGCCCTGAAAATTGCAGGCAAGATTCCGCACTAGTGTGGCGTCTCGCAATTGCCTACATCCTTCGCGGGGGGCTCTCATAGGCGATTGCGAGACACAAGCCACACTAGCCTATTGTTTTTGCTAGTGTCCCTTTGTCTCCGAATTGCCGTGCGAGCAGGATGCAAATGGGGCGGCGATTCGGAGCGGCAATTCGGAGACGGGACACTAGTGTGGCCCATGTCTCGCAGTTGCCCATGAGAGCCCGCGCGGATCCTGCGAACCTGGCTTCTGGCCGCAGGTCTCCTCCGTTCATAAGGCGTGTTCTCTTTCCCTATCTGATGTAGTATTGGTGAGCAGAAGCATTTGCTTGAATAAAAAAAGGTCCAACAGGGACCGGGATTGGGGAGGGGGACAGGATGAGCGCGCAGACGCATGCGCGGCCGGATGCGAAGCATCCGCCTGACTTGAAAAAGTTTATTCAGTACAAAGGAGATAGCCAGGGGCGCGGCGTTTTGCCGGGGCTGTCATCTCAACACTTGCAAGGCGCGCTCTTTAGGGTATCGTTCCGCCGCGCAGTGGACAGGCGGTCTTATATGGCGAAAATTGGTGTTCCCCACTTTCACAACGATATTGGGGTCGAGAAAATACACGTCGGCGTAAAAGAGTTTCAATGTATGGGGGCAAGGCCCCCGATGGATCATCCCCACGTCTACCTCGATATGGGCGCCGACGATCAAATCGTATGCCCCTACTGCTCGACCCTGTTCATCTACGACGCCAATTTGCGGCCTGACCAAACCGATCCACCCTATTGCCTATTCGAGCCACAGGAGGCCGACGCGCGATGAAAAACGGCGCACCAAAAGAAATTATCGCCATCGCAGGCGCTGGCATCGCGGGCTTGAGCGCCGCCGTAGCGCTCAAGCTTGCAGGTTTTCCGGTCGAGATCTTCGAGCGGGAGCAGGGCCTCCAGCCGATCGGCGCCGGCATCCAGGTCGGTCCCAATGCCTCGCGCATCCTGGAGAAATGGAAACTCTCGCTCGCTGGAACATCCTTCGAGCCCGAGGCCATCGAGCTTCACAGCGCGAGAACGGGAGATCTCCTCAACACAATTCCGCTTCGCCCTGCGGTGCGCAATCGCTACGGCGCGCCCTACATCACGCTTCTGCGCAAGGATTTGCAGAATGCGCTTCTGAACCGCGTGAGAGACCTTGGCATACCGATCCGGTACGGCAGCTCCGTGACGGAAGCCGCCAATAAGCCTGGAGCCGGGCTTGAGATCAAGGCCGGCGGCAGGGCCTTCACGGTTGGCGCCCTTATTGGCGCCGACGGCATCAATTCAGCCGTGCGGAAGCTGGCATGGTGCACAACGCCGCCCTACTCGGCGCAAGCCGTGGCATGGCGCGGCGTATTGCCCATATCGGCGGCGCCGGCGAACCTGCGGACGAATGTCGTGCTCTGGATGGCCTCTGGCGCTCATCTCGTACATTATCCGGTTTCGGGCGGCTCCGCACTGAACGCCATTCTCGTGATCGATGACGACTACAAGAGCAAAGTCGATGGTGTGGCGAACGATCCTAGGCCTTACCTGCTCGACCGCCTGAACAGCTGGGCCGAAGCGCCCCGCGCAGTCATCTCTTCGTCGGCCGCCTGGCAGTCTTGGCCGCTTTACGGCACCGAGAAATGGGATGGCGGCCATGGCCGCATCCAGACGATTGGCGATGCCTGGCACGCCATGTGCCCGTTCCTCGCCTCGGGCGGTGTGATGGCCATCGAGGATGGAGCGGCGCTGGCTGCCTCCCTCGATGGAACAACGATCGAGAACGGGCTGAAGCAATTCCGCGAGAAGCGGGGTAAGCGCGTATGGCATGTCGCGGAGCGGTCGGCGCTTATGGGCCGGATCTATCACTGCCCGCAGCCTTTCGATGCGGTTCGCGATTTCGCGATCAAGTCGGCGTCGCCGTCAAAACTGCTCGAGAGAAACGATTGGCTCTACGGCGCGAACGTTTAACGCGCCGTCTCGCAATTGCTTACACCTGCGGCGGTCTCTCATAGGCGATTGAGAGACATAAGCCACATTAAGAGTGCGTCCGGAAAAGCGCCAAGCGGTTTTCCGATCAGACGCACGACAAAACAAAAACTTAGAGCCCGTTTTTGAGTCCATCAAAAGCGGATGGGCTCTGGACGGCCACGCGATTGACGCTGATCGAGAGATCGGGGCGCTGATTGAGGTCTGGTAGACCACGCAATAGCGCCCCGTGAGCTTGATGAGCTGCGCAACCGCCTCTTCGGAAGCGTCCGTGTCAAGGTCGAACGCCAGCCGGATGAATTTGAAGCCGGCAGGGACTTCTCTGTCGACGCCGAGCGTGCCTCGAAAGTCGAGATCGCCTTCGGCCCGCACCGCGCCGTGCCGCAAGGGAACCCCAAGGGCCGTCGCGACGGCTTTCAGCGTCACACCCGCACAAGCGACGAGCGCTTCCAGCAGCATGTCTCCGGAACAGAGTTCGAGGCCACTGCCGCCAGTCGCCGGATGAAGGCCTGCAATAGCAAGAGCGCGTCCGGTCTCGACCTTGCAGGCGATGCTGGCGTCATCGAGCGTCCCTTTCGCTTTCAAGGTGATCATCGCCGCGTGAGGCGTCTTGCGGTATTGCTCCTTGATCGGAGCCTGAAGGGCCTTCAAAGCATCTTTGTCCATGTCGCCGTCCCTTTTGCCCTTGCGGCCGGGGAGATCTTGCGTCGCGTTCGATAAGGGCGTTTTCCATGAAACACCGGTTGGCGCAATCCGGTTACGAGGAACAAGGCTTAGGCAAAAGTTTTTAATCAGGGGTTGTTCTTATATGTTAGTTAAAATATTATACCATGTTATTGGCGATTACCACAATATCTTGCCAAAAGCGGAGCGGGTCCCAGCCATGTGTTCTGGAGAGCGAGGCTTGGTGAACCGGTTCATTCTTTTTCCGCGCCGGGGCTGGCGATCCAACTAGCGCGCCCGCCGACGACAGCGTAAGTATTTAGGACAAGGCGCGCATCGATAAGCGCGCCAACCCCTTTGTGTGCAATGCTTTCGCAAGCTACAGAAATCACCGGCGCAGGCCGGACCCTCCAACAAGAACCCGGAGTTTGTCATGGCTGAGAACGCCCAACAGTCGAAGAACTCACGCGCTCCAGGCCGGGGCCGCATCTACGATTCCATCCTCGACACCATCGGCGACACCCCCATCGTGCGGCTGGACAAGCTCGCGAAGGAGAAGGGCGTCAAGGCCAACCTGCTGGCGAAGCTCGAATTCTTCAACCCGATCGCCAGCGTGAAGGACCGCATCGGCGTCGCCATGATCGACGCGCTCGAACAGGCCGGGAAGATCGAGCCCGGCAAGACCATCCTCATCGAGCCGACCTCGGGCAACACCGGCATCGCGCTCGCCTTCGTGGCGGCGTCGAAGGGATACCGGCTGATCCTGACCATGCCCGAAACCATGTCGATCGAGCGCCGCAAGCTGCTCGCGCTGCTCGGCGCCGAACTCGTTCTGACGCCGGGGCCGCTCGGCATGAAGGGCGCCGTCGCCAAGGCCAACGAGCTGCTCGCCGATTATCCCGGCGCCGTCATTCCGCAGCAGTTCGAGAACCCGGCGAACCCCGAAATCCATCGCCGCACGACGGCCGAGGAAATCTGGAACGACACGGCGCATGAGGTCGACATCGTCATCTCGGGCGTGGGCACGGGCGGCACCATCACGGGCATCGGCCAGGTGCTGAAGCCCCGCAAGCCGAGCCTGCAGGTCATTGCGGTCGAGCCGGAAGAGTCCCTGTTCTTTCGGGCGGCGCGCCCGGCCCGCACAAGATCCAGGGCATCGGCGCGGGCTTTGTGCCGGGCGTGCTCGACAGGAGCGTGATCGACGAGGTGGTGAAGGTGAACAGCGCCACCGCGCTCGAGACGGCGCGGCATCTGGCGAGGCTCGAAGGCATCCCGGTCGGCATTTCGTCCGGCGCCGCCGTCGCCGCCGCCATCGAGGTGGGCCTGCGGCCGTCGTCGGCGGGCAAGAACATCGTCATCATCATCCCGTCGTTCGCCGAGCGCTATCTCTCCACCGTGCTGTTCGAGGGGCTGGCGTAATCCCCCTCACCCGGTGTCCAGCGAGCCGGCCCGCAAGGGGAGAGGGTTTGTGCAGGCGTCCCTTCTCCCATCCGCATCCGCTCGCGTAGGCGGACATTTGAAGATGGCAATCTCGCCCCGGCGAGATTGCGCGGGAGAAGGACAGGATGAGGGGCGCCGACGTTTTGTGACCCGGTTCCTGGACTACGCAGCGTGCTTGGCGTTCCAGGTCAGGCCTTCGCGCGCGTAATAGAAGCCGTTGACGAAGGGAATGCCGCCGGACAGCGCTTGCAGGCGAGCTTCGGCCTCATCGGCAGAGCATTTCCCGTCCAGCGCGTCGCGATAGAGGGAGGCCACGGCGACCATGTCCATATATTGCGGCGAGAGGCGGAAATGCGTGACGCCCATCTGGCGGAGAGCGTCAAGCTCGTTCAGCAAAACGGCATAGCCGTGCGATTGGGTGGATGTCCCGCTGATCGTCATCAAGTCTTCGCCAGTAACGGTGGTCGCCGGCAGGCCGTTGGGATCGAGCCCGCAAACATACTGGCATGTGTCCTTGGTGAGGCCGTGGCTTCGCGCGTGATAGCAGCGCATCGCGATCGAAAGCGTCTGGCGGCCGAAGACCTGAACCTCGATCTCGGCGGGCGTATCGGCCAGAACCTTGATGGAGGTCGCGGGCGCCTCGACCGGCAGCACGACGCGAAACGCGCCGTTGCGGAGCACGAATTCGCGCGCGCCTTCATTGAAGACGTTGACGAGCGGACCGATCACGTGCGGCTTGCCACGCAGCGCCTGAAGGCAGGCCACGTCGTTCGCTTCGACAAGCGCGTCTTCGCTCGCGTGCTTTTTGATGTCGTTCATCTCGCGCGCCGAAGTCACCAGCCCCAGCGTGGAGATGACGACTTGCTTGCCCGCGCTCTTCAGCCGGTCTGCGACCTGATAGAAATAATCCTCGAAATAGGGCTCGCGCTTGGAGCAGATGACCTCGCCCAGATAGACGCAATCGACGGGGCCTTCGTCGGCGATCTTGAAGTAGAAATCGCGCCGCTTCTCAGCGTCCCAATGATAAAGGAGCGGCCCCAAGGCCAGTTGCGCCTTGGCCGTTTTCGCATTTCCGGCTTCCATCAGCGCCAGCCCTTTTTATACGCACCCGTTGTTTGCCGCTTGCCTTCGGAAATACCGGAGAGATCCGTTGTCGCGCGGTCTCCTCCGGCCATCGCATCGACGGCCTTGCGGAAAGCGCCGACCACCTCGCTCACATAGGCGCGGCTGCGCTGGCGGCCCTCGATCTTGAGCGCTGTCACGCCCGCCTTCTTCAACTCGGTCAGGATGTCCATCGCGTTCATCGCGGTCGGCTCCTCGAAGAGATAGGAGGGCGCGCCGCGCGTCACGTAACGCGCCTTGCAGGGGGTTGGATAGGCCGCGGGCTCGTTCTTTCTCACCCGGTTCAGCACCACATCGCCAAGGCAGGAGAGCACGTAATCGCCGTCCTCCTTGTATTTGACGTGGTTTGCAGGCGCGCAGGCCCCTTCGCTCGTAGGCGACAGACCGCACATATAGGACGACAGGAAGCAGCGCCCTTCGGACATCGGGCCGACGCTGCCGTAAGCGAAGACCTCGATCTCAAGGCCGGTCTCCTCGACGACCTTGGCGACTTCGTCGACCGAAAGCACGCGCGGAAGCACGACGCGCTTCACGTCGAACTGATCGCGGAAGAAGTTGATCGACAGCGAACTTGCGGCCGAGCCCTGAACGGAGAGATGGCGGCGCAGATTGGGATGATTGCGCATTGCGTAATCGAGCACGCCGAGATCGGCGAGGATCACGGCGTCTGCGCCAGCCGCGGCCGCGTTGTCGACGGCGGCCTGCCAATCCTTCATCTGGCCCGCGGGCGGGAAGGTGTTGATGGCGACGAGAACCTTGCAGCCCTTCTTGTGCGCGTAGGCGACGCCTTCGGCCATCTCCTCGACGTCGAAGTTCAGCCCCGGATAGTTGCGCGCGTTCGTGCGATCGTTATAGCTGCAATAGACTGTGTCCGCTCCCGCCTCGATCGCGGCCCGCAAAGCTGCGGGCGAGCCGGCTGGGCAGACAAGCTCAAGATACTGCTGGGTCATGTTCGGTGGCTTTTTTCTTCTCCCGAACTTCCAGCTTGGCGAGTTCGGGTCTTGAGGGTCTTGATCTCGGCCTGAAGGCTTTCGCGTTCGGACTTCCAGTCTGCCGCGCCAGCTTCCTCCTCGTGGAAGGATTCGTGGACGGCGGCCACACGGCTCTTCGCGCTCTCGCGGATGCGGCCAAGCGCCGTCAGCGCACGCCCGACCGGTTTCGAGAGGGGACCGAACATGCCCGTGATGTCTGCAAAGAGATCGATCTCTTCGCGGTCGAGCGTGTTGCGCAGCGCGACGATTGCAGCCGTATCCCCGGTTATCACGAGGCCGCGCGTGAAAAACAGCGCGTCGCCGTCGATGCGGCCCTCGAGCAGGTTCAAGAGGATGTCGAGACTGCCCTTGATGTAAGCGTCCGCGGTTCCCTGCTCCGACTTGTCCAGCACGCGGACGTGAGCTTTCTCGTCGCCGCCAAATTTGAGTTCAAAACGGTGCGGAAGATCCGACGGTTCGACATGGACAACGGCCGGCTTCAGACGGGCGAGATTCTTGAAAAGCTTGGGATGGGCGCGCTCCATATTGCGCATAAGCATTTGCACCGCGCGCGCCAAGACAAACGGCGGCGTCACATGCATCGCCCCGCGGACGATCGGCGTCGGCAAATTCGAGGGTTTCATGGGGCGAATGATGTTTAAAGATGGAGCGCGGGTCAAGCTTATCCTGCGCGTCATCTGGAAGCGGATTCTCATAAATTAGTCTGGCTTTATTTTAAGCGGCAAGCTTGCATCGCCGCTGATGGCAAGCCGCGCCGTGCGACACCTGTCATGGCCGATCGAAACCATTCGGCATCGCACGGTTGGCCGCGTTTCAGGGAAAAGCGGCCAACCGGAAAAGAACGACGGCTGGCGCCGCCAGCGAGCCCTCCGCTTCATTCACCTTGGTCAGACAGGCTTTGCGGGGATATCCGGCTGCTCGCGGGCAGTTTTCGATACTCGCCGCTTGAAACGATCCGGGGATGGGATGACAATTGCGCCCGCTGTGCAAGGGGCGGCGGACCCTCTCTCAAGGACATACAAATGATGCATGACAAGCGGCGGCGCATCGGCGCCGCTTTTGCCTGGGCTTTATTTCTTATTTCGTATGGCGCGTGCGCGGAAGACATATACTCCGCCGGGGAGATGCTTTCAGACTGTCAGGAAATTATTGATTCTGTTAAAGTTTCAAAGAACCCAGACGACCTGGATCTCGAAAACACCTTCGCTTCGGGAAGGTGCTGGGGCGCTTTTTTGAGCATTCAGCAGCTTATCGTGACGAAGATAGAAGGCGAAAATCACTCTCTCCTCCGCATATGCGCGCCGCCGGAAACGACGTCATTACAGATTATCCAGGTTTTCGTCCTGTTCATGCGGGCAAACGCCCGGCGGCAGGAGGAACCGTTCACGAAGGTCGCCCTTGCCGCGCTGAGATCGGCGTTTCCCTGTAAATGAGACGCTTTGCTTACTGCTGTGTCCCTGTCAGCTCTCGATAGGCGTGCCATGTCGCGTGTCCGATCAGCGGAAACGCTATTGCCAAGCCTATGAAGAGACCTGCAAATCCCAAGGCTGTGAGGCCCAGAATGAGGCCAGCCCAAAGCAACATGGCAGGCGCGTTCAGCCGGACCGCTTGAACGCTCGCCATAACGGCCGTGATCACGTCCACCTGCCGGTCGAGCAGCATTGGAACGGAGATGGCCGAAATGGCGAAAGAGACCAAGGCAAGAACGGCTCCGGCCGCGGTTCCCGTCACAAGAAGGCCGAGGCCATGCGGTGTGAAAAGAAGGGTCGGAACGAAGTTCTCGATGGGCGGGATGTCCGAGTTTCCGAAGAAGAGCATGAACAGGAGCGAAGCCGTTCGCATCCAGAAGAAGTAGAGCAGGAGAAGGAGGACTCCGAAAGCGGCCAGCTGCCCGCTCGATTTTTTCGCCGCCGCCAGGATGTCTCGAATGGACGTTGGGTCGTTGCGCTCTCTCCGGCGGCTGATCTCATAAAGGCCAACGGCAAGGAGCGGCCCCACGAGCAGGAAGCCGCCTGCCAGCGGGAGCATGAACGGCAGCGCATGAATCTGTGACAGCTGGAATACGAAAACGTAAGCGATCCCAGCGAAAGCTGCTCCGTAAGCCAGGCTGATCGCTGGAGAGGACCAGAGATCTCTCCAGCCTGCCGCGAGCCAGGCCCACGGCGCGTCAAAGGCGACCGTGCGGATGGCTGGCGCCGCTGCTGAGGTTTGGGGGAGTGTGACGGAAGGGCTTGAGGCGGTCATGGGCTGTTTCCTCGAGATAGCCGCCCCCAAAAGAATTTTACAGGTGCGGCTTTATTGCATCCTTGATATATGTCAAATACGTGCGCCGCCAACCAACCGGGCTATCGCCCCGGTTGTTTCGTCATCGATTTGCTGGCCCCGCCCGCCAGCAGGGAGATTTTTGTGTCGTTCCTCGAAAACGTAACCCGCTGCAGCACCTGCACCATCAGACATAGAGCGATTTGCGACGCGCTCAGCGCAAGCGAGATCCAGGCGTTGAACCGGCTGTCGAGGAAGCGGACGGTGCCCGCCGGGCAGACGATCCTCGGCGAGGGCGAAGCCCGTTCGATCTTTGCGAATATCGTTTCGGGGGTTGTGAAACTTACGAAAACCCTCGACGACGGACGGCAGCATATCATCGGGCTGCTTTTCGCTTCGGATTTTCTCGGGCGGACATTCCGTCAGGACAATCCCTATTTCGCCGAGGCGGCGACGGACGTGGAACTGTGCGTGTTTCCAACCACGGGGTTCGAACGCCTTCTGAACGAGCATCCGGGCCTGGAGCACCGCCTGTTTCAATACACTCTGACCGAACTCGACGCCTGCCAGGAATGGATGCTGCTGCTCGCCCGTAAGAGGGCCGAAGAAAGGGTCGCCAGCTTCCTTCTCATGATCGCAAAGCGCGTCCCCAATATCGGAGGATGCGGCTCCCCCGCAAATGCGAACGAGGTTCGTTTCGTCTTGCCGCTGTCCCGCACGGAGATTTCCGACTGCCTCGGCCTGACGATCGAAACGGTGAGCCGGCAGATCACACGCCTCAAGACGAAGGGCATTATCGAACTGATGAACTATCGCGAGATCACCATTCCCGACGTTCACCGCCTCCAGCACGCCGCTTACGACAGCGCGACAAGCTAAGCTGAAGGCTGTCAGAGAAGCGCGCGCTCATGGGAATGGGAAGACAGGCGCGTTCTCTTTCTGCAAATTCTTGACAGGGCATCGCAGCCGCCACACGACACCGCTCGCCGCATAATCGAGTTCGGCATGCGCATCGAGGCTCGTTTCCACCATGGGGCCAATCACCGTTGAGCCGAACCCGGCGCTGTGCGGAGATCCGGCTGGAGGGCCGCCGCTTTCGCTCCAGCTCATCTCGAAGGACGCCTCCGCAGTGCTGGCTTGGCCCATCGACCAGGAGATCTCGACGCGCCCCGTGGTGTTGGACAGGGCCCCGTACTTGCCTGCGTTTGTGGCAAGCTCATGCAAAGCCATGCCCAGGGCCTGTGCGGCGGATGCGGACACAACGAGAGGCGCCCCCTGAACAAGAATGCGCGTCCCCAGCAGGTCTTTGAAATGGGCAAGCTGGGAACGAACGAGATCGTCGAGGCGAACGCCCTTCCATTCGTTCTTGACGAGCAGGTCCTGGTTCGCCGCCAGCGATTCCAGGCGCTCGCCAAAGCGTTCGATAAAATCGTCGGGTTTTGTTGCGAGAGTTTGGCGGGCGATCGCCTGCGCCAGCGAGAGTATGTTCTTGGATCGATGATTGACTTCGCGCATGAGCGACCGGATGTGCTCTTCGCTCCGTTTGCGTTCGGTAATATCCAGACAAGCGCCGACCATCCGGAATGGCGAGCGGCCGCCTGACACCCCTTGGCGGAAGAAAACACGGCCGATCCAGGTCATCCAGCGAACTTCCCCGCCAGGCCTTACAAAGCGGAAGTCCATTTTCACCCGGCCTGAAATCCGCTCCCGCAGCCGCGGCATCGAATTTGGCGCGCACGAAGTCCACATCGTCGCGATGAACGCGCGCCAGCGCCGCCTCGACGCTCGCTGTTTGAACGCCGGGGACGCCGAGTATCGCTGAGAGTTCGGGGGAATAGGAGGTCAGCCGCGTTTCCATATCGATGGTGAAGGCGCCGATGCCCGCGGCCTCGTTCGAAAGCCTCAGGCGCTCCTCGCTTTCCCGCAGCGCCTCCTGCGCGAGTTTGCGCGCTGTAATGTCTGTTGCGATCCCCTCCCACGTTACGCGGCCGTCCGGCGTCTTCTCCGGGCGGGATTTTATACATAGCCACCGCACTTCGCCGTCCGGACGCCGGATCTCGAATTCGATTTCCAGGTCGGACATCTCGCGAGCGCTGCGCTCCTCGGCGCCGATAAGCAGCTGGCGGTATTGCGGGAGCATCTGGTTCGTGAGGACGCTCGCGTCCCTCAGCACTTCCTCCGCCTGCAACCCGTGCAATTTCTCGATCCCGGCGCTGATATAGTGGAAACGAACCATCCCGCCGGGCTCGCGCCCGTACCGGTAAACGATGCTGTCCGGCAGGGCGTCGCCGAGGCGGCGCAAGCTCTCCTTCTCGATCAGCGTGCGCCGCGCCTCAACCTGCTCCGTGACGATGGGGCCTGAAATGCCGCGGCATATCGCGCCCGCCAACAGCAGGCTGAGAGCCGACAGGACGGCGCCGGGGATCGCCACCCATCGCGTTGCGCTCCAAGCCGCCGCCTCCAGTTCCGTCTTCTCGACGGCGATTTCAACCGGCCATCCGGTCAACGCCGAATGCGCATTGGCCAGCGCGATCGGGTCGCCGCCGGCCGAAATGAATTCGAAGGCGCCGTCCCGATCTTTGGCTTCCCGCCAGTCCTTCGCAAGCTGATCCGAATGCCGGACATGGCCCGGAACGCGCGCAATGAAATGTCCTTCTCCATCGAGAATGCCGCCAAGCCAGTTTGGAGGAAGGCGCCGGTCGCTGAACAGGTGAAGGAACTCCCGCGTTTCTATGCTGACCGCAAGTTCGCGGAACGGCTGTCCATCCTTGAAAACAGGCATCTCGATGCTGACGGCCCATTCCTTCCGGATCGGAGAGATGTGGACGCCGCCGAAAGCGATCGCGTGCGTTTCGAAAGCGCGCTTTTGCGCGGCCATCTCCGGCGCCTCGCGCCAGGATCCGGGCTGGCGTCCCGCCGTCTTCGTTAGCTCGCGGCCCTCGGGGTCGGCGACCATGATCCATGCGTGCGGGATCGATGCAAAAGCGCGGGCCGCCTCTGCTTCGAAGGCCGCAAAATCGTCATCGAGCAGCGCCGGCGAACGGGATAGCGCCTGCCCAAGAACGATATACTCGCGAAGCTCAGCATCGACCGCGGCGGCGATTGACCGGGCCATGTCCTGGAGGTTGCTTCGCTGCGCCTGGTTTTCGGCTTCCGCCAGCCGCCAAACAGAAACGAGGATGACCAGGTTGAGGGGCACAGCCAGCGCCAGCACGATCGCCGTCAGGCGTGCGGCAAGGGTCCAGCGAGAAAATCGCGCCTTTGCTATCCAGCGTCCGAGCCTGTCTGGCGGCATCCGGCCTGAGGGCCGCACTGGAGAACGCTGCGCAGGCAGACGAGAACCCATTGCAATTCCTTACGCGAGGAATGCGACATCTGCGCAAAGGCGCGCGCCAAGAAGCGAAGGGAACTCAGCAACGCGGCGACTATATCGCACTCGCGCAAAACAGCTTATCTCCGTAGCAGTTTAACCAATACCATTGCAAGTATTTAATTGCCAGGGCGACTCTGCTTGCAAGAGAGTTGAGTGAAGGACCGATGAAAATCGGAAGTGGTATCGCCGTCATCGACGCACGTCGCTGTCACGAGAATGATTGGACAGAGTTCGATAGAGCGGCTCGATTATCGCGCCATGCCTTCTGACGCTTTATCGGGGTTCTTGTGCTTCGCCGCAGCACAGGGCCGCTTCTGCAATACCGCCCTTTTCGTTCACTCCCATAGACATGCGGAAGAGAGCGTCGTGCTGTTTGCGGGGCGTGCCGCTGATGAGGTGCTGCCGGATAATCGGTTGAATAATGTTACGCTCCCACGCGCAGTGGCGCCGGCAATTTTCGAAAAACGACCGCAGAAGGTAGCCCAGCATCTCGGTGTTCAGCCCGGCGTCGCGTGCGGTCCGGCCCACTAGGGCCGATGCGATTTCCACGATCAGACCGTGATCGGCGGAATGCTCGAACTCAAGTTCCTGCAGAACAAGCTCCACAGGCTCGTTCTTTTCTTCCAGGCTCCGAATTATCGGGAAGAGGCACTTCTCATAGATGAAAACGTGTCTCGCGAAGGCTTTTTCAAGAAAGGCCAGAACTCTTACGGTTTTGTCTTGCGGGCCGCTTCCGGGAAGGCCGTCGGCGATATTTTCGAGCGCGGCGCAAACCCTCAGCAAGCGCATCCGGTCTCGCTGCAAAAGAGACAGAATGGCGTCCCCCAAAGGCTGCAGCCTATAGCTTTTATAGGCGCCGATATGCTGGTTCACCCTCTTATCCACCGTGCGTTCGTTTTCCAGATCATGATCTACAATGAACGCGCATTAGTCCTTCGTATGCCTTGATCGAGATCAACGGGGCGTCGCGGACGCTCTTCTTTTCAAAACACAAGTTAAATCAATAGGCTAAAAAATTAGGTAGTCCGCGACCCCGGTCAGCTTGTCGCATTCACGGTCTCGCGTATTTGATCGATATCAAAGCCCGTATGGGGTTGCAGGCGCATTGGTCATTCCCGCGGATCGCACGCATCAGGGGTCGGCTTGCGCCGGGATTCACGGGAGAACAACATGGAAGTTGCGAGCACGAAAGGGAGCGGCGCCGCTCTTTTCGATTGGGGAGGGCTGATAGCCTCCCTCGGCGGATTAATCCTGGGATTGTTTATCGCCGTCGAAGCGGTCGACCCGGTGATGGCGTTCCACGCCATTGTCTTCTCGCTGTTCGCGCTCGCGGCCGTCGCCTTGATGGGGCGGAAAGCCTTCAGCAGCAGCGCAGCCATTCCGGCGGGCTTCTACGCGGACGGAGTCGTCAAGGCGGCGACGATCGCCACAGTCTTCTGGGGCGTCGTGGGCTTCCTGATCGGCGACCTCATCGCGTGGCAGCTCGCATTTCCGGCGCTCAACCTCAATCTTCCCTGGACAAATTTCGGGCGGCTGCGGCCCGTTCACACGTCGGCCGTGGTTTTCGCCTTCGGGGGCAACGCGCTTCTCGCGACCTCCATGTATGTCGTCCAACGCACGTCGAAGGCGCGACTATGGGGCGGCTGGCTCCCCTGGTTCGTGTTCTGGGGGTATCAGCTTTTCCTGATCATGGCGGCGTCCGGCTATGTGATGGGCGTCACGCAGAGCAGGGAATACGCCGAGCCTGAGTGGTATGTCGACATCTGGCTGACCATCGTCTGGGTCGTCTATCTGCTGGTTTTCCTCGGCACCCTTATGACGCGACGGGAGCCGCACATCTATGTGGCGAACTGGTTCTATCTCGCCTTCATCGTGACGGTCGCGATGCTGCACATCGTGAATAATCTCGCGGTGCCCGTCTCGTTCGTTGGCACGAAAAGCTATAGCGCTTTCTCCGGCGTCCAGGACGCCATGACCCAATGGTGGTATGGCCATAACGCCGTGGGCTTCTTCCTGACGGCCGGCTTCCTCGGCATCATGTATTACTTCGTTCCGAAGCGCGCCGAGCGCCCCATTTACTCCTACAAGCTTTCCATCGTTCACTTCTGGACGCTCATTTTCCTCTACATCTGGGCGGGTCCGCACCACCTGCATTACACCGCGCTGCCCGACTGGGCGCAGATCCTCGGCATGACCTTCTCCATCATGCTGTGGATGCCGTCCTGGGGCGGCATGATCAACGGCCTGATGACCCTGTCGGGGGCGTGGGACAAGCTGCGCACCGATCCGGTGATCCGTTTCCTCGTCGTCTCGGTGGCCTTCTACGGCATGTCGACCTTCGAAGGCCCGCTGATGGCCATTCGGTCGGTCAATTCGCTCTCGCACTACACCGACTGGACCATCGGGCACGTCCATTCCGGAGCTCTCGGCTGGGTCGGCATGGTGTCGTTCGGCGCAATCTACTGCCTCGTGCCATGGCTCTGGAAGCGCCGGGGCATCTATTCGCAACGTCTTATCGAGTGGCACTTCTGGACCGCCACGATCGGCATCCTTCTCTACATCACCGCGATGTGGGTGTCCGGCATCATGCAGGGCCTGATGTGGAGGGCGACCGACGCCAATGGCGTGCTGCAATACTCCTTCGTGGAGACCGTGGAAGCCATGCATCCCTATTACATCATCCGCGCAATCGGCGGCGTGTTGTATGCGACGGGCGGCTTCATCATGGCCTACAACGTGTGGCGCACGATCCGGGGCGATGAGTCCGTGGATCTGGCGGATCAACCAGCGATCGCCGCGGCGCCGGAGCTGCGCGGTCCCCAAGCCGTTCCGGCCGAGTAGGAGGCGATCATGAAACTCAGCCACGCACCTTTCGAAAAGTACTCGCTTGTCCTGCTCCTCGGCATTCTCTTCGTGGTCGCCATCGGCGGCCTCGTCGAGATCACGCCTCTCTTCTACCTGAAATCGACCATCGAGAAGGTGGAGGGGGTGCGCCCCTATTCGCCGCTCGAACTTTCGGGGCGCGATATCTATATCCGCGAGGGATGCTATCTCTGCCACAGCCAGATGATCCGCACCCTTAAGGATGAAGTGGAGCGCTACGGCCACTACAGCCTCGCAGCCGAGAGCATGTACGATCATCCCTTCCAATGGGGATCGAAGCGGACCGGGCCGGATCTGGCCCGCGTCGGCGGCAAATACTCGGACGATTGGCATACCTCCCATCTGGCGAACCCGCGCTCGGTCGTGCCGGAAAGCATTATGCCGGGATACCCGTTCCTCGGGCAGCGTAAGCTCGAGTATGGCGACATCGCCGAGCGCCTGAAGACGCTGCGGGTCGTTGGCGTCCCCTACACGGACGAGCAGATCAAGAACGCGAAGGCCGATCTCGTCGCCCAAACCAATCCGGATAGCGAAGGGGCCGCCGCCGTGCTGCAGCGCTATCCCAAGGCGGTCGTTCGCAAGTTCGACGGCAAGCCGGGCGATCCGACGGAGGCCGATGCGGTGATCGCCTACCTGCAGATGCTCGGCACGCTCGTCGACTTCGCAAAATACGACGCCTCCGGCCCGAACCTGCGCTGAGGACCAGACCATGACTTACGAAACCGTTCGATCTCTCTCTGCGATGTCGGGCCTCTTGGTTTTTGTCGGGCTCTTCATCGGCGTGCTGGTCTTCGTGTTCTGGCCTGGCAACCAGAGGAGCTTCGAGGAAGCAAGCCGCATTCCCCTGGAAAAAGACGATTTCAACACCGGAGGCAACAATGGCCGGTAAACGAGACATCGACAGCCACACCGGCATCGAAACCACAGGCCACGAGTGGGACGGCATCAAGGAGCTGAACACCCCGCTTCCACGCTGGTGGCTCTGGGTCTTTTATGCCTGCATCGCGTGGTCGATTGTCTACTGGGTCCTGTTCCCGACGTGGCCCATGGTCTCGGACTACACCAAAGGCGTGCTTGGTTACAGCGAGAGGGCCACGGTTGCCGCAAATCTCGAGGAATTGCGGGCCAGCCACGCGAAGGAGAACGGCGAAATCGCCAAGGAGAGCTTCGCCGAGATCAAGGGCAATCCGGAACTCCTGACTTTCGCTCTCGCGAGCGGCAAGGCGGCCTTCGGCAACAATTGCGCGCCCTGCCATGGAAAAGGCGCCCAAGGTTCGCCCGGCTTCCCGAACCTGAACGACGACAAGTGGCTTTGGGGCGGCACGATCGACCAGATCCAGCAGACCATCCTGTATGGCGTTCGCAGCGGCAACGACCAGGCGCGCATGTCCCAGATGCCGCGTTTCGGCGAAGACCAGCTTCTCACGCCGGAACAGATCAACGACGCCGCGGAGTATGTGCTTTCGCTCTCCAAGCTGCCGCACGACGCGGCTGCCGCCGAGCGCGGGAATGCAGTCTTCCATGGCGATGGCGGATGCCTTGCCTGCCACGGCGAGAAGGGCGAAGGCAATCAGGAAGTCGGCGCGCCCAGCTTGACGGACAACATCTGGCTCTACGGCGGCGCCAAAGCCGCCATCATGCACCAGATTCAGACCGGACACGGCGGCGTCATGCCGGCGTGGGTTGACAGGCTCGACCCCGTAACCATCAAGGAACTCGCGCTTTATGTGCATTCGCTCGGAGGCGGCAAATAGCCCGCTTGCGGGAAATCGAAGGGCGGCGCCGGCGAAGAATTCGCAATGACGCTCCGCCGCCCCCTCGGTACAATCCTCTCCCGCCGGAGAGCGAGTAGGGCAGGCCCATGAGTTGCTGCGATGCTTTCTATGCCCGAGCCCTGGCTTTGGAGTACGCCATGAACGAAATGTCATCCGCCGCTTCGCCGGGGCCGGAATCCGCGCCCGGCGGCCAGCGAGCCGATGCGGAGCCCGTCAGCAAAAAGAAAATCACTCTTTATGCGGCGCGGGAGCCGATATACCCGAAGCTCGTGCATGGCAAATTCCGCCGCATCAAGTGGGCGATCATGATCGTGACGCTCGGCATCTATTACGGGCTGCCGTGGCTCCGGTGGGATCGCGGGCCGGGGCTGCCGGATCAGGCGGTGCTTCTCGATTTCGCCCATCAGCGCCTCTATTTCTTCGGCCTGGAAATCTGGGCGCAGGAATTCTATTACGTCACCGGCATCCTGATCCTGTCCGCGCTCGCGCTGTTCCTCGTCACTGCGCTCGCCGGGCGCGTATGGTGCGGCTACGCGTGCCCGCAAACCGTCTGGACCGACCTCATGATCTTTGTGGAGCGCCTGTGGCAGGGCGACCGCAACGCGCGCATGAAGCTCGACAAAGCGCCCTGGTCCTTCAACAAGCTATGGCGGCTGGGCGGCACGCACCTGACCTGGCTTTTGATCGGCGTCCTGACCGGCGGCGCGCTCGTCTTCTACTTCCGCGACGCGCCAACATTGCTGTCCGAATTCTGGAATTTCGACGCGCCGGCCGTAGCCTACGTCTTCCTCGGCACCTTTACCGCCACGACCTATATGCTTGGCGGCCTCGCCCGCGAGCAGGTCTGCACCTACATGTGCCCCTGGCCGCGCATTCAGGGCGCCATGTTCGATGCCGAACTCCTTCTTGATCACCTACCGCAACTTTCGCGGGGAGCCTCGCGGCGCGCATAAGAAGGGCGAAAGCTGGGAAGGGCGCGGCGATTGCATCGATTGCACGCAGTGCGTCACCGTTTGCCCCGCCGGCATCGACATCCGAAACGGTTCGCAGCTCGAATGCATCCAATGCGCGCTCTGCATCGACGCTTGCGACGAGGTGATGACCAAGGTCGGCCGGCCCACGAAGCTGATCGCCTACGACACTTATCGCAATCTCCAGGCCGAGGAACACGGCGACCGCGCTCCCTTCCGGCTGATCCGCCCGAGGACAATGCTTTACGCCGGGCTCTTTTTGTTCGTCCTTTGCCTCATGCTGTTCGGACTTTCCCGCAAGACGGTGACCGAGGTGAATGTGGTTGCGGACCGCAATCCGCTCTTCGTTCAGCTCCAGGATGGTGGCATTCGAAACGGCTATACGGTCCGCATTCTCAACAAGCGTCGGGAAACGCGCAGCTTCACGCTTCAAGTCGCGGGGCTTCCGGAAGCCCGGATATCCGTTGTTGGCGTCGAAGGCGGCAATCCTCTCATCGAGCTCAAGCCCGACGATGTCCGCTCGGTGAGAGTGTACGTGACCGTCCCGCACGACAAAGCGGCGGGCCTTCCCGCTTCGATCGGCATGGCGTTCGTAGTGCGCGACCACGAAGATGGAATGGAAACGAAGCGCGAGAGCAACTTCAGAGGTCCTGGACAATGAGCGTGCCGGCAATGGAAACGCGGCTAACTGGAAAACACGTCCTGTTCATCTTGCTCGGCTGCTTTGCCGTCATAGGCGCGGTCAACGCGGCCTTCATCTACTTCGCGCTGAGCACAGGCCCGGGCGAGGAAAAGGGCGCGAGCTATGAAGTCGGGCTGCGCTACAACAACATCCTTGCCGAGGAGCGTACGCAGAATGCCCTTCAGTGGCGTCACCAGTCTCAGATCGCGCAAGGCGGGCGCCTTCGCATCGTCATCTCCGATAATGGTGGAGCCCCTGTCGCCGGTTTAGCCGTCGCCGGCGATTTCGAACGGCCGGCCACAGAGAAAGCCGGCCGCGATCTCGCCTTCAAGGAAATCGATGCCGGCGTTTACGAGGCCGATCTCGGAAAGCCGGCCCCAGGCAGCTGGATCCTGGCGTTCAAGGCTGAAAAGCCAAGGCCCGGCGGCGAACCCGCCGTCTATCGCGTAAGGGAGAGGCTATGGCTCAGCCCGGCGCACTAGTGTCCGTCTCCGAATTGCCGTCAAACCTGCAGCGCGCTCGCACGGCAATTCGGAGACAAAGGGACACTAGCAAAAACAAGTGGCTCGTGTGGCTTATGTCTCGCAATTTCCTATGAGAGTCCGCAGCAAAGGAGGTAGGCAATTGCGAGACGCCACACTAGAACTCGACAGGCCTTCCGCTTTTCCGCAACCTGGCGGCAGGGAAAAGCCGGGATCTCAGGCGCGCGCCTCGCAAACCGTCACGCTTGCCGTCGAAAACATGAACTGCGGCGGCTGTATGCGCAAGGTGGAGCGCGCCCTCCTCGACGTGCCCGGCGTCGCCTCTGCACGGGCCAACCTGTCCGCCCGCCGAGCCACGGTGGTGTTCACCGAGCCGAAAGCGAGCGCGGCGCCGCTTCTCGATGCGCTGAGCCGCGCCGGTTTCAATGCTGCGGAACTTGCTCAGGAAGCCATCGACACCGGCCAGAACGCCGGCCGGCAGCTTTTGAGCCGTCTCGCCGTGGCGGGCTTTGCGGCCGCCAACATCATGCTGCTGTCGGTGTCGGTGTGGTCCGGTTCATCTGCCGACAGCGCCACCCACGGCCTCTTCCATTGGCTCTCCGCGGTCATAGCCTTGCCGGCCATCGCGTACGCCGGTCAGCCGTTTTTCAGTTCGGCGTGGCAGGCGCTGAAGCGCAGGCGGCTGAACATGGACGTGCCCATCTCGCTCGCGATCCTGCTCTCGGCGACGATGAGCCTGTATCAGACGATAAAGGGCAGCGAGCAGGTTTATTTCGACGCCTCCGTCACGCTTCTGTTCTTCCTGTTGATCGGGCGCTATCTCGACCAGCGCGTCCGCATTCGCGCTCGCGGCGCCGCAGAAAACCTGCTCGGCCTCAAGGCGCAATGGGCGCATGTCATAGCGCCCGACGGGTCTATCGAACGCTTGCCCTCGCGGCTTGTCGAACCCGGCATGCGGATCGCCGTCGCCGCGGGCGAGCGCTTCCCCGCCGATGGCGTGATTGCCCAGGGCGCGACAGCTATCGACGAGAGCCTGATTACGGGCGAAACGATGCCGCGCGAGGTTGCTCTTAACGCCCAGGTTTACGCTGGGTCGGTCAACCTCGGCGCCCCTGTGGAGATGGAAGCCCGCACTGCCGAAGCCGATACGCTTCTCGCGCAAATTGCGCGCCTCATGGAGACGGCCGAGCAGGCGCGCGGGCGCTACGTTCGCCTCGCCGACCGGGCCGCCCGCTTCTACGCGCCGGCTGTTCATACGCTTGCCGCCGCGTCCTTCATCGGCTGGATGATCGCCGGCGCAGGCTGGGAAGCGTCGCTGACCATCGCCATCGCCGTTCTCATCATTACCTGTCCCTGCGCGCTGGCCTTGGCGGTGCCGGCCGTCCAGGTGGCGGCGTCCGCACGGCTTTTCGATCGCGGCATCCTGCTCAAGGCTGCCGATGGCCTCGAAAGGCTCGCCGAAACCGATACGGCCGTCTTCGACAAAACGGGCACGCTGACGTCCGGAATACCGTCGCTGGCGCATGGAGAGGCGATCGGAAGCGAAGACTTGAGCGCCGCGGCGGCGCTTGCGGCGTCGAGCCGCCACCCTTATGCGCAAGCGGTTGTGCAGGCGGCGAAAGCACGGTTCGGCAAGGTCCCCTCGGTTACCGGCGTGGAAGAGGAGCCCGGCTATGGACTTCGGCGCCTGACCGAAGCGGGAGAAGAGCGCCTCGGCTCGGCCGCCTGGTGCGGCGTGGACGCCGGGCACGCGGGGTCAGCCTCCCTCTGGTTCGTACGTCCGGGGATGGAGCCGGTCGCGTTTCGCTTCGAGGACAAGCTTCGCGACGATGCCGCCGCGACCGTGGAGGCCCTTCGCAAGGCGCACTTCGCCGTAACGCTTCTGTCGGGTGACCGCAGCGAGGCCGTTGCGTCCGCCGCGAAGGCGGCCCACATCGAGGAGTGGCATGCTGCCATGAAACCGCATGAGAAGATCGAGCGGCTGGCGGCGCTCAAGGCGGAGGGCCGCCGCGTGCTGATGATTGGGGATGGGTTGAACGATGCCCCCGCGTTGGCGGCGGCTCATGCTTCTGTGTCTCCCTCGACGGCGGCGGACATCAGTCAGACCGCGTCGGATGCCGTTTTCCAGGGCGGCAAGCTCATGTCCGTGATCGAGCTTCTAGCGACGGCCAGGAAGGCGCGTTCGATGGCGTTCCAGAACTTCGCAGTCGCGTTCGGCTATAACCTGATCTTCGTGCCGCTCGCCATGGCCGGGCTTGTGACGCCGCTCGTCGCTGCCATTGCGATGTCGACGTCGTCGATTATCGTCACCGTGAACGCCATCCGGCTGCGCACGGCAAAGCTGGAGTTGAAAGCATGACCTCGCTTGCCTGGCTGATCCCAGTGGCTCTTTTTCTCGGCGGGCTTGGGCTCGCGGGCTTCATCTGGGCTTTGAAATCGGGGCAATTCGAGGATCTCGAGGGCGCAGCCTATCGCGCCCTTGAAGACGATCCGCCCGCCAACGGCAAGCAGAAGTAATACCGAATCCGGTTGAACAGGTCCGTCCGGCCTGTCATCCCGGAAACGCCGGAGGCGTTATCCGGGATCTTTCTGAGCATGTGGAAAGATCCCGTGTCTGCGCGGCAGCATTTCATGCCGCAGCGCGCTCGGGATGACGGCGACGGGCGGTGAACTTCTTCAACCGTATTTGGTATAAGGTCCCGGCGCAGCGCCTCGGCCGCCCTCAAAAATTAAAAGCCCCCAGGCGGCGGCGCCGCCGGGGGCTGAATCTTGGGAAAAATTGCAGGTAACAGGCTTTAGAAAAACCGGCAGAGCATTGAGTTCTGCAATCAATTTTTGCTCTGCTGAAGATCAGCTTATGACTTGCGACATGCACATGCAATCGCTTCTGCGGCCGATGCTCCACTTCGCCGGGAATAGTGTCTAGAGCATCGTGCGTTTAATCGGACGCATATCCAGCGGCCTTAAAGAAGTTCCAGCATTCTTCGGGTTCGAAGAGAGTGCAGATATCGCCGATAGCCTTCCAAAGCGCATCGCAGGTTCTGGCCTGTGCCGCGCGCATGTGGGCCTTGAGCTTCGAGAAGGCCATTTCGATCGGGTTCAAATCGGGGCTGTAGGGCGGCAGGAACAGGAACCAGGCGCCCTTCGCCCTGAGGCAGTTTTGAGCCGTTTCGCTTTTGTGGCTGCCGAGGTTGTCGAGGATAACCACATCGCCCTTGTCGAGCGTTGGCGCCAGCTGGGTCTCGATATAGAGGTTGAACGCGGCGCGGTTCATGGGGCCATCAAGCACCCACGGGGCGGTGAGCCCCCAAAGCCGCAAGCCTGCAATGAAGGTCTGCGTGCCCCATCGGCCAAACGGAGCTGACGCGCGCAACCTCTCTCCACAAAGCGCGCGGCCACGCAACCGGGTCATCTTGGTGTTGGTCGAGGTTTCATCAACAAAGACAAGGCGATGCGGCGTCATTCGCATCCACGGCAAGCGGCGCGAAATCCAGAAGGTCCGCGCCTCTTTCACGTCAGCGCGTTCTTGCTCCGCCGCCAGTAGCGTTTTTTTTATAAGTAAATCCGACCCTGCAAAGCAGGCGCGACAGCGAAGCCGGGCTTGCCTTCACGCCCCGCTCGGCTTCCAGCACAGCGGCCAGTTCGGGCATGGTGATATCCGGGCGCTTCTCAACGCACGCAATCAGGAAGTCGCGGCAGTTGGCCAATTTGCCGCCGCCCGAAGGCCGCCCTTGCTTGGCAGGCGCCGGAGATCCGGTCTTTTCCCTGCGTCGCCAAAGCTTCACGGCGAAGCTCGGCGATACGCTGAAATGGCCGGCCGCTTCCCGCCGAGAGCGGCCCGCGCCTACGAAATCGATAACCCGTTCGCGCAAATCCAAAGAGTAGCTTTTGCCCATGACCCACCTCCAATCATGGTAAATCACAGTTCGCCCTTCATGGGAATCCCTTCGATTCCAATTTCAAGTCCGATGCTCTAAGAAAACACCAGGATGCTGACAATCTTCACGTCCCCATAGTTTGGCGGCGCGAGCATACTTGTTCGGCATCTGATTGAGAGCCGCAGCGGGGACCCCGTGAGCTGTCACCTGAGATTGTGCGCTTCCAGGTTAACACTCTTTTTGATGCCCTTCCTTTATCTTGTCGCGGCGGGCGCTGGAGCCAAGAGGCTCCATCCCGCTTCTGAGCTGGTCGGCGCGGAAGGCAAGGAAGTAACGCGATGCGGCATAACGTCAGGTTGGGCTCTAAAATCTACTACGTACCGAGGTCCGACGAGCGGCGTGCAAGGTATGTACCGGTCACCCGTCTTCACCTGTCTTTGGCTTATCCTCTCGTCACTTTGGGCCAGGACCTCGTGATTGCCCCCAACCCTGCGGAGGATGGCAGCGTCGCTCGCGACGGGGTTGGTCATTACTGGATTTCAAAAGACGCCTATGAAGCTCATCAAGCCCGCCAGGAGAAGTCCCTGTGGCGCCGCCTTCGGAGCGCCTTGAGGCTTCATTGAGGCTTATTTCGCAAGCGCCGTCAGCATTGCAGCGACCGCCTTGATCTGCGGCGCATCCTGCGACAGAAAATCGAGGCCCGTGTAGCCCCACCAATCCCAGCATGAGCCCGGGTTCAGCGTGGAAGGCGCAGCCTGCGGAAACAGAACGATAACCCTGTTCGCGGCCGCCCAATCCGCAAATCCCGATCCGCGGATCACCGCGTCTCCGGCAAGCGCTTTGGATTGCTTGCAGCCGTGAAACACAATATGCACACGGCAATTGCCCTCCGTGCGGCATGCCGGTGGAACATAAACCACCCCTTCGTCCGCCAGAGAAGCGTCGGATGACGCGTAGGCGCTCTGATCGAAGGTCTTGAAATCGTCGGGTTGCGCTGAGCCTTTCGCTTCCACCCGTTCGTAGACGAAGCGGAAGATGTCCCCGGCTTGATCGTAGCGGCAGCTATTGACATAGGGAGGTTCGCTTTTCTCGCAGACTCCGCCCTGATTTTCCGTCGAGAATGCGTGGCCGCCCGGCTTGTTGGACACGAAATCGATGTTGCCGGAAGGAACGCCAGCCGCGAGATAAAAGTCGCGGGTCGCCTTGACGACCGCGGTCACGACCGTGCGGTCGTTTTCTCCCGTATAGAGGTAGACCTTGTGGCGCTCGAGGTTCGAAAGCGGGTCGATCTTGCCTTCCCCCGCGAGCGAGGACGCAATCTTGAGGAGCCTTTTACTATCCAGGACGCCAAGAACAGAAAGGTTGTCGGCCATGCAGCCGTTCAGAGCCTGGGCGGCGTTGAGGGCGACCGCTGTGGCGAAATAGGGCAAGGATTGCGCGCCTGCGCTTTCAGCGCATCCGTAGGGGCCGGCGGCGACGACAGCGGCGCCGATGACCATTTTTGAGTGAGCGACCTGAAACTGGCCCGCCATATAGCCGCCCGACGAAAGTCCGGACACCGCCGTCTGCGAAAGATCGGCCTTCAGCGCAGGCAGCTCAGCCGCATGCGCCTGCGACAGAAGCCCCGCCGCGCAGGCGCAAACAGCGAAAAATCTCACGAACGCCGTCTTCCGCGCCATCATTGGAAGAGCCAGCCAAAAAGACCTGGCCCCCTGCCTCCGCCGCGCCCGCGGCCGCCTCCCCACATCGAATTTCCATAACCGCCGCCGGCCGGCGCTCTGTTATCGGCTTTTCTCAACTCGTAATAGCTCGCAAGCCCATCCGTGTCGGTGACCGTGACGGCATTCTGTGTCCAGGCCCATTTCGTCTTCGCCTCGCCAACGATGTATGGCTCGATGCTAACCACCTGCCCGCGGGCCAGATCGATAATGACCACATACTCATAACCCGGGCGTCTTGCTTCCCGAACGGTAGCGGAGAAGCCCGATCCCGGAGAGGCTCTCCTTCAGGGGCGTCCATTCGATGATCTCGGCCGGGCCGTCGTTCATGACTTCGAGGGGGATGGGGATTTTTGCGTAGCGCTCGTTTAAGGCCGTGTACTGACCCGAGGCGGACCGAAGACCACCCAGCCATCGACGGCCGGGGCTAACGGCTTGACGACGCTGTCCGCCGTGTCGCCGCTCGCCGCCTTATAGGCGTCGCGGGCCTCACGCGAGAAAGGATCGAGTTCCAGCGCACGGCGGTAATCGGCGATCGCATCGTCGCGCTTGCCGGCGCGCTCCCGGATAGCTTCCCCTGATGCGGTAAGCATCGGCGAACGAGGGATCGAGTTCGATGGCTTTGTTGAAGTCCTCTTCCGCTCCTGGGCCGTCGCCCACCATCCACTTGGCCTGCCCGCGCCAGAAATAGGCGGCTGCGGCTTTCGGGTCGAGCGCAATTGCGCGGTTAAGGTCTTGCTGGGCGAGATCGGGACGCTTCCGGTCGACATTTTGCGAGGCGAGGCCAATCAAGGCCGGCACGTTCTCGGCCGCCAGTTCGACGGCCTTGGAGAAATCGCGAAAGGCCGGCGCCCAGCGTTTTGTCGGCCGCAAAGGCCTGGCCGCGCGCCACATAAAGAGCCGGGTTGTCCGGCGCAAGCGCGATCACCTTGTCCAGATCTTGCGCCGCTTCCTCATTGCCGCTTCAGAAACATGTAAACAGCGGCCCTGTTCTGATAGGCCGGCGCATATTGCGCGTTGAGCGCGATGGCCCGGTTGAGATAGCGAAGCGCGGTATAATATTGCCCTGTCGAACTTGCGATTTTCCCGCGCCCGTTAAGCGGGACCGCGCTGCCCGGCATCAGTTCGATGGCCTTACGAAAATCTTTCTCAGCCGCATCCAGCTTCTTCAGCTTCTGGTTCGCATTGGCCCTGTTGCTGTAGGCCGGACCGAAGTCCGGCGAAATGGACACCGCGCGGTCGAAATCCTTGAAGGCGTCCTCGGTCTTGTTCATATCGAGATAAACATTGCCCCGGTTGTTGTAGGCGGGCGCGTAGTCCGGATTGAGGGAAACGGCCTTCGTGAAATCCGCGATGGCCTCGTCCATCTGCTTCAGGCGCCATTTGGCGACGCCGCGGTCGCTGTAAAGGGTCGCCTGACGGGCGGCGGGAAGGCCTGAATCCTTGAGCGCATCGTCATAGGCGGACACAGCGAGATCGAATCGCCCGCGAAGCAGCGCGGAACTGCCTTCCTGAGATTTGATGATCGATTTGTCTGGAGCGGCCTGCGCGGGAAGCGCGGCGCAAAGGGACATGACGAACAAAGCCCATACCCCGAGCCATCCGAGGCTTTGTGGTAACGAAGGGCGGTCAAAATGGGGAGACGCTTCTTTACCCACAGTGCGCATTCCGCTAACACATCGGGAAAACCAGCGACGTTCCGGCCTATGCATCGAAAATATCCCATTTTGGGCGGACTGGCTCTTAGCCTTGTTCTGCTTGCCGCCACGGCAGGCGGCGCAGCGGAGTATAGCGGCGCAAGCCTGCCCGGGCTAGCCTCGCTTGATGCGGATGTCCGCCCGCTTGATGGCGGCGGCAGGGTGAGACTTGCCCAGAGTAATGGCGGATCTTCGGCCGGCGCGCTTTCAAAGGACGATGCCGCCGCCGCTGAGGCGCGAAAAAAAACCAAGAAAGAACCGTCAAGCGACGATGCCGCCGCTGAGGCAAAAAAGCGGGTTAAGAAGGAACCCTCAAACGACGATGCGGCTGCCGCTGAGGCGCGCAAGCGGCTCAAGAAGGAAGCCGATCGCTCGCAGCAAGGCTCACGCGATGAAAAGGGCGAGCTCCCAATCCGGTTCGGCGAAAGCCGCGAAAAAGGAGCCGGCGCCCGCCGGCGCGGAAACGCCGCGTCCTCAGCCTGCAAAGCAGCCCGTCCCCGCGATCGACCCCGAAATCAACCGCGCTGCCGGGAAGCTGATCCTTATGCAATTCAGCGGCAGCCAGCCTTCGGACGGTGGGCCGAAAGCGATCCGCGCCCTGATCCAGAACGGGCTGATCGCGGGCGTCATGTTCCGAACCGAGAACATACAATCGAAAGGCCAGCTGAAGGAGCTGATGAAGTTTCTCAAGGAGGGTGTTGTTGAGCCGCGGCCTGTGTTCGCCATCAGCGAGATCGGCGGCGGCAGCGGCGGGCTTCCCCGCATCAAGGATTTCGAAGCGTGGCCATCTCAGCAGCGGGTCGCGTCCCAGGGCGACCCCGAATATGCCTATACAACCTACCGTTCGCTGGGCTCCAATCTGGCTGGCCTCGGGTTCACGATGAATTTCGGCCCAGTGCTCGGAACCGCAGGCGTGGCGCGCGAGCCATCGGCGAGCTTCGGCGGGAATGCCTTGCAGGCTGGCGTATACGCGAAAACCTTCGTTCTGGGCCACAGGGACGACCACATGATCGCCGTTCCGGTTGTCGACAGCAGCGATGCCTCCGTTCGCGCCCTGAAAACTTTGCTTGTCTCCTATCCTGCGATGCCGGTGGCCGCCGCGGCAGCGGCCGCAGGGGATGCCCAACCCTTCGCAGCCTATGACGGCCTTGTCAGGGGCGCGCAGTTTTGCATGGTGACGATCGGCGAGCGAAGCAAGGCCAGCGAGGCGGCCGTCAATTTCACCCGTGGATGCGATGTGCTTGTTATCGATGGGGGCAAGGAAAGCCCCGCCGCGATCAGGGATCTCGTCGCGCAAGGCGTGTCCGGCATCATCAAGAGCGGCTCGCTGACTTTAGCCGGCGCTTGAGGCCTCCGCTGAAAAGCTTGCGGCGCTCAGGTCCCCTTCGCCGCAGTCGCAAGACGGGTTCACAACGCGGACGGCTCAATAACAGACTGGGTGAGAGAGTGACCGCTATCGATTTTCTCTATCGCGGCGCGCCGTTTTCCGGTGAAACGATGCGAACGGCTTCGCTCGGCGGGATCGAAAGCTCGATCGTGCAACTGGCTGAAGCTCTGGCAAGGCGCGGGCACGATGTGACCGTCTTCAATGGCGTCTCGTCGCTAAGACGCGAGTTTGGAGTCAAATGGCGCCCAATTGGAGAGGCCGACGAGCACAGCAAAGGCGAGATCGGCATCGCGGTCGCAACGCCCATGGCCTTCGGCGAGACGACCTTCCGGTCGCGCATTTTCTGGCTGCACAACCCGTTGAAAAGCTGGCGCACAATAAGGCGGGGCGATCTTGGGCCGCTTTTGGCGACGCGGCCCCATTTCGTGATTTGCGGGAAATACCACGCGACGCGCGTGCCGGGATGGCTTCCCTCGCGCGGCAAGACGATCATCCATCATGGCATCCAGGAAGATTTCTTCAGGCGCGAGCCTGCCCCGGAAGCGCCTGCGCCGCGAGCCATTTTCACGTCGCAGCCCTATCGCGGCCTCGACTGGCTTCTCGGATCTCTGGGGCGAGGTCAAGAAGCAGGTTCCAGCCGCCGCCTTCGACGTTTTCGCGCCCAAGCTTCATCAGGCAGCCGCCAATGCCCGAAGACTTGCGCTTGAGGGAGTTATCGTTCCGCGGCAGCATTGCGCGTTCCGATCTCGCGCATGAACTGGCGGCCACGCGCGTGCAACTGATTCCGGGTCATCGTGACGAGACTTATTGCCTTGCGGCCGCGGAGGCCATCGCGGCGGGCGTGCCGATCGTAACGCTGGGGATCGGCTCTCTATCGGAGCGTGTCCGCGACCGCGAAACCGGCTTCATCGCACGCAACCGGGATGAGTTTATCGCACGAACGGCCGCGCTCCTCTCCGATGACGGCCTTTGGAGCGCCATGCATCGCAACTGCCTGTCCGAACCTTCGCTTACGACCTGGGACGCTCGCGCCCAAGAATGGGAGAAATTGATCGCTCGCCTTTAGGAGCGTGGCATGAGTGACCCAACGCGGAGAAAAAAGCACCTACAGGCAGCCAAGGCCGCGCTAAAGCGTAGCAGTGACATGTTCGGTCAGTTGATGTGTGGCGAAATATATGAATAATGCGCTTCGCGATTAAGAAAATTTTCGATTTCTTTAACGCAGCATACGGGAGCTAGGCTTGGCAAGCCAGGCTGCATTGAGATGGTCATATGGTTTTGTGTCGCGAAGAGCTTAAGAAGGAAGCGGGGATTCGGATCATGAAGCATATCGGCTTGCGATTGGCTCTACCGGCGGTAGCCTTGGCGCTTGTCCTTCCAGCGGCGAGCCGCGCTGAGGACAGATCCGCCCATTCCAAAGACGTCGATGCGAAAATAGCTTACTGCAAGAAATGCCACGGGCAGTCAGGTCAAGGCCTTGCGGCGGCTTATCCGGTGCCGCGGCTTGCGGGGCAGACGATTCCATACCTTGAAGCCAAATTCGACGTTATTTCCGACCACCGCCGGGATAATGTGACGGCGGAAACCTTCATGGTTCCTGTCCTGGGCAGCGTCGATCCGGTGATCCGCAAGGCCGTAGCAACGCACTTCAACGCGCTTGAGCCGCCGCCGGCCGGCGGCGGCAAGAAGGAGCTCATCGGCGAGGGCAAGAGAATCTACGAATCGGGCGTTCCCGAAGCCAAGGTTGCGGCTTGCGCGAGCTGTCACGGGGACACCGGCAGAGGCTCGGATAGTGTCCCGCGCCTGGCCGGTCAGGTTTACGCGTACGCGAATAAGGTCCTCTCGAACTGGTCCATCATCAACAGGGAGCAGGGCAGCGTTAAGTCGCCGGGCGAGCACAAATTGTCCGACGAGCAGATCGAAGCCGTCGCATCCTACCTCGCCAACATGAACTGAGTAGCCCTGGCGCCGCCATTTCGGCGCGGCGCAAGCTCCCCCCGGCCGCTCCCGGCCCTTATATCTCTGCGCCTAACTGAAGTCCGGAAGGACGAGCTATGGTGCGCCTCAAGCCGCAGCCTGACTGGCCGAAATGATGTCGTTCAAGAAGCGGGTCAGGTTATCGGTCTCGAAGTGGATGTGCCGCGGAAGCGCCTCGTCCTCCCTAAGAGCGTGCTGCGAGGGATGGTCGTCATAGCTGGAACGCACCAGAACGGTGACGATGCCCAATTCGTGCGCCGCTTCGAGATTATGGGGCAGATCCTCGAACATTGCGGCTTTGCAGTTTGCGCCCTCGCAATAGTCGAGGAAGCGCTTGAACAACTCCGGCTTCGGTTTCGGCACGTATCCCCCAGCCGCAATGTCGAAAATGCCGTCGAACTCGTCAAGCACGCCAAGCTTCCCGGCGACGCGCTCCGCATGTCGGGCGGAGCCGTTCGTGAAGATGAACTTGCGGCCGTCAAGGTGCGAAATCGCCTCGGCGAGATCGGGCATGTGGGACACGGGCGCAAGGTCGATGTCATGAACGAAGTCCATGAACGTGTCCGGCTTCACACCATGCGCCGCCATGAGACCGGCGAGCGTGGCGCCATGTTCGTAATAAAAATCCTTTTGCACCTTGCGGGCCGCAGCCGGGTCCAGCCCAAGCAAATTCTGAATGAACGTGGACATCCGCTGGTCGATCTGGGCGAATAGATTGCACTCGGCAGGGTAAAGCGTGTTGTCGAGATCGAAAATCCAAAGCTTCGTTCCGGCAAAGGCTTCCGCCAAGCCCGGAGCGGGGCCCGTTGTTCCAAGCAAGGCTTCCTGGCTTCCCCAACGGCGTACACCCTCACCCCGTCCCTCTCCCACAGGGAGAGGGAACGAAGCTGAAGCGTCGGCGACCGAACCCCCTCTCCCATCCGCATCCGCTTGCGGATGCGGACACTCCAGAGATGCAAGCTCGCCACGGGGAGCTTGCGCGGGAGAGGGCTGGGGCGAGGGGTTTCGAACCAATGGCCAAACCGGCGAACTTTGCTTAGCCATTGGGGTCACGCTCGATCAGGGTGCCGACGCCGTGCTCGGTGAACAGTTCCAGGAGCACCGCGTGAGGCACGCGCCCATCGAGGATCACGACGCCTTCCACGCCTTGCTCGATCACATGAAGGCAGCCTTCGATCTTCGGGATCATGCCGCCAGAAATCGTGCCGTCGGCCATCATCGCCTTCGCCTCCGAAACGGTCAGGCGGTGGATGAGCTTCTTGTTCTTGTCGAGAACGCCCGCAACGTCCGTCAGAAGCAGAAGGCGCTTCGCCTTCAGCGCGCTTGCAAGCGCGCTCGCAAACGTGTCCGCATTGATATTGAAGGTGGTGCCGTCGCGCCCAAGGCCGAGGGGAGAGACAACCGGGATGAACTCATTCGCGGCAAGCACCTGCACGATGCGGGGATTGACCTCGTCGGGCTCGCCCACAAAGCCGAGATCGACCACGCGCTCGATGTTCGAGTCCGGGTCGACCGTCGTCCGCGTCAGTTTTTTCGCAATCAGGAGATTGCCGTCCTTGCCTGAGATGCCCACGGCGTGACCGCCAAGCTGGTTGATCTGGCAGACGATCTGCTTGTTGATCGTGCCAGCGAGGACCATTTCGACCACTTCCACCGTCGCCGCATCCGTTACACGCAGGCCCGCCGTAAACTCGCTCTTGATGCCGAGCCGGCCGAGCAAGCTTGCGATCTGCGGTCCGCCGCCATGCACAACGACCGGCTTCACGCTCGCCTGTTCGAGCATCACGATGTCACGCGCAAAGCTTTCGGCGAGCTTGGCGTCGACCATGGCGTGGCCGCCATATTTGATAACAACCGTCGCCTGATCGTAGCGCTGCATATAGGGCAACGCCTCGGAGAGGATCTCCGCAGCGATGCTCGGCTTCCTCAGGCTTTTGTAGAAATCTTCGTTCGGATCGGCGGCGGCCATTCTTCCTCCAGGTCGAGCTTGTTCGCTTCGCCGGAAAATACTGTGCGGCGCGGGTGAGTTGCAAGGCTGCGTTGATACCGATTCTCTCTGGCGAAGCTGCAATGCAGCTGCGGTAGTCTACACGATGACCCTGTGCAAAACGCAATGTTCACTTTTAGTTCTAGTTTCGCCCTGGTATATCTCGCTCCAGAGTTTCCTCCTTCGGATCGGCTATGGGTTTTATATACTACGATTTTTTTGCGGGCGGCGGGATGTCCGGCATTGGCCTGGGGCCAGAATGGACCTGCGCTTTCGCGAACGATTTCGACGAGGTCAAAGCCGCAGCCTACAGGGCCTTCCATGGCGGCGGCTCCCTCGTGGTTAAGGATATCCGGCTTGTGAAATCCGACGAGTTGCCGGGAACGGCAGACCTCGCCTGGGCATCCTTTCCCTGCCAGGACTTGTCTCTCGCCGGAAACGGAGCCGGTTTGAATGGAGAGCGAAGCGGGATGTTCTGGCCATTCTGGCATCTGATTCGTCAACTCCAGAACTCGGGGCGGCCTCCGCGCGTCATCGTCCTGGAAAATGTCTACGGTATTTTAAAAAGTAATGGGGGGCGCGATTTCGCTGCTATATCGAACGCCGTCTCTGCAGCGAACTATAAGCTCGGCGCGCTCGTCATCGATGCGGTTCACTTCATACCCCAATCTCGCAAAAGAGTTTTCGTGGTTGCATTTCAAAAGGACATGCATCCGGATGCTGGACTTGCGGGACAATCGCCCTCGATCCGGTGGCATCCGGCTGCCTTGATAGAGGCGGTCTCTGCCTTGCCGGAGCCCGTTCGGCAAAAATGGGTTTGGTGGGATTTGCCTCATCCGCCGGTTAGGAATACGGCCTTGGCTGATTTCGTCGGCGACGAGCCGGAGGGAGTTGAGTGGCACACGCCAGGAGAAACCAGTCGCATTCTTGAGCTGATGAGCCCTCTGAACCTGAAAAAAGTGGAGGCGGCCAAGAAGCTCAAGAAGAGAGTTGTGGGAACAGTCTATCGCCGCACGCGCCCAGATGGGATGGGCGGTAAAGTGCAAAGAGCGGAGGTTCGCTTTGACGATGTTGCCGGGTGTCTTAGAACGCCAGCCGGAGGATCGAGCCGCCAGACTATAATGGTAGTACAGGCTGACGCCGTCAGGTCTCGTTTATTGTCGCCCAGGGAAGCTGCGCGGCTCATGGGCTTGCCAGATGAATATTCGCTGCCAGCCCGCTATAACGATGCTTACCATCTGGCGGGGGATGGTCTCGTTGTGCCTGTCGTCCGGCATCTTGCGGCGCATATCATTCAGCCGCTTCTGAGAACTTCGACGCCGGGCGATTGGCGAAAGCAGTCGAGCCGCGGCCAATGACGGAGCTTATCGAGCGGCTTCATCGAAGAGATAGAAACTGACCCAAGCCTCAAAATCGAGATTAAGCCCTGAGGAGCAAACCGCCGAACGCAGCCGCGTCATGCGCGCCGTGAAAGGGGCGGACACTCGGCCGGAGCTGAAAATCCGAAGCATGCTTCATCGCAGGGGATTGCGCTTTCGCCTCGGCGGATGCGGGTTGCCAGGAAAGCCGGATATTGTTCTTCCGCGCTGGGGTACGGCCATTTTTGTTCACGGTTGCTTTTGGCATGGCCACGATTGCGCTCGGGGCGCGCGAACGCCAAAAGCCAACCGTGACTACTGGATCGGCAAGATCAGCAAGAATATGACTCGCGACGAGCGTGTGAGACATGAGCTAACAGCGCTTGGCTGGCGCGTGCTCGTCATTTGGGAATGTGAAATCCGGAAATTGGACGCTCTTGAGCACAAATTCGCAGACGCCTTTCAAAAAGGCCAGATGCCCGCCCACCGTTGAAAGCCCGCACGGAAAAATGCGGGCGTGACATTTGCGCGCCCCGTTCCTGCGGAGAAAGGCGCACTCCAGACTTGCGCGGAAGGCGCGGACCGGCGATATATGGAGCGGGAGGTTGGCGCGGACGTATCGCTCGCCAACCGGGTCAGGTCCGGAAGGAAGCAGCCCTAACGAATCCGATGCGGGTTGCTGTCCAGCCTCTCACCTTGCGCCTTTTCCACCGATTTGGGGTCTTTTTCAGATTCGGAGTGCTGGACCCGTACGCTGTCGCCTATGAGCAAATCCAGCCATACCCCCGACGGGCGCACGGAGCCGAAGCCGGAAACCCGCGGCCGCTCTGCCCTATGTCGTTCTAGCCCGCAAATACCGGCCTCAAACCCTGGACGATCTCATCGGCCAGGACATTCTCGTCCGCACGCTGCGAAACGCCTTCGCAATGGATCGCATCGCCCAGGCCTATATGCTGACCGGCGTGCGCGGCGTCGGCAAAACCACGTCGGCGCGCATTCTGGCCCGCGCGATGAACTACGAGCGGCCCGGCGTCGATAAGCCGACCCTCGATATGCCGGAACTCGGCGTGCATTGCCAGGCGATCATGGAGAGCCGCCATGTCGACGTCCTCGAAATGGACGCGGCCTCCAACACCGGCATCGACGACATTCGCGAAATCATCGAAGCCGTCCGCTACAAGCCCGCCTCGGCGCGGTACCGCGTCTTCATCATCGACGAAATTCACATGCTGTCGAAGCAAGCCTTCAACGGGCTTCTGAAGACTCTCGAAGAGCCGCCGCCGCATGTGAAGTTCATTTTCGCGACGACGGAAATCCGCAAAGTTCCGGTCACGATCCTCTCGCGCTGCCAGCGCTTCGATTTGCGGCGGGTGGATAGCGCGGTTCTCACGGCGCATTTCGAGGGCGTACTCGCCAAGGAAGGACACTCGGCCGAATCCGAGGCGCTGGCGCTGATCTCGCGCGCGGCGGAGGGCTCCGTCCGCGACGGCCTGTCTCTCCTCGATCAGGCGCTGGCGCTTGGCGAAGGCCATCTTACCGCCGCGGCGGTGGCCGGGATGCTCGGGCTTGCCGGCCGGGGCGCGATCTTCGATCTTCTCGAACGCATCTTCCAGGGCGACGCGAAAGAGGCGCTGTCCTCGCTCAACGCGCTTCACGACAAGGGCGGCGACCCGTTGATGATCCTGACCGACGCCGCCGACGCCGTTCATGCGCTGAGCCGCCTTAAGGCGATCCCTGGGCTTTATCCTCCCGATTTCTCGGCCGAAGACCGCTCCCGCGCCGACAAGCTCTCCTCCGAACTGGCTGTCCCGCGCCTCGCAACGGCGTGGCAGATGCTGCTCAAGGGTTTGGATGAGGCGACCCGCGCGCCGCGCCCGTTCGCCGCCGCCGAGATGCTCGTCATCCGAATGTGCTACACGGCGCAGCTTCCGTCTCCGGCCGACATTATCGGCGAACTCAAAGGCCGGCCGGCGGTTCAACCTGCTAAGAAGGAAGAGCCCCGGCCAAGGATCGAAGCAGGCGCCGCCGCGCAAGCGCTGATCGATGCGCCAGGTGGCGAGCGATGGCGACGAGCAAGCCGCCGCGGATGGCGGCAGAGACTCCGGCCGCGAGGACATTTGCTTCATTCGAGGACATCGTCGGCTATGCCGGCCAGCTGCGCGACATCAAGCTGAAGATCGCGCTCGAAGAACAGGTGGAGCTTGTGAAATTCGGGCCGGGCTACCTGGAGATCCACGCACTCGACGGCGCCCCCAAAAATCTCGCGACCGATCTGTCGCGGAAGATGCAGGCCTGGTCGGGCGAGCGTTGGATCGTGTCCCTTTCGGAAGAGCGGGGCATGGCGCCGCTGGGGACGCGCCGCCGCGCCGAAGAAGCGAAGGCCGTCGATGAAATTCGCAAGCATCCGGCCGTCAAGAATGTCATGCATCATTTTCCGGATGCTGAAATCAAAAGCGTACGCCCGCTCGATTAGCGCGAAGGTCAAAGCCAGGAGGCACGAATGAAAAATCCCCTAACCATGATGAAGCAGGTGCAAGAGCTTCAAAGCAAGATGGCGGAGCTGCAGACCGAGCTCGAGGCGATGGAGATCGAGGGGATCTCCGGAGGCGGCCTCGTCAAGGTAACCTTGACCGGCAAGGGTTCGATGGCGCGGATTTCCATCGATCCCAGCCTCATCAAGCCCGATGAAGCCGAGATTCTCGAAGATCTCATCATCGCAGCTCATAACGATGCAAAGCAAAAAACCGAAAGAACGATGGCGGAAAAGATGCAGGCTCTTACGGCGGGGCTGCCTTTGCCTCCTGGCCTGAAACTCTTCTAGAGTGCGTCCGAAAAAGCGCGAAGCGGTTTTCCGATAAGACGCGCGACCAAACAAAAACTAGAGCCCGCTTTTGATTCCATCAAAAGCGGATAGGCTCTAGGAGGGCCAATCCGGCCTTGCAGCTTAACCATCTTACTTCGGCCCAGGCGCTCAGGCTGATCGGGGGCTTGCGCGGCCACCCTAGCGGAGCCAGCAAAGGGATGTTAGTGTTATCTGGTGACGCCGGACGATTAAGCGGCTGAACGGGGGACGAAATGAGGAGCAGCAAAGGTTCGTGTCTTCCTGCGCGGTCGGGAGAAGATTAGCGCTGGCCATGAGCAGCACCGTCAAAAACATGGTCCCTCCGCAGGATTTACTCGCTGACTACAGGCCGCCCGCCAGCGGTTTCGACGAGGCCGTCGGAGCCGATGGAACAGTCAGGCCATCCTGGAGAGCCTTCTCGGAAGCCTTCGGGGCGATTGCGCCCGACGCGCAGTTTCAGCGCCAGGAGCGAATGCGCCGCCTTGTCCGCGAAAACGGGATCGCGCATGACCTCTTCGCGGAACCAGGCAGCGTCCAGCCCTGGTCGATAGACCTCATTCCGCTTCTGATCTCCAGCACAGAGTGGGCGCAGCTTGAGCGGGGGCTGGTCCAGCGAGCCACGCTTTACGACCTCATCGCGAAGGATTTTTATGGGCCCCAAACCCTGCTCAAGGCGGGCAAAGTTCCACCGCGCCTTGTGTTCAGCGATCCGGCTTTTCTTCGCGCCTGCCGCGAACCGAAGTCCGAAAGGCGCCTGATCAATTTCTTCGCCGCCGATCTGATCCGCGACATGGACGGCTCGTGGAAGATTATCGACGTTCATGCGGAAACGCCCGCCGGCGTTGGCTTCGCGCTCGCAAATCGCCTTCTCCACGGCCAGTTGATGGCCGATGTGTTCCGCTCATACCGCGGGTTGAGGCTCGCTCCTCACTTCCAGCAGTTCCAGACCGAGCTATTCCAGCGCATCGAGCGCGACGATCCCCTGATCACGCTCCTGACGCCGGGGCCGCGTCACGAGGACTATTTCAGCCACGCCTATCTTTCGCGCTACCTTGGCTTCCAGCTTGTCGAGGGCGGGGATCTGCGCGTGATTGGCAGCCGCGTCTACATGAAGACGCTGGAAGGCCTGAAGCCGATCGATCTCATGATCCGGTGCGTTCAAGGCTCGCACTGCGACCCGCTCGAACTCGATCCGAGCGGCTTTGCCGGTCCTGTGGGGCTCGTTCAGGCCCTCCGCAGGAACCAGCGCCTGCTCATGAATTTCCTTGGCTCGTCGGTGGTGGAAAATCGCGGACTGGCGCCTCATCTCCCGCAGATCGCACGCACATTTCTCGGGCAAGACCTCGTTTTGGAGGACACGCACCGCCGGTGGCTCGGCGATATGGAGGCGCGCGTCTTTGTGTTCGCGCATCCCGAACGCTTCGTCATCCGGCACGCTCACGAAGGAACCGGCAGGCCGGGCCGCGCCGAGCTTGGGATCATGCCGGATACGCTGTCGCCGCGGGACCTCGAGGCTCTGAAGCTCAATCTCGAGATGAACGGACAGGATTACGTCGCCGAAGAACGTCACGACTGTGCGACGGCGCCCTCCTGGACCGCCGATGGCCTCAAAGCCCGTCCTTTCGCCGTGCGTCTTTACGTGATCGGCGTCGATGGGGACTATCGTGTGATGCCCGGCGGCCTCGCGATGTCGCTCGATGGCACGCCAGGCGTCGCCATGTCCGCCATGGACGGACATTCGCGCGATGTGTGGATCGCTTCGGACGACGAGCCCCACGCCCCGCACATGACGATGATGCGGCCCGCCGCGGAGGTCGCGCGGGTGCTGCGCGCGGGGATAGGGCTTCGCAGCCGCATCGCCGACAATCTGTATTGGCTGGGGCGCTATTGCGAGCGCGCGGACTGGGTCATGAGGATCGCGCGCGGGGCGCTCACGCGATCGCACGACAACAGCGCCGTCGACCGGGGCGATGGCCGGCGCAGAGCCCTTGAGCTGATCCTCGCCAAGGATCAGCCTCAAAGCGCCAGGGAGCTTGGCGCCGATAGCCGCGGCATCGAGCACGCCGTCCGGCTGCTCATGACAACGCCTGGCCGCACGCACAGCCTTCCGGGCCTCGAAAGCAACATGTTGCGCGTCGGCAGCATCGTGCGCGACCGCCTGTCCATCGAAGTCTGGCAGACCCTTCAGCGCTTCTCGATCATCGCCTCGCCGCAGCCCGCCGACATCGCCGATTCCGTGAAGCTGCTCGACCGGCTGAATGCGGGGATTGTCACGCTAGCGGCGATGAACGGCCTGACGGCGGAGAACATGACGCGCAATTATGGGTGGCGTTTCCAGGACATGGGCCGCCGCCTTGAGCGCGCCTTCAACCTTGCCGAGCTTTTGCTTGCGCTTTTCGGCGAGGCGCGGCGGGAGGACGAGGAGACCGCGCGGCTCTTCTTCGTGCTGAACGTCGCCGACAGCACCATCACGTTCCGGCAGCGCTATCTGTTCGCGCCCATCCTGTCGCTCGTCCTCGACCTTCTCATGGTGGACGAATCGAACCCGCGCGGCATCGGCTTTCAGCTTTGCGCGATTGACGAGCATCTTCATGCGCTGCCGCAGGCGTCGCCGCACGCGCCTCACAATGAGGAGCAGCGTCTTATCCTCGATCTTCTCACGCGCGTGCGCCTCGCAAGAGTTGCGAGCCTTGAGCATGCCAACGCTGACGGGAAGCGGTCCGAGCTGCAAGACCTGTTGACTCACATCATTTCAGGCTTGCCGAAGCTGTCCGAAGCAATTACGCGCCGTTACTTCAACCTCACGGAGGACGAGCTCCGCCGCGTCTACACTCGTTTCGGGCGCCGCCTATGAATTTTGAAATCAGTCACCGGACAATCTACCGTTACTCAGCGCCCGTTTCGCAATCCCATCACCTTCTGCATCTGACACCCCGCTCGCATACCCGTCAGACGGTTCTCCGCCATAGCCTGATCATCGATCCAGCCCCCGCCTCCAAGACCGAGCTGACAGACGATTTCGGCAATCCGGCCTCCATCATCACCATCGAGCAGGACCACACCAAGCTTGAGATCCACTCGCGGGCGCAGGTCGAGGTCGAGGCGCCCCTGCCGGTGGAGCCGACTCGCTGCGGAAGCTGGAACGATGTCGCCGCCCAGCTTCGCGCGAACCTCGGCTCGGAGACGTTCGAAGCCGTCCAGTATTCCTGCCCCTCCCGATACATCCGGCCTTCGCGCGACATTCACAAGTTCGCGCGGCCAAGCTTCCCCGATGGCCGGCCCCTTCTCCAAGCTGTGCAGGACCTCACGGCGCGGATCCATCGCGAGTTCAAGTACCACCCCGGCGCGACGGACGCGGCGACTTCGGTGGAGGAAGTGCTGCGCATCAAGCGCGGCGTCTGCCAGGATTTCGCCCATCTCGAAATCGCTTGCCTGCGCACGCTCGGCCTCGCCGCGCGCTATGTGAGCGGCTATCTGCTCACCTATCCGCCCGAAGGCCAGCCGAAGCTCGTCGGCGCCGACGCCTCACACGCCTGGATGTCGGTCTGGTCGCCAGAATGGGGCTGGGTCGACTTCGATCCCACGAACAACCTGATCCCCAGGGAGGAGCACATCGCCATCGCGTTTGGACGCGATTTCCAGGATGTAAGCCCGGTCAGCGGCGTGCTTCTCGGCGGCGGGGAGCACGATGTCGAGGTGGCTGTGGACGTGAACCCCGTCACGCCCAACGGCGGCCAGCCGCGCTGACCTCGCAGCCCCTCGTTTGGGAATTTCTTGCCGGCGCCGAGCGTTCGCCCGCCAGGCCAGGTGCTTTGGGCTTTCCAGCCGATACACATTCAAGACTTGCCCGTGAGCGAATATGCGGTTAAACGTTCAGGAACTGCATTGCAGTGAGACGGCGCGCCGGCGCATAGGACACAAACAAAAGGTGTCGCCCGGCCTTCAGACCGTTCCCTGAGAGTCGGCCCATTCTGTGCGGGGCCCTCTTCGACACGTCGCCGCGATCACCGCCGAAGTTGCGGGCGCGCGACTCCATGAAAGCGATTAAGTGACAAAATTCTCCGATCTCGGTCTAGCCGAGACCATTTTGCGCGCTCTGTCCTCTGAGGGCTATGAGACGCCAACGCCGATCCAGGCGCAAGCAATTCCGTCCCTTTTGGAAGGCCGCGACCTTATAGGAATCGCGCAAACAGGCACTGGCAAAACCTGCGCCTTCGCGACTCCGCTGATTACCCGCCTGATGAAATTCCCCGAACATTTACGCCCCAAACAGCCTCGCATCTTGGTGCTCGCCCCAACGCGCGAACTTGCGGCCCAGATCGGCGAGAGTTTCAAGGTTTATGGCCGCTTTTCCGGAATCAAGGTCGCCGTCATCTTTGGCGGCGTCGGCTTCGGCGCGCAAATTCAGGCGCTGACGCGGGGCCTCGATGTGCTGGTGGCCACGCCCGGCCGTCTGCTCGATCATCTGGCTCAGGGCAATCTGCGGCTCGACGGAACTTCCACCGTGGTGCTGGACGAGGCCGACCATATGTTGGACCTTGGCTTTCTCCCGCCGATCCGCAAGATTTTCGCTAAACTGCCGAAGAGGCGGCAAACGCTATTATTCTCCGCGACCATGCCTCCTGAGATTGCTGCGCTTGCGGCGGACATGCTGCACAATCCGGTCAAGGTTTCGGTGACGCCGCTCGCCATGACGGCGGATCGCGTCGCCCAGCGGGTGGTGCTGATCGAGGCCAAGCGCAAGCGCGAGGCGCTTATCGAACTGTTGCGCAATCCCGATTTCCGCCGCTCCATCGTCTTCACCCGCACCAAGCGCGGCGCAGACCGCGTGGCTTCGGCGCTGGCCGGCGCCGGAATGACCGCGGAGGCGATCCACGGCAACAAGGCCCAGAACCAGCGCCAGCGCACGCTGGAAGGTTTTCGTTCGGGGCGCGTGGCCGTGCTGGTGGCGACGGATATTGCGGCGCGTGGCATTGACGTTGACGGCGTCAGCCATGTCATCAATTACGAACTGCCGGAAGTTCCCGAAGCCTATGTGCATCGCATCGGCCGCACAGCGCGCGCTGGAGCGGAGGGCGAGGCCATCTCGTTCTGCGACAATGAGGAGCGCGATCTGCTGCGCGCCATAGAGAAACTGACCAAACAGGCGATCCCAACCACCGATTTGCGTGACGGTTCCGGCGGTGGGCAAAGCCATGGCCATGAGCGGGCGGCCAAGGGCGCTCCGCGGCCAGGCCCCAAAAAGCGCGTTTCGCGGATCACGGGGCAGGAGCCGCGCCGCGAACCGGAGCGCCGCCGTTCCAGGCCTTCGAGCGCACACGCCGGCGAGCGTACCGATCGGGCTCGGGTTCGGCAAGGGATCGGGAAAGCGCACGCCACGCCGTATAAAGCTTAAGCGCGTCCATCGGGCGGGCCGCGCCTCTGAAACCAGGCCAGGACCGCTTCCCACCCAATCGCATGCGTGTTTGCATCAAGGACCGTTTGCTTAGCCTGGCGCTTTTGCACCATAAGCCAAAAAAATCCTCGTGGGCGTGACTGCATAGCGAAGGCTAAGTAGCCTGATGGACAAGAAATTGATTCGGGGGCTACAGTGAAGCGGGCGGTAATAGCGGTTTGCATGGTTGCTTGCTGGGCGTGGGCCGGAAGCGCCTGCGCCGGAGGCGAGGATCCGACCTGGGCTGTCGAAATCGGCGGCATGGGGGAATGGGGACTGGAAGGCGGATTTCCTTCGTCCGGGCCTCACGCGGGTTTGGAACACACGCTCATCGAGCACTGGCTCGAAGTTGAACTAGCCGCCACGCCGCTTTTTTCGAAGGGCGGAACCGAGATCGAAACCGAGTTGATCTTCAAGAAGCCTTTTGAACTTGCCGAGCACCTTGAGTTCCTGATCGGGGTCGGGCCGGAATGGATACACCGCAACAGCGGCGATGGCCCGAGGGACTCGACCGCCATCGAGGCGACCGCCGGGTTTGACTACGAGCTATGGCCGGAGCGGCATGCGGGCGTCTTCATCGAAGCCGCCTATGCCCGCGATTTCGGCGCGCGGGAGGACTCGATCCACCTAACCAGCGGTGTTAAAGTTGGCATTCCCTGATGAAGGGAACCGCAGCCCGTCGGCTGCTCTCGTGAGGGCTGCTCCTGTGCGCGTTTCCTGCGCGTGAAATTCACGTCCATCCGGCTGAAACCCCGACGAACGTCAGGTTGACAGGGGCGGTGCATGAGCGCCTTTTTCCTCGCTCTTACAGGATGGAGGAGGGTGCGCCATGGCGAACGATTTCAAAGAAAGCGCCATCGAGTATCACGAGTCCGATCCGCCCGGCAAACTCGCCATCGTCCCGACAAAGCCGCTTGCGACGCAGCGCGACCTCTCGCTCGCCTATTCGCCGGGCGTCGCCTTCGCCTGCGATGAGATCGTTAGAGACAACGCCGCCGCCGCGCGGCTGACGGGACGCGCAAACCTTGTGGGCGTCATCACCAACGGAACTGCTGTCCTCGGTCTCGGCAACATCGGGCCCCTGGCCTCGAAGCCGGTGATGGAAGGAAAGGCGGTGCTGTTCAAGAAATTCGCCGGGCTGGACGTGTTCGACATCGAGGTCGCCGCCACCGATCCGGATCGCTTCGTCGATGCCGTGGCGGCGCTCGAGCCGACTTTCGGCGCGATCAACCTCGAAGACATCAAGGCGCCGGAATGCTTCGAGATCGAGCAGAAGCTCCGCGAGCGCATGAAAATTCCCGTCATGCACGACGATCAGCACGGCACCGCCATCGTCGTGGCCGCGGCGATCCTCAATGGGCTCAAGGTCGTCGGCAAGGACATCCACTCTGTGAAGCTTGCCTGCTGCGGCGGCGGCGCTGCGGCGCTCGCCTGCCTCAACCTGCTGGTGAGCCTCGGCCTGGCGCGCGAAAACATCTTCGTCACCGACCGGTGCGGCGTCGTTTATGAGGGCCGCACGGAGGAGATGAACCCCTACCTCGCGCGCTATGCCCGTCCGACGCCCTTCCGCAAGCTCGCCGAGACGTTGATGGGCGCGGACATCTTTTTGGGCCTCTCCGCGCCGCGTGTTGTTTCGGCGGATATGATCCAGACCATGGCGGACCGCCCGATCATCATGGCGCTGGCCAATCCGACGCCGGAGATCATGCCGGAGGATGTGAAGGCGGTGCGTCCCGACGCCATCATCGCCACGGGCCGCTCGGACTATCCGAACCAGGTCAACAACGTCCTGTGTTTCCCGTTTCTGTTTCGCGGCGCGCTCGACGCGGGCGCGACGGAGATTAACGAGGAGATGAAACAGGCGTGCGCGATGGCGATCGCCGGGTTGGCGCAAGCCGAAGCGAGCGACATCGTGCTGACGGCCTATGGCGCGGAGAGCTTCGTTTTCGGCCCGGAGTACATCATCCCGAAGCCCTTCGACCCGCGGCTCATCACCAGGCTTGCGCCCGCAGTTGCGAAAGCCGCCATGGACTCGGGCGTCGCCACGCGGCCCATCCTCGATTTCGACGCCTATCGCGACCGGCTTTCGCGCTTCGTGTTCCGCTCCGTGCTTGTCATGAAGCCTGTCATCGACGCGGCGAAGAAAGCGCCCCGGCGCGTCATTTTCGCGGAAGGCGAGCGCGTCAAGGTCTTGCAGGCCGCCTACCAGGTTCTGAACGAGGGCATCGCCAAGCCGATCCTTGTCGGAAACCGGCGCTTCATCGAGGAGCGGCTTCAGAACCTCGGGCTGCCCATGCAGCCAGGGCGCGACGTGGAAGTGTTCGATCCGATCGAGGACTTCCGCGTCGAAGAGCTTGCCAAGCATTATTACGCGCTGACCGAGCGCAAGGGCGTGCTTCTGTCGGACGCGCGCATAGCGGTCCGGCGCCGGAACACGGTCATCGCGGCGATGCTGCTGAAACTCGGCGAAGGCGACGCCATGATCTGCGGATCGGCGGGCCGCTTCGACCGCCATCTTCGGGACGTCAACGACATCATCGGCCGGCGCGAGGGCGTCTGCACCTATGGGGCGCTCAGCGCGCTCCTGCTTGAATCGGGCGCCTACTTCATCGCGGACACGCAGGTGAATTTCGATCCTACGGCCGCCGAGCTTGCCGAAATCGCGGTGCTGGCCGCCCGACAGGTCGAACGCTTCGGGCTGACGCCGAAACTCGCCTTTCTGTCCCACTCGAATTTCGGCAGCGGGGAAACGGCGACCGCGCGGAAGATGCGCGAGGCTCTCGCCCTGTTCTGGGAACTCGCGCCGGATGTCGAAGCCGAGGGTGAAATGCAGGCGGACGCCGCCCTGTCGGCGCGCATCCGCGATGAGCTTTTCCCGCATTCACGGCTGCACAACGACGCCAACGTGCTAATCATGCCGGCGCTCGACGCCGCCAACATCAGCTTCAACGCGATCAAGACCTTGAACTCCGCCATCTCGATCGGGCCGATCCTTCTCGGCGCGGCTATGCCGGTCCATGTCCTCACGCCGGCGGCCACCGTGCGCGGCCTCGTGAACATGACCGCCGTCGCCGTTGTTGGAGCGAACGAGGGCCATTGATCGGCTGCCACGCGCCGCGGGCGCCAGGAATTTTTCGCCCGTAGGCATCGAAGACCGCGCCACTTGCAGTTGTCATCTGGCGGACATTTGTCAGTGGCCAAATATTGGGAGCAAGATAAGCCGCTGGAGGCCTCTGCATGATTCCATCGAAGCTCTTCCTCACGCGGGGTTCTGGCCGTCATCGCGAAAGGCTTCAATCTTTCGAGTTGGCGCTTCGGGACGCCGGTATCGCCATGCTCAATCTCGTGAGCGTTTCAAGCATTGTTCCCCCCGGCTGCAAAGTGCTCACCAAGGAAAAAGGGCTTCCCGAACTCTCACCCGGTCAAATCACTTTCGCGGTCCTGGCGCGGACCGACAGTTGCGAGCCACATCGATTATTGGCCGCATCGGTCGGCCTTGCGCTGCCCGGAGACAAGAATACTTACGGGTACATTTCCGAGCATCACGCCTATGGGCAAACCGAGGACGTCGCGGGGGATTATGCCGAGGACTTGGCAGCCACAATGCTTGCCACAACGATGGGCCTCGAGTTCGATCCTGACGCGGCGTGGGACCAGAAGCGGCAGCTGTTCAGGATGAGCGAACTCATCGTCAAGACCGCCAATGTGACCCAGTCGGCGACAGGAGATAAGAACGGCTTATGGACGACAGTCGTCGCCGCCGCCGTGTTTGTTCCTTAGCGATCGATATCCTTGTAGACAGCGATTTTTTCGCCAGATATCGAACTGCTGCGAAGGCGCTTATCTCGCTTTCCAGCCGGGCGCTTCATCGCCGCAACATTCGAAGGGGGTGCTTTTATGACCGAAGGTGCGGTCCTCATTATCGGCGCCGGTGGTGTCGGAAGCGTAACGGCCCATAAATGCGCCATGAACGCAAATGTCTTCAAGAAAATCCACCTGGCAAGCCGCACCATCGGAAAACCGGACGCCGTCAAGAAGTCGGTCAAGGAACGCACCGGCGTGGATATCGCCACCCATACCGTGGACGCCGACGAGACGGGACAGGTCATCGCCCTCATCGAGAAGGTGAAGCCCGAGGTCGTGATCAACCTCGCCCTCCCATACCAGGACCTGTCGATCATGGAGGCGTGCCTTGCGGCCAGGACGCCCTATGTCGACACCGCCAATTACGAGTTGAAGGACAAAGCGCACTTCGAATACAAGCAGCAATGGGCGTTCGACGGCCGGTACAAGAATGCGGGCATTATGGCCGTGCTCGGCGCGGGCTTCGACCCTGGCGTCACCAACGCCTATTGCGCCTATGCGCTGAAGAAATATTTCGACACAATCCGCTTCGTCGACATTGTCGATGCGAACGCCGGCTCACACGAAAAAGCCTTTGCGACGAACTTCAATCCAGAGATCAACATCCGCGAAGTGACGCAGGCGGTCCGGCATTTCGAGCACGGAAAGTGGATCGAAACTCCAGCGATTCTGGACAAGGACGCCGTCCATTTCACCTTCGATTATCCGGTCGCTGGTCCGAAGGAAAGCTATCTGCTGTACCACGAGGAAATGGAGTCCCTCGCCAGGAACCTTCCGGGGCTTGAGCGCATGCGCTTCTGGATGACGTTCTCGGAAAACTACCTAACTCATCTGCGCGTCATCCGGAATATCGGCCTCGACGCCATCACGCCGATCGATTTCCAGGGCCACAAGATCGTGCCGATGGAGTTTCTCAAGGCGTTGCTGCCCGACCCGGCCTCGCTCGCGACGAACTACAGCGGCAAGACCGTCATCGGCTGCATCGTTACGGGCGTGAAGAACGGACAGGAGAGCACGAAGTTCATCTACAACGTCTGCGATCACGCGGAGACGTTCAGGGAAGTGGGCTCCCAGGCGATTTCGTATACCGCCGGCGTGCCGCCCATGGTTGCGGCCATGATCATGATGCAGGGCAAATGGGCGGGCGCGGGCGTCTTCAACGTCGAGCAGCTCGATCCCGAACCTTTCCTGGACGGCGTGTCCGCGAACGGCTTGCCGTTCGAAGTGATCGACTACAAGCCGTTGCCGGCGAAGATTTAGCGCATGCGCCACTTGTCATTCCCCCTCACCCCAGCCCTCTCCCGCGAGGGGAGAGGGAGTCCGCTTGCGCCTGCAACACCGTTCCTTCTCCCCTTGCGGGAGAAGGACAGGATGAGGGGTATCGGCATTTCACCAATTCCTGAATCCGGGTGCTGACGCATGAAAAAACGGCCGAGATCCTCGGTGGACGCGACACAGGCGCATGCCGCCTCGTTCGTGATTGAGGAAGCGATCCTGCGGCATAATCTAAGCATCTTGAAGCACGTGAAGGACAACACGGCCTGCAAGATGTTCCAGGCGCTGAAGACGTGGTCCACCTGGCCGCTTTTCCATATTACGAAGGAGTATTTGGACGGAACTGAAGTGAGCTCTCTGAACGAGGCGCGCCTCGGCTATGATGAGTTCAATCATGACGTGCATATGTATGCGCCTGCTTATAGCGACGGCGAGTTTCCGGACATACTCAAATATTGCAGCACGATCATCTTCAATACATTCGTCCAGTGGAAGAAGTTCAAGCCGGAAGTAGACGCATACGTCAGGGAAACGGGCAAAAGGGTCGAGTGCGGGCTGCGCATCAATCCCGAATACATTGGGAAAGACGAGCATGGTGGCTTGTGGAGCCCCTGCGCCCCCGGATCGCGCCTCGGCATTCGCATCAGCGAGTTCAGACAAGCGCTGGCCGAAAATCCGAACGCGCTCGATGGGATTAGCGGCCTGCATTTCCACATCTTCTTCGACAAGACTTTCGGAGACTTGCAAGAGGCGATCGGCGCCGTCGAGAGAAATTTCGGCGAATATTTCCCGCGGATGGATTGGATCAATTTCGGCGGCGGCCAGAAGATCACCGATGACGATTACGATGTTCAGGGCCTGATCGAGCTCGTGAACGCTTTCCAGAAGGCGCACGGCGTCGCCGTCCACATGGAGCCCGGCGCGGCCATCGTGAAGAATGCGGGGGTTCTGGTGGCGAACGTGCTGGACATCGTCGAGCGCGACGACGTGGACTTCAAGATCGCAATCCTGGACATGTCGTTCAACGCGCACATGCCGGATTTTCTTCTGAGCCCGGATTTGGATATGCCCGTGGCCGGGGCGGAAATCATGCGGGAGCCCCTCCAACTCGAGAAGCACAAGCACGTCTATCGCTTCGCGGGCGGCACCTGCGTTTCAGGCGACCAGCTTCAGCAGTATCATGTTTTCAAAGAGCCGCTGAAGCCGGGCGGCAAGGTCGTTATGGAGGACGCCATCCAGTATAATCTGGTGCAGTGCACGATGTTCAACGGCGTGCAGCATCCGGCCATTCTGCTCTGGAAGAACGGCCAGCTCGAAGTTATCCGCGAGTTCACCTATCAAGACTACCGCGCCCGGATGGGCTGATGCCGGCCGAAGTTTTCCGGAATCCCCGGTAGTCATGGCCGCCCTGCGAGGCGGTCATCCAGGCTGCCAAACTCCACCTGTTGGATTAAAAATGGATGGCCGGGTCAAGCCCGGCCATGACAACGGTTCCGGCTAGATCTAATCGCAACACGCGGCTCTCGCGGTCTGCGGTCCATTTATCGTCGCGGCGCAACCAGCAGCGGGCCGAACACAACTGCGAAGCCGCCGAAGGCCAGCATCCAGGCCGTTCCGGCGGCATGCAGCATGATCTGCGGTTCGATCCCGAAGGCCGCCGCGATGCGAAAGGCGGCGCCTGTTATCGCGCTCGCATAGATCGCCACAATCGCAGGCGTCGCCGTCAGCGCATGGCCTGTATGGCCAAGGCTTGCGCGCGTCATCACAGCCAGCGTCATGACCCCGATGGCGCCCGCCGTCCAGGCGTGAACAGCGGCGGCCGGCGTAACCGTGCTGGGAAAAACGATCGCCAGGGCCATCAGCAGAAAGCCGATGGGAACGAAAAGATATCCGGCGTGGAGGATCGTGACCAACGGCTCGGAGAGGGTTCGCTCGCCCCTCCAGCGGGCGAGGCGGATCAAGTTCAAGGTCCCGGCAATCCCGCAAGCGGCAGCCGTGAGACCGCTTTCAGGCGCGAAGACCCAGACGGCGAGCGCGATGGCCGATGAGGCGAGCGCCGCAATATCGAATTTTCCGAAAGGCGCAGGAAGGTTATCAGGGCCGAGTTTTGCGAGCCAGTTCCGCGTGAAGCTCGGCGCGATCCGCCCGCCGATCACGGAAATCAGCAGAATCGCCGCCGCGAGTCCGAGCCGCTTTCCATATCCGGCGGGCTCCCCCCCGGTGGTTTCAATGTGAAAGGCGAGGTTCCCGGCGGCAAGCAGAGCCACCAGCGCGAGCACTTTCAAATTCTGCCTGTTCCCGCTTGCGAGGATCTCGCGGGCCACAATCGCGCCGAGCGCGATCAGGAACGGCATGTCAATCGCGGCGGCCGCTCCGGCGCCGATAAGAGCCGAACATGCGATGGCGGCCCGGCCCGCCAGCCAGAGCGCGAAAAGCCCCGCGAGAGGGGCGCCGGCGACCGGCAGGCGGCCCGTCCAGTTCGGCACGGCGGTCAGAAGGAAACCGGCGACGATGGCGGGAAGAAAGCCGTAGAGTAGCTCGTGCTGATGCCAATCGATTGGCGTGAGCGCCGTCGGCAACTCGATCTTCCCCGTCAGCATCAGAATGAAAAGCAGCATCGCGAGAGCCGCCCAGATCGCCCCGCCGAGGAAAAAGGGCCGGAAGCCATAGCTCAAAATTGCGGGGCCTCGGTAAGTCCGAAGCGTTTCGGCCGTTGTCGCCATGATCCGATCCTTGCGCTGTCTTTATATTGTGGTATTGCTGATACCACTTTATAGCGCCGCAGTCCAGCCTGCGCCGAACCGCCAAGCCGGAGCATGCCAATGATGAACATCTTAGCGGGATGGGGAGAAATGAGCGTGGCCTTGGCGGCCTTTTTCGCTTCGCATGTCGTGCCGGCGCGGCCGTCCGTCCGCCGCGCGCTGCATGCGCATCTCGGGAGCGGCCTCTACGCCATCGCCTATTCGGCCGTGTCGCTCGCCATTCTAGCGTGGCTGATCGCGGCGGCCAGGCACGCGCCTCACATTCAGCTTTGGGATTTCGAGCCGTGGCAGCTTTGGGTTCCCAACCTCGTCATGCCGCTTGTCTGCGTCCTCATCGCCTTCGGCGTCGCCGCGCCGAACCCATTCTCGATTTCGATTTGGCCGGGCAGGGACCCATCTTTCGACCCCGGGCGGCCCGGCATCGCGGGAATCACCCGGCATCCGCTCCTCTGGGCCATCACGCTGTGGGCCGCGGCGCACGCGGTCCCGAACGGCGATCTGGCTCACGTTCTGCTTTTCGGGCTGTTCGCGCTGTTCGGGATCGCCGGCATGGCGGCGCTGGACGGGCGCAGGCGCGCGGCTTGGGGCGCAACACTCTGGGCGGAACGCGCTGCGAAGACATCGCTGATCCCGTTCGCGGCTGTGGTTGACCGGCGTGCCCGGTTAAGCGGCCTGAGCCTCAATCCGCTTCGCGGCGCGGCGGCGCTAGCCCTCTATGCGACGCTGCTTGCAGCGCATCCGCACCTGATCGGGGTGTCGCCGTTGCCGCAATGACCCCGCACTCGTTTGCCTACCAGCTTCGCGGCAAGCTCTCATAGGCAAACTTGATTACCCTCACGTCGCCGCTGGCGGAAGGAAGCTCTGAAAACATTGGCGAATCCGCCGCAAGGTCATGGCCGGGCTTGACCCGGCCATCCAGCCGTTAAACTGAAATGCGGTATATTTTCCTGGATGGCCGCCTCAAGGGCGGCCATGACGATGGAGTTAGCGGAAACATCGGGGTAATCAAGTAGGCAAATGCGAGACATAAGCCACACGAGAACTTTGTTTTTGCTCGTGTCCCCTTTGTCTCCGAATTGCCGCACGAGCCTGCTGCAATTTGGGCGGCAAGTCGTCAAGCTTTCAAAAGCGCCTGCTGCTTCGCTCTCCCGCGCCGGTGACGGCGGCGTCGTCGCCATAAAGGCGAACTCCCGGCGCCGCTTATGGTAAAAGCGGAATTGCATCGGGAAGCCGGTCAAGCCAGGAAGGGCGGGAGCTGAGGAGGCCAAGGTGCAGCACTATCACGACAACGACAACCATCGATTGGAGTTTGCCGGCTTTGAGCTGGAGTTTCAGGCGTGGCGCAAGTCGTGGCTAGAATCGCTGATCGATGACTACGGCTCCTTGTCGCGCTATCGCGGCGCCAATGCCGCGCTTGCGCCTGCCGCGCCAAACGAGGGCCGCGTCGTCTTTTTCGGAGATTCCATCACCGAAGGATGGACTCTTGAAGAGCATTTCCCCCGCAAGCCACACGTCAATCGCGGGATCGGCGCGCAGACAACGCCGCAGATGCTTCTCCGTTTCAGGCAGGATGCGATTGCGCTGAAACCGAGGGCCGTCGTGATTCATGCAGGGACGAACGACATCGGCGGCAATACCGGTCCGATGCCGATGGAGGACGTCGAGGCCAATTTGGCGTCGATGGTGGAAATCGCTCACGCCAACGCTGTGAGGGTGATCCTGTCTTCGCTCCTCCCCCCGCCACATAAAATGACGCTGCTATCCCGGTATAACCTGTTCAAGCACCCCCCGGAGAAGATCCTCGAACTGAACCGCTGGCTCAAAGAGTATAGCGTGTCCCATGGCTGCACTTTCCTGGACTATTTCAGCGCCATGAGCGACGGCGAAGGCTTTGTGAAACCCGCTTTCTCCGAGGATGGCATCCATCCCCTGCCGGCGGGCTATGAGGTCATGGCGCAGCTCGCCAAAGCCGGGGTTGGCAAAACGCTCGCAAGCTAGCCTATCCCAGTTCCGCGGCGTCGATCACGGTTGTTTGCGCCAAAAACCTTGAACGCAAGCGCGTGCATCAGAAGCCGGTTGGGCGCCACGAAGCGCGAAGATGAAATCCAAATTCGCATTATCGGAAGCCTCGCGAATACTATAATAGGAAACATCGCGGATACTATAGGAGCATTTCAAGCCGCCCCCGTAGGTAAGAATCAGGTCTACGTCATCCTCGCCAGGGCTCCAGATTCCTTCCGCCTTGCCGTCAGGCCCCGCTTCATAGCGGAACTTCGAGCCGTCGCCGATTGAGGAGAACTCGATAAGGGCGCCGGATGGGCCCGCCCAGCGGCCGGGCAAGGCATCGGTCTCGTTGACCGTGTCCAGCACTTTGCGCGTCACGCCCTCGACGCAAAGGCTCCTTTCCGTTTCCGGTTCGGCTTTGAGAAGGTCAAAGACGATTTCACGAGCTGTAGCCGCAAAGCGCGCTTTGTAATAGCACTTAATGCCTTTGCCATAGGTGAGCACCAAATCCACGCCACCCTCGCCAGAGCGATAGGCGCCCCCAAACTCGATACCAGGATCCCGTTCATAGCGGAATTTGAACCGGGCCGCCTCGATAGAATTCGATAATCGCGCCAGTCTCAGGACTGGCCCACCTGCCGAGAAAATACCTGAGCACCCTGTCATTCGTCTCTGTTTGGGCATGCGCGCCGGCAACGCAAAGCGCCGAAACGAAAACTGAGGAGGCAGCAAAGACATGAGAACGAAGTGTCATAGCGATCCTTTCAGCCTACAGTCGAAAAAATCCCCGCGATGCCTTATAACCTGCTCAGGGCCAGAAGGCGAATATGGTTCGAGTACGGAATTTCCGCCGGCTGCTTACGTTATTTGGGTGTTCCATTCGGAACAGCGGCAGTGCGACGCTTGTAAGATAGTCAACTCTAAAGCAAAGCCCAAAGCAGAGGAGGGGCACTTGGAGGAGGCGATGGTTCCGGCATTCGATCTGATGGATCACCAAACGCGCAAAAAAGAATTAGCGGCCATCGGCAAGAAGCTGAGCGGCCTGGCGCACGATCTTCACAAAATTTGTAAAACACAGCCTGACTATTCAGAACGCCTGGATGGCATTTATCGGGAGCTGAAGTCGATCAGTCAGCGGTTGCGCGGAATAAACTAAGAATTCGTGTTTCGACGCCGCCGCCCGATGAGCGGTTCCCAACACGCAGCGCGGAGGAAAGGGCGCGTGAGTGGAACTCCGAGTGCCTAGTGACAAGTTAGCTCATTATCACCCGAAATCGCGTGCGAGTGAACCGCGCCGTCACGGAGCGAATGAAGCGAAGCTGGCCATTCCGCATCCTAAGCGACGAGGAATGGCGCGGCCTCAGCTTCGTGTTCCGATGCCGCAGCCCGGCTCGCTTCAGGACTGCGGATCCTGCTTAGACTAATGGAGCGCCGCTACTGGCTTTACTTCCGCGGCGCGTCCCGGATCAAGCGCCGCCGTCTTCCCCAACGTCTTCAGATCGAACCAGTTGTTGCCCTTCGGCAGGAGTCTGTCCTTGAGGAAAGCGAAGAAGACAGGCGGCTTTACAATTTCCACAAACTCGTGCGTTGGCGGCGAAACCAGCATCGCGGCCACCAAGGCGACGGCCATCAGACCAGAGGCCACCCAGGAGCGGCGATCGAGGAGTTTAAGAGCCGTCCCAAAGGATTTCTTGATCGTATGGCCTTCGACATCGACCGAATAAATCTCATCGAGCGACAAGTGGATCATGAAGCCGATGAAAACGAAAAGGCCGGTCAGCCACGCGAGCGCGGAAGGCTCCCCGAAGACACGGGCGAAAACATCGGCAGTCAGCGCCATGAAGAACGCTCCCGCGAGGATCGAATGGAAGATGCCGCGATGGCGGGTACGCTTTTCAAATGCGCTATACATGCCGTAGCGGACAACGAGATAAGCGCCGAGCCATACGATCCAGAGTTCCGCTATGGAATGCTGTTCGGTCAGGGTGAATAACGCGGTGAACGCGATCACGACGCCGAGCACGCTGAAAAGCATCCGCGCCGGGATCGCCTTTTCGAGATCGATATCCGGCAAAATGCCGCCGATTGCGCCTGCCAGCGTCAGCGTCAAGAGGTAGTTGTTTGGCGCGGCATGCCCCGCCAGCGCGACGGTCGCGCAGAGCCCGCTTCCAACCGCCGCAACCGTCAAATGAGTATTGAAGTTGGCCATGTGTGCCCTCCCATTAATGCAACATTAACCGATTCGGTCTCGCCGGAAGCGGAGAGGCGCCCGGTTCTCCCTAAGCAAGATTACCCGCCTTCCCCAACGGCGCGCCCCTCAACCCAAGTCGCCGCCGCTGCGTAGTCCGCTTAAGAAGCGCAATGCCGGACGCCAATTCCGATTGCAGCACTCGGATTTTGCGTTATTTTTGTGGGAGATTCAGCGCATATCCCAGCGGAGCAATTCCACTGACCGAAGCCAGCCCCTCCGATCTCTTCGCCTTCGACAACAGCTATGCGAGGCTCCCCGACCGCTTCTATGCCCGGCTTGCGCCTGCGCCGGTTTCCTCGCCGCGCCTAGTGCGGCTGAACGCCGAGCTTGCCCTTGAGCTTAATCTGGACGCCGCTGCGCTTGCTTCGCCGGACGGCGTCGCCGTGCTGGCCGGCAACAATGCGCCCGAGCGCGCCGATCCGCTCGCGATGGCCTACGCAGGCCACCAGTTCGGGATGTTCGTTCCCCAACTCGGGGACGGACGCGCGATCCTGCTTGGCGAGGTTGTGGATCGCGACGGCGTGCGGCGCGACATCCAGCTCAAAGGGTCTGGCCGAACGCCCTTTTCGCGGAGCGGAGACGGCCGCGCGGCGCTAGGCCCTGTCTTGCGCGAATATATCGTGAGCGAGGCGATGGCGGCGCTCGGCGTCCCCACGACGCGGGCTCTGGCCGCTGTGACGACAGGTGAAACGGTTTGGCGCGAAAGGCCTTTGCCGGGCGCGGTTCTGACTCGCGTCGCCAGGAGCCACGTCCGCATCGGCACGTTCCAGTTTTTCGCGGCGAGGGGCGATGTGGACGCGACGCGCCGTCTCGCCGGCTACGTCATCGCGCGCCACTATCCAGAAGCCGCCGATGCCGCGAATCCCTATGGCGCGCTCCTCGATCTCGTCATCGCGCGTCAGGCCACTCTCGTGGCCCAATGGGTGCTGATCGGGTTCATCCATGGCGTCATGAACACGGACAACATGTCGGTCGCGGGCGAGACCATCGACTACGGTCCCTGCGCGTTCATGGACACATACCACCCGGAGACGGTTTACAGCTCGATCGACAATTTCGGACGCTATGCCTATGGCGCCCAGCCCCGCGTCGCGCAGTGGAACCTCGCCCGCTTCGCGGAGACGCTCCTTCCGCTGCTCTCGGAGGACATCGACGCCGCGGTGGAGATCGCCCAGGCGGCGGTCGCACGCTTCACCGGCTGCTTCGACGCGGCGTTAACGTCGGGTCTTCGGCGCAAGCTTGGATTGCTGCATCCAGACGCCGGAGACATTCTCCTCGCGAAGGATTTGCTGGACCGGATGGCGGCGCAGGCTGCGGATTTCACGCTCACCTTCCGGCGTCTGTGCGATGCCGCCGCCAGCGCAGGGCACGATGAAGAGGTCCGCCGCCTGTTCGCCGATCCCGGAGCCTATGACGAATGGGCCGGGCGATGGCGCCAGCGGCTTCTCGCTGAAGGCGGCGGCGAGCCCTCTGAAAGGCTTGCCGCAATGCGCCGCGCCAACCCGGCCTTCATCCCGCGCAATCATCTGGTCGAGGAGGCGATCGTGGCGGCGCAGGATAATGGAGATTTCGCGCCCTTCGAACGCGTGCTCGGGGTGCTTGCAAAGCCCTACGAAGACCAGCCAGCCTTCAACCGCTATGCGGATCCGCCGCGCCCCGAACAGGTGGTTCATCAAACCTTTTGCGGAACCTGACGCCGGAACAAGGCGCGATCCGCCCTGTTTTTAGACCGGCGGGGAACGATAGAGAAAACAATGGCGGGGGGAGACTTTTCGGCGCAAAAAGCTCTGAGCACGGTATTCAACAAACTTCTTAATCGCCGTGCGGTCATGTAGCATCGTTTTATAAAAAAATCGCGGGACGGAAGGCGCAGTCAAGGGGTTCCAATGGAAGCGAGAGTCAGCACGTCAACTGGCATCGGCCAGAAGCTGCTTTGGGTTTTTATTTCAATCTTGGGCGCGGTTTCGCTCGGCGTCGTCGCCCTGAGCCGGGGGGAAACGATTAGCGCTGCGTGGCTCGTCGTCGCCGCGCTGTGCGTCTATTTCCTGGCTTACCGCTTTTACGCGCTATTCATCGCCAACAGCGTGCTGCGAATCGATCCATCGCGGCTGACGCCCGCTTACCGGCACAATGACGGCCTCGATTACGTGCCCACGAACAAGTACGTGCTGTTCGGCCATCATTTCGCGGCCATCGCGGGCGCTGGCCCTCTCGTCGGGCCGGTTCTCGCCGCGCAGATGGGATACCTTCCCGGCACATTATGGATTCTGGCCGGCGTCGTTTTCGCGGGCGCGGTCCAGGACATGACGGTGCTGTTCTTCTCGACACGCCGCGATGGCCGCTCGCTGGGCGACATGGTCCGCTCCGAAATGGGGCCTGCAGCGGGAGCGATTGCACTTATGGGCGTGCTCTCGATCATGGTCATCCTGCTGGCGGTGCTTGCGCTCGTCGTGGTGAAGGCGCTGGAGGGCAGCCCGTGGGGAACGTTCGCCGTTTTCTGCACAATCCCGATCGCGCTTCTCATGGGGGTGTATGCTCGTTTCATCCGCGTTGGCCGCATCGCCGAAATGTCGGCAATCGGCGTGATTCTGATGCTGGCCGCCGTGATCTACGGCAGGACCGTCGCTGAGACCCCTCAACTAGCGCAGTATTTCAACTTCAAGGGCGAGATGCTGGCGCTCCTCATCATCGGTTATGGCTTTGTGGCCTCCGTTCTGCCGGTTTGGCTTCTGCTCGCGCCGCGCGACTACCTCTCGACCTTTCTCAAGGTCGGCACGATGATGCTCCTGGCGATCGGCATTCTCGTTGTTCGCCCGAACCTCGAAATGCCCGCCGTGACCAAATTCATCGACGGCACTGGGCCAGTGTGGTCCGGGAGCCTCTTCCCATTTCTTTTTATCACCATCGCCTGCGGCGCAGTCTCCGGCTTCCATGCGCTGATCGCGTCCGGGACGACGCCGAAGATGATCGAAAATGAAGGCCAGGTGCGTTTCATCGGCTATGGCGGAATGCTGACCGAGTCCTTCGTCGCCATCATGGCGATGATCGCCGCCACCGTCCTGCATCCGGGCGTCTACTTCGCCATGAACAGCCCCGCTGGGTTGATCGGCACGAATACGGACGCCGCTGCGCAAGTCATCTCGAATTGGGGCTTTGTGGTTACGCCGGACACCCTGACCCAGATGGCGAAGGATGTCGGAGAAAATACTCTCCTGTCGCGCACGGGCGGCGCGCCGACGCTCGCGGTCGGCATGGCGCAGATCCTGTCGGGTTTCCTCGGCGGGAAAACCATGATGGGCATCTGGTACCATTTTGCAATCCTGTTCGAAGCGCTGTTCATCCTAACCACCGTCGATGCAGGCACGCGTGTGGCGCGCTTCATGATCCAGGACACCATCGGCGCCGTGATCCCATCCTTCAGGCGCACGGACTCTTGGGTGAACAACCTGGTTGGGTCGGCGCTCGCCGTGGCTGCCTGGGGCTATTTCCTTTATCAGGGCGTGATCGACCCGTTGGGCGGCATCAAGACTCTGTGGCCCCTGTTCGGGATTTCCAACCAGATGCTGGCGGCTATCGCGCTCATCCTCTGCACCGTCATCCTGTTCAAGATGAAGCGCGAGCGCTACGCCTGGGTGACGATCTTTCCCGCGGCGTGGCTCTTGGTTTGCACGCTGACCGCAGGGCTGCAGAAAATCTTCAGCAGCGATCCTGCGATCGGCTTCCTCTCGCATGCGAGCAAATTCCAAGACGCGCTGGCGGCCGGAAAGATCGTGGCTCCGGCGAAGACGCTGGGTGAAATGCAAAGGGTCATCAACAACGATTATATCGACGCCGCGCTCGCGGGCGTTTACGTGACAGTCGTCGTGGCGATGACGATCTATGGAGTGATCGCGGTCTTGAAAGCGCTCGGCACACCCAAAATCACCTCCGTGGAGGTTGGCGGAGCCGAAGCGCTGCCGGGAGCGGCCCATGGCTAACATGCTCAAGCTATGGAACCTGCTGCGCCAGACAGCCCACCTGATGGTGGGCATCCCAGACTACGAAACCTATGTCGAGCACAGGCGGACCCGCCATCCGGGAGAGCCCGTCATGACCTACGAGGAGTTTTTCCGCGAGCGTCAGGACGCTCGCTACGCGATCGGCAGGGGCAAATTCAACAGGTGCTGCTAAACGCGGCAAGATTTTAGCGGCGCAATCCCTCACCCTGGCGGTCGCGACCCGGACTCCCTCTGCCATCCGCCTGCCGATGCGGGGCGCTATAATGGCAGGCTCGCCAACGCGAGCCGCAATATCGGTTGCAGGTTGAACGCCAGACAATAAATGACGAAGCCTGTTGGTTGATACTGCGCTTGCCTCTCGACCGGCTTGACGGCTCCGCCGCACTGAATTAGTCCGTCGCGTAGGATCGGCCTTTCAAGCCGGCGTAATTTTCACTCCGAGCCGCATTTCAAGTAGAAGATCTCCTCGAATAGAATCGGGCATGATGACGTTCAACATACTTAGAGCCGCCGCTTTGGGGCTCGCAATGATAACGTTTTCCGGGCAGTCTTTTGCAGCAGCGGACGATTACGAGTTCCAAGCTGTCTCAAGCGAGCTCAAAGCCGGCAAAGGCAGGGCGATCTCTGTCAAGCTGATCGACAAGCGAACGAAAAAGCCTGTTCCCGGCGCCGTTTTCACAAGCGCGGTTCTCGACATGTCGCCGGAGAACATGGCGGATGTGAAGGGCAAGGTGACGCCCGATAAATCGACGGACCCCGCCGTCTACCATTTCAAGGCCGATTTGAGCATGTCGGGCGTGTGGGCCTTGAAGCTTGGGGCGAAAACGAAGGAAGGCCAGTCCGTTCAAGGCGTGTTGATCTTGAGGGCGAACGATTAACGAGTTCGCCAGACTGACCAACGGTTTGGCTCGCCGCAGCCGTTGAACCGGCGTCCCTCTCCCAGAGGAAAAGGGGCAGGGTGAGGGGATGCGACGTTGGGAAAGCCGGAAATCTTGCTCAGCAGTTTTTGCCCGTACACTCCGGCGGATATTTGGGGCCATTGAAATCGGCGCAAGGGAACGGCTTCGCCATTGATTGGCCGCTCGAAACGAACCGATGAACTGTCGCGGCGCTCCTGCCGATCCGATCTGACCGAGAAGTAGCGCCGGAGCCGGTCGGCGAGACGTTCGCGCGGGGCGCGATCCTGAGGGGCATAGCCTCCGTTCTGGGCATCGTATTGGGAATAACCAGCCGCGCCGCCATACGAGGCATTCGAGCCGCCCTGCGAGTACTGCGAATAACCTGCGCCGGATGCGCCGTTGTATTCGGTGTTTTCGTAATTGAACTGCGAAACGCCGCCGTTTGTAGAATTAACGTAGGGTGTGAAGCTGTTCCCGTTCCCGTAGAAGCTCACACGCTCGCGATAAACATTGCATCCGTGGCCGCAATAGCCGGCCCTGATTCGCCGGTACCAGCACATCACGCCGCAGTTTTCGTCGCAGGGGTAGCCGCCGCAGCCGATGCCGCCCTGCCCGTTCCCATATCCGCCGCGCCAACGCCAGTTGTCGCCATAGTTGGAAGACCAACCAGAGTTGTAGTATGGCCTCCAACCACCATTTGTATACACATTAACGGGGCCATATATATTGACTTGAGGGGCGCCGTAGCCACCGGAACACGAGTAGCGCCAGCCGCAGCCATACTGAATTTTGACGACGGCCGAGGTTTCGAATAAGGCTGGCGAAAAGGCCGTCGAAACCGGCCCCGCATTCGAAGCGGTTGCGCTCATCCCGATCGCGAGGGCGGAGAACAACAGCCCGAGAAAAAGACGCGTTTTCATGACCAGCCTCAACTCTACCTTCGTGAAGAGTAGGTCGATTTTCTTAAACTTTAAACTACCGGCGGCGGTCTCATGGAATATGGGTTAATTTTCGATTTGGTCGGGCCCTCGCGCCGCCTTGAATGCGCCGGTTTGCGTATTTGCATACGCCGCCGTTTTCGCTATTGACGTGCTTCCTCCTGCAAGGACCATCCTATGTCACAGCATGCTGAAACGCGCCGGATCACCGCGCCGGATATCAAGGCCCGCAAGGGAGGCCAGAAAATCGTCTCTCTGACGGCCTATCACGCCCACACCGCCCGCCTCATCGATCCCCACGTCGATTTTCTTCTCGTCGGCGACTCGCTCGGGATGGTGATGCATGGGCATGAAACGACGGTCCCCGTTCCCCTCGAACTGATGATCATGCACGGCGCGGCGGTCGTGCGGGGCTCCAGGCGCGCGCTTGTTGTTGTGGACATGCCGTTCGGCTCCTACGAGGAGGCGCCTCCGGTCGCATTTCGCAATGCGGTGCGCATCATGAAGGAGACAGGCTGCGGAGCCATCAAGCTAGAAGGCGGGAGGCGGATGGCGGAAACCGTCACCTATCTCGTTGAGCGCGGCATCCCGGTGATGGCGCATATTGGGCTCACTCCGCAATCGGTGAACGTCATGGGCGGCTTCAAGACGCAAGGACGGCGGCAGGAGGAATGGGCGGCCATCGAGGCCGACGCCGCCGCGGTCTCGGAAGCGGGCGCCTTCGCCGTGGTGCTTGAGGGCATGGCGGAGCTGCTCGCAGCCAAGATCACCCGCTCGACTCCGATTCCCACGATCGGCATCGGCGCGTCAGCCGAATGCGACGGCCAGATTCTTGTCCTGGAGGATATGCTCGGGCTTTCGCCAACCGTGCCGAAGTTCGTCAAGAAGTTCGCGGAGCTTGGCGCGGCGATCGAAGCCGCGGTTAAGGACTACGCCTCGGAAGTTCGGGCGAGACAATTTCCTGCGAAAGAACATGTTTACGCGATGGCCAAACCGGCCGCCGCCGCGCCGCGAGTCACGAAAATGTCCAAAACGAAGCCCAGGTGAGCATTATGTCTCATTGGGAAAACTGACGCGGGAGCTTAGGACCGGGACAAATTCCCCGCATGGCATTGGGTTTGAATTTACAGTCTTCTTCCCTTGCAGGGGCTATTGTCCTATCTGTTGCGAATCAGTCACTCCGAATTAAGGCATGAGCGCCATGAGCAATGACGAAAGTTTTTTCCGCGAGGTCGAAGAAGACTACCGCCGCGATCAAACCGTAAAATTCTTCAAGACTTACGGCGCTTATCTCATTGCGGCGGCTTTTTTCGCCGTCGCCGTTGTCGGCGGCTACAGATACGTGCAGGACCGCCGCGCCGCGGAAGCCGCGAGAGGCGGGGACGCGCTTACCAACGCGATGACCTTCAGCGACATGGGCAAGCAGGAAGAGTCCGAAAAGGCTCTTGCCAACCTCGCCGGGACCGGGCCGGGCTCCTACCGGGTGCTTGCGCGCTTGCACGCGGCCGCCGAATCTGTCGCAAGGAAGCAGTTTGAGACGGCCCTTGAGGATTATAGAGGCGTAGCGAACGATGAGGCCGCGCCCGCCGGACTGAGGGATTTCGCCCGTGTCCAGCTTGCGGCCTTGTCGGTGGACAGGGAAAGCTACGACTCCCTGGCGAGCCAGCTGGCGGCGTTCCGGTCGGGCACGAGCGCATGGCGGTTTGCGGCCAAGGAAATTCTCGGCTTGGCCGCTTACAAGGAAGGCAAGAAGGCGGAAGCCGAGCAGCTCTATCGCGAGATCGTCAGCGACGGCGAGGCGCCTCTCGGAATGCGGCAGCGGGCGCAGGTCATGCTGGCCCTGCTTCTCGAGCAGTCAGTCACGGCGTCGCAGGCAGGATCAACGGGGACAAAGGACGGGGCAAATGAGGCGAAAACACAGTAACCGGGGCGCAGTTCATCCGCTCTTGCTGTTGCAGTCAGTTTCGCTCTTCACGGTTTTGACTTTAGCCCTCGGCGGATGCGAGTCCATGGGCCTCAGCGAGCCGAGCGTGCCGGGTTTATCGTCCGTCACATCCATGTTCGACAAAAAACAGGAGAAGCTTCCTGGCCGCCGGGTATCGGTTTTGAAGGTCGAGGAAAAGGGAAGCATATCCGGACCCGAAGCCGCGGGCTCGGTCGTGCTGCCGCCTGCGGTCGCCAACGCGGCTTGGAGCCAGCCGGGCGGCGTTCCGACGAACGCGCCTGGCCATCTCGCCATCGGGGAAGCGTTGCACACGATGTGGACCGCGGACGCCGGGGAAGGATCCTCGAAGCGCCAGCGGCTCACCGCCATTCCGATCGTCTACGATGGCAAGATATTCACCATGGACGCAGAAGGCACGGTTCGCGCGCTCTCCGCCGGGGATGGCGCTGTCGTGTGGTCGTTCACCACCGTTCCCGACGCCAAGGCGGGGTTCGATTACCTTCATCCGTTTAACAGGAATAACGTGGCGCGCGCCGGTTTCGGCGGCGGTATTGCGGCTGATGCCGGCAAGGTTTTCGTGGCGACGGGCTTTGGCACGGTGCTCGCCCTCGAATTCGGGCACGGGGCAGACGGTCTGGACCAGGAAATTCGATATTCCGATCCGCGAAGCGCCGACGGCCGCGGATGGACGCGTTTTCGTCGTCAATTCCGAGAGTGAACTGTACTGCCTGAAACAGACCGACGGATCGGAGCTTTGGACACAGAAGGGGTTGCCTGAGAATGCGGCGGTGCTGACAAGCGCAAGTCCCGCGGTTGCAGGAAATGTTGTCTATGTGCCCTATCCCTCCGGAGAAATCACGGCCATCGACGTCAAGAGCGGCCAGCCCAAATGGACCGACTCCCTGACGAAGGGCGCCATCAACAGTTCATCCACGGCGCTCGGCGAGGCGGCCCGTCCTGTCGTCGACGGCTCGGCAGTTTTTGCAATGAGCCGCGGCGGTCAATTGATCGCCACATCGAAGGACAAAGGCGAGCGGCTTTGGACCCGCGACATCAGCGGTTCGCAAACTCCTTGGATTGCCGGAGACACGCTTTTCGTGGTCGACACTACCGGAAAGTTGATCGCGCTCAACCGCAAGGATGGCAAAGTGCGCTGGCTCACGCCCCTGCCCGGCGAGGGCCGATGGAGCGGCCCCGTGCTTGCAGGCGGCAGGCTATGGCTTGCCTCTTCCACAGGGCTTTTCGTAAGCGTTGACGCCGCTTCCGGAAGCATCGGCATCCAGACCGATCTCGGCTCCCCGGTCATGATTACGCCTGTGGTCGCCGAAGGAAGGCTTTACGTTCTGACGGACAAGGCCAAACTTATAGCGATGAACTGATCCGGGCCGTCTGGCTTGGGTTGTCACCACCTCTAACGGACACTCAACGCCGATGGCTTACACAGTCGCCATCATTGGCCGCCCCAATGTCGGCAAGTCGACCTTGTTCAACCGCTTCGCGGGCAAAAGGCTGGCGCTCGTCGACGACATGCCGGGCCTGACGCGCGACCGCAAGGAAACGCGCATCCGCATAGCCGGTCACGACGTCATCCTCACCGACACGGCGGGCCTGGAGGATGCCGAGCCGGGCAGCATAGCGGCGCGCATGCGCGAGCAATCGGAGCAGGCGATCGCCGAAGCCGATCTCGTTATCTTTGTGATCGACGCCCGTACCGAGCTGACAGCCGCCGACAGGGGCATCGCCAACCTTGTGCGGACCTCCGGCAAACCGTTCATCCTCGCCGCCAACAAGAGCGAAGGACGCGCGGCGGATGCGGGCTATTACGGCGCGTTCGAACTCGGACTCGGCGAACCGCTGGCGATTTCGGCGGAGCACAACCTTGGCATGTCCGATCTCGTATCTGACACAGCCCGCCTGCTCGGCGAGCTGAGAGAGCGTGAAACGGATGGCGCGGATGAAGAGGAAAGCGGCGAAGACGACGCCGCCGGGCGCTCCAGCCGCCCGCTGAAACTCGCGATCGCGGGACGGCCCAACACCGGAAAATCGACGCTCGCCAATGCCCTTCTCGGCGAGGAGCGCATGATCACCGGTCCCGAAGCCGGCCTCACGCGCGACGCCATCGCGGCAGAATTAGACTGGCGCGGCAGGAAGGTCCGGCTTTTCGACACGGCTGGACTCAGGCGGAAGGCCCGCATCTCCGCGCGCCCGGAAACCCTAGCGGTGGGCGATGCGCTGCGCGCGATCCGCTTCGCAGAGGTGATCGTGCTGCTCCTCGACGCCGAAACACCGTTCGAGAAGCAGGACCTCACCATCGCCGACCTTGTCGAGCGCGAAGGGCGCGGCCTCGTCTTCGCGGTGAACAAATGGGATCTCGTCGCGGAGCCGCAGAGCCGGCTTGCCGATCTCAAAACGGCCGCCGAAAGAACGCTGCCCCAGCTCGCAGGCGCGCCGGTCGTGCCCGTCAGCGCCTTGTCGGGGCGCGGGCTCGACAAGCTGATGCAGGCCGCCTTCAAGGTTTACGAAGCCTGGAACAAGCGCATACCCACGGCGGAGCTGAACCGCTGGTTTGCTGCCGCGCTTGAAAAGCATCAGCCGCCCGCGGTCGCCGGACGCCGCATCAAGCTCCGCTATATCACGCAGGCCAATGCGCGCCCGCCCACTTTCATCATCTTCTCATCGCGGCCCGAGGCGCTGCCGGACTCCTACCTGCGCTATCTCGTTAACGACTTGAAAAAAGCCTTCGGCCTCGGCCCGACGCCGGTGCGCCTGCATGTGCGCAAGACCAAGAATCCCTACGCCGGTGAGGACGAAAGGCCGGGCAAGCGATGACCGCGCCGGAGTTCTGGTTCTACCATCTTGAGAGCCAGCCGCTCCAGGCGGTGCTGCCGGTGCTGGTCGAGAAGACGCTCGCCCGTGGCTGGCGCGCGCTCTTGCGGTTTTCGACGCAGGAGCGGCTTGAGACCATCGACAGCGCGCTTTGGACTTATCGCGACGAATCCTTCCTGCCCCATGGCAGCGCCCGTGACGGCGCGGCGGACCGCCAGCCCGTATTCCTGACGCTCGACGGCGCAAACCCGAACGGCGCGGCGGCGCTTTTTTTGCTTGAGGCGGCGGAGGAGCGGCAGCCGGAGCAGTTCGCGCGCGTGATCCGCCTTTTCGACGACGCGGACGAGGAGGCGAGGGCTCTGGCGCGGGCGGAATGGAAGAACGCCAAGGCGGCGGGCAGCGAGGTCTCCTATTGGCGGCAGGATGCGAGCGGCGCGTGGAAGAAGTCTGCTTGAGGAAGGATGGCGGGTTTCCTTGACAGGAGTCGCCGCCTGCGCATAAATGAGAGCTGAGGGGCCATAGCTCAGTTGGGAGAGCGCTGCAATCGCACTGCAGAGGTCGTGAGTTCGAATCTCATTGGCTCCACCATTGAAATCAAGCACTTAGCCAGCATCCAAAATCCTTCGAATTCCTTCTCGGGACAGCCACGGGACACGAAGGACGAGTTGGCATCGCTACAATTGAGAAGCGCGACGGCAAGCACAGGGCGAAGGTGCGGCGATTGGGCTACCCTTCCTTGTCGAAAACTTTCACACTGGAACCAGACGCCGAAACGTGGGCCGAGCAAGAGGAGCTTGAGCTGGAGAGAGGCGAACTACGAGCGTGACTTCTGTTACGGCGTGCGCAAGCGCGCCAAGAAAAACAATCGCATCGTTCTGCAATTTGTGGCTGGCGCCTTTCCTTCTGGAAACAGGACGACGCAATGAACATCGCCGGCATCCTTCGCAAGTACAAAGAACTCGCCGCAGATGAGCTTGAACACGCCGCCTGAGCTAACGTGATGAATAGAGGGCATCCTGCCCAGGTTATGATATGATATGAGTTTTAGCGCCATTGTATAACATGCTAATCTATTCCGAGATGCCGGCCTGAAGTCCGCGCCTCTCGAAAGCCGGCTTCGGCGGCGTGCGGCCCCAGCGCAAAGCCGCAATGGTCTTGGGGCGATCTCCAACCGTCCAGCGCGCACGAACTTATTCGGGAGCGCGAACCCTACAAATTCCAATAGAGCCTCGAAAAAATTGTATCGCCAGCCAAAAAGCTGCGATAGAAGGCCTGATCATTGTTCCGCGCTAGCGGAATACACCTCGCGTGGTATCAACGAAATAGCGCGGCACAAGTGTTTTTGGCTCCCGCGCGCGAATAGAACCCAGGAACTCATTATGACAGACAGCGCCGAAGTCGATCTAACTCCGCTCACAGCTGATATCGTAGCGGCCTATGTTTCACACAACGCGCTTAGCGCCGACAAACTTGCGGATTTAATCGGGTCCGTCCATGCAGCTTTAAGCAAAGCATCGACGCAACCCAATGAGCCCGAGAAGGTGGAATTAGTCCCTGCAGTCTCGATCAAGAAATCGGTCACGCAGGACTACATTATTTGCCTTGAGGACGGGAAGAAGTTCAAGTCCCTCAAGCGCCACCTCAAAAGCCATTACGACCTTTCTCCTGAGGACTACCGCGAGAAGTGGAGCCTGCCGCACGACTACCCGATGGTGGCGCCAGCCTATGCCGCTGCGCGGTCGAACTTGGCCAAGAGCATGGGGCTCGGCCAGCGCAATAGCGATAAGGTCAACGGCGCTCCAGCTTCGGCCGCCGCGCCTGCCGCGAAGGGAGCAAAGACCGGCGGCAAACGCGGCCGGAAGGCGGCCTGATACTTACGCTTGCGCATGCGCGGCGCCGCTGTAGGACCTTGCGGCGCCGTCCGGGTTGGCGCATATCCTAAGTGTGGAAACGAATTTCTTCATATTTCGGGAGCGGCTCGCCATTGCATGCCGCCTTCGCGGCATCACATACGACCAGCTCTGCTTAAGCATTGGGCTTGGCGGCCGGCGCACGGTCGACCTTGAGCACGCGGGCCTCCGCGCCCTTGACATCTACCGGCTGGCCCAGATCGCAGACCGGCTCGACGTTTCGATCGACTGGCTTCTGGGCAGGTCCAAAGCGATGGAGCTTCGCGAGAAGCAATGCCAAGGGGAAATCGGGTAGCTGACGTAAAAGAATACCGGCTCTCCAGGGCTTGACCCAACATAACTGCCAGGAACGTGGACGATGTTTTCGAGCGCGTGATCTTCCGCAGTGAGTTGAGCATGCGTCCTCAATGATTTGTTAACGCTAGGATTAAATCAACCCGACCATGTCGCTGTATTAATCTGCGAAAAGGGTTGAGAACCACCGGAGTGATCTCAACGTTATCTCTCGCGACGTCTGCCTAATCTTCATTCACTTCTCGTGGATCGACTATATATAGAGGTCCCCTGCGGAGAGAACAGCGCAATGGCACACATCGGAGCGAAAGCGCCCGCCGGCAAATCCGTATCCCCCCCGGAAAAGCTTCCGGTCACAATGATCGTCAACGGGGTGCGGAAAGAGCTCAATGTCGCTCCCTGGACAACGCTGCTCGACGCTCTGCGCGAGCATCTCGATCTAACGGGAACCAAGAAGGGGTGCGATCATGGTCAATGCGGGGCCTGTACGGTCTTGGCCGATGGCCGTCGCATCAATTCCTGCCTGACGCTCGCGGTGATGAAGAACGGGGCTCAGATCACGACGATCGAGGGCCTCGCGGCGAACGGCGTTCTGCATCCCCTCCAACAAGCGTTCATCGAGCATGACGCCTTTCAGTGCGGGTACTGTACGCCTGGACAGATCTGCTCGGCCGTTGGATTGATCGAGGAAGGCAAGGCCAGAACCGCAGACGAGATCCGCGAGCTGATGAGCGGCAACATATGCCGCTGTGGCGCTTATCCCAACATCGTGGCCGCAATCCAGCAGGCGATGGGAATGCCATGATCAATTTTGAATACATGCGCGCAACCGGCGTAGCCGAAGCGGTGCGCCTAGATGGCCGCCAATCCCAAAGCGAAATTCATTGCAGGCGGCACCAACCTGATCGATCTCATGAAAGAGGATGTCGAACGCCCCGGGAGGCTGATCGACATCTCGCGGCTGCCGTTGAATACCATCGAAGAAATCGATGACGGCGGCGTGCGTATCGGCGCGCTCGCGCCGAATTCCGACCTTGCCTATCACCCACTGATCGAGCAGCGTTATCCGCTGTTATCGAGCGCGATCCTGGCGGGTGCTTCCCAGCAATTGCGCAATATGGCTTCCACGGGCGGCAATCTCCTCCAACGGACGCGATGCTACTATTTCTACGATGTCGCGACGCCCTGCAACAAGCGCGAGCCGGGAAGCGGCTGCTCCGCCGTTCATGGCCTTAATCGCATGCACGCGATCCTGGGAGCGAGCGAGCACTGCGTGGCGACCCATCCCTCCGATATGTGCGTGGCGCTCGCCGCGCTCGAAGCAAAAGTGCATGTGACGGGGCCTTCGGGAGACCGGACGATCGCGTTCGATGATTTTCATCGTTTGCCGGGAAACACACCGCAACTCGACGCAACTCTGGAGCCCAGTGAGCTCATCACGGCTGTCGAGCTTCCCGCGCAAGGTTTTTCCGCGAACTACACCTATCTCAAGATCCGCGACCGGCTGTCCTACGCCTTCGCGCTTGTCTCCGTCGCGGTTGGGCTCGAACTCGATGGCGGTGTCATCAAGGAGGCGCGGCTTGCCCTGGGCGGCGTGGCACACAAGCCTTGGCGCAACCAGGCCGCAGAAGCGGAACTGTGCGGCCAGCGCGCCGATCGAGAAACATTCGCCCGCGCAGCTGACCTCATCCTGCGAGAAGCCATAGGCTTGGCGCACAACGCCTTCAAGATCGCCCTTGCGCGCCGGGCTATCGTTCGCGCGCTCGGCCAAGCAGCGCGAGGCGCGCCGCAGTCTCAATCCGAAAAGAAAATCCGGTAAGCGTCATGGCGCCCTATATAGGAACCTCCGTATCTCGAGTTGACGGTCACGCGAAGGTCACTGGCGCAGCAAAATATGCGGGCGAATTCAACGTGCCCGGCCTGGTCTATGGAAGCGTCATCACCTCGCCCATCACTAGAGGCCGCATTACTCGTGTCGATGCGAGCGAAGCGCTGCAAGCGGGTGGCGTCCTCGCGGTGCTCACGCATGAAAACCGTCCCCGCATGGCGGAAACAGACGCCGATTACAAAGATGACGTGGCGCCCGAAGGCACGCCCTTCCGGCCGCTTTACAACGCCAACATCCTTTTCAGCGGCCAACCCATCGCCGTCGTGGTGGCCGAGGAATGGGAGCTTGCACGCTTTGCGGCTTCGCTTGTGCGGGTGGACTACGAAAAGGAAGCGCACGCGACCGATCTGTTTCAGCAACGCGAAGAGGCTTTTGAACTAGCGGGCGACGCCTTCGCAATGTCGCTCGCGAAGCCGCGCGGGGATGCGCACAAGGCTTTGGCCGCCGCCGAGGTCCGGCATGAGGCTGAATACACTATCCCGGTCGAGCATCACAATCCGATGGAGCCCTATGCGTCGACCGTGATCTGGGAGGGCGGCGGCAGGCTTACCGTTCATGATAAGACCCAGGGCGTACAAAACGTGCAGCGCTATCTATGCGGCATCTTCGGCATGAAGCCTGAGGAGATCCGCGTCATTTCGCCTTTTGTTGGCGGCGCGTTCGGCTCAGGCTTGCGCCCGCAATATCAAGCTGTCTTGGCTGTGCTTGCGGCGCTTGCGCTCAAACGTTCGGTGCGCCTCGTCCTCACCCGTCAGCAGATGTATTCGCTCTGCTACCGGCCAGCAGTGGTCCGGAACGGACGGACTCGAGCGACAGCATGCGCGATAGCGAACACCTCTCGTTATGAGAGTTTCGCCCGCAACGACACGACCTGGTCCGGTACGCTTTATAAGTGCGCCAATGCGCGCTACGGGCACAGTCTGGCGCGCCTGGATCTTCCGACCCCCAGCGATATGCGCGCGCCGGGGGCGGCAACCGGGGTCTACGCGCTCGAATGCGCGATGGATGAATTGGCCGCCGCCCTCAAGATGGACCCGCTTGAGCTGCGCTATCGCGCTTACACGGATCGCGATCAGAACGAAGACAAGCCCTTCACAAGCGACCAGCTGCGCGAATGCTACCGCCGGGCCTCGGAGGCTTTTGGCTGGGCGAAGCGCAATCCAGAGCCGCGTTCGATGCGCGACGGCGGCGAGCTTGTCGGCTGGGGCATGGCGTCGGGCGTCTGGGACGCTTTGCAAATGCCAGCAACGGCGCGCATCGTGCTGACCGCCAACGGGCATGCAGAGGTATCCTCCGCAGGCTCCGATATCGGCACCGGCACGCATACGATCATGGCGCAGGTCGCCGCCAACTCGCTCGGACTGCCGTTGGAAAGCGTCACCGTCAAGCTTGGCAATTCAACCTTGCCGCAAGCCCCGGTGGAGGGCGGCTCGTGGCTGGCGGCGTCGGTCTCGCACGCGATCGTGGAAGCAGCCGGCGCGGTGCGTGAGGAGCTCTTGACGCTCGCTCAGAAAATGCCGTCGTCGCCGCTTGCTGGTTTGCAGCCCGATGATGTGAGCCTTGCGAATGCAATGATTGTCAGCAGGCGAGACACGTCGCAAGCCGTGGGGATTGCCGCTGCGATGCGCCACGCGGGCGTGGACCGGATCGAACAGGAGCGAGCCAACAATTTCAGGCAAGACCACGCTCACGCGCGCAATACGCACTCGGCCGTTTTCGCCGAGGTGAAGGTGGACGAAGAGCTGGGCGTGATCCGCATCACACGCGTCGTCAGTGCGATCGCCGCTGGGCGGATCCTCAACACGAAGACGGCGAAGAGCCAGATCATGGGCGGCATTGTCTGGGGGATCGGTATGGCGCTTCACGAAGAAACGCTGATCGATCATACCTTCGGGCGCTTCATGAACGCCAATATCGCGGAATATCATGTGCCTACGAACGCCGATATTCACGACATCGAGGTGATCTTCGTAGACGAGCCCGACAGCATCATCAATCCGCTTGGCGTCAAGGGCGTCGGGGAAATCGGCATCGTCGGAGTGGCGGCCGCAATCGCCAACGCCGTCTATCACGCGACCGGAAAGCGCGTGCGCGATCTACCCATCACGCTGGACAAATTGCAGCGCTGACATTGCGGGCCTGGCAAATGGCACCCCGAGTGCGGTTATCCAGATCGCGCAAGCTTTGCTGATGGCGCTCCGATGCTGGCGCGAGTCGTGTGATTCTATCTGCACGGCTACGGGACACTGCGCTTTCTCTCGAACGATACCATCCGGAATGGCCAGCAATCTGCCCTGCGGGAACATTGGCCCCACCATTTACCCGTGAAGCCGCCGGTTTACTCTAACGGAAGCGACATTACGCCTCTGCCTCGAAGTGCGCTTGCACAGCCGCGCTGTAAAAGCCTATCAGTAGATGAGCTTGGCGACCGGGTTTGCCCGATATAGCACGGCCATCCGATCGCCTTACCGGTTGCGATTTTCCCTGGAGGCGATGATGAGTGAAACTGCCAAGACAATTCCTGGCTCTAACGCAGGCATAATGATGCCGCTTTTGAAGGTGCTGCTCGCTATTGCGGCAATAGTCGCCATTGGTTTCTGGCTCGTAACAAAAGAATTGCCGAACGCGGGATCCTGGTCGAGTTATTTCTGGATCGTCATGGAAATCGTCGTGGCGATTCTCTTAATTCCTGTGGTCATCAATAATCTAAAACGCCTATTCTCTGGCAAGCGATGAGAGGAACTTGGCGCGCACCACATTTAATCCGGGAAGGTCTCCCGGCCCAATTAAGTGCGCTAGCCCGGATGGGCAAAAGCCGCAACTGTCATTAGAGCCACGCATCAGGGCGCGGGCAGGCCGCGCACCGATGCACAGAATGAGGCCTCACTGTCGTGAGGCAGGCGCGGCCTAAGCCGCGCGCAGAATGCTCCGCCCTGCGAAGACTGCGACGTCGCCCAGCTCTTCCTCGATGCGGATGAGCTGGTTGTACTTCGCGATGCGGTCGGAGCGTGAGAGCGAGCCCGTCTTAATCTGGCCTGCATTCGTCGCAACCGCGATGTCGGCGATGGTCGAGTCCTCGGTCTCGCCCGAGCGATGGGAGATGACCGACTTGAACCCGGCGCGATGGGCCATATCGACGGCGTCGAGCGTCTCGCTCAGCGAGCCGATCTGGTTCACCTTGATGAGGATCGCGTTGCCACAGCCCTGTTTGATGCCTTCCGCCAGGATCTTCGGATTGGTGACGAAGATGTCGTCGCCGACGAGGTTGATTTTCGAGCCGAGCTTGTTGGTGATGAGCTTCCAGCCATCCCAGTCGTTCTCGGCCATGCCATCCTCGATGGAGATGATCGGGTAGCGGTTCACGAGGTCGACATAGACTGCGACCATCTCCTCGGAGCTGAGGCTTTTGCCCTCACCCTTCAGTTCATAACGCCCGCTCTTGTAGAACTCGCTCGAGGCCGGGTCGAGCGCAATGGCGATATCCTCGCCCGGCTTGTAGCCCGCCTTCTCGATGGCGCGCACCACATAGGACAGCGCTTCGTCGGCGGATTTGAGGTTCGGCGCGAAGCCGCCTTCGTCGCCCACGTTTGTGTTGTGGCCGCCCTCCTTCAGGATCTTCTTGAGCGTGTGGAACACCTCCGCGCCCCAGCGCACGGCTTCCGACAGCGTCGGCGCGCCCAAGGGCGAGATCATGAATTCCTGGAAGTCGATCGGGTTGTCGGCATGCGCGCCGCCATTGATGATGTTCATCATGGGCACGGGAAGCACCCGCGCGCTCACGCCGCCGATATAGCGATAGATCGGCAGATCCACGGCCTGGCTTGCCGCCTTCGCCACGGCCAGCGACACGCCGAGAATGGCGTTCGCGCCAAGCCGTGCCTTGTTCTCGGTTCCGTCGAGCGCGATGAGCGTGTTGTCGATGCGGCGCTGATCTTCCGCATCCATGCCCTGGAGCGCATCGAAGATTTCGCCGTTCACGGCCTCGACCGCCTGCTGCACGCCCTTGCCCAGATAGCGCGAGCCGCCATCTCGCTTTTCGATGGCTTCCCGTGTGCCGGTCGAAGCGCCCGATGGCACCGCGGCGCGGCCCACGGAGCCGTCCTCCAGAACCACGTCGACCTCGACGGTCGGGTTGCCGCGGCTATCGAGTATTTCACGGCCAACGATGTCAGAGATGGCTGTCATGGGGAAAACTCCGTCAAAGGCGCAAGGATCAGGACCATTATTGTGAACCGTTACGTTGTCTTAAAGGACTCGCGCCGCCTCTGAAAGAGGTTTAATCGGTGAGCATGAGAGACATTCGAATAAGCTCGAAAAAATGCCTCGTTCTGCTATCGGGCGGACAGGATTCGGCCGTTTGCCTTGCCTGGGCTTTGGCCAGCTACGGCGCCGTCGAAACCTTGGGATTCTCCTACGGGCAGCGCCACAGCGTCGAACTCGAATGCCGGCCGAAGCTCAGAGAGGCCATCGCGGCCGCATTTCCTGAATGGGGCCAGCGTCTCGGCGCCGACCATGTCCTCGATCTTTCGGCCTTGGGCGCGATCAGCGACACAGCCCTCACGAGTGACGCCGGGATCGCATTCGGGGCGAATGGTCTGCCGAATACTTTTGTGCCCGGCCGCAATCTCCTGTTTTTCACCTTCGCGGCGGCGCTTGGCTTCAGGCGCGGCATTTTCGACCTTGCCGGCGGGATGTGCCAGACGGATTATTCGGGCTATCCCGATTGCCGCAACGAAACGCTCGCCGCGTTGAACCATGCCGTCAACCTCGGGACCGGGGAGCGGTTCAGGATCGTCACACCGCTAATGTGGCGGACGAAGGCCGAGACCTGGGCGCTCAGCCAAGCTCTAGGTGGCCAAAGTCTAGTGGATATCGTTGCGGAACACACCCATACTTGCTACACAGGCGACCGCGAGCACCGGCACGAGTGGGGATACGGCTGCAACGCATGTCCCGCCTGCAATCTTCGCGAAAAGGGTTATAGCGCGTGGCGCTTGAGCGTCTCTGCGCCGGCTTAGATCATGTATACGGTCAAAGAAATCTTTCCGACGCTGCAAGGCGAGGGAGCGCAGGTCGGCCGGGCGGCGGTTTTTCTCCGCTTCGCAGGCTGCAATCTTTGGACGGGGCAAGCCCGCGACAAGCCGCGCGCGTTCTGCCGCTTCTGCGACACCGATTTCGTGGGCTATGACGGCCCCGGCGGAGGCAAGTTCGAGAACGCCGAGCCTCTGGCCGATACGGTCGAGCGGATATGGCGCGCTGTTGTGGAAGGCGGCGCCGCCAAGCCTTACGTCGTCTGCACCGGCGGCGAGCCGACCTTGCAACTCGACGCGCCCCTCGTCGAAGCTCTTCACGCACGCGGGTTCATGGTCGCGCTGGAGACCAACGGAACGCGCCCCGCCCCTCGCGGCGTCGATTGGATTTGCGTCAGCCCGAAAGCCGGCGTTCCGCTCGCCCAGCGCGAAGGCAACGAACTGAAGCTCGTCTTTCCGCAGATCGGCGCGCATCCGCCGCAATTCGAGCGCCTGAATTTCCAGCATTTCTTCCTGCAGCCCATGGACGGCCCGCAGCAGCGCGAAAATCTTGTGGCTGCGGCGCGATATTGCCTGGCCCATCCGCCCTGGCGGCTTTCGTTGCAAACCCATAAATTAATCGGCATTCGTTGACGAAACGCCGGTTCCAGACCGGCGCAAACGGAGCCTGAATGGACAAACAAGATTTTTCGAAGCTGACCCAGCTCGGCCAGCCCGCGCCAATTCCCGCCTCGCCGGAAGAAGCGCGGCTCGAGACTGTGCCGAACCCGCACCCCGGCACGCTTTATACCGTGCGCTTTTCCGCGCCGGAGTTCACCACCCTCTGCCCGGTGACGGGGCAGCCGGATTTCGCGCATCTTGTCATCGACTATGTGCCGCGCGCGCTGCTTTTGGAGTCGAAGTCGCTGAAGCTCTATCTCAGCTCCTTCCGCAACCACTCGGGCTTTCACGAGGATTGCACCGTCGCTATCGGCAAGAAGCTCGACGAAACGCTCAACCCGCATTGGCTTCGCATCGGCGGATACTGGTATCCTCGCGGCGGCATGCCCATCGACGTCTTCTATGCGGTGGGCGACCTGCCGTCCGGCGTCTGGGCGCCCGACCAGGGCGTTGCGCCGTACCGCGGGCGCGGCTAAACAGTCCTCATGAGGGGCTGGCTGATCATCACGAACGGCGATGACGCCGTTTCGCGCATGCGCGAGGCGCGGATCGGCGGCGAGATCCTTCCCTGGCGCGACATTCTGAACGAAGGCCCCGTTCCAGCGTCGCTCTCTCTCGAAGAGCTATCCGCCGCGCGCGCCCAATTTCTTGCCCAGAGAGGCTGGCTCTCCGAGGAGGAACTGAACGCCGCTTTTCGCTCGCGCGACGAAATGATCCGCCGCCACCGGAACTTCGAAACGGTGGTGCTTTGGTTCGCGCACGATCTTCACGATCAGCTTCAATTGATCCAGGTGCTCGATTTCCTGGCGGCCGAACAGCGCCGGGACGGCGTGCATATCCTCCAGGCCGGAAAGTCCCTGGGCCTCGAATCCCCGAGGGCTTTGAAAAGGCACCTCCATCTGGCTGAGCCCGCGGAGGACTGCCATTTCGCGCTGGCGAGGCTCGCATGGAACGGCTTCCGTTCGCCGACGCCCGAGCCGCTGGAAACTCTCCTCAGGATGAGTACGCACATCCTTCCTTTTCTGCGGCTCACGCTGTTGCGGTTGCTCGATGAGCTTCCGGACCAAAGATCGGGCTTGTCCCGGACCGAGCGGACCATCCTGAGCCTCATCAGTCAGGGCGTGAGGCGTCCAGCCGATCTCTACCCGGCTTTCGCCGAAGCCGAGGAAGTTTTTTTCATGGGCGATTTAAGTTTCTATCACACGCTCGATGAACTGGCGGCCGGCGGCGCGCCCCTGATCGCGGGCTTCGGCGGCCTGACATTTTTCCCGTCGATGCAGGAAGATGCCCGCGACGCCTACCTCGCGAGCGAGCTTTCGTTCACGCATCTCGGCTTATCGGTTCTGTCGGGCAATGCGGATGCGTTGCAGCACCGAAGGGTAAGCCGCAGCCTCGGCGGCTTCCTCACCCGTTCGGCTGCGCCCTGGCGATGGAACCCGAGCGCGAGGCGGCTCGTCCCGCCGCGAGACAAGGCATGATGTTCGTAAGAACCACGGCTGGCAGGCGAGATTGCTTTAATGGCCTCGCAAATGTAAGGCGTCGCACCGTCCGCCTTACGCCCATTCTCCCGCCTTGGGTCGTGAACCGACCATCGAGTAATTCGAACTTAAGGCAGCAAGCCCATCAGAAGCGGACGAGATCGACAGGGTTTGAACGCTGTAATCCGGCGGCGAAATAACCCATTTCTGCCGTGAGAGTCATCGGCCTTGGGATCAGTCTATGCGGCGCTTGTTTTTCTTTGGCTGAGGCAGCTCTGCGGCAGAGATGCCGACGAGGTCCCCCTGGCGACCTTTTTCAGCCTTCCCAATTTTCCACGATCAATCCGTCCACGCGCTGAAATTCCCGCAAATTACGAGACACAAGCACGAGGCCGCGGGCGCACGCCTGACCTGCAATCAGCACATCGTAGGGACCGATTGGCGTTCCCAATGCCTCCAGGCTGGCGCGGATTTCTCCAGCTTGGCGGGCATCTTCCTTGTCGAATGAGACAACCTCGAACTGCAATCTATCGACGAGGCTCAGGTTGCTCGCACGCCGTTGGCTCTTGAACGCGCCAAAGTAAAGCTCATAGACAGCGATAGCGGGCAAACCAATATCGGTCGGCCGGTGCTGCCGCGCACGCTGAGCGAGCGGCCCGCTGGGCTCTTTGAGCAAGGCGATCACTGCGTTGGCGTCAAAAAGGTAGCGCATCAGTTAAATGCTTCATTCAACGCTGAGCGCTCCTGCATCGGCGGCTGCTCCAGCGCCGCCTCAACGAAATCGGCGTCCAGCGAGCCGGAAAGAGCATCAAGCCATGCCCAATCCGTCGGAATTGGCTCCAGGATGACGGCCGCGCCGTGCCGGCGGATGCGGACTTCTTCACCCTCAAATCTATAGTCTTTTGGCAGTCTGACCGCTTGGGAGCGGCCCGACCAAAACACGCGCGCAGTTTCCATGGCGGTCTCCAGTTGGTATATACCAAAAGAATATACCGCCATACCGTTTAGGTCAAATGTCCAGCGGCTTCACTCCCGCCAAAGCAGAGCGGCGCGGCCGGTCCGCGCAACCGGCGTTCCGCGCTTCCCCGCTCACGATCCCCGCAGCCGCTCCGCGAACAAGACGATGGTCTTGCGGTATATCTCAGCCCGGTTCCACTCGCGCATGACTTCGAAGTTGGCGGTCCCTTCGCCGAAGGGCGCGCCCGCGCGCCAGCCATTCGTCTTCAGAAGATTGGCCGTCGAGGCGAGCACATCCGGCGCGCTGTGTCTCAAGTCGACGTGGCCGCTGCCATCGAAATCGACCCCGTATTTGATATAGGAGGAAGGAAGAAACTGGGTTTGGCCGATTTCCCCCGCATAGGCGCCGATCAAGTCGCGCAAAGGCAGATCGCCACGCTCGATGATCTTGAGCGCGGCGAGAAGCTCGCCCTGAAACAACTCCGTGCGGCGGCAATCGTGCGCCATGGTCGCGAGCGTGCGGATGACCGGCAGCTTGCCGATGTCGCCGGCGCCGAAGTCGCTCTCAAGCCCCCAGATCGCAATGAGCACCGGCGCAGGCACCCCAAACTGCCGTTGAATTTGCGACAGCAGCGCCGCGTGACGCTGCATCAATTGCCGGCCCCGCTGGATGCGTCCCGGCGTGACGCGGGTGGAAGCGTAACGCTCGAAACTCATCTGGAACGTGCTTCGCTGGCGGCGGTCGAAAGCGAGCACAGACTGATCGATAGAGACGCCGGAGAATGCGCTCTCGATGACGGCGCGCGAAATGCCGGCGGCGGCGGCCTCGCGCGACATCGCCGCGATGAATGAGCGGAAGTCGCCGCCGCATTGCGCCGCGTCCGCGGGAGCCGCAGACAGAAACAAAAATGCCGCCGCCGCGAAAAGATGCCTGATCATGCCGACCTCTCTATTTGGAAGCGGTCATCGCACGGTCATCGGCGTCCAGGCAACCGCGAAGCGCGCCCTGCTCCTCCTGTTTCAACGAAGAAACGCGGAGGGCTGTCGTCAGCGGCACACCCTTACGTAGGTGCAAACTTTCTTGAAATTCACCCAGCGGCACTGCTTTTCCATCCGGCACCCGGCCTTTGCTGGCGTTGCATCGGCAACCGCTGCGCACATGCCGATAATGGCGAAGGCTAACAAAATCCGCATAGTCATCTCCCGAACAATCGCTGCGGCGCTCAAAGCTCTAAGGGCAAGCTTCTAAAGGAACGCTGAAGGAAACCCGGCGCTTGCCGTCGCTGAAACAGCCCTCCTGCCAAACCCCGTCAAAGACGCCCCACACAGTCCTCAGCACGCCCCGGCCGTTCGGCTTTCCATTGATGAAAGAGCCATCGTACCTGCTGCCGCCCAAGGTCATCGCGCCCGAACCACTGGGAAGGCTATCGGCGAATTGGCCGCTGTACTGACCGCCCGGCCAAGTCTGCAAACCTAGGCCAATCTGCCGGCCGCCGCGCCATTCGCCTTCGTCGCGCTCATAGGTGTTTCCGCCTCGCCGCCATTCGACAACGCCCGCCCCATCCAGGAGCCCGTCTTTGCAGGAACCGGTCCAGCGAGCCGTTTCGCCAAGAACGGGATGAGGATTCCACACTTTGCATCCGCCGCTTGCGATAGCCCAATCCCCTGCCGCCACTCCAGTGACGGAAGCAAAAAGACAACCGCAAACGGCCGCCAGGATCGCAACGTTTTCAAACCTGCATCTCGAATTCATTTGTTCTTGTCCGTCGGCTCCCGCGAGGCGGATGCTTCCTTGAGAAGCGGAGTGACAACCTTGTCGAGCAGGTCCAGATCAATCGCAATGAACTTGTCGCGCACGACCCCTTGGGCATCGACAACATAACTGACGGGCACTGCGTCGGGCGCTCCGAACCCATTGCGGACTGCATCGCTCAGCAGCGTTCCGCGGAAGCCATGCCGCTCCAGGACCTTCAGCGCTTTCTTCCTGCTTCGCGGCTTGTCCGTGCTGAGAGCAATCACTTCGAACCCATCAGCCTTATGCTTGCGGTAATATTTTTCGATCGCAGGCATTTCTGCGAGACAGGGGCCGCACCAGGTCGCCCAGAAGTCGACGAGCACCACTTTGCCCCGCATGGCCTCCAGATCGAAGTCGCCGCCATCCGCAGTCTTTATCGCCAGCGCGGGAGCGCGCTCTTTCAACAGCGGCTCCGCGCTGGCCGGGCATATCATGGCAAAGAATAGCGCCGCCGCCCCCGGCAGGGCCGGCCATCCTGCCCGGCGTTTTTCGATCTGCTCCACGTTCAAAAGGTGTAGCCGAGAACGATCTTGGACAAGAAGGGCGATACGAGCTGATTGCCGTTCATCCGCTGATAGATCGGAATCTCGATGTCTCCATAGAGTTTGAGCGTGTTGTTGTTGGCGTCGTCCACCACCTTGGTGAAATCCACCCCGGGAGAAATGTAGAGCCGGTCATAACCCGTATCGGCGGGGTCGGCTGCCAGGCCGCTGTCGGGCTGGCGATGCGAATAGATGAGCTGAAGCAGCGGCGCAATCTTGTCGAACGGCCCGACATGATACCAATTGTTATAGGCGATGCCGACGGCCGCATCGACCTGCATGCCGGGGACGTAGCTGGCGTTGGCCTGCAGATCGTCATCCCAGGCAGAGCTTGTGAAAAGCGGTTGTTGATAGCGGAATTGGCCGAAATACTGCCATGCGTTGTCGCCGGTAATCATTCCGCGCCAGAAGCCGGCAAGAAGAAGATCGGTGCTGCCCGTGCCGATCTGCGTGTCGCGGTCGAAGCCGGGGGCCGTATAGTTGCCGGTCGGCAATTTGACGCCGAACATGATGCCCTTCGACATATCGTTCGAAAAGCCGGTATACATGCCCATGATCTCGATGTCGCCGATAGTGGAGACATAAAATCGCTGCAGATCAGGACCGGGAGGAAGATCAGGCTGGCCTGGAGCATTGAAATTCTGATCGGTCAGGAAGGACCGGTTCGCGGTTGGGATGCGCACATTGAAGCCCCAATCGCGGTTGACCATGTAATTCAAGCCAACGACGTACCAGTCGGTGAGGATATTCTTATCGCTGTTGTTCGCAGCCGGCGCTTTGGAGAGGCCGCTCCAGTTGGTGTTTTGGTTCGAATGGTCCCACTCTAAATAGACGATGCCGCCATGATCGCCTTCCTTGGGCAGGAGCGCGCTCGATCCCACGTCGAAGACCGCGCATCCGCAGGCGCATGCCAGCGCGCCGGAGGAGAAGAGTGCGGTCAGAAGAATCGCCGTTCCCGCCGCTCTGAGCGAAGGCCGCCAGCCAGAAATGCGAAAGAGGCCTGGTCGCCAACGCCGGTTCGAAACAATAAGTGAAGTCATCGCAGTGCCCCTTTGGCGCGCTTTGCGGACCTAATTCCCTCGGTTTGATGATCCTGAGCAAAGACAACTCGCTGGCCGAAGCCGCAAGCTGATGCTTTTGACGGTATTACGCTCTGCAAACCGCGGGCGGAGCCCTGGATCTTTCTTCGCCAGCCAGAAAAGGCGCTGAGAGGCGCGCTTCGCCATTTGGCGCAAGCGAAGCTGCGAAAAACCTGACGGGCGGCGGGAAATCGGCGCGATTGTGTGCAAGCGCGTGTCCCGATAGCTGAAGCGCTTGGCAGAGCGGACAGGGGTTCTTGCCCGGCCACTTTCCGTCCGCTGGCGGAGCCCCTGGCAGGTCCTGTTGATCGTGATGGCAGATCGATGCGGGGAGCGCCTCAATGGGTTCGCCAAGCGCTGCTGCAAGGTCCGCCATTTCGGCGGAACCGCCCCTAGGCTGAGCCGCGCTCCTATGCCAGGCCGGGGCCAGCGCACCTATGAGAAAAGCAAGGGCGAGGACTACGGTTGCGGCTCGCCGGCCGGGGAATAGGCCAAGGCGCAGCAGCCTTCCGCGGGGGCTTCGCGTCCCCCGGCGCAGGCCGGCATATCCCTGTAAAAGCCCCACATCCACCCCATTGGATAAGGCTGAGTTTGCCGCAGCATACCTTCGTCGTATGGGGCAGCCTAGTGCAGGAATACGGCAGGAGTGAAAGATTCTTGCTCGCAACGGAAATTTGGAGAATAAGCGGGGCGGGCTTCCCTTTTTGCAGGGTGTCCCGCCCCGCTTTCCCTCTCCCAAAATCGCCGTCCCCGGCGGGGCTAGCCAAGGACTACACGCAAAGAACGAAGCTGCGTGTATTTTATTCCCATGCCGGACGTTGTCCTGTGTCATCGCGTGCGCCGCCTAAGGCGTTGCGGCGCCGGCGTTGCCCGTTGAACACGGAAACCGAGACAAATCGCAAGACGACGGCGCGGGGCGCTCGCAAAAACGCCGCGCTGCAGTTATCTTCCCTCCGCAGTCGATGGAGTTGGAAGCTGGGCGGCCTGTGTCCGCCACCGCGGGTGTTACTGTGGCCATGATAACATTTGTTCTCATGAACCGCGGTTTCGCATGGGGCAGTAATTGGGCGTTTACAAAACTCGTCTCTATTTTCAGTGGCAGACTTGTGATTTGTCTCCGCACTCCCCTCACGAATCGTTCGTGAAGGCACACCTATTCGTGTCAATAGCATTTGGAACATTCGCCCATGAATAGCCTCCTCGCCTGGCGCCAATTCGCAGTAATCATCATTTCGGCGGCCTTTGTTTCTGCCACAGCGTTCGCCGATGACACGACGCTTTCTGACTCCGCCCGCTTTCTCGCCGGCATGGATGTCGCCGCCGGCAGCCCGCTGCTACCGCTGACGAAGGAAAGGGCGTACGCGCAATATTCAGCGGCGTTCAATAGAGCCTGGGCTGTGCTCAATTCGAACCAGATCTCGAAGGTTCGGGGCTGGGCCAAGGAAAATCTGAAGGAAACGCAGCCCACGGTTTTCTATATGTTCAGCGGGCCGGACTTCATGTACGCCAATGCCTTTTTCCCGAAGGCGACAACTTATGTCATGGCGGGTCTTGAGCTTCCGGGAGATGTTCCCGACGTGGCGAGGCTGCCGAGATCGTCCATTCCGCAGGAACTAAATGCGCTGCGCGGCTCTCTGAACAGCGTCTTCTCGTATAGCTTCTTCATTACACAGGAAATGAAAAGACGCCTCTATGGCCGGCGCCTGACCGGGACATTGCCTGTCCTGTTCGTTTTTCTGGCGCGGTCCGGCAACGACATCAAAAGCGTAAGCTACGTTCAGCTCGACAAGGATGGAGGGGTTCACCCCGCTGACGCATCGGCGCAAACGCAAGCGAAGTACGACTCGGTCGGCGCCAAAATTACGTTCACGGGACCCGATAAACAGCTCCGGACGCTCTACTACTTCAAAACAGACCTCTCCGATAGCGGAACCGAGCATAGCGGCTTCCTGAAGTTCTGCGAGCAGCTTGGCGCCGGCGACAGCCTTATGAAGAGCGCCTCCTACCTCCCGCACAGCAATTCGTTTTCGCGCGTGCGGAGCTTCCTGCTCAATAACAGCGTCACGGTTGTGCAGGACGACACAGGCATTCCGTTCCGGAACTTCGACGCGAAGGAATGGAAGGTGGAAGCCTTCGGCAATTATGTGAAGCCCATCTCGATATTCCTGCGCAATTATCAGCCGGACCTGCGGAGCTTGTATGTCAGACAGCATCCTCATCCGATCCAGTTCAGCTTCGGCTACCAGTGGCGGGGCGGCCTCTCGATGCTTCTGATGGCGACAAGGAAACAGCCGGCTAAAGTGGCCGAGCCCAAATCGCTGGTGCAGCCAGCCAAGCTCGACGAAGCTTCAGCAAAGTAGGCTGCGTTCCGTCTGAAAGCGGCCGCCAGCGCGTTGCGGTGTAACGTTTCGCAATTGCCTGCGGCCCTCCATGCGCACCTGCCATTCCCCCTCATCCTGTCCTCTCCCGCAAGGGGAGAAGGGACGCACGGAATAACCCTCTCCCCTTGCGGGAGGGGGCGACGGCCTGCGTCGCCTTTCGCCAGGTGGGACTTTTGGCGGATGCCTCAGGCGCGCGCGTTGGAGACGCTCTTCAGCACCTTGCCGGCAGGACATTGGAGGCTCCAAACCAGCCCCTCCGGCGCAAAGTCGAGAACAACATCGGCATCGAGGCCCATCGTCACCGCCCTTGAGATAACGGTCGATCCGAAGCCCGTGCGAGTGGGCTTGCTCACGGGCGGTCCCCCGCTCTCGCGCCAGTTCATCGAAAAACTTGCCTCGCCGCCGCCGGTGTCTTCCCGCTCCCAAGCCACGTCTACGCGGCCGGACGCGCTTGAGAGCGCCCCATATTTCCCGGCGTTCGTCGCAAGTTCATGCAAAGCCATTCCTATGGTCTGGGCGGCCGACGCGGAGATGAGAAGCGGAGGCCCGCAGAGATTGATCCTTGTCCCGATCAGATCGCTGAAATGGGCAAGCTGAGACCGGATGAGATCGCGAAGCTGTACGCCTTTCCATTCCGATTTGACGAGGAGGTCCTGGCTTGCCCCAAGGGCGCGGACCCGTTCGCCGAAGCGCTCGATGAAGTCCTGCGGGCGCCCCGCGACGGTCTGCCGGGCAATAGCCTGAACAAGCGCAAGCATGTTCTTGGCGCGATGATTGACCTCGCGCAGAAGCAGCCCTATGTGCTCCTCATAGCGCTTGCGCTCGGTCATGTCGGTGACAAGCACGATATGGTGGGTGGGTGTCCCCGCGGCGTCCCGCAGTAATGAGACACGCTTGTGCACCCACACTATCGTGCCGTCCTTTCTGATATACCGGTTGAAGAGTTCAAACGACGGGATTTCCTGCGCACGCAGCCGGACACCCGCTTCGACATTCTTCTCGCGATCCTCCGGATGAAGGAGCTGCTGAAAATCGAGGCTTAGAAGCTCTTGCTCGGTATATCCCAGCATGGCGGCGTAAGCAGGGTTGCAAGATTGGAACCGGCCCGGCAGGTCCGTAATTGCGATGCCGGTTTCGGCATGCTGGTAAATGCCGCGATACCGCTCCTCGCTTTCGCGAAGCGCGGCCTCGGCCCGTTTGCGCTCGGTGATGTCGATGAAGGCTGCGACGCCTCCAGCCATGTTTCCGCCGGAATCGCGCAACGGCGTCGCGTTACCATAAAGGAAACGCCTTCCCCCATCTGGAAACCGCCAGTCGAATTCGTAACCCGTCACCTCTTCGCCGCCCGCGGCTCGTCGCAAGGGGAGTTCTTCGTTTGGAACAGGCAGGCCATCCTTGTCGAAAATATCGAAGCGAAGGAGGCTCGACGCAGATTTCGAGGAATTGGCGCCTTCTGGGATGCGCATCCAGCCGCTTGCGAGACGGTTCGCCTGCACTGTCCCGTAGGACAGATCGCGGGCGATCCAAATCCCCGCCGGCACCGCGTCGAGCACGGCTTGCAACTCCGCTTCCGTGGCTGTCGCGGCTGCAAGATGGCGGGTGCTCGCCTCATTCGCCAGCCCCAACGCGGCGGTGCGCTCCGCAACAATCCGCTCCAGTTCCGCGCGGCGTTCCGCCTCGACTTCCCGCAATCGGGTTTGGGCATTTTGCATCCGCTCCACGATCCAGGAAATCAGCAGGCAACTCAGGACGAAGATTGCGAGAGCAAGCCATTCGACTCGATGCGCCGCCCCGAATTTTCCGGCAGGCTCGATCCAAAAGTAGTCTGCGACCAGAGCCGCCAACAATGTTGCTACGGCCGCCGCGCGCAGGCCGCCGTAAAGCGCGGCCAGCACGATGGCGGGATAGAAGGTGATAAAGGCGAAGTTTGAGCCGAACTCGTGCAGAAACGCCAGGCGCATCACTGCGGCGACAAGAACGATGGCGATCGCAAGGCTGTAGCGGTGGGGCGCCCCTTCCTCAGACGGCGCCAGGACTGCAAACGCGGGTTTCGGATCCGCAAATGCGGCGTAGGCGGCCGCCAGCATGTAGAAGCCGCCAAAAAACTGAGCTGCGCGGCTGACCCAGCCCAGAACGCCGCCGACCGTCGTTTGCAGCATCAGCCCGCCATAACCGATGGCGAGCAGCATCAACGCAAGAGCGAGCCAATCGAGGAAGGGGGAGCGCAGCGTTATCCCCTTTTGCAGCAATGAGCACGTCAGCAAAATTGCGACGATTGTCGAGCCGAGCACGAATTGCCGTTCAAGGGTCGCGCCCTCGCTTTGGATGAAGAAGACAGGCGTCCAGCCTTTCAGGGCGGACACTGCAATCGCCGCCGCAGCAGCGAGCGTCAGAGCATAGGCGGCCAACAGCGCAAACCGACGCCGTTCTATTGCCGGCCAATCCCGATGGAGCATGGCGGCTCCCGCCAGAAAGCAGAGCGACGCGGCCCAAACGACCAGGTTATGAACGGTGACGAATGCATTGGCCGCCTGCACCGTCTGGAACGGGATAGAGAGCGAAAGGGGCCAAACCGGAGGCGCACCAAAGCGCCGCCCCGCAGGCGAACAATAAGATGCCGGGGGCGCCGGTGGAAAAGAAGCTTCGAAGAAACAGGACGGCGATGGCCAGCCACGGCGCGACAGTGAGAACCAGATTGAGCGCCATGAGAACCGCAGGCGCCTCGCTCGGGGCCTGGACGCTGCGCAACCAAAGGCCGATTTCAGCGACTGGAAATATCGCCAGCGGCGCCCATGCGATGGGAGGCAGGCGCAACCCGCATGGCCTTTCCGTTGCAAAAGGTGAAGTATTTGCTTCAGAATAAAGAGATTTGTCCATCCGTTACGTCGCTGAAACCGATCTTTGCCTGGAAATTAGGACAAAGCCTTACTTTTCGGTAGCGGGACCACTTCACTCCTGTCAACAGCGCAAATGCAGTCCCGCTTCTCGCATGAAGAAAGACCCCACGATACCACTGTGCACTGGGCAATTTTACACCCGGACAAGTACGACGCGAGTTTTCTCGTAAGCGCTGTCGAAGCCCGCGCCGGAACCGCTCAACCCGTCAGTCCGAAAAAGCGCCGGAAGCCCTCTTCCATCGCGGGCCAGAAATCGAGTTCGGCGTGGGTCTCCGATCCGCTCACCCCGTAGACGTAGAAGGTCATGAGAGCGAGGAAGACGGGAATGACCGTGATATGCAAGACGGCCAGCGCCCGCTTCAAATGCAGTGTGGAGCCGACGAACTTGTTCACCCTGAGGATCGAAATGAAGATCATGAGGCTGAACATCATGTAGTTGAAAAGGAAGATTCGGTCCGAAAGCGTCGCCGTGTCGGAATCCACTTTCGGCGTCGTAATATAGAGCGCGACCGCCGAGAGCAGCGCCGTGACTTGAATTGTCACGATCGCTTCGAAATGATGGTTCGAAATGAAGATGGCGAGATAAGCGACAATCGCGATGAAGAACAAGGGCACCACAACCCGCAGAAAGAAGTCCGTCGCGCTGCGCTTTAGCACCCAGACGAAGCTGCTCTTGTAAAAGGGAACGACGCTCGGTTCGAGCTTCTTCGTATCGAGTAGCGGGATGGAATCCTGATCGTAACTGACATAGCACGTCGCGAGTATCCCATCCGTCCGCATCGAACACGTTGTTGCGCAACTCCCTCTGCAGTGGCTGCACGATGAAGGGCTGCTCGCCATGCCTGGGGCGCAACTCGATAGTGAAGCTCTGAGTGTCGAACGGGTAGCTCTTGTAATCCGGGTTCATCATGAATTTCCCGGACACCAGATAGACTTTCATGCCGTCCGGATAGGTGTCGCTCGGCTCGTTCTCATGCAGCGGGCCGGACGATGACCTGCCGGCTGTTGGTCTTATAATCGAGGAACGCATTGGAAAATTCAATCGTGTCTATGCTTGGATTATTTTCAGTGCTCATCGACAAGTAGAAGTCCGCTGTGAAGCTTTTCTCCGTGTCGTCAATGCGGTAAAGCTTGATCAGATCGATTTCCAGATAGAGCGCCGGAATCTTCCGGAACTTGCCGTCCTTGAGAGGCACGTATTGGACTGGCGCGAGTTGCTGCAGGAGCAAATCCTTCGGCCGCGCAACGATGAAAGGCGTTCTTACCGTGCTCCTTGACGAAGGCCGGAAGGACCAGTCCTCGAGCGTTCCTTTGAAAATGCCCTTTCCCGACGCGAAGCGTGCGGGAATCCCCTTGTAGATCGCCTGCCGGAGCGCGGCGATGTCATCCGAACCTGCGGCCGACTTCTTGGATTGCAAAATATCCGCGATCATGGCGACCATGTCGCGATATTCCAGTCCGATCTCTATCGCTCTCAGGTTCGAGCGGGAGAAAATGTCCAGCGGCGGTTTCGGCGCGCGCTCCTCGCACCCGTTCTCTTTGCGCTCGAACGCGTCCTGGTTGCGGACGCCGTTGAAGGCCCAGGCCTCCGGCCGGTCGCGAAACAGGCGCGCTCGCACCCGGTCGTTGTACAGGCCCGGCAATTCGTCCCGCGCGAGCTGGTAGACATCGCCGGAATAGGACACGCCGGGGGCGCGGAAAATGTCGTCGAGGCGTCCCGATACGAAAAGCGGCGTGGTGACGCCAGCCTTTTCCAGCTCTTTCAAAAAGGCAGGCGTCCGCCAGCCGCCCACGTTCAAAAAGACGATATCGGGGTTCGTCTGCTTCAGCTCCTCGATCGCTTTGGCGATATCGGCCGGATCCAAGGGAGCATTCAAGCGGGATTTGCTGTCAGCGCCAGGCGTTTCGAAAAAGTGCTTCACGACAAAAGGCGGAAAGCCCTTCTTTTCCCCAAGACCCTTGACCAAGGCTTCGACGAACGGCTGCCCTTTGAGACCGAGAATCGCCGGGCGGCTGAAATTCCGTTCCGCGACGAACTCGGCGATGACGGGAATGTTTTCCTCTTCCTGCGATCCCCGCATCGTGAAGACATTCGGATAATTGGCGAACAGGCTCGTCGTCGACAGGCTCGACATCCAGGGGACGCCGCTTTCGAGGAGGGAGGGTCCAAGCTGCTTGAAGACGTCCCGGCCGCGCTCGGAACTCTGCAGCCCAATGATGGCGATGGACTGGGGATCGGTGAGCGCTTCCCTCATCGTCTCGACCGTGCGCCTTGTGTCCCCCTGATCGTCGCGGATCAGGACCTCGAGCTTGCGTCCTGCGATGCCGCCGGCAGCGTTGATGCGGTCCCTTTCGGTTTTGACGAGTTTCTCGATGGCCTCGATATGATCCGAGTAACAGAAATCGTTTCTGGGGCCGGTGAGGACCGTGATCTTGAACGGCGGCTTTCCGAGGCCTAGAGCTTGAGCTTCGGTAGCGAAAGCCGAAGGCGCCGAAGCAAGAAAGCACCAAAGGATCAGCAGGAGAACCGGAAGAGCGCCGGGGCTGCGGAAGAAGGCGGAAATCCCGGCTCCATCCTTCGACATGCTCAGGATGAGGCCAGGCGATATCAACGGCTTGGGCCTCATGGTGAGCTTGTCGAACCATGGGCTGCAGCGTTTTTCAGCAACCTTCGCCGGACTGCGTTGAGCGCAGTCGCGATGGCGTTGCGCGAACTCATTAGCGCTCGAATTTCCGCATTTCTTTGCCAGGACCATGATGCAAACGCCTCGCATAAGCTGGGGCGCGAAAGTATGGCAAACAGCGCCGAGTGTCGACACGGTTGGCTTGCGATGCGCGCGTTGAGGGTAAAGGGCGGCATTTTTGCCTCACAGGCCGCGCGCTCCGTCGCCTTTCGCCGAGTCTTGACCTCCTCGAAAAAAAACTTGGAAACAAAACCAACCGCAAACGGGTTGAACCGGCCGCTCCGGAGAAAAGCATTGCTGAAACGAGCCTTGATCGCTCCGGCCGCGCTCGCGGCCCTAGCCCTGAAACCATTGGTCAAGCCGGCGGACTTCGCTTAGATGTCCCACAGCCGGAACCCTCCCTCGAAGGCGTTGGCGTTATGGCCGAGCCTGGTATTCGGCGGCAGTTCCTTCAGTTTCTTGACATTGCCTCCGCCGAGCACGACGTCGGAGGGCTGGAGGGCGTCGGTCAGCCGCGCAACCACGTCGGCGACATCGCGGCGCCACTTCTTCTTGCCGTTCCGGTCCAGGCCGCGCTGTCCGGCATAATCTTCGAAGGTGCCCTTTTTATAAGGAAGATGGCCCGCCTCCATGGGGTGGACGATGCCTTCGACGATTAGGGTGGTTCCGAGCCCCGTTCCAAGGCCGAGAAAGAGCATCCTTCCGCACCGGTAGCTCCCAATCGCCTGCATGGCCGCGTCGTTGATGATCTTGACCGGACGGCCGAAGGCGGCCTCGAAATCGAATTGAACCCAGCCTCTCCCCAAATTAGCCGGATCGCGCATGGGGCGGCCGTCGAGAACAGGTCCGGGATAGCCGATCGAGACAACGTCGTGGTCCCAATCGAATACGGCCTCCTTGATCCCCGCCATCATCAGTTCGGGCGTCAGAAAAGGCCCGGAGACCAGCTTGCGGTGCTGGCTTTGCCCGCTGAGAAGGAGCTTGACGTGGTTGCCGCCTATGTCAGCGACCAGGATCTTCATGGCGGCGGCGCGCGCGCCGAGTTCTTGTGCCGCCATCGGCTTTTCCTCGGCAAATTTGAGAATTGTCACCGTCGTCATGGGGCTGATCCGGTCTTGCGAAACCACGGATTGGAATGCGATTACGCTAGGCCTCGGTCAGCGTAACGCTCAAGCGTAACCCTTAAGACAAGGCTACCGCAAGCGCGGCCGGTGCGGCTATTCGGGCTTGCGGGAAGAGCGGCTGGCATCGCCATTTCTCCCCTGGAGCATGCCGATGAGAGTGGAGAGTTCGGGATCGCTCACTTTGCTTGCCGCATCTTCGAGATCGAACCAGGCCCGGCGGCGCTCGCTTTTCTCGGGCCATCGCCTATAATGCTTGCTCACCTTGAGGAGAAAAACACTGACCTCGACAAGGCCGCCATTGCCCAGTTCGCGCTTGAAATAGCGATATCTGCCGATCGCTCTGCGGAAGATTTTCCCCTTGACGCCCGCTTCCTCGAGCGCCTCCCGGGCTGCAGCCTTGCAATCCTTGAGACGCTTCGACGGCCAGCCCTTCGGAATGATCCAGCGGCCCGTATCCCGCGATGTGACAAGCAGGATTTCGATAGCGCCATTTTTGGCGAGACGAAGCGGCAAAGCCGCGACTTGCCTCCGTGCTGCCATTCCGCCCTCCTTGTTGTTCTTCTCCCCAAACCGAAACCGATACTGGATCACTTTCGATGGAATTTAGTTCCAAAGAAAGCTTTCCCTATAGTGGGCGCGGGAATTGGCTCCCTTCAACAAAAATTAAAAACCTTTGCCGTGATTGGCGCGAGCCGCGCAGCATGCCGGTCTGCACCATGTGCAGCCCCCGAAGGAGGAGATGCGGCGCAGCCGGCAAGCTCTCGGAGAGTACGCGCGTGATTGTGCTCCTTCAATCAATTTGACGCCTTGCGATCCCTCGCGGCCAAAACGGCATGCGGCGGGCCGACAGCCGCCAAGCGAGCGGCGCATGGTGGAAGCTCCGCAACGGCTTTATGACTTCATGAAGGCAGTGCTTCTATGCGGCCTCTTTCTTCTTAACCCGACGCGCCCTGATTGCCTTTACCTCCCACCCAAGGCGATTGTCAGAAACGACAGCCAAATCGACCAGGTATGTTCCTGCGATCCAATCCGGCTCGATGATCACCACGCGGATACAGGCGCTTGTGGTTTCATCGCTGTATTCGTCACGCCAGGTTTCGAAATCTGAGAAATGCTCTTGGGCGACGATTTCTGCGGCGATTATGCCGGTGCCGATCTGGTCTGCCCAGTCTGGCAGCGCCGCGGCTTCGTGGAAAGCCATATCGCCGTCTTCAGCGGAGTCCTGATCGGAGATTGAGTAGAGAATAGTGACGGACATCAGGCGGCTTCCTTGTCATACATGCTTTCGATGATGAGGTGATCGAGCTGCTTATCCAGCCCACATGCGTTCTCCCACTTCACGGCCCGAAACACCAATCTTTATCCATCGATCCAATCCAAGATACACCGTCGCTAATTCTAGCTTGCAATAATGACACTTTGACTGGTCCCAGCAGCCGCCTGTTCGTGCGGCTGGGACCAGCTGCGGATGCCGCCCGGATATTGCGCAGGTCAAGGTCGTCATGGATCTGTTAACGATTGCTGATATCGCGGGTGACGCGGGCGCGACTTCGGATTCTCAACGAGCTTTTGGCCGGGTTGCTGAGGCCGATATCGAAGGCCGCATCACGGGAACGGGCAAGGGAAACATGAGTGATGATCAGAAACCGCTCCTTCCAGGCGTAAAGGCCATTCCGGTTTCGAAGCTTGGCGGGCTTGGCATTGGGCTCCCGGATTTTCAGGAACAACAGCCGAAGAAGAAGCCAGCGGAGCCGGCCGCCAAGGCCACGCAACGAATGACACTGCATAAGCGGCGGGCCGGCCTTGCACCGCAGGGATAGGAGGGCATTGCAGTCTCAAAGCTTGCCTTGCATCTCCGGCGCCATTCGTGTGAGGCAGCCGCTCCAAATTCAATAGCGGAGTATCCGGACCAGAGCCCTTGGGGCGGGGCCGAGGCGAAGGTTTATGGTCCTGCGTCCCTATGCGATGGGGCGCTCGCCGCACTATATCGGGCAGCAGGGAGGAAACGAAATGCAGAACCCCTTCGTCTGGCACGACCTGATGACCACCGACGTGGAAGGAGCCAAGGCCTTTTATCAAAAGGTCATCGGCTGGACTTATTCATCGCGGCATATCGGCTACCACGTAACCCTCGCCGGCGATCATGGCGTCGGCGGGATCATGGAGATACCAGCCCATCTTAAGGGCATGCCGCCGTGTTGGTGCGGCTATGTCTACACCCCCGATGTCGACGCCGCCTGCAAACAGGCCGTCGAATACGGCGGCAAAGTCCTGCGGCAGCCTTGGGATATCGAAGGGACTATCCGCATGGCCGTCATTGCCGATCCCGATGGCGCCGTCCTCAACATCATTCAGCCTTTTTCCAAAGAGGAGCGCACACGGCCGGCCGAAGGCGCTCCGGGCACGGTTGGCTGGAACGAATTGCATGCCGGCAATCTCGATACGGCCTGGGATTTCTATTCAAAAATGTTCGGCTGGACAAAAGGGCGAGCATTCGACCTGGGACCGCTGGCCGGCGTCTATCAGCTCTTTCAGATCGACGGCAAAAACGCCGGCGAAATGATGAAAAAGCTGGATACGATGCCGCGACCCGTGTGGGTTTACTATTTTATTGTCGACGGCATCGATGCGGCTGCGCAGCGCATTCGCGATGCAGGCGGCGCGGTTGCGACGGGACCGCTTGGGGTGGGCGGGCAATGGATCCTTCATGCCTTCGACCCGCAAGGCGGCCACTTCCGCCTGTTGTCGAACACGAAATAGGAGGATGGCGAGCCATCCTCCGAAATTTTCAATATAAAGTCATGCGAACTTAAACGACGGCTCTATTCGTAGAGGTCCTGTCCGGCCGCAACAGGAACACGGGCGTGTTGATGGGTTGCTTCAACCGCAACCGGCGCCATCTCGGTTTCAGGTCCAGACAACGCCGTTTTGGCTTTGACGGCCCAGTTCCAAAGAGTTTCTGTTGGCAAGGGAAGCATCATGAACCAATGTTCCAGAATGCCGGCAGCCAGGATCACAATATAGAAGGTGTAGGCAAGCAACTCGAAAAAGTCGTTCTTGGCCATATTCGCTTTGTTTGCGAGGACCGCGATCGCGACTGTCGAGACGGTAACGGACACCGGGAACAGCAGGTTCATCGGCCTCTTTTTGAGAAAGCTGGATAGGTAGCGTATGTGCTCCGGGAAAAAGTGCTCGTTCAGATTTCTTGCGCCCAATACCGCATTTAACTTTGCGCTCGTATGCATGAGCCAGATGATTGTATATGTCCAGGAGCCTACGTGATTTTCGCCATTCATCGTCGAGAAGCAGATTACGACCCCAAGCAAAGCGGCAGCGATCTCGTGATACATGCTCGTCTCGACGGCGTGCCAGAAATGGCGTGGCCCACTACAGGATGACGGGCAGGGCGTTGTTCGAGGACCGGTTATCATGCCGGTATAGAACGTAAACTGCGTCCACGCCCAGGCCAGAATTCCGAAGGTGAAGCTTAAATAGGCGGATGCGAGGGTATCACTCTCGCTTGTAACGATGAGGCCGTAAATCGACGCGACAAGAACGACTGTCATGCCGAGAAAGCTCCACTTATAGGTGTGCTTAGGCAGATTGTTGAGATAGAGTACTGATCCTGTACTGAGCCACCAAATAAACAGTACAAATAAAACCGGGAACAGGTGTGTCGTCATCTTGTCCTCACCATGCTGGGTGCAACCGCAGCTGGATTTTTGGCTCGCCTCTTCATCTCATCGTGCAGCAAGCAACCTAAAAGTTCTGCGGAACTGGTCAGGAAAACTTGTAACTCCTTCCTTAGTTCCTGGGGTAACGCAGAAGTGTCGACGTTGAACTGACCGTTCCAGATAAAGTGAGCGCGGTTTAGATCACGATTTCATTGAAGGCAGTCGTGTAAGCGGACATGGCCGCTTTGATCGCCGGCGCGTGGGGGGCCGCATGGGTCTGAGGGAATGATACTGCGACGGAGCCTCACGACTTCCACGCCCGTTTGGCCTGAGGCGCAAACAGCGCCTCACCCCCGGCCGCTATGTCGGGGCGGCGGATGCCGAAGACGACGCGGCGGCGTTTCCCGGACGTTTCGCAGCTGCTTCGACTTAGCCCACCAGGGAAACGCCTGAAAGACGAGAACATGTCTCGATGAGCTTGTCCTGAACGCCTTCGTCGCGCGCTATGGGGTTTGGCTCCTTGAGCGCCCGATGATGGAAATAGGCGCCGCTCGACAGCGCGAGCGGATCGTCGCTTGCCGCAAGCCATGCCTGTGTGAGGTGCGCCTTGCTGATGTCGTCCGGCGCATTTGGGCCGCCCATGCGGGTCGGGACCCATCCGGGTTCCAAGGCATTGGAGCGAACGTCGGTCCATCGCCTTGCGACGGCAAAGGCGATGAGAACGTCGTGCAGCTTGCTTTCGGCGTAGGCTACGGCGCCTTGCCACGGGCGTTTGGTCCAAAGAACATCGTCGAGATTGGGTTCGGCGTGGCGGTGGAGCGCCGAGCTGAGGTAGACGAGCCTTTTTGGCCGCTCGATCAGCGCGGTCAGGATGTAAGGGGCGAGCGTGTTGACGGCGAAAACGTGCGGCAGGCCGTCCTCGGTCGCAAGACGCCGCTCCTCCTGATAGCCAACGGCAGCATTGTGGATCACGGCGTCGAACCGGCCGAACCTGTTGACCTGATTGGCGACGGCGCGCGCCGCTGAGATCCGCGACAGGTCGCCGATCACAGCCCCTTTCGCGCCGGACGCCGCGGCCATCGCCTCGCCGGCGCGCGCCTGGTTGCGGCCATGCAGAATGACTTCATGGCCTTGTTCGATCAGCAGTTGTCCCGCCATCAGGCCGAGGCCCGTCGACGATCCAGTGATAAAGATACGCGCCATCATAGTCCCCTTCTCGAAGGCTAGTACAGCCCGAGGCAAGTTCGCACCCACATCGCTGCACGCTCTCGAGCGAACTTGCCTCGGATAAGCTGTACTAGAATCAAAAAGTTGCTAGTACGCCTTATCCGCGGAAAGTCATATCTGCGCCCGCAGCAAATGGGTCAGGACTTCCCGCGGGGCGTACTAGTGTGGCGTCTCGCAATCGCCTATCAGGCTTCGCTGCACGCTCTTATAGGCATTGGAGACATAAGCCACACGAGAACCTTGTTTTTGCCAGTGTTCCGGCTTGGCATAAAGACCCCGTTGGGGGGTGATTGGGGTGTGAACGAGACCCACTGACGTCTGGTTCCACAAAGCCAAACGCTATCGGCGGCGACCCAGGCAAAAAGCGGAGCCGCGGCGCTGGCCCGTTAGAGCATGCCAACCGCCAGGGCAGGCGCGAGCGATTGCCTTCCGCAAAGCGAACGGACGTTCGGCTAAGCAATCAGCTGCAGCCCCGCCACCTTGCCGTAATAGTCGTTGCCGCGGATCAGGTCCTGATGAGTGCCGAAAGCCTCCACGCGGCCGCCTTGCACAAGGGCGATCTTGTCCGCCTGCCGGATGGTGGACAGCCGGTGCGCGATCACCATGATCGTCTTCCGCCCCGCCTGCGCGTGCATGTACTCGCGGACGAGTTCCTCGTTCTCGGCGTCGAGCGCGGACGTCACCTCGTCGAACAGCAGGATGGGCGCGTCCTTGATGATGGCGCGGGCGATGTTGAGACGCTGCGCCTGGCCGCCGGAGATGAGCGAGCCAAGTTCGCCCACAGATGTGTCATAGCCCTTCGGCTGGCTCATGATTTGGTCGTGCAAGCCGACGGCCTTGCAGGCCGCAAAGACCTTGTCATCCGGCACGTTCGGACGCCGGAGCGTCAAGTTATCCCGGATGGAGCCGGAAAAGACGAAATTCGATTGCCCGACATAGGAGATCAGATCGCGAATTTCGGTGACGGGCATGTCCTTGATATCGCGTCCGCCGATGAGAATGCGCCCGCTCTGATGGCGATGGAAGCGCAGGAGGAGCGAGAAAATGGTCGACTTGCCAGCGCCGGACGGTCCGATCAGCGCGACGACATCGCCGGGCCGGACATCAAGCGAGAAGGATTGGAGAACGTTGACGCCCGGCGCATAACCGAACGTCACATCCTGCATGACGATGCCCAAGCCGCCGTCCACGGCGGGAGCCGGCGCGGCGGCCGGTTTCGCCTCCGGCGCGATCTCGGGGTCATGGTCGTCCAGAAGGCTCTGCACAAGGCCGACGCCCACCAGCGACGTCCTGAGCGCGACACGCAGCTGGCTCAACCGCCGCGCCGGGTCCATGGCGAGGAGCATTGCGGTCACGAACGACATGAAGATGCCGGGATCGTAGGCGCCGTAGATGGTCCGGTATCCTGCGTAGAGGATGGTGAGGCCGACCGCGATGCCGCCCAGGCTGTCGATGATCGGCACCGGGGCATTCTCCAGCGCGGACACCTTGTTGGACCGGTCCTTGATGGTCTCGATGACCGCGTCGACCTCGCTCTTGATAACGGGTTCAAGATTGTAGGACTTGATGACCTTGATGCCCTGAACGGCCTCGCGAACGTGTTTGTTGAGCTCCGCGATGGACTGTATCTCCTGCCGCATCAGGACCTTGATGCGCTTCAGGAGAAGCGTGATGAGAAATAACGCCGGCGGCGCGCCGATCAGGCATATGAGCGTGAGCGTGAGGTCCTGGCTAACCATCACGAAGGCGAGGGAGCAGACGGTCGCCGCGTCCCTGGCGCCGGCGAGGACGACCCGGTTGAGGACCGTTCCGAAGGAGCCAGCGCCGATATTGACTCGCGTGATCAGCTCGTCCGAGGAATAGCGGTCGAAGAAGCCGGCCTGCTGCGAGAGGATATGCTGGAACATCCGCTCTTGCGTCTTCGCGACCAGATCGTTGGCGATCCGCGCCGACAGCAGGGACTGCCAATAAGTCGAGACGCCTTTGAGCAGAAAAGCGCCCACGACAAGGAAAAATATGGGAATGAGCATCGCCCCGTCCTTCGTCAGGAAGAGGCCGTTGACGACGTCCCGGACCAGCCAGGCCGCTGCGGCGGTGGCGGTGGAGGATATTCCGATCAGGAGAAGGATGAGCCCGTACTTGTATTTATAAAGCGGGAAATACTCGCGGAAGATGGAAAGAAAGACGCGAAAGTCGCTGTCGCCGAACAAGCGCGCGAACAGTCTTCCTCCAGAATGCCCGGATTTCATCGCTTAACGCCCTCCCTAAGCTCGGCCAGCGATACACTGCGCTGGCCTGCCGGGCAAGGGCGAAGCAAGTGGTCAATTCCGGACAAGCGCCCCAATCGCCCCTCAGTAATTGCTGAATTCAAAAAGCATTTTAATGATTGCAGGCACGGGATCGATCAAAAACTGGATAGCTATCAACAACAAAAATTCCAGTGGCGGCCGAGGAGACTTTCCAGCACTGTGCGCTCGCGTTGCGCCAACTTTGGGTCCGATAAGGCTCGGTTCGCGATTTCTTGTCTTTTTGCAAATTAAACAGGTTCATAAAACGCGATGCGCTGCCGAAAAAGGTGTACGCGCTCGCAAGAAAGGCCGCGGAATGATCCGCGGCCCCGTGAGACTGGCTTTCGCCAAAGCCGATTTTCGCCCCGCAAGGCTCAACCAACGCGCCTAGGCTAACGCCAGAGGCTGCTCCAACATGACCGTGGCGCGCATAAGCTGAAGCTCCAGCTCAGTTTTCCCACTCGACATCGGATCACCTCCTTCCGTTTGTTGCTCCTGACGATAGGGTGGCATTACAGCCAAAAATTGTAAAGGAAGCTACGCCGCCTTCTGGTCTTAAGGCTCTCATCTCATTGTGATTTGATCTTCTCTGCGATTCAACCGCCGGACGCGCCCGTTTGAAGGCCAGCAGCTTTCATGCCGCGCTTGCGGCATCGGCCGCCCTTGCGCGCCCGGCCGTATAAGCATAATTTTGAGACGCATCCCCGATAACGGAGACTTGACCATGGCTTTCCTGTCCGACGCGCTCGCCCGCGTGAAGCCCTCGCCAACCATCGCGGTTTCGTCCAAAGCGCGCGAGCTCAAAGCGGCGGGAAAGGACGTGATCAGCCTCGGCGCCGGCGAGCCCGATTTCGACACGCCGGACAACATCAAGGAAGCGGGCATCAAGGCGATCCGCGACGGCAAGACGAAATACACCAACGTGGACGGCATTCCGGAGCTGAAGGACGCCATCTGCAGGAAGTTCAAGCGCGAGAACGGCCTCGATTACAAGCCGGGGCAGGTCATGGTCTCGCCCGGCGGCAAGAAGGTCATCTTCAACGCCATGATGGCGACGCTGAACCCCGGCGACGAGGTGGTGATCCCGGCGCCCTATTGGGTGTCGTACCCCGACATCGTCCTGCTCGCGGGCGGAACCTGCGTGTTCGCGGAGGCCGGGATCGGGACCAAGTTCAAGCTCAGCCCCGAGACGCTGGAGCAGGCCATCACGCCGAAAACCAAGTGGCTGATCTTCAACCACCCGTCGAACCCCACCGGCGCGGCCTACACGCGCGCCGAGCTGAAGGCGCTGACCGATGTGCTGATGCGGCATCCGCAGGTCTGGGTGCTGTCCGACGACATGTACGAGCACCTCGTCTATGACGGCTTGGAGTTCACGTCGCCCGCGCAGATCGAGCCGGGGCTTTACAACCGCACGCTCACCGTGAACGGCGTGTCGAAGGCTTACGCGATGACCGGCTGGCGCATCGGCTATTGCGGCGGGCCGGAGCAGCTCATCAAGGCGATGACGAAGCTGCAATCGCAGACGACCTCGAACCCGACGAGCATCAGCCAATGGGCGAGCGTCGAGGCGCTGAACGGGCCGCAGGATTTTCTGCCGGAGCGCGCGCAAAGCTTCAAGGAGCGCCGCGACCTCGTTGTGTCCATGCTCAACGACGCGCAGGGCATCGAGTGCCCCACGCCGGAGGGCGCTTTCTATGTCTATCCGTCCTGCGCGGGGCTGATCGGCAAGAAGACGCCGAAGGGCAAGCGGCTCGAAAATGACGAGGATGTGGTGACGGCGCTTCTCGAAGACGAAGGCGTGGCGGTGGTTCACGGCGCGGCTTTCGGCCTGTCGCCGTACTTCCGAATCTCCTACGCCACCTCGACGGCGGAGCTTGAGGAATCCTGCCGCCGCATCCAGCGCTTCTGCGCCAGCCTGGATTGAGCGAACTTCGCCTGATGAACTAACGCCGTACCCCCTCACCCCAGCCCTCTCCCCATGGGAGAGGGCGTTCGGGCGCGTCCGTTGCAGCGACGTTCCCTCTCCCAGAGGGAGAGGGACAGGGGGCTATACCTCGTTGATGCAGCCGCCTACGCCTCAACATAGGCCAGCGTGCTTTCCGCTGGCGGAACCGGCGAGCCGTCCTCAATTAAGCCCTCAATGTGAAAGCGGATCGCCTCGCGCATGTTGTCTTCCGCTTCACGCGGCGTCTCGCCGGTCGCGACGCAACCCGGCAAATCCGGCGCGTAAGCCGAATAGTTTCCGTCCGCTTTTTCTATGACGATGGCGTAGCGCATCACCGCTGACCCTTCAAACCTGCTTGCTTTAATATGCTGGCGAACGTGCCCGGCGCCAAGTCATCCGAGGGCTTGCCAGCGATGGTGACCCGTCCGGCCTTCGCCGGATGCTTGAATTGACGATGGCTTCCCCGCGTGGCAATGAGCCGCCATCCATCTTGTTCGATTAACGCGATTAGCGGCGCGCCTCCTGCGGCTGCGTCCATTCGCTGATGTCCCATAATTTAAGGGAGCCTGCTGTGCAGGTACCATCCTTGCTGTATTCAGCGCAGCCGCCTGAGAGGGCGAAGCGACTGTCGGGCGAAATAGCCACCGTATTTACCATACCCCCTTGGCCAACAAAGGTGCGCAACTCGCCGCCCGAAGCGATGTCCCAAAGTTTCAGAGCGCCATCCACGCTGCCTGATAGCGCGCAGCAGCCGTTGGGCGAAAAGGCCAATGCCATGACCGCATTCTCATGGCCGGTGAGGCTGCGCAACTCACGTCCAGATGATATGTCCCAGAGCTTGAGTGTTCTGTCGGCGCTGCCCGAAAGCGCAAACCGCCCGTCGGGCGAGATGGCGACCGCTTCGACTAGGTCATCATGACCGGTAAAGCTGTGCAGCTCCCGGCCAGTCCCGAGATCCCAAACCCTTAGCGTCTTGTCATCGCTACTGGAAAGAGCCACACGGCCATTGGGCGATATAGCCACTGAATTGACTTGGCTTGTATGGCCCGAAAAACTCCGCAGCAACCGGGCTGAAGCGATGTCCCAGAGCTTCAGCGTCTTGTCCCTGCTGCCTGAAAGCGCGAACCGACCGTCCGGCGAAATTGCAACCGACATCACGTCGTCAGTATGGCCTTTGAAGCTGCGCAGTTCGCGCCCGGTCGCAATGTCCCACAGTTTCAGAGTGTGCGTTTTGTCTCCTCCGTCCGAAAGGGCAAACCTGCCATCGGGCGAAATGGCCACTGATATGGCGTCCTTCTTGTGGCCCACAAAGGTGCTCAGCTCTCCACCCGAAACGATGTCCCACAATTTGAGTGAGCCCATAGTGCAAACAGGTTTATCACTCAATTCGTAATGATCACAGGTGCCCGAAAGCGCCCTGCGCCCGTCAGGGGAAAAGGCGATTGACAGAATTTCACCCATGTGACCGCTGAACGTCCTCACGAGACGCTGCGCCCTGTCCTCATAGTGCATCTCTGGCGCTGGTTTCGGCGTTTCGGCGGGCGGCTTCGCCACCGCAACTTTGGTACGCAATTCTGCAAGGCGGGCGCGGGCGAAATCGCCGTAGATAGTCTCGCCGAAGCGCTTGATGAACGCCTCCAGCATCGCTTCGCTGTCGGAATGCTCAACCGCGCGCCAAGCTTCCGCTGCCTCGGACAGCGGCTGCGGCTTGGGAGTTTCCGTTTCGGCTTTCGGCGGACGGAAATAGAAATAGGTTCCGCCGAGGTCGCCATAGGTTGTGGGAGTTTGCTGTCGGCTCGTGGCGGCCTGCACGCTGTCGCGCACTTTGCCGAACAGGAAGCGCACTTCGAGCGCGGGCTCCCGCAGATGGCGCAGAAAGGCGGCGGTGAAGGGACTATGGCCGCCCTCGCCATCGTCGGCGACGTCGTTCTCGCGCGTGGCGTAGGCGATCAACTCGTCGCCTTCGGGTTTCGTGGGGGCGGGCAGGCCCCTGGATATAGCGCGTTTCGCTCCCCTTTCGCCCGCAAGCCGCGCCGCGAACGGGTTTTCGCGGCAGCTATCGAGGATCACCACGCGCAACGCCTTCGCCCCGCTCGCCTTGTAGCGCAGGCGGGACAGCGAAATCGCTTCGTCATCCGCGTGCTCGGCGCGCTTCAGTACGGCGTCCACCGGCAGGACATAGGTTTCGCCGCCGATGCCGATTCCGTGCCCCGCATAGAAGATCAGCGCCCAGTCCGCGTCCGAAGCCGCATCGCCGAACCGCTTCAAAGCCTCGTCGAATTTCGCCTTGGAGAGATCGTAGGCTTCTATCACGTCCGCGTCGGCAAATCCGGCCTCGCGCAGCGCCGCAGCGACGGCTTTCGCGTCGCGCACCGGATTGGTCAGCGCGGCGACGGTCTGGTAAGCGGAATTGCCGATGACGAGCGCGACGCGCTTCTCGGCCCGCGCCGCGAAGGACACAAGCAGAATCGCAATCGCAATGATCGCGCGCGCCAACACCATGAGAGCCCCAACCGAACCAATTCGATTACAATTAGCAGAATAGATAGGAGGATGGGTAGGCCGAACTGCGTGGACAGCGCTTGCTCTGTTGACTGACTTGCATAGGATGGCCCGGTCAGCAACAAGCGAGGTTCAGCGATGGCGGCAGTGCGCGGCGCCGGTTTTTCAAGCGCGGTCGTGGAGGACATTCATTTCGACCGGCTGCGGGAGGACCTCGATCAGGCGGAAGAGCTTGGCGTCGATTTCGTCGAGCTTCCGCTGTTTGCGATGGATTTGATCGCGGGCGGACACGTCCTGCAACCGCAAATCCGGCGGCTGCGCGAGGCGCTGAAGGCGCGCTCTCTCGGCTTCACCGCGCATGGCCCCATTTCCATGAATTTCATGGAAGCCCCCGAGACCGTTGCGCGCCATATGACGGTGGCGAAGGCGTTCATCGAGGCGGCGGCGGAAATCGGCGCCGTGCATATCGTGTTCCATACGGGCCGCACGACCGCGAAGGACGAGGCCGAGATCGAGGCGCTCTATGCGAGGCAGCGCGACGCGTTTGCGGCGCTGGGCGGCTTCGCGGGGCAGCATGCGATGACGATCGCCGTCGAGAACATTTTTGCATTCAATGCGGGCGAGCATTCCGCGCTGCCGTCGCGGCTTGCGCGCGAGATCGAGGCCATCGGTCATCCGAATGTCCGCGGCTGCCTCGATTTCTCGCACGCCGCGCTGAATTGCGCCGCCCAGGGCGCGGATTTTCTCGCGGACGCCAACGCGCTCGCCCGCGTCGCCTGCCACCTGCATATCCACAATTCATTCGGCGACCCGAGCGCCCTTTGGTGCTTCACGCGGTCCGAACGCGTCGCCTACGGTTTCGGCGACCTGCATTTGCCGCTCGGCTGGGGCAATCTCCCCTGGGCCGCCGCGATGGCCGGTTTCACTTTCCTGCCGGACGTCATCTTCAATCTCGAGCTTCCGGCGCAATACTGGTTCATGCTCGAAGAGAGCGTGCGCGCCATGCGGGAGATGATCGAGGCTTACCGCGCGCAATCCGGGGCCGTAGGCTAACTCCAGTCACCTGGCATTCCCCCTCATCCTGTCCTTCTCCCGCGCAATCTCGCCTTGGCGAGATTGCCACTCCGGAAATCTGCATCCGCAGGCGGATGCAGACGGGAGAAGGAACGTTGCTGCGGGGGCGAGCGTGCTCCCTCTCCCCTTGCGGGAGAGGGTTGGGGTGAGGGGGTGCGACGTTTTGCGGATCGATGATTCCGGATGCTAAATCTGGCTCGTGGAGCGCATGATGACGCCCGCGTGCTTGGCCTTGTCTTCCGGCTCCACGTGGATGGTGACGCGCGCGCCGGGGACGGCGTCCCGGATCGCGTTTTCGATCCGGTCGCAGATGTTGTGCGCCGCCGAAACGGTCATGGTCGCCGGCACAACGAGATGGAATTGGACGAAGGTTACAGGGCCGGCAGGGCGCGTCTGCAGGTCGTGGGCCTCGATGGCGCCGTCCGCCACCTTCGCGATGCTCGCCTTGATGGCGGCGAGCGTAGCCGGATCGGCCGCCTCGTCCATCAGGCCCCCGACGCTCGTCTTCACCAGCCCCCAGCCTGCGATGAGGATGTAGACGCCGACGCAGGCGCCAATGATCGCGTCGAGCTGCATCCAGCCTGTGAGAACAGCGGCTGTCAGGCCAACCACGACGCCGGTCGATGAGACGACATCGGACAGAACGTGCCGGCCGTCGGCATCCAGCGCAGGCGATTTCTCCCGGCGGCCGACGCGAATGAGATGCCAGCCCCAGACCGCGTTGATTGCGGACGCCGCCACGTTGATGGCGATGCCGAGGGCGGGCGCGTCGAGAGCCTTCGGCTCAAAGAAGTGGATGGCTGCTTCCCGGAAAATTGCGATGGCCGCCACGATGATCAGCGCGCCTTCGAGGACGGCCGAGATATACTCGGCCTTGTGATGGCCGAAGGGGTGCTTGGCGTCGGGGGGCGTTTCGCTGACACGAAGAGCGAGATAGGCCGCGCCCGCGGCGGCGACGTTGATGATGCTTTCCAGCGCGTCGGACAAGAGCGCGATGGAACCCGTGATCCAATAGGCAAAGCTCTTGAGCGCGAGGACGACAATCGCCCAGCCAAGGCTCTGAATCGCGTAACGGCTCACCGCCTGCACGGAACCCTCGTTCATTCCCTGCCCTCATATAAGGGCGCGCTATGAGGGTTCAAAAAACAGGCTGGGGCCGCCATGACAAGCAAAAAGGATGAGATTTTCGATCACGAAAGCAGAAGCGAGGCGGGTAAAGTCCTGCCCGCGCTCGGCATGTGGGGTAGGACATGCCTCGGCTGTCCTGGCGGGATGCTGAAAAAGCCTCAAATCCTTGCTCCATCCTTCGACAAGCTCAAGGATGAGGCCGGGCGATATCGACAGCTTGGACCTCATGGTGAGCTTGTCGAACCATTGGCAGCATGGTTTTTCGTCCTGCTAGTGGCTTTTGCCGGCCTTCTTCCGGGGTGAAGGGCGCAATTTATCCCTCGCCTTTTCCACGGCCTCGGCCTCTTCCTTCAATTCCTTCAGGCGGTTGTGAACGCCGCCCAACCTCTCAATCACCGCCTCGACATCGGCGATCACGCTATCAAGTTTACTCATGGCGCCACCTCTGGTTGTTCCAGAGCACTCTATGCATTTCGCCTTCGCGATGAAAACGGAAAACCGGCTTAGGCTTAACCCATAAAATCAGAGTCAAAACGCTGCTAAGGCGCTATTCCCTCTGGGGTTTTTGCGCTTTCTTCCGGCCCGCTCAGCGGAAGACGACGGTGCGGTTTCCGTTCAGCAGAACGCGGTGCTCGACGTGCCATTTCACGGCCCGGGAAAGCACAAGGCATTCCACGTCGCGGCCCATATGCACGAGGTCCTCCGTCGAATTGGCGTGATCGACGCGCGCCACATCCTGCTCGATGATCGGCCCTTCGTCGAGGATGGGCGTCACGTAATGCGCCGTCGCCCCGATAAGCTTCACACCGCGCGCGTGCGCCTGATGATAAGGCTTCGCGCCCTTGAAGCTCGGCAGGAACGAGTGATGGATGTTGATGGCGCGCCCCGCCAGTCTCTCGCACAGCTCTTCCGACAAGACCTGCATATAGCGGGCGAGCACGACAAGATCGATGCGCTCGTCTTCGATATATTCGATAAGACGGTGCTCCTGCTTTTCCTTGGTTTCGGCCGTGACCGCCAAGTGGTGGAACGGGATGTCATGGCTTGCGGCGAGCTGATAGAAATCGCGGTGGTTCGACACGATGGCCGGGATTTCGATGGGCAGCGCCCCCACGCGGTGGCGGTAGAGCAGATCGTTCAGGCAATGGCCGAATTTCGAGACCATGATGAGCACGCGCATCCGCTCGGCGATGGGATGCAGCGCCGAGGTCATCTTGTACCGCTCGATCACGGGCGCCAGCATGCGCTGCGCCTCTTCGCGGCTCATGCCGTTCTGCGCCGAGAACGAGACGCGCATGAAAAAACGGCCGGCCTTCAAGTCCCCGAACTGGGCGCTGTCGGTGATGTTGCAGCCATGCTCCGCGAGCTGGCTCGCAATGGCGGCGACAATGCCGGGTTTGTCGGCGCAGGACAGGGTGACGACGAAGGCGGGCTTCCGATGCGGCATGGATTTCTCTGCGGGGCGGCTCGCGCCGCCGGGTTGCGGGCGACCGTTCCTTCATACCCTTTTCAGCCGCAAAGAGGAAGGTTGCAGGCGCTCTTGCCGTTAACGCGCGGGCTAGGAGGAGCGCGCACCTCCCGGAAATTGGCGTGTGTAATTCAGGGAGAAGGCAGCCGCAAGATCGGTGACTTGGCAAAGCGGCTAGAGAAGCTTAAAGCGAAGGTCAAAGGCATCCGGGATTGGTGAAGTGCGTTGACTTTCGCAGTGACGTCAACTCGGCCTTAATGTGCTTCGTCCGTGTGCTTGGCCGCATGGGGTAGTAAGGGACAGCCTTGTATATCGACGCTATTGTCGGAGGACAAGATGATTGAACCAATCACCGTCACCGAGCAGATGATGTATAGCACCGCGCGCGTTGTAGGCATAAATGGCGACGGCAAAGCATTTAAGACAGACAGGATTCTTTATCATTTTCCGCCGACGATTGGAGATAATCGCAATGTACCAATTTTGGTTACCAATAAGCATGTAATCGATAGTGTAACGTTCGCTGACTTCATTATACACACGAATATCGTCGGAGGAAGGAAGCCGGACAGACAAAGCATCTGTGCGTTCACGACTTGCGGACTGGGTGTATCATCCCGATCCGAAGGTTGACCTGTGCGCGCTAATTGTTGGGAATGCTTTGAATCAGCAAAAGGGATTTTATAGAGCTCTTGATGCTTCAATCGTGGCCTCAGAAGCGCAGCTCTCAGAACTGAGTGCGGTGGAAGAAATCCTGATGGTGGGATATCCGAATGGATTGTGGGATGCGGTGAATAACTATCCACTCATGCGTCGTGGCATAACTGCATCTCACCCCGCCGTAGATTTTGACGTTAACGGCGTGCCAGCAACTGTAATTGATGTAGCCTGTTTTCCGGGTTCCTCAGGGTCACCAGTCTTCTTGCATAACGTGGGCACGTATAGTGATAAAAAGGGAAATACTAATATCGGCACCCGTACATTCTTCCTAGGAGTGCTTTTTTCTGGCCCCATAATGCAGACAGACGGTCAGATCGTGATCCGCAACATTCCAACGACAGTTCAGCCGGTGGCGGAAGTTAATATGATGTTGAATTCTCGGATATATTGTAAAAGCCAGGGAGCTTGCGGCCTTGTGTGACGCAGTGCTTGACAGAATAGGTCCCATACCACCGGAAAATTAAAGCGGTCTGCATAAGCGGCGACGCCACTTGACTCTGCTTATCGCCGCAACTACCTTTGCCTCATTCCGAACGGGGGATGTTCCCCTCCTGAGATTGTAACCTTGTAATGCGTGCCAAAGCTCGTGGCGTGGGGTAGTCCCGCGCCTCGCGAGCGTGTTGTCCATGATCAGGCGATGGATAGATGGCGCGCGCCGAACCTCTGGGGTCGGCTCACCTCTCTGTCCGCAAGGCATTGGGCACAGGAGGTAGTTCGGTGGAAATACACCACATTATAGAAATGCTGTCGAGCATTTGCCAGTTAGTGGCCGCCTTGCTTGCGGTTTATGTTGCTTGGCGGCAATTGGATAGACGTTGAATGTCTCCCAATTATATATGCCATTCTCACCACTCAGCGCCTCGCCGGCTTAGTCATGAAGCTTTTTCTCGGCTCATTCGCCTGAAAGTGCCGCAAGTCGGCGCAGGGTGCATTCAAACGCTCGGCCCCGCCCCGCCCTAAGGCTTTTTCTGCCACGGAAAGCCGCCCCAGATCGCGCCGGTATTGCTGATAGGGCGATATTTCGGCGCCGGCGTCCGTTCTGTATCAGAGGTATCTGAGGGTTGCGGTCAGAAGGCCGATGACGAGGATGATGCCTCCGGAAAGCTCGATCACCCGCGAAATGAGCGTGATAATCTCTTTTTCCATCATGTGCCCCTCTCGCGGATAAACGCGCGCTCGCGGCTGACGGCGCGGCAGGCGCGGGGCAGGATCGGAACAATTCTCGGGAAACGCCAAGGGCTTTCGCCCTGGGTTGGGGGGAACGAGAGGAGGCTATCGAAAGCTTACTTGGGCGCGCGCTTGGCGAGGATGCGTTGCAGCGTGCGGCGGTGCATGTGCAGGCGGCGTGCGGTCTCGGAGACGTTGCGGTTGCAAAGCTCGTAGACGCGCTGGATGTGCTCCCAGCGGACGCGATCCGCCGACATGGGATTCTCCGGGGGCTTCGGCTTCGCTTCGCCCGATGCGGTGAGCGCGGCGAGGATGTCTTCCGCGTCGGCGGGCTTGGAGAGATAGTCCACCGCGCCGAGCTTCACGGCGTTCACCGCCGTTGCGATATTGCCGTAGCCCGTCAGCACGAGCGCCCGGCAGTCCGGCCGCGTCTCGCGCAGGAGGCGAATGACATCGAGGCCGTTTCCGTCTTCAAGGCGCATGTCCACGACCGCGTAGGCCGGCGCCGATTCCCTGATCGCCTGCTTGCCCGCCTCGAGCGTCTCAGCCGTGCGCACGCTATAGCCGCGAGCCTCCATCGCCTTGGCAAGCCGGGAAAGGAATGGCTTGTCGTCGTCTACGATCAAGAGGGAATTGTCTGCCCGGCCCTCGGCCATTGCAAGCGTCGCCATGCTGCACACCTTTTGTCACACCCACCACATTGTCGCACTATACGCCACAAACTTTCAACGCACAAAATTTATGCGGCGATCTGCATGTTTTTGCAACTTATGATGATGACTCAAGACGATCGCGCGGCCAGGTAATCTCGACAAGCGCCCCTGTCTCGGGCAATACGCGATTTGCGATCTGAATGGAAGCGCCTGAACGTTCAAGCAGCGTCTTCGCTATGAAGAAGCCGAGCCCCATGCCGCCTTCCTCGCGGTCGCCTTCGGCGCGCGGCCGGTTCGTCACATAAGGCTCGCCCAGCAGGTTGATGACGTTGGGGTGAAAGCCGGGGCCGTCGTCGCCGATGCGGATCAGCACCTTGTTCTGATCGAAGGCGGCGTCGATCGTCACGCGCTCGCTGGCGAATTCGACGGCGTTCTCCACCAGATTGACAAGACTGTGCATGAGGCCGGGGTTGCGGGTGATGACGGGCTCTCCCGCGGGCTTCGACGGCAGCGAGCCGTCGGCCACGATCACGTCGATTTCGACGCCGGGCGTGCGCAGCGGCGCCACCACCTCTTCGATAAGATGACGCAGCCGCATCTTCGAAAAGATGACGATCTTCCTCGCCTTCGCGCCCGCTCTTGGAAAGCTCTCTCAAAATCTCCCGGCAGCGCGCCGCCTGCGTTTGCAAGAGAAGAATGTCGTCGCGGGCGGGGCTGTCCTTGGGGACTTCGCGCTCCAGTTCCTTGGCGACGAGCACGATCGTCGAAAGCGGCGTGCCGAGCTGATGGGCGGCGGCGGCGGCGAGGCCGTCGAGCGCGGTCAGCCGCTGTTCGCGCGCGAGCACGAGTTCCGCCGCCGAAAGCGCCTGAGCCATTTGCCGCGCCTCCTGTTCGATGCGCCAGGCATAGATCGCGATGAAGACGATGCACGACACGAGCGCGGACCAAAGCCCCAGCATATAGTTGAGAGGCAGGATCGGCGGCTCAGTGCCGGTCCAGGGCAGCGGCAGATGATACCGCGCGAGGATCGTCGCGACCACCACTGTGAAGGCCGCCAGGAGCGAGGTCACGCTGAGCCGCTGCGTCGAGGCGGCCACGGCAACGGGCACAATGAGAAGGAAAGCAAACGGGTTTTCGAGGCCGCCCGTCAGGTAAAGAAGCGCCGACAATTGCAGCACATCGTAGCTCAGCAGTATGATGGCGTAGCGGCTCGATAAGAGCTGGGAGCGGGGGTAGGCGATGCTGAGGACGATATTGACAACCGCGGACAAGAGAATGACCGCCAGGCAGAGCCACAGGGGAACGGGAAACTTAAACCCATAATAAAGCGTAAGGATCGTCACCGTTTGTCCCGCGACGGTGAACCATCTCAGTCTGATCGTTGTGCGAAGCCGCAGGCGGCTTTCGAGCGAAAATTGTGAGTTCAACATGAGGAGAACCTCGCCGGGGCCGGCAAAGGGGGAGTATACGGTGGCCCGAAGCCGCGTGAAGGTCCCCGCCAGCCTCATTGACGGGACTTGTGACGAAGACCACGTCTTGTCGCAAGCAGAGATCAAAATCAATGGGATTCCACACTTGGGCGTAGGAAGACGATCATGAATCCGGCTCGTGCGGCGGTTTTGGCGTTCATCCTGTTCGCGGCAGGCTTCGCGGGCGTCTACGCCATGCTGAATCTTCCTTCGGGCCAGCGCGAAGGGGCGGCTCTTATCGGCGGGCCGTTTTCGCTGGTGGACGCCAGCGGCAAGCGCGTGACCGATCGCGATTTCCGCGGCAAGCTGATGCTTGTCTTTTTCGGCTACACGCATTGCCCCGACGTGTGCCCGGCCGAACTGCAAAACATGGCGGAGGTCATGGACAAGCTCGGCCCGGACGCCGGCCGGGTTGCGCCGGTCTTCATCTCCGTCGATCCCAAGCGCGATACGCCCGAGGCGCTTGCAGCCTACGTTGGCAACTTCAGCCCGCGCATTGTGGCTCTGACCGGGGATGAAGCCGATGTCGCAAGCGCCGCGAAGGCTTACCGTGTCTATTTTCGAAGAGCAGGAAAGGACGCAAAAGGCGATTATGCGGTCGACCACTCGGCGTTCATCTATCTTATGGACGGGAACGGCAAGTATATCACTCACTTCTCGTTCAACACGGCGCCGGAGGCCATGATCGCTGTTATCAAGAAAGAGATTGCGGCTGACAGCGCCTCCAATCGCGCTTAAGCTGAACCAAAGATCAATTTGCAGTGTTGGGTTTGCGTGCGAGCCTCAAGAGGAGAACCGTGATCGACACTTGGTTAAGTTGATCGAAGGCGGCTCCAGTTGCGTTAAGCTGTTGCGTCGGGCGTCAGTAGTCAGGAGATCACGTGCTCTATCACCTTTACGAGCTAAGCCAAGCCGCCATGTCTCCGGCTCGCGCCGCGGCTAATTCGACCCGCCTTTTGATGCGCAATCCATTCAATCCCTTTGCGTATACCAATATGGGGCGCAATGCCGCAGCCGCCGCCGAGCTCATGGAGAGGACGACGCGCCGGTACAAGAAACCGGGTTTCAACCTTAAGACGACCACGGTAAAGAGCCGCAGCGTCGCCATAACCGAGGAAGTTGTCTGGCGAAAGCCGTTCTGCGATCTCATCCATTTCAAGAAGGAACTGCCGCAGGGCGCTCCGAGCGAGCCTCACCTCCTCATCGTAGCGCCGCTATCGGGCCATTACGCCACGCTTTTGCGCGGAACTGTGCAGGCCATGCTTCCGTATACCGACGTGTATATTACGGACTGGCATGACGCCCGCACCGTCCCGCTCCGGAACGGCGTCTTCAATCTGGACGATTACATCGACTACGTGATCGAGATGGTCCAGCTGTTCCAGGGCGACGTGCACGTCATGGCCGTCTGTCAGCCCGGCGTTCCGGTGATGTCCGCGGTCGCGCTGATGGAAACGCGCCAGCATCCCTTCCTGCCCCGGAGCGTCATCCTGAAGGGAAGCCCGATCGACACGCGCGTGAGCCCGACGGCGGTCAACAAGCTCGCCGAGGAAAAAGGGACGAATTGGTTCCGGCGCACTGTGATCACGTCGGTCCCCTGGCCCAACCGCGGCCACGGCCGCCTTGTCTATCCCGGCTTCCTGCAACTGACCGGCTTTATGGCGATGAACCTCGACCGCCACATGAACGCACACAAGGAGCTGTTTGTGAACCTCGTGCGCGGCGACGGCGACTCCGTTGAAAAGCACAAGGATTTCTACGACGAGTATCTGGCCGTGATGGATCTCGCGGCGGAATATTACCTGCAGACCATCGACCAGGTTTTCGTGAAGCACCAGCTTCCGAAGGGAGAGATGTTCCATCGGGGCGAGCTGATAGACTTGACGGCCATCCGCCACGTCGCCGTTATGACGGTCGAAGGCGAAAAGGACGACATCACGGGCGCGGGTCAAACCGAGGCCGCCTTGCATCTGTGCACAAACCTGCCGCGCTCCAAGAAGCTGCATTATATGCAGCCCGGCGTCGGACATTACGGCATCTTCAACGGCTCGCGTTACCGGCAGGAAGTCGTGCCTCGTGTGGTCGCTTTCATGGCGGACCATGACGTGCGGGGCAGCGCTCTCCGCTGGCTGTGGCACCGCCTTCAGGGCGAAAGGGACGTGGCGGCTGCGCCAGAGCCGCTGCCGCCCGCGACGGTAGTCGAACAGGCGCTGGAAATACCGGAAGATACAATTCCGATGCGTCTTTCGGCAATGCCGGCCAAGCACGCAATCAAGATGAAGAAAGGCCGTTCGCTTGCGCGGCGGTCCGCCGCCCGCGGCAAACCGTCGAGCGTCAGAAACCGCGGCCCCCGGTGACGCCTTCGCGCGGCGGTTTCTGGCGACGGAGCGGTCAAGGCATTTAGAGCGTCTCCGCTTTCGATGGGATCGGAAGCGCGCTGTAGTTCGTTGTTTTATCCGCCCGAATTGCAGCGGGTTCGTACGGCAATTCGGAGACGGGACATTAGAAGGCTGCTTCTGATTTTGGGGGGATTATCGTGGGCAGCGACACCTTCAAGGCCGGCGACATTGTTGAGCTGAAGTCCGGCGGTCCGCCGATGACCATTGTCGAGGTCAACACCAACATGGTCGGACATGTGGAGATTGTCTGCACTTGGTTCTTCGGAAAGATCGAAAACGCAACTTTCCCGCCAGGCGTCCTGACCCCCAGCAAGCCGCGGAAGTTCGAAGAATTGAAGGGTGGGGGGTGGTCATCCGCTGCGCCAGCTGGCGAAGAAACAACGGCGCCGTAGCGCTTGTTCTGGGCCTCCGGGATCAGGCGATTTCTCAGCCTTCGCGAACATTCAGCGCCGTTTCATTGGCCGAACTTGTGCCGGCTGATGGGCTGAAAATTGACCCCGCCCCGAGGCTCTCCCAGGAGCGTCAAGTCCCCGATGCGCAGCGGCTCGATCATGAATGGAGCAAGATGCGGTTCGAGCGCCTTGCCGATTGCGTCCAATTCCGCGCTTTCGAGCGGCCCCGCGAGCGAAATGTGAAAGCGGAAGGCGCTTAAGATATAGGGATAGCCGAACTCCTCCAGAAACGCCGCTTCCTTGGCCGTCATGCCATCGATTTCGCGGCGATTCCGGTCTTCCAGGTTCAGAGGCGCGCGGAAGCGGTCGAAATGCGTGACGCATTCGGCGGCAAGCCAGTCGATATCGGCCTCCGCGCCCGAAAGCATCAGGGTGAGGTGACGCTGGTGGCAGCCAAGAGTTAGCCGGCTGCCTGCCGGCGCTCGCCTTCCAGCACAGAAGTCATCGAGCGCATTCTGAAGAGCCTCGGACTGCGCATCCTCACGCAGGCGGAACGGCGCCTTGAGGGTTGCGTGCAATCCGTAAGCCGCCGGGCGCTTCGTCGCTCTGGCGCAAAGGTCCGGCGCAAGTCCGAATGTTTCAACGCCGCCGAACCAGAGCGCGCCGAACTCGGCCATCGGCGAGCCGGGAGGCGGCGTCCAATAAATCGCGTAGCGGTGGACCAGGTCTTCTTGACAGGGTCGAACGGCGGTCCGGGCGGCTGGAGCCGCATTAGCCAGCACGGGAAGTGACCGCCGGTTTCAGCTTATCGAGCCATTATTGTGGCCGTCGCCACGCTTGTCGCGAACGGGCAAGCGCGGCTCATCGAACGCGTGTTCATCCTCGGTCCAGCGCAGCGTTCCATCGTAGCGGGTGCCCATCTCGATGCCGATGCCCTGATGGAAAATATCGCCCTCGACCTTCGCCGAGGATTGCAGCATGACCCTCCGGCCGCGGATCGTGCCGGTCACCTTGCCCTGCACCGTCACTTCCTGATTGGCGACAATGCCGCCATTGACCCGCCCGTTCGCCGTAACGATGAGCGAGGTGCAATAGATGTTGCCCTCGATGATCCCGTCGAGCGTGACGCTGCCCGTCGACGACACGTCGCCGATGATGGTCAGGTCGTTGCTGATGTTTGAGTCGCCGGTGGAATGAACGCTCCGGCTGGGCGCGATGGGCTGTAAATTGGAGGGCTGAGAAAGGGGAAACGCCATGGCTGACCTTGAAGCGTGACAAAACGGGTGTTGATCCAGAGCGGGCCGGCCGCAGTGACGCCGCCGTTACCGTGTCTAGCCGGGCATTCAAGGCATTTGCATGGCGAAGCTCTTAAGCAATCAGCCTTCAGCATAGCGCATCCACGGGAACCGGGATGCAGCCCCTATCCGGGCGCAGAATCCGCAGCGGCTGAGATCGCAGCTGGCCGGAGCTTGCGCTTTCCCGCCCATGCGATAAAAGCGCGCCATGTGGAGTTTCTTGTCGAAGTGGGGCGCGATTGCAGCCGTCGCCGTTCTGGTTGCGGGGCAGGCGGCCGCCGTCAATTATCTTGGACGCAACAACTACCTGCCCGAAGGCTCCGAGCACTGGACCGAAGACTGGCTCATTCATTATTTCTCGAAGCGCCTCGACAAGACCTATGACGACATCGCGATCGTTGCCGTCGATCCGGAAAGCCTTGAAAAAGCCGGCGTTCCCGAGACGATCCCGGTGGATCGGGGATGGATGGCGAAGCTCATAACGGCGGTATCCGGGCAGAAGCCGGCCGCCATCGGGCTCGATTTTTACTTCACCTCCCCGATCGACCCCGTGAAGGACGAGGAACTCGCCGCTGCGATCCGGGATGCGAAGACGCCCATCGCGATCGCCGCCGTCGACGATATGTTTCTGCGGACCGAGAAGAAGCACGCCTTTCAGCGAGCGTTCATTGAGACCGTCAACCGGCCCGCCGGACACATCAATCTCAACCGGTCGAAGGAGATCTTCACGCTCGGCGACAGAGCGACGCGAGGCATCGATCACGGCCCTTCGGCGAACGGATACCGTTCGTTATCCAGCACGGTGGCCCGCGATCCCGCCGTCTTGTCCAGGTTCGGCGCGCGGAAAATCCCCCCCGGCGCGCAGCGGATCGATTGGCTCCTGCCGCCTGAGGGCGGCGAGACATTCGCGCAATACTCCGCGCATGAAATCATCTCACCCGAGGATCCCGCCCATCCTCCGCCGCTCCAAGGCAAGATCGTGCTTATCGGCCCCGACTTCGCCGGTCTCGACAAGCATAGCGTCCCATTTTCGCTTGGAAGTCACCAGGCGGTCTATCCAGGGGTTTTCGTCCACGCTCAGGCGCTTGCGCAAATCCTCGATAGGCGGTTCTTTTTCAATTGGAGCTCGGAAGAGCAATTCCTTCTGCTTTTCGCCATCGGGCTTCTCGGAGCCTTCGCAGGATGGAGCTTGCACAACACGCGCGCCGATGTCGTTGTTGGAATCGGCGGAACTTTTTTGATCGTTGCCTTGAGCATACCGCTTTTCATTGCACACATACCCCTTCCGACGGCGTTGGCGATCCTGTCCTGGGCCCTTTCCATATCGATCGCACAGCGCATCCGTTCGTGGCTAGAGTCCTGGCATTCAGGTGTTAAGACCTTTTCGGGGAGCAGCGCATGATGAGAATTCCGGCCTTCATTATTTTCTCTTTGTCCGTTGCGCTGTCCGGCGACGGCGCCTGCCTGGCGGCTGATGCGGGGGCCGTCATCCAGCCGGCGCCGGCCGCCGCCGTCGCGCCACAGCCTGCTCAGCCGATGCCTGTCGCCGCCGTGGCGCCGGACATTCAGCCTCCGGCGGTCCTGGCGCCCGCCATGCCTGTGCAGCCGCCCGTAGCCATCCCGTACAAAGAGGCGCCAGCCCCGGCTGCAGGAGCCTTCAGGTCGATCCACAAGGCCGCCCCCATGAACGATCCAGTCTCTGCGCCGGCTGGAAAACCCGATTCGAGCAGCCCTGACGTCGTCATCGGAGGGTTGCCGGGGGCGAAATCCGTTACTTCCGAAAAGCAACCCTAGCGGTCCGATGCCGGCATTTGCATCCGCTTGCAGCACGCTTGAGAGCAAATTCCGCAATCGATGGACCGCCTAGAAACTTTATGTCTACAAACGCTGGCCAAGGCCAAGCCTCCCCGCCGCCACGCATCAAGTGCGCCACCGGCGGGGTATGCGCTTATAAGCCGCGCCGCCAGTCGTTCATATATCCCGGCTCCTTAGCTACTTCTTTTGCAGATACGCATAGTTAACCGTTGCCCCACGCCATGGCTTGATGACATATAGGCGTTCGGGATGGAGGCGCAACGAAGGGAAAAAATGCCCAAGCTCAACATCAACGGCAGGGAGATCGAGGTCGAGGACGGCATTACCCTACTGCAAGCTTGCGAGCAGGCAGGGGCGGAGATCCCGCGTTTTTGCTATCACGAGCGCCTGTCCATCGCTGGCAATTGCCGCATGTGCCTCGTCGAGATCGCGGGCATCCCAAAGCCGATGGCGTCCTGCGCCATGAATGTCAGCGATTTGAGGCCGAACCGTGACGGGACGCCCCCTGTCATTCACACCGATACGCCCCTTGTGAAGAAGGCGCGCCAGGGCGTCATGGAGTTTCTGCTCATCAATCACCCGCTGGACTGTCCGATCTGCGACCAGGGCGGCGAGTGCGATCTGCAGGATCAGTCCATGTATTACGGCCTGGACGGAAGCCGCTACCGCGAGAGCAAGCGCGCCGTCGAGGAAAAGTATCTCGGCCCGCTCATCAAGACCTTCATGACGCGCTGCATTCAGTGCACGCGCTGCGTCCGCTTCATGACGGAGGTCGCTGGCGTCCGCGAGCTGGGCGCGATCGGCCGCGGCGAGGATATGGAAATCAGCACCTACCTGGAACAGGGCCTGCAGTCGGAGATGTCCGGCAATATCGTCGATCTCTGTCCGGTCGGAGCGCTGACCTCGAAGCCTTATTCCTTCGTGGCGCGCCCCTGGGAACTGCGCAAAACCGAATCCATCGACGTCATGGACGGCCTCGGCTCCAACATCCGGGTCGACAGCCGCGGCCGCGAGGTCCTGCGGATTTTGCCGCGCAACAACGACGGCGTGAACGAGGAATGGATTTCGGACAAGACGCGCGCTGCCGTCGACGGGCTCAAGAAGAAGCGCCTCGATCGCCCCTACATGCGGCGCGGCGGAAAGCTCGAAGAGGTTTCCTGGTACGAAGCCTTCAACGAAATCGCGGCCCGCGTGAAGAAGGCGGGCGGGAGAAAAATCGGCGCGATCGCGGGCGATCTCTGCGCGGTGGAGGAGATGTTCGCGCTCAAGACGCTTTTCGATCAGCTGGGCTCGCCGAACCGCGACTGCCGGCAGCTCGGGGCCAAGCTGCATCCGAAGAATGGCCGGAGCAGCTATCTTTTCAATTCTACCCTTGCGGGCGCCGACGACGCGGACGCCGTCCTCCTGATTGGCGTCAATCCGCGGAAGGAAGCGGCCGTCCTCAACACGCGCCTCAGGAAGGCATGGCTGCACAACCACGCCAAATTCGCTTCCATCGGCCCTGAGGCCGACCTGACCTATCCCTGCGATTGGCTGGGGAACTCATCGAAGGCGATTGGCGAGGTTGCTGCGTGACGGAAGCCCGTTCCTGAAAGTTTTGAGCGGCGCCTCGCGCCCGCTGATTATTGTGGGACAAGCGGCGGTCAATCAGCGCCGAGGGCGAGACGATCCTGTTCAGGGCGGCCGAAATCGCCGCCAAGGCCATGAAGGGCAAAGAGAATTCGGGGTGGAATCCCCTCAGCATCCTCCATTCCAGCGCGGCGCTCGTTGGCGGCCTCGACATCGGCTTTGTGCCGGGCGATGGCGGTCTTGACGTCGCCGGGATGCTCGATGGGGCGGCAGGGGGCGACATCGAGGTGCTTTACCTTCTTGGCGCCGACGAATTCGACGTAAGCCGCACAGGCGGCGCCTTCGTCATCTATCAAGGCTCTCACGGCGACAGCGGGGCGCGCATCGCCGACATTGTTCTGCCGGGAGCCGCCTACACGGAAAAGAACGGAACGTATGTCAACACCGAAGGCCGCGTTCAGCTCGGAGAGCGAGCCATCTTCCCGCCTGGAGACGCGCGCGAGGATTGGACGATCATCCGGGCGCTTTCGGAGCATCTTGGCGCACGGCTGCCCTTCGATAGCTTGAAAGCGCTGCGCGCGGCCCTCTACAAGGCTCATCCTCATCTCGCCGTTCCAGACATGCTTCAGCCGGAAAAGTTCGCCGCGCCGAAAGCGCCGGCGGCGAAGCTTCCGCCGCTTGCCGACGCGCCCCTGCCCGAGCTTGTCGGGGATTATTATCAGACAAACCCGATCGCACGGGCTTCGTCCGTGTTGGCCGAGCTTTCGGCTTTAAGTCAGGCAGCAGAGCACGGAGCGGCGGGCGCACATGGCTGATCTGGGACTATTATGGACCAAATACGGGTTTCCAACCGCCCTCATCCTCGGGCAGAGCCTGCTGACGCTGGTCGCACTTCTTCTGTTCATCGCCTATCTCCTGCTTGCGGACCGCAAGATCTGGGCGGCGGTGATGTTGAGGCGCGGGCCGAACGTTGTCGGCGCGTTCGGTCTCCTGCAGTCCTTCGCGGACTTCATAAAATTCGTCCTCAAGGAACCCATCATCCCCGCGGGCGCAGACAAGTTCGTCTTCCTGCTCGCGCCCATGGTGACATCGGTGCTGGCTCTTTCGGCCTGGGCGGTGATCCCTGTGGCGGACGGCTGGGTGGTCTCCGACCTGAACGTCGGCATCCTTTACATTTTCGCGATTTCCTCGCTCGGCGTGTACGGCATCATCATGGGCGGCTGGGCGTCGAACTCGAAATATCCGTTCCTCGGCGCGCTTCGCTCAGCGGCGCAGATGGTGTCCTACGAGGTCTCCATCGGCTTTGTGATGATCACCGTGCTTCTCTGCGCGGGTTCGCTGAACCTGACCGAGATCGTCAACGCGCAGCGCGGGCCGTACGGACTTTTCAACTGGTACTGGCTGCCGCTTTTCCCGATGTTCGTCATCTTCTTCATATCGGCGCTTGCGGAAACCAACAGGCCGCCGTTTGATCTGCCCGAGGCGGAGTCCGAGCTGGTGGCAGGCTTCATGGTGGAGTATTCCTCGACGCCCTACCTGCTTTTCATGCTGGGCGAGTATGTCGCGATCACCGTCATGTGCGCGTTGACGACGATACTCTTCCTTGGCGGCTGGCTGCCGCCAGCCGACATCGCGCCCTTAAATTGGGCGCCGGGCATAATTTGGTTCACTCTTAAGTTCTGCTTCGTCTTTTTCATGTTCGCTATGGTGAAGACGATCGTGCCGCGGTACCGCTACGATCAGCTGATGCGGCTGGGCTGGAAGATTTTCCTGCCGGCGTCGCTCGCGATGGTGGTGGCGGTGGCGGCGGTGTTACAATTCGGAGGCCTGCGCTAGCAGGCCGTCCGGCAGAAGGAGCGTTTGCATGGGTTTCGCGAAGTCGCTTAGATACGCGGTTCTGGCTGAATTCGCAGCCGCGTTTTGGCTTGCCATGAAGTATTTCTTCAAGCCAAAAGCGACGATCAATTACCCTTTCGAGAAAAATCCCGTCAGCCCGCGCTTCCGCGGCGAGCACGCCTTACGCCGGTATCCGAACGGGATGGAGCGTTGCATCGCCTGCAAGCTTTGCGAAGCGATCTGTCCGGCTCAAGCGATCACGATCGAGGCCGGCCCGCGCCGCAATGACGGGACGCGGCGAACGACGCGCTATGACATCGATATGGTTAAATGCATCTATTGCGGCTATTGCCAGGAGGCTTGCCCCGTGGATGCGATCGTCGAGGGACCGAATTTCGAATTCGCGACCGAGACGCGGGAGGAACTGCTTTACGACAAGGAGAAATTGCTGTCGAACGGCGACAGGTGGGAGCGCATCCTCGCAAAGAACATCGAACTCGATGCGCCCTATCGCTGACCGGCGTCCGAAGTCATTCAACCACTACTAGCTTGACGCGCCGCTCATCCCGGACCGCCGCAGGGCGGGCATCCGGGCGCCCGGCGCGTATCGTGCGCTTCACACTGACGAGGGGCAGGGTGCAAGCGCAATCGCCAACCCAGCGGGCTGGCGGATTCTCCTCTCGCCGAAACGCCGATCCGAAAGGGAACAGGGGAATCCGGCATTCCCTCCCTTGAGGAACGGCAGCATGAGGGGTTCCGTCTAACAACGCCACGTTCTAATTCTTCAACGGCACAAGCCGCCCAATACGAGATCGGCCGCGCATGACAATCGCAGGGTTTTTCTTCTATCTCTTCTCGACCGTGCTCCTCGCGTCGGGCGCGATGGTCATAACCGCGCGAAATCCGGTCCACTCCGTTCTTTTCCTCATCCTGGCTTTCTTCAACGCGGCAGGGCTTTTCGTTCTGCTGGGCGCCGAGTTTCTCGCGATGATCCTGATCATCGTCTATGTGGGCGCGGTCGCGGTCCTGTTCCTCTTCGTGGTGATGACGCTCGACATCGATTCCAGCGAACTCCGCAAAGGAACCGCCCGCTATCTGCCCATCGGGCTCGGGATCGGCCTCATCCTGCTGGCTGAGTTGATCCTGGTTGTGGGGAGCTTCGCGGTGGCGCCCGGCGCCATCCAGCCCATCCCGGCGGATCAGGTGACGAACACGGCGGCGATCGGGCGCGTGCTTTATACGAAATATGCGTATTTCTTCGAGCTCTCGGGGGCCGTGCTTCTCGTCGCGATGATCGGGACCATCGTGCTGACGCTGCGCCATCGCACCGGCGCGAAGAGGCAAGATGTCGCCGAGCAGGTCGGCCGGCGGCGCGCGGACGCCATTGAAGTGGTTAAAGTCGAAACAGGGAAAGGGATCTCCTGACCGTCATGCCAAACACGATCTCTCCCATCGAAGTAGCCACCGGCATCGGGCTGCATCAGTATCTGACGGTGGCGGCCATGTTGTTCACGCTTGGGGCGTTCGGGATTTTCCTGAACCGCAAGAACGTCATCATCATCCTGATGTCGATCGAGCTGATGCTGCTCGCCGTCAATATCAACCTCGTCTCCTTCTCGGCCTATCTGAACGACATCACAGGGCAGATTTACGCGCTGGTCGTGCTGAACGTCGCGGCGGCGGAGGCCGCCATCGGGCTTGCCATTATCGTGATTTACTTCCGGAACCGCGGCTCTATCGCCGTCGACGACATCAACTCGATGAGAGGGTGAGGCGCGCGAATGTATCCAGCCATTGTATTCCTGCCCCTGGCGGGCGCGCTGATCGCGGGGTTCTTCGGACGCACCCTCGGCGACAAATCCTCGGGATTCCTTACAAGCTTGTTCCTGGTCGCGGCGGCGGCCCTTTCCTGGGTCGCCTTCTATCACGTCGGCTTCCTGGGCGAGGAGGCTCGGGTTCCCGTTTTGCCGTTCATCGGCGTGGGCGATTTGCAGGCCGCGTGGTCCTTGCGCATCGATACGCTGACAGCCGTGATGCTCGTGGTGGTGACAACGGTTTCGGCTCTCGTCCACATCTACTCTGTGGGCTACATGTCCGACGACGACCGGCAGCCGCTTTTCTTTGCGGAACTGTCTCTTTTCACCTTCGCGATGCTGTCGCTCGTCACAGCCGACAACCTCGTCCAGATGTTCTTCGGCTGGGAAGGCGTGGGGCTCGCGTCCTACCTGCTTATCGGATTCTGGTATCACCGGCCTTCCGCGAACCAGGCTGCGATCAAGGCTTTCATCGTGAACCGCGTGGGCGATTTCGGCTTCGCGCTCGGCATTTTCGCGGTCTATTACATTTTCCGCGACGTTAACTTCGACACGATTTTCGCGGCGGCCAAGGAAAAGCAGTCCGTGATGATGCCCGTCTTCGGGTATCAGGTGGATGCGCTCACCGTGATCTGCCTTCTCCTGTTCATGGGCGCGATGGGCAAGTCGGCGCAGTTCCTGCTGCACACCTGGTTGCCTGACGCGATGGAAGGCCCGACGCCGGTCTCCGCGCTCATCCATGCCGCCACAATGGTGACGGCCGGCGTATTCATGGTCGCGAGGCTTTCGCCTCTGTTCGAGCTTTCGCCGGTCGCGCTGACGGTCGTTACGGGCGTGGGGGCGATCACGGCTTTCTTTGCGGCGACGGTCGGCGTCGCCCAGAACGACATCAAGCGCGTGGTCGCGTACTCGACCTGCTCTCAGCTTGGCTACATGTTCGTTGCGATCGGGCTTGGCGCCTATGCCGCCGGGATTTTCCATCTGTTCACCCATGCGTTCTTCAAGGCGCTGCTCTTCCTGGGCGCGGGCTCGGTGATCCATGCGCTGCATGGCGAGCAGGATTTGCGGAACATGGGCGGCTTGCGCGGGCCTATCCCCTTTACCTTCGCGATGATGGTGATCGGCACGCTGTCGCTGACAGGCTTCCCCTTTACGGCAGGATTCTTCTCCAAGGACGCGATCATCGATGTGGCCTGGGCCTCCAAAGCGCCGCTCGCCCATTATGCCTATTTCCTGATCGTGTTCGCCGCCTTCCTGACCTCGTTCTACTCCTGGCGGCTGATCTTCATGGCGTTCTTCGGCAAGCCCAAGGACGAGCACGCCTTCGAGCACGCCCATGAATCCCCGCCTGTCATGACAGGGCCGCTTCTCATCCTCGCCATTGGAGCGCTGGGCGCCGGCGCTGTTTTTGCTGGTTCCTTCATCGAGCACGGCTATGCGGAGTTCTGGCGCAACGCGCTGTTCACTTTGCCAGGCAACACCATCCTGCAGGAGTCCGAACACGTGGAGTCGCCGCTTATTAAATGGCTGCCGACGCTCATGATGGCGGGCGGCTTCCTGGTCGCCTACGTGGCTTATATCCGTGAGCCTTGGCTGCCCGCCTGGACGGTGAAGAATTTCAAGCCCATCCACGCCTTCCTCTATAACAAGTGGTACTTCGACGAACTGTATCACTGGGTTTTCGTGAAGCCGACGGCGTGGCTCGCTCGGGTCCTTTGGATTTACGGCGACGGCGCGATCATCGATGGGCTCGGCCCGGATGGCGTCTCCGCCCGGGTGATCGCCATCACGAAGCGGACGGTTCGGCTGCAAACCGGCTATGTCTACCACTACGCTTTCGTCATGCTCATCGGCGTGGCGGCTATCGTGAGCTATTTCGCCTATCTCTTCCGCGGGGCTTTGTTCAAGATATGAAAGATTGGCCAATACTGACCACGATCATTCTTCTGCCGATCGTAGGCTCTGCGCTCATTGCTTTCTTGCGCGGCGACGACGAAGCCGCGCTGAAAAACGTGCGCTGGATCGCGCTCTGGACGACGCTGATCACCTTTGCGGTCTCGCTGGTCCTCCTTGTCCAGTTCGACCCGAACAACGGCGGTTTCCAATTCGTCGAACACCGCCCCTGGCTGAGCAACACGATCACGTACTACGTCGGCGTCGACGGCCTTTCGCTGCCCTTCGTGATCCTCACGACCTTCCTGATGCCCATCTCCATCCTGGCGAGTTGGACCTCCATCACGGAGCGGGTGAAGGAATACATGATCGCGTTTCTCCTGCTTGAAACGCTCATGATCGGCGTGTTCGTCTCGCTCGACCTCGTCCTGTTCTACCTGTTTTTCGAAGGCGGCCTGATCCCGATGTTCCTCATCATCGGAAGTCTGGGGCGGGCCGCGCCGCGTCTATGCGAGCTTCAAGTTCTTCCTCTACACGCTGCTCGGCTCGCTCCTGATGCTGCTGGCCATCCTCGCCATGTACGGGCAGGCGGGGACGACCGAGATTCCAACGCTCCTCAAGTTCCATTTCGATCCGAGCCTGCAGACTTGGCTCTGGTTCGCCTTCCTCGCCTCCTTCGCCGTCAAGCTTCCGATGTGGCCGGTGCACACCTGGCTGCCGGACGCCCACGTGGAAGCGCCGACGGCGGGCTCCGTCATCCTGGCCGCGATCCTCCTGAAGATGGGCGGTTACGGGTTCCTGCGTTTCTCGCTTCCCATGTTCCCGGAGGCGTCGGTCTCCTACGCGCCCTTGATGTTCACGCTCGGCGTGGCGGCGATCCTCTACACCTCGCTCGTCGCCTTCGCGCAGAAGGACATGAAGAAGCTGATCGCCTATTCATCCGTGGCGCATATGGGCTTCGTCACCCTTGGCGTGTTCTCCGGCACCGAACAGGGCGCGCAAGGCGCGGTCTTCCAGATGATCAGCCACGGCATCGTCTCCGGCGCGCTCTTCCTTTCCGTCGGCGTCATTTACGACCGGATGCACACCCGCGAAATCTCGGCTTATGGCGGCCTCGCCGACCGGATGCCGGCTTACGCCTTCGTGTTCATGGTCTTCACAATGGCGAACGTCGGACTGCCGGGCACCAGCGGCTTCATCGGCGAATTCCTGTCGCTGCTGGGCACATTCCGCGCCAGCAGCGTCGCCGCGTTCTTCGCAACCTTCGGGATCATCCTGTCGGCCTTGTATGCGCTCACCCTCTACTGGCGCATCATCTTCGGGAAACTGGAGAAGCCGTCGCTGGCCGGGATCGCCGACCTGAACGCGCGCGAGATCGCCATCATGGCGCCGCTCGTCGCTCTGACGATCGGTCTCGGCTTCTATCCGAAGCCCGTCTTCGACATGACGTCCGGAGCCGTAAAGGCGATGATCGCGCCGTATCAGAAGGGCATTGTTGCGCGCAACGAAATCGGCGCAACGCATGTTCTCGCCAAGCTTGAGAAATAGGCGGTATCGATGCACCCCGAGATTTACACGAAATCCATGGCGGCGCTCTCCGAATACGCGCCGATTTTTCCCGAGATATTTATCGTGCTCGCGTCCTTCGTCCTGTTGATGTGGGGCGTTTACAACCGCTATCAGGTCGGCTTCACCATCAGCGTGGTGTCCGTTTTCGTCCTGCTTGGCGCAGCGTTGCTGATCGCCCGCCATCCGCCGGTTTCGCAGGAGCTGTTCAACGGCGCTTTCGTCGATGACCGCTTCGCGCGGTTCATGAAAATCCTGACGCTTGCAGGCTCTGCGTTGACGCTTCTCCTGTCGTTCGACTATATGCGCCGCGAGCGCCTCCTGAGCTTCGAATATCCGGTCCTGATCCTGCTTTCGACAGCAGGCATGATGCTGACGATCTCCGCGAACGATCTGATCTCGCTTTATCTGGCTCTGGAATTGCAAAGCCTCGCGCTGTACGTGGTCGCGGCCTACCATCGCGATAATTTGCGGTCGACGGAAGCGGGGCTGAAATATTTCGTGCTGGGCGTGCTGTCGTCCGGGCTCCTGCTTTATGGCTCCTCGCTCATTTACGGCTACACCGGCGCGACGTCGTTCGCCCGCATCGCGGAGGCCGTGCATCTTCACGGCGTGTCCATCGGCTTCATCTTCGGCCTTGTCTTCGTTCTGGCCGGGCTCGCGTTCAAGATTTCCGCGGTTCCGTTCCATATGTGGACGCCGGATGTCTATGAGGGCGCGCCTACCCCTGTCACGGTTTACTTCGCATCGGCTGCCAAGATGGCGGCCATGGCCATGGTCATTCGCGTGATCCTTGGCGCTTTCCCGGGCGCCACGGTGCAATGGCAGCAGATCGTCATCGCCATCTCGGTCGGTTCGATGGCGCTCGGCGCTTTCGCGGCGATCGGGCAGACCAACATCAAGCGCCTGCTGGCCTATTCCTCCATCGGCCATGTCGGCTATGCGCTTATCGGCGTCGCGGCGGCGACCCCGGCCCCGGATGGCGCTGGCGCCGAGGGCATATCCAGCGTCCTCATCTATCTCGCGATCTACCTTGCGATGACGGTGGGAGCTTTCGCGTGCGTCCTCGCCATGCGCCAGGGCCGGCTGATGTGCGAGGCCATCGAGGATCTCGCAGGCATCTCCAAGGAGCAGCCGCTGTTCGCGTTCCTGTTCGCGATGCTCCTGTTCTCGCTCGCAGGGATACCGCCTCTCGCGGGCTTCTTCGCGAAATTCTACGTGTTCAACGCCGCGATCCAGGCTCACCTTTACTGGCTCGCCGTCGTTGGCGTGGTTTTGTCCGTGGTGGGCGCCTACTATTATTTGCGCATCGTCAAGCTCATGTATTTCGACGAGCCGGGCGCGACGTTCGATCCGATGCCGTCGACGGTGCAGTTTGTGCTCGGCGCGACAGCCGGTTTCGCGATCCTTTTCTTTCTCTATCCAAGTCCGCTCAAGGCTGCCGCCGACGCAGCCTCGCGGTCTCTCTTCTGAGCCGTGAGCCAGCCCGTTCGCAACACCCCGGTCTTACGTTTCGAAAGCCTCAATTCGACAAACGAAGAAGCGTTGCGCCAGCTTGCGGCAGGCGCACGGCCGCCGCTTTGGATCGTTGCGGACGAGCAGACGCGCGGGCGCGGACGCGGAGGACGGCGCTGGCATTCCGCCAAAGGCAATTTCTACGCGACGCTGCTCGTGGAGACTAAGGTCTCCCCTGCCGTCGCAACGCAGCTGTCCTTCGTGGCGGGGCTCGCGGCGTACGACGCCATCGCAACTTATTTGCGTTCCGGACAAGCCTCGCATTTGCGCCTGAAATGGCCGAACGACGTGATGCTGGATGGCGCCAAGGTTGCGGGCCTTCTGCTGGAAAGCACAGCCTCCCCGATGGGAAAGGGGCTTGCCGTCATCCTTGGCATTGGGATAAACATCTCGTTTGCGCCCCCCGTTGCAGATCGCCCCGCCGCTACCCTCGGTCTCGACCCCGCCGCCGTCCCCGAACTTTTCGCTTCGCTGGCGGCGACGCTTGAAACCTGGCTCCAATGGTGGGACGAAGGCCGGGGCTTCCCTACCGTCCGGGAAGCCTGGCTCAGCCGCGCGCTTGCTCTTAACGAGCCAATCAGCGTGCATTTGGCCGGGGATTTGGTTCGCGGTAAATTTTGCGGCGTCGACGCGGCGGGCGCGCTCCAGCTTGAAACCGAGCCGGGGGTTGTCATAACAGTCACGGCGGGCGACATTTATCCGGACGCGCTCGTGTAAGCCTGAAAGCGATGGGCGCCACTCCAGACGGGACAGCAAGAAAAGAATGCCAGCGACAGGAACGCCTGCCACCCCCGAACTTGTGTTTCTGCCTCTTGGCGGCATCGGCGAGATCGGACTGAATGTCTACCTCTATGGGCTCGGCTCCGCGGAGGATCGCCAATGGCTGATGGTCGATTGCGGGATCACCTTCCCCGGCGACACCGAGCCGGGCGTGGATGTCGTGCTTCCCGATCTTCGCTTTATCGAGGAAGAAAGACGAAGCCTCGCCGGCATCCTCATTACCCATGCTCATGAAGACCACATCGGAGCGGTCGCCGAGATGTGGCCTCGCCTGCGTGCGCCGGTCTATGTGACGAAATTCGCCGCCCGGCTCCTCAAGGGAAAGCTTCAGGAGTATGCGCACGGTTCGGAAGTGCCGGTCATCGAGATGGTGCAGGGCTCGCGCTTCATGATCGGGCGTTTCGACGTCGATCTCGTCACGGTGGCGCACTCCATCCCCGAATCCAACTCCATCTACTTGCGCACGCCCGCCGGAAATGTGCTTCACACCGCCGATTGGAAATTGGACCGTGCGCCAGCCTATGGCGACCCGACCGACGAGGCGAAGCTCGCACGCTGCGGCGAGGAAGGGGTTCGGGCTCTCGTCTGCGACAGCACCAATGCGCTCGTCGAGGGTTCGAGCCATACCGAACAGGCGGTCGCGGAAAATCTGAAGGCGCTCATCGGGCGCCTGAAGGGCCGGATCGCGGTTACGACCTTCGCCTCCAACGTCGCCCGCCTCATCGCCATCGGAGAAGCGGCCCGGGCGGCGAACCGCGAACTCGTCCTGGCCGGACGCGCCATGCACAAGGTCGTGGAAGCGGCCCGCGATGTCGGGCTTTGGCCGGAGCATCTGACGTACTCGGACCAGGACTCGTTTTTGTCGATCCCGCGCGATAACGTCGTCGCGCTCGTGACGGGCAGCCAGGGCGAACCGCAAGCCGCGCTGGCTCGCATCTCCAAGGGCGAGCATCCGATGGTGAAGCTCGACAAGGGCGACACCGTCATCTTTTCATCGCGGACCATACCGGGCAACGAGAACCCGGTGATCCGCATCCAGAACCAGCTGGCGGATCGCGGCATTACAATCGTCACGGAAGTTCCCGACGGCCCCATTCATGCCTCCGGCCATCCGCGCAAGGGCGAATTGACGGCGATGTACCGCCTCACCCGCCCGGCCTACGTTGTCCCCATGCACGGGGAAGCCCGGCATCTGGAGGCTCACGCCGCGCACGCCGAGGCGCACGGCATCATGGCTGTGAGGGGCGTTCGCGATGGCCGCTTGTTTCATCTCGGCCCGCACGACCCCCATCTGATTGATGGAGGCGTGCCGGTCGGGCGGCTCTATCGCGACGGCAATATCGTGCTTGAGGCCGGAGACCCGGCCATCGTGCAACGCAGGCGCCTGTCTTGGAACGGGCATGTCGCCGTCTCGATCGTGATGCACCGCAACGGGGAGATCGCAGCCGAGCCCGAGGTCGATGTGACCGGGCTGCCGTCCCGCGATGCGAATGGCTCGAACATGGGCGAGCGTGCGCTTGGCGCCGTCTACAATGCCGTCGAGAGCATTCCGAGGCAAAGACGCAAGGACCGCGACCTTGTTCGCGAGGCCGTCGCGCGGTCGATCCGCGCCGAGATGAAGCTCGTTTGGGGCAAGAAGCCGATCTGCTCGGTTCTTGTTTCCGTAGTCTAGCACTCACTATCGTCAAAGCGTGACTCATGCGCCATCTCGCTTCACCCCTCATCGTGTCCTTCTCCCGCAAGGGGAGAAGGGACGTTGTTGCAAACGCGAGCCTCTCCCTCTCCCCTTTCGGGAGAGGGCTGGGGTGAGGGGGGGCGAAATTTCGCGGATCAATGAATCCTTATGGTGCGACAAGCTCACTACCTAATATGATCTAACTCGGCCTCATCCCGGGCTTGTCGAGGGATGAAGCCACCGCAGGAGGATGAGAATGATCGGGCGTTTGAACCACGTTGCGATTGCAGTGAAGGACATGCAGGCCGCGGCGGCCGTTTATCGCGACACCCTTGGCGCGACGGTTTCAGAGGCGGTCCCCCAGCCCGATCATGGCGTGTCCACGATTTTCATCACCCTGCCGAACACGAAAATAGAGCTTCTTGAGCCCCTCGGCCCCAACTCGCCGATCGCAAAATTCCTGGAGAAGAACGCCGAAGGCGGCATTCACCACATCTGCTACGAGGTCGACGACATCGAGGCCGCGCGCGACACGCTCGTCGCCAAGGGCGCGCGCGTCCTGGGCGATGGCAAGACCAAGATCGGCGCCCATGGCAAGCCCGTCCTCTTCCTTCACCCGAAAGATTTTTGCGGGACGCTGGTCGAACTCGAGCAGAGCTAGGCGGCATGAGCCTGTCCCTTGCGATCGCGATTTACGTGATCTGCTGGTGGATCGTGTTGTTCGCGGTTCTACCGCTCAGGATGGGCGCAAAGCCCGCGCCGCCCGGAAGCGACCCCTTCGCCGAAGCCGCCGGCGCTCCCAGCAACCCGAAGATGAAGCTTAAATTCATCGTGACGACGATCATCTCCGCGGTGATCGCCGGAGCGCTCTACGGGGCATTCGAGTCCGGGATCGTAACGCCGTACATCGAGCCGGGCGTCACTTCGAAATGAAGAGAAACAGCAAGGCGTCCCTTGCTGTTGGAGTCTTCTTATAACTGATTTTTTAGAGACCGGCGCGAAAGGAAAAACGCGGGCTCACTTTCCTCCCCAGACTTGGGCGCGGCGTTCTTTTTGTCGATCGACCATCTTACACCCATGTCAATTCGGAATGGCAGAGTAGCGAAAATAGCAGAGCTTGTCATCAGATCTTGGCGCTTGACATGAAGAAATTTGCGCCTAAGGCCAAAGTTTCATTTTCTGGAGTGAATATTGTTAGAAAGGTATTCTGTCTTATCGATAAAACCCGCCGCATGCATTGCGCGCGCTTCTGGAAAACGCTATGTCCCTGGGCCAAAACCGCCCATTCAGCGGCGGCGGAGCAGGTTCATGAAATTAAGCCGTTATTTCCTCCCGGTTTTGCGCGATGACCCCAAAGAAGCGGAAATCGTTTCGCACCGGCTGATGCTGCGGGCGGGCATGATCCGTCAATCCAGCGCAGGCATATACTCCTGGCTGCCCCTCGGCTTCCGGGTCTTGAAGAAAATCGAGCAGATCGTTCGCGAGGAGCAGAATCGCGCGGGCGCAATTGAGCTTCTGATGCCCACGATCCAGCCGGCGGAGATCTGGCAGGAAAGCGGGCGCTACGGCGATTACGGCGCGGAGATGCTGCGGATCAAGGACCGCCATGAGCGCGACATGCTGTTCGGGCCGACGAACGAGGAGCAGATCACACAGATTTTCCGCGACGCGGTGAAGTCCTATCGCGACCTGCCGAAGAACCTCTATCACATTCAGTGGAAGTTCCGCGACGAAGTGCGGCCGCGATTCGGCGTCATGCGCGGGCGCGAGTTCTTGATGAAGGACGCGTATTCCTTCGACCTCGATGTGGAAAGCGCGCGCCAGTCCTATTACCGCATGTTCGTCGCCTATCTGCGGACCTTCGCGCGCATGGGCCTGAAAGCCGTGCCCATGAAGGCCGACACCGGGCCGATCGGGGGCGACCTCAGCCACGAATTCATCATCCTCGCGGACACGGGCGAGTCCGAAGTCTTCTGCGACCGCGATCTCATAGAGATGCCGGTCCCGGATGAAACGACGCACTACGGCGAGGATCTCGCCTCCGTTGTGAGGCGCTGGACCGATAAATATGCGGCGACGAGCGAAATGCACGACGCGGCCCGCTTCGAGCGCGAGGTCCCGGCGGAGAGGCGGCTTTCGGCGCGCGGCATCGAGGTCGGGCATATTTTCTACTTCGGCACAAAGTACACGGCGAAGATGAAGTGCCAGGTGCAAGGCCCCGATGGCCAGCTTATCACCTTGCAGGGCGGCTCCTACGGCGTGGGCGTCTCGCGCCTCGTCGCCGCGATCATCGAAGCGAGCCACGACAAAGCGGGCATCGTATGGCCCGAGCCGGTCGCGCCTTTCAGGATCGGCCTCATCAACTTGAAGCCCGGCGACAGCGCCTGCGATGAGGCTTGCGCCAAGATCTACGCAGCACTGGGCGGCGAAAGCGGCGACATCCTCTATGACGATACGAGCGACAGCCCAGGCGCGAAGTTCAAGACGATGGATCTGATCGGCTTGCCGTGGCAGGCGGTCGTAGGGCCGAAAGGCCTGGCGAACGGCGAAATAGAGCTTAAGCGCCGCTCCACTGGGGAAAGGAGCACGCTCGCCCTTGATGCGGCCATAAATAAGCTTCAGCAATCCGTCACGGGATAGTCCGGCGCGTTCCAGGAACGGGGGCGGGCCGGTCCTCGCATTGAGGCACTTGAGCGGATTGGCGATGACAATTGAAGGCGCAAGGGAACCGGGGGCGTTTGCGCCATTCGAATGGCTGCTCGCTTTTCGTTATCTGCGGGCGCGGCGCAAGAAAGGCTCGGTTTCCGTCATCGCTTTCTTTTGCGTGCTCGGCATCGCGCTCGGCGTCGCGACGCTGATTATCGTGCTCTCGGTCATGAACGGTTTTCGCAAGGAACTGTTCGACAAGATCCTCGGTCTGAACGGCCATGTCATTGTCAGGCCGCTCGCCCGGCCCTTTACTGATTACCTCGACACCGCAGACCGCCTGAACGCGGTGCAGGGCGTGAAATTCTCACTGCCCGTGGTGGAAGGGCAGGTGATGCTCTCGTCTCATTCCGGGTCCTCCGGCGTGATCGTGCGCGGCTTGCGGGCGAAGGATTTGGATTCGCTCAAGTCCATCTCGGGCAATGTCCGCTACGGCTCTCTGTCGAACTTCGACGAATCGGGCGGGATCGTCATCGGAACGCGGCTCGCGAATTCGCTGAATGTCTTTGCGGGCGGAGAGGTTACGGTGCTCGCGCCGCGGGGCGCCTCGACGCCTTTCGGAACCGCGCCCCGCGTGAAGAGGTACCCAATCACAGCCGTCTTCGAAATGGGTATGTCCGAATATGACGGGACGATCGCCTTCCTGCCGCTGAAGGAAGCGCAATCCTTCTTCAATGTCGGAAACGCCGTCCACGTGCTGGAAATTGTGGTCGACAATCCGGACAATGTCGATGGGATGCGGGCGGCCCTACAGGACGCGGCGGGACCCGATCTCATCTTGAACGACTGGCGGCAACGCAACGCAACCTTCTACAACACGCTGAAGGTCGAGCGGAATGTGATGTTCGTCATCGTCATGCTGATCGTCCTGGTCGCGACGTTGAACATCATTTCAGGCTTGACGATGCTGGTGAAAAACAAGGGACGCGACATCGCCGTGCTGAGGACGATGGGGGCGACGCGCGGCTCGATCATGCGTGTGTTCTTTATCAGCGGAACAAGCATCGGCTTCATTGGGACGCTTGCCGGCCTCATCTTGGGTGTGCTCGTGAGCCTGCATCTGGAAGACATCAGGCAACTGGTGTCCTTGCTGACAAACACGCGCCTGTTCGATCCGCAGGTTTATTTCCTGTCGAGTCTTCCGTCGCAGCTGGACCCGCTTGAAGTGACCTCTGTCGCCATTACGGCGCTTGTGCTGTCCATGGCGGCCACACTTTATCCGGCGCTGCATGCAGCGCGCCTCGATCCGGTCGATGCGTTGCGCTACGAGTGACGCCAGAAGGGCGTTTCGAGGTCCTGAACGCGAGGCGTTCGAGGGGAGACGGCATGACGAAGATGGTGCACGATTTTGCCGGGACGAAGCCTGTCCTTCAGATTGTCGGGCTTGAGCGGACCTATCATCAAGGCGACCGCGCGCTGGAGGTGCTGTGCGGCGCCTGCGCCGAGATTTACGACGGCGAGGCGGTTGCGCTTGTCGGCCCTTCCGGTTCGGGAAAATCTTCGCTCCTTCACATGGCGGGGCTTCTCGAAAAACCCGGCGCCGGAAGCGTGATCCTGAACGGCATCGATTGCACCGCGCTATCGGACAAGGATCGCACCCGCATCCGGCGAACCGAGATCGGGTTCGTTTACCAGTTTCATAACCTGCTGCCCGAGTTCTCAGCGCTTGAGAATGTCATGATGCCGCAACTTCTCGCGGGCATCCGAAATAAGGATGCAAAGGCTCGCGCGACGGAGCTGCTAGAGACCTTCGGCCTCCAGGACCGCGCCTCGCACCGGCCGCCGGAACTGTCGGGCGGCGAGCAGCAGCGCGTGGCCATCGCGCGCGCGGTCGTCAACGGCCCGAGCGTTCTTCTGGCGGACGAACCGACAGGCAACCTCGACCCCAATACGGCGGATCGGGTGTTCGAGGAGTTGATCTACTTCATTCGCAATTCGGGCGTCGCCGCCCTGATCGCCACCCATAATTTCGACCTCGCGGCGCGGATGGACCGCGTTTTGCAGCTCAATGAGGGGCTTCTCGTGGAGGTCACCCATCACCATCGTCCGGCCAGCCAGGAGGCCTACGCAGCGCCATCCATTCGCTAGGGTTGAGGGGGTCGGGCCTGTCCTGGGCTGGGCGGCTCAGTAGGGTTTACCGGGGCAGTATTCCTTTCTCATGTATTCTGTCGCTCTTTGATGACGCTCATCTATATTCAGTCCGCCTAGTCGCGCAAAATCGGAACAGTTTCCTTCCAGGCATTGGACATTTTTCCCTGTAAGCCCGAAATTCCGGGGAGAATTGACTTTTGCGCCATATGCGTTCGTGAAATTAATTGTGCGCGACGTATTGTTTATTGTGATTTCAAAAACACATGCGGGCTCCTCCCGGATACGGCCGAACCTGATAGTTTCGCCGTCCCGCAGTTCAACCTCTATCGTCTTTTCGTCCAACCTTCTCATCGAATTAAAGAATATTTTTTTGTCTCCGACTGTGAATTTATCGCCCGGCTCGTAGCCAAGCAGCACAAAAACTACTGTCTGATCCCTGGTTTCAGCGCGGGCGACTGCAAAGCAAGAAATGAGCGCGGCGCATGCCAAAGCAAAAATCCGTGTCATAAATGCTCCTGCTATGAATGGGTGCATGACAAAATCCGGCCGGCCGGGACCTGCGGCATACCACGCTCCTTCCCGCAGCCAAAGCTCAACCCTGTGTGGGCCGGGATAACTGTCATCTGCCTCTGCCGAAATCGTTCAGCCGTTCGCTATCTTGAAGCTGGAACCAAACGAACGCGTGAAAGATGATGACGAAGCCCGGCTTCATCCACCTTCATGTTCATTCCGCCTATTCGCTTCTGGAAGGCGCGCTGCCGGTCAAGGCGTTGGCGAAGCTTGCAGCCGCCGACGGCCAACCCGCCATCGCCATCGCCGATCGCAACAATCTCTTCGGCGCGCTGGAATTTTCCGAAGCGATGGCTGCGGAAGGCGTGCAGCCCATCATCGGATGTACGCTCACGCTCGCCTTCCCGGCGGCTTCGGATGAGACGCCCCGGCCCGGGTCGCGTGCTCCCCAGCATGGCTCCATCGTGCTGCTCGCCAAGGATGCCGCCGGCTACGGCAACCTGATGCGGCTTTCCAGCCAGGCCTTTCTCGATCATGCCGCAGAAGGCGCGCCGCATGTCACCTTCGCCCGGCTTGAGCAAAGCGCGGACGGGTTGATCGCGCTTTCGGGCGGTCCCGATGGCCCTGCGGACAGAGCTTTCGCCGCTGGCAACGCAGGCGTAGCCGAGTCGAGGCTGTCCAGTTTGGCCAAGCTGTTCGGCGACCGCTTTTATATCGAAATTCAGCGGCACGGATTGGCCCGCGAACGCGCCGTCGAGCCGCAGCTTCTCAAATGGGCTTATGACAACGGCGCGCCGCTCGTCGCGACGAACGAAGCCTACTTCCCCAAGCGCGCTGTTTTCGACGCGCACGATGCGCTGCTCTGCATCGCGGAAGGCCGCTACGTCGCGGAAGACGACCGGCGCCGCCTCTCGCCCGATCACTATCTCAAGTCACAAAGCGAAATGGCCGCTCTCTTTGCGGACTTGCCGGAGGCCATCGAGAACACCGTCGAGATCGCGAAGCGCTGCGCCTTCCGGCCGCGGCCCCGCAAGCCGATCCTGCCAAGTTTCGTTCCCGGCGCCAAAGACGCCGCTGCGGCCGAAGCAGCCGAGCTGAAGGCGCAAGCCGAGGCCGGTCTCGCGCGGCGCCTCGCGGCCGTCCCGGAACATCTGCGCGCCGCGAGCGACGAGGATTACAAGAAGCGGCTCGCCTTCGAACTCGACGTCATCACCGCGGATGAAGTTTCCGGGCTACTTCCTGATCGTGTCCGACTTCATCAAGTGGACGAAGGCGCAAGGCATTCCCGTCGGGCCGGGCCGCGGCTCTGGCGCAGGCTCCGTCGTGGCCTGGGCGCTGACCATCACGGATCTGGATCCGATCCGTTTCGGCCTGCTCTTCGAGCGCTTTCTCAATCCTGAGCGCGTGTCGATGCCGGACTTCGACATCGACTTCTGCCAGGACAGGCGCGACGAGGTCATCGCCTATGTCCGCCAGAAGTATGGCGCGGACCGGGTCGCTCAGATCATCACTTTCGGAAAGCTGCAGGCGCGCGCCGTGTTGCGCGACGTGGGCCGCGTCCTGCAAATGCCTTATGGGCAGGTGGACCGGCTCTGCAAGATGGTGCCGAACAACCCCGCCAATCCGGTGACGCTGGCCCAGGCCATCGAAGGCGAACCGAATCTGCAGGAGGCGCGCGACCGCGAGCCCATCGTGAAGCAGCTCCTCGATACCGCGCAAAAGCTCGAAGGGCTTTACAGGCACGCCTCCACGCACGCCGCGGGCGTCGTCATCGGCGACCGGCCGCTGGTCGAGCTGGTGCCGCTCTATCGCGATCCGCGCTCGGACATGCTCGTCACGCAGTTCAACATGAAATGGGTCGAGCAGGCGGGGCTCGTGAAGTTCGACTTCCTCGGCCTCAAGACGCTGACGGTATTGCAGAAAGCGTGCGCGCTCCTTGACAAGGCGGGCAGGCCCGTCGACCTCGGCGCATCTGCCGCTCGACGACGTCCCAACCTACGAGCTGATTGCAAAGGGCGATACCGGCGGCGTGTTCCAGCTCGAAAGTACGGGCATGCGCGAAGCCTTGCGCAAGCTGAAGCCTGACCGCTTTGGCGACATCATCGCCATGGTGGCGCTGTACCGCCCCGGCCCGATGGACAACATCGAGACCTACGTCAATCGCAAGCACGGGATCGAGGAGCCCGACTACCTGCATCCGCTCGCCAAGCCGATCCTGGAAGAGACATACGGCGTCATCATCTACCAGGAGCAGGTGATGCAGCTCGCGCAGGTTTTGTCGGGCTACAGCCTCGGCGAGGCCGATCTTTTGCGCCGCGCCATGGGCAAGAAGATCAAGGCCGAGATGGACGCGCAAGGCGCGCGCTTCGTGAAAGGCGCGCTGGAGAAGGGCATCGAGGAGGCCCGCGCCCGCTACATCTTCGAACTCGTCGCCAAGTTTGCGGGCTACGGCTTCAACAAGAGCCACGCGGCGGCCTATGCGCTGATCGCCTATCAGACCGCCTACCTCAAGGCGAACCACTGCCAGGAGTTTCTCGCCGCCTCGATGACGCTCGATATGGGCAACACCGACAAGCTCTACAGCTTCACCCGCGAAGCCAAGCGGCGCGGGATCGAGATCCTGGCGCCTTCGGTGAACAAGTCGGCGGTCGAGTTCGAGCCGGAAGGCGGCGGCATCCGCTATGCGCTGGCGGCGCTCAAGAACATGGGACACGCGGCCGCCGCTCACATCGTGGACGAGCGGGGCGGCAAGCCGTTCGGCGACCTCGCCGAATTCATGTCGCGGGTCAGCCCGAAAGCCGTAAACAAGCGCGCGATTGAAACGCTCAATGCGGCGGGCGCGCTTGAGGATCTGGAGAAGAACAGAGCCAAGGTCGCCAAGAACCTGGAGCGGCTCATCGAGTTCGGCGCGCGGAACGCGCAGGACCGGGCGGCGGGGCAGGTGGACATGTTCGGGGCCGCCGCCGGAGGGCTCGCGGAGCATCCGCTCGTGCTTTCCGATGCGCCAGCCTGGGGTTTGCTTGAAACGTTGGATGCGGAGCTTGCGGCGGCAGGCTTCTATCTTTCGGGGCATCCGCTCGACGATTTCGCCGATCAGCTTTCGCGCCTCAACGTGATGCGCTGGAGCGACTTCGCAGCGCGCGCCGAAGCCCACGGTCGCGCCGAGGCGCGGCTTGCGGCAACCGTTACTTACAAGCAGGACCGCAAGGCGAAATCCGGGAACCGCTTCGCCTTCGCCGGCTTTTCAGACCCGACCGGACAGTTCGAGGCGGTCATTTTCGCCGATACGCTGGCGTCCGCGGGCGACAAGCTCGAAGCGGGCAAGAACGTGCTGATCCAGGTCGAGGGCGAGGCGGAAGGCGAGGCGATCAAGGTCCGCGTGCAGACCGTGCAGACGCTCGATGAGGTGCTCGGCAAGGGAACGCGGCAGGTCTCGATCACGGCGACGGAACGGCTCCAGGCCGCCGATCTGCTGAAGCATCTCAGCCGGGACGGCTCGCTCGAGGTCAAGCTCGTGGTCGAGCTGCGCGAGGCCAGCAAGGCCGTGGAGTTTGTGCTCGGGAACAATTTCTCGATATCGGCGCGGCAGCTATCCGCGCTGAAGACGCTGCCGGGCATTGTGCATATCGGGTAAGCAGCCATTCGCGGCTTGGCCAACGACTGGATGCTGAAATTTCGCTTCAAGCCTTAAACCAAACCGGTCTCTGACTACGGTGCCCAAATGAATTTGTTGCCGCCGAACGCTGAGCCCCTCTTTCAGCCGCTCAATCTGACGGAAATGCTCGCTGAGCAGTGGATGAAGATTGAAGATATGGGTAGTGTCTCAGATGTTTTTCTTCGGCCGTCCGGTCTTCGGAGCGCGAGCTTCAACAAGTCCGACGATGAACTCGAAACCGCGCGGCGCATCAGCTAACCCAGCCGCAACCGCGGGCGTTGTTTTCAGCGTCTTATGACGGCGGATGAAGTTATACCAGACGGTATAGAGCGCCACCATATGGCAGTGGCTTTCGAACTTTTTCGAGAAGGCGTTTGTAAGCCGGGTGAAACGGCGCATATGCATCCGCATCGTGAGGTTCTGGCGCTCGGCATATGAGGTGCTGACGAGCTTTTCGTCGGGATCGCCGATCTTCGCCTTCTTCTTGATGCCGTTGCATTTCGCTGGCGAGTAGCGGCCCTTAGAGCCTTCGGGAGCAGCGCCGAACAGCTTCACGAGCTGCGCGTAATCGATTTCAGAACCGAACGCGCCTTCGATGGCTTCGAGGTATGCCTTGTGCCCATCGGTTGTGAGTTGAACGCGATTGTTGAGGCGGGAAGCCAGGTCTTCCATGAATAGCTTGCCGTAGTCGGCATCCCGGCCGCCGACGAACCAATTGCAAATGAGCTTGCTGTCGGCGCAGATCGAGGTCCACGTCCACACGTCACCTGCAAAAGTCGGCGCGTTCTCGGGAACGTTCTTCTCTTTGGCGTAAACGAAGCTCCAAATCTCATCGCACTCAATGCGCTTGCAGTTCAAGCCGCGCACGTTCTCATCATGGAAATCGATGCAAGCCTCTCCCGCTTCTGCCAGGAGCTTCGTCACGGTGTTGATGCTCTTCCCGGTAACGCGGGAGATTGACCGCATGGAGGCACCTTCGCAAAGAAGCGAGAGGATTTGGACACGTTCTTGTAGGGTCAGCTTGCTCATGACCCTAATATATGATACACGATGCGTGACGTTAAGTATCGTCATGCTCAAGTTCCATATTTATCTGTGTGCCTTTTTTCGGGAACGCGGTGTCGAAGTTATTTTCGAAGGCTCTCCAATCCCTTGAAACTCTCATTACGGCCACAAGTTGTAACAAATGATCCCGCAAGTCCGGCTGCCCAATGTCCAATGATAAAAATTGGTGATGTTTGTATTTCCGGCGACCTGTGCCTTGTTCCGTCGGGTTCCTCTTGCGGAGTTCGTCGAGTACGCCTTCCGGGAGACGCTCATACACGAGCTTATTGGTGAGCTTTCCAACTAATGGCGTCTTCGCTCTCCCAGTTGGCCATGGCCATTTTTTTAGCCTGTACAGTTGTCTATAAAACTCATCAGGAAAGCGCTTTGCCCATGCCAATTTTTCAGCGGAAAGGTAGACCGCGAGCAGCCGGTGGAGCTCGTCCCTTTGTCTTTCGTATTGGAAGCCTGTAGCCTCATCGACCAATGCGACGATGCCGACCTTGGCCAGCGCTCTAACTAGGATTTCGCATTTCTCCGCGATGGGGAACTGTTGCGTTGTAAGTCGCCCGTCGGTGCGCGCCTGCAAAAACAGGTCGCATACTTTAGGTAGCAATTCGGCTTTGTGCCCAAGGGCTTTCCCACCAGTCGGCGTGATAAATGCTACTGGAACCGTCGCATCGATAATTTCATTTGTTATCAAGTCCTTAAGGCTCTTTGTTGCCAAAAAAGGCGGCAAACCGTCGGTGACTTGCTGTGAGCGACCTTTCGGCTTCGTTGAGCGGCCAAGAGCGCCTAAAAATCCTGCTTGGGTAAGAAGGCGAGTTCCATCAGAGAGAACAGCGCAAGGAATTTCGGCGTCCCCTATTTTTAACGTTCCGGTATGTGTCGCTTTCGGAAGTTTTGCAGCTTTAGCCCATCTCATAGCGGCAGCATCACTGGCAATTCGGCTGCGCTCTGTGTCACTCAATTTTAGGGCGCGCGCCTTTCCGCCCTTGCTTTGAGGTGAGTCGTCATCATCCATAACAGCCTCCAGAGTGCTTGCTAAAACTCAAATATCATGCTTGCTGAATTCATAGCAAGCATGATACCGCAGTTCCGTAGGCGGTGCTTGCTGATTCGAGTAGCCGCAAGGGACTGTTTCTGATGGCGCTCACGTTTCATCCCCGTGCCGGGCAGATTTTTATGTGTGATTTCTCAGGCTTCAAAGAGCCGGAAATGGTGAAGCCTCGGCCTGTGATCGTGGTTTCGCCAAAACTTCCTTATCGATCCAGCATCGTCGCCCTTGTGCCCATCAGCTTGACACAACCAAAGCATAATCTTCCCTTCTGTTATCGCCTCTCGAAGAACTACCACCCAGAAGAACCGGACGATCTACCATGTTGGGCGAAGGCCGATATGCTAATGAATTTAGGCGCGTATCGCCTGTCGGCCTTCAAAATTGGCCGTCGTCAGTATGTCTACCCTACGCTGACGCAAGAGACTTTGCAGGCGTGCGACACGCCGTCTTGTGTGGGCTTGGCCTGGATGCGGTTGAAAAAATCGGATCGATTCTGTTATATTCTAGCAGTATCCCGGTCGTCGGGCTCTAAGACCTAGCTTGCTAGGCAGGCTCCCAATGGGCGATGACAAGCTCGGGTAAGCCTAGATATTGTCAAATTGTCCATAAGCCCCGCTTCGGCGGGGCTTAGTGCTATTCAGGCTTTGACCAGCGCTTTACAGCCGCCTTTTTCGCGATCTCCGCGCGCCGCTCTGGCGTCATTTTCTCGGCGCGCGCTTTCCCTCCTCGCTGCCCCATTGAGACGGCGGCAGGGTCTTTGCCTTTCGCTTCGGGCGTATCGTACTCTTCCTCTTCCTCGCCGGTCGCGATCCTCATAACCTTTACAGCGTTCGCGATAACGTCAGCGGGACGCTTTTCGCCTTTGGGGCCTTTGGGCATTAGTTGCTTTCTCACATGCTTTGCTTTACGCTAAGCATACCTGTGGTGACAGGGTTAGTCAAAGGAGGCGATATGCTACGATTTATATTTCCTGCGTTTGTCTTGGGCTTTGTATCAATCCCCTACGCCATGGCAGATGTAATGCATCAGTCACATGCGTCAACCAGCACCTTTCCTCATTACCTCACGTTAGTAGGTACTTATGAGGATATAAGTGGGTGCAAAAAAGCTTGTGAGGACGATCTAAAAGAATGCGCTTCTAATGCACAGCAGGTGTACACGGGCGACCAACTTCAAAGGCAACTTGCAAACTGTTCACATACGTGGCGTGTCTGCCGCGATAACTGCTATAATCGTTAATATTTTTGGCCCAGCAATGCTGCTGGGCCATCACGCAAACAAAGAAAAACACCTGAGACACTACCAAGATATGATTTTTGAGTACTCCGACGACGATATTCTTACAGTACCAACTGAAGACATTGTGGACGTAATTTATGAAGTACTGCATATTCCATCCGTTAAAATTGACAATAACGGCTTATCGCTGACGCCGCGGCAAATCAATGCCTACAATCATCCATCAAACGGCCTTATTAGAGTCGATGCTGACGTTTTTGAAGTTGAATTCCATTACACGGGGGCGTCTGGTCTCTTCAGACACTGCCCTGCGAAGCACGACGCCGCCCCGCCTAGAGCATGGCTTAAGAAGGGCTCTAACCAAGGATCTATTACTATAGCAGTTGTTGGCTCGGACCTAACAGAGGAAATCGTCAAAGCCGAGATTGCGAGGGACCTCGCGAGTATTGATTGCTTTGTAAAGTGGCAAGAGCTGGAGATTGAGCCCTTCAATTCAACACTGCGGGACAGAATTCGCTCGTCGATAGCCACCAGGAAGGACAGGATCCTTAAAGCTCGTGGTATCGCGGCGTCCCTCGGCTATCGGATGCAGTGTCGCGACGGGGCACCAACAACCTATATCTCGCCCGTCGTGCGCCGAAGAATTACCCAGCAAATGGCCGCAACCGAAGCATTTAGGCCCGAGCCCGTTATGGGCGAGGAGGACTATGAAAATATTCTTTCGATTATCGAAAGAATGACGTTCGTGATGGAGCGGAGCCCTAGCGTTTTTTCAAAAATGCCGGAGGAAGCCCTGCGGGACAACTACCTCGTACAACTTAATGGCCAGTATGAAAGCGTAACCGGCGAAACTTTTAATGCCTACGGAAAGACGGACATTTTGGTTAGGGATGGGGTGTGTAATTTATTTGTAGCTGAATGCAAGATTTGGAGGGGGCCGAAGATCGTCGGCAACGCGCTAGACCAGTTGCTTTCTTACTTAACTTGGCGGGACACCAAAGCTGCGTTGCTCATATTCTCTCGTAACAAAGATTTCACCGGCATGTTAGTCTCCCTTTGGGGAGCAGTCCAAGATCACCCTCAGCTAAAGCGTGGTCCTTCGTTCGATAGTGAAACTCGTGCGCGGTACGTGTTTGGCCGCGCCGACGATCCAAACCGTGAAATCATCCTCACTGTCATGGCATTTGCGGTTCCTGCGAATAATCCATCTTTAGGAGATCACAGGGTGATTTCGTTAGCCAGAGGGGGCTTGGGTAAGTGCCAACTCTCTTCGTGGTCGGCGCGGCAGTCATAGACTGCGTTTACCTGATGGATGAGCTTCCGGCAGCGGCGGAGAAATATCGGGCGAAAAGTTTCAGCTTGCGCGGAGGGGGGACGGCGGCGACGGCTGCGGTCGCAGCACGCCGCTTGGGGCTGGACGTGGCACTGGCTGCCCGCGTCGGCGACGATGTCTTCGGCGCTGCCATTGTGGATGAGCTGGAACGGGAGGGCGTCGATTGCGGGCTGGTTCGGCGTTGCGAAGGCCGCCAATCCTCCGTCTCCGCCGTCATGATCGACGGCCGCGGCGAGAGAATGATCGTCAACTTCAAGGACCCCAGCATCGACAGCGGCACGGACTGGCTCCCGCAGACGCTGCCGCCGGGCGTCGATGGCGTCTTAGGCGATCATCATTGGCCAGCGGGGACGGAACACCTCTTTCGTCTCGCCCGCGAGGCCGGAAAGCCCGCAATCCTCGACGCGGATCGACAAACATCGATGCAAATCCTGAACATCGCCACCCATATAGGTTTCTCGGCGCGGGGCTTGCGCGAACAATCCGGCCTTGGAGAACCTTCAGGAAGCGTTGGTTTGGAGCCGAACCCAGGCGCCGGGCTGGCTGGCGGTCACGGATGGGGAAAACGGCGCATGGTTCAGCGAAGGCGGCGGCTTGGCGTATGAGCCCGCCTTGAGACTGCCGGCCGTCGATACGAACGGAGCAGGCGATGTCTGGCACGGGGCGTTGGCCGTCGCCCTGCTGGAAGGGCAGGAGCGAAGACCCGCCGTTCGTTTTGCGAACGCCGCCGCCTCGATAAAGTGCTCACGGCTTGGAGGCCGGGCCGCCATCCCCACCCGAAGTGAGGTCGCGGCATTCCTTTGAGCCTTTCCGTGATCACGGCGAGCGCCCGGCGACCTTTCCCAAGCCCCTCACCCTGTCCCTCTCCCCATGGGAGAGGGACGCCGGTCCAACGCGCGCGGCGGTAAGGGGTGATTGGCCCTATTCCGGGTGGTAAACGCCGGTCGCAACATCCAACGTTAGCGTCTGAGCCGATTTCGGCGCTCTGCGGATCCGGCGATCCGCCCTGCGCAACTCGGCCTCGACGCGATCGGTCTCACGGCGAACCCAGCGAACGGCATAATAAAGCGATATGGCTCCAGCGGCCACGGCGATGATCTGCGGCATGACTAACAACCTCGACTGTTGACACAACTCACAAACGCAGTACTTCCAACTATAATCCGAAACGCGCCCATATGGCGCGTTCCTCAAGTGCGGAGATTAAATCATCAGCGAAGCCTTTCGCGAAGCTGATGCCGTACTCCGCGCCGGAAACGGAAAGGCCCATGCCCGTCGCCCGGCGAAAGAAGCTGCGCTCTCGGGAGACAAGCTTAAGCCTGACATCGTCTCCGTAGATCGACCGCATTTTCGTTCTCATATCCATAATGCCATCGATCAGGCCAAGCTCAAGGGCTTGTCGTCCAGACCAGAACTCGCCTGTGAATAAAGCATCGTCCGGCGCTGTTAGCCTGGAGCCGCGGCTTTCCTTGACGAGCGCGATGAAATCCTGATGAACGATTTCCTGGATACGCTTAAGTCTTTTGACTTCTTCCGGCTTTTCCGGCCTGAACGGATCGAGCTGAAATTTGTTCTCGCCCGCGGTGTAGACGCGGCGGTCCACGCCGAGCTTGTGGATAAGCTGCACGAACCCGAAGCCCGATGAAATAACGCCGATCGATCCGACCAGCGATGAGCCGTCGGCGTAAATCTCATCCGCGGCGCAGGCGATCATATAGCCGCCGGAAGCCGCGACGTCCTCCGCGAAGGCGTAGACCTTCTTGTTCTTCTGCCGCGCCAGGAGCCGGATACGCTCGTAAATCAGCCGTGACTGAACGGGCGACCCGCCTGGCGAATTGATCTGAAGAACGACGGCGGGCGCTTTCTTCATCGAGAATGCGCGCTCGATCGCGGTGGCGCAGCCTGCTATCGAAAGCCCCTGCCTGAGCGGTGTGGCGGCGCCGATCGCGCCAGACAAACGCAAAACCGGAATGACTTCGCTCCGCGAAAAAAGCCTTCCTGGGCTGAACCGGTCCCAAAATGAGGTTGGGCCGATATCCGGAAGACGCTCGCTATCCACTCGCATGAAAAAACCCACCGACTAGAGTTAAGAACTGAACGCGTCAGCTCCAAAACTTTTCTTGGAATGTGTGTACGGCTCGCGCGTTAACAAGACATTCCCGGACTGTTCATTTGACGTGAGGTGTGTTGAACAGCGCACACCCTTCGCGAAGGATCGCCCTGGCGGCGGCCGTCTGCGCGCCATCCTTCTCGTGCAGGATGACCCCAGGGGTGATCGTCACGGGCGCCCGGCTTCCTTTCTTGCCGCATAGAATGACACGGATTGCAGGCGCGTCCGCCCCCGGATAAAGCGGCGTGATCCGCAAATCGCCGAAGCGCTTCTGGAACGAGGGAAGCAGGAGCGGCAGCGCTTCAACCGTATGAATGACGGCGCACGTGCCCGACGGCCTGGCGGCGGCGGCCAGAAAGCGAATCCAGGCTTCGAGTTCGCCTTCGGCCATGGCGCGAGCCTGCTCCTTGCCGCTGTCGCGCGCCGGGCGAGAGCGGCCGTGGAAAAAGAATGGCGGATTGGCCATGACGTGGTCGTAGGCTTCGCGGCGCAAGCCCAAGGCTTCAAGCTGCGTCCAGGATGAGGTGACATCGGCCGCTATGCAGTCGAAACGGCCGGCCAAGCCGTTCGCCTCCGCATTTTCGCCAGCGAGCGCAGCCAAGGCGGGATCGATCTCGATCCCGGTCACCTTTGCCTCGGAAATGCGGGCCAGGAGGCACAAGGAGGCCACGCCCGCTCCGCAGCCCGCTTCGAGCACATGGCTGGCGCCCTGCGCGGGGCAGGCCGCGGCGAGGAAGACGGCGTCCAACCCGGATCTGAAGCCTGTGCGCGGCTGCTGGGCGAGCACGCGTCCATCCAAAAATGCATCGCACGTTAAATTGAAATGACTGGCCATGCTCAGGCCGGGATATTAAAGTCGGGCAAGGTTGCGCTTCGGCAAGTGGCCGATCAAATGTTCGCCAAGGCCGGCCGCGGTGAGTATGGAGACGCTTTCATCCCAATCCTCGGCGTCGACAAGCACGCGGCGGGGGAAGGCGCCAATGGATCCTTCAACCGAGCTGACATGAACGTCGGCGATCAGCAGAGAGACGCGAGCATCGTTCAACAAGGAGCTGACATAGCTGAGGAGCACAATATCCGTACTGCGGAGCAACTCTTTCATTGAACAAGCCTTTTTCAAAACGGGCCGGCATCCAGGGACATTAAGCCACGTGGCGGATTTATCAAAGCGGTGTTTCACTCGGAGACTGAGGACGCGCGCCCGGTTCCTCGTATCGCCCAAGCACCAAATCTGGAGGAGATCATGAACTTGACCGTTCAAGTTCAGGAGCGCAGCAGCGACCCGGCGGCGGCGCTTGAGCCCCTCATGGCGCTTGTGCGCGATGAAATGGCGGAAGTGAACAAGATCATTCTTGCGCAAGCCCGGTCCGATGTCGCTCTCATTCCCGAGCTTGCTCAGCATCTGATCAATTCCGGCGGCAAGCGGTTGCGCCCCATGCTGACCATCGGAGCCGCCAAGATGTGCGGGTATGACGGCGACGGCCATATCCTGCTGGCGGCCGCCGTGGAGTTCATGCACACGGCGACGCTTCTCCATGACGACGTGGTCGACGAAAGCGACATGCGGCGCGGCAAGAAGAGCGCGCGCCTCCTGTGGGGGAACCAGGCCAGCGTGCTTGTCGGCGATTTCCTGCTTGGCCAGGCCTTCCGCATGATGGTTGAGGTGGGTTCGCTCGGCGCCTTGAAGATTTTGTCGGAGGCGTCCGCCGTGATCGCCGAAGGCGAGGTGATGCAGCTTGCCGCGTCGAAGAACATGGCGACGACCGAGGAAGATTACCTCGCCGTCATCGTCGCGAAAACGGCGGCGCTTTTCTCCGCCGCGTCCGAACTCGGCGCGATTCTGACGGGCCGCAGCGAAAGCGAACAGGCTGCGCTTCGCCTTTACGGCACGAATATCGGCCTGGCCTTCCAGTTGATTGACGACGCCCTCGACTATTCCGGCGAAGCCGCGAGGCTCGGCAAGCGCGTCGGCGACGACTTCCGCGAGGGCAAGATCACGTTGCCGGTCGTTCTGTCTTACCGGCGCGGCGACGCGGAGGAGCGCGCCTTCTGGCGGCGCACGCTGCAAGATGGCTCGATCGAGGACGGCGATCTCGAACAAGCGATTGCGCTGATGAGCCGCCATAACGCCATCGAGGAGACGATCCAGCGCGCCTGCCATTACGGCCAGGAGGCCCGCGAAGCGCTGCTGATCTTCCCGAAAAGCGACGCCCGCTCCGCGCTTCTGGACGCGATCGCCTTCAGCATCAGCCGCATGCACTAGGCTGGCTCGCGCCTTTCGGCGGTTGCGGCGCGAGCTTGGGTCCCCGAACGAGCGCCTTTGTGCAGGCACGCATGCGTGCTGTGGGGTCGATTGCGGAAAAGCGTATGTGGACCGCAGGGGCTCCGAACCGGGCTAACCGCCACAATCGCGAACGCGTCGTCAACCTCAATGAAAATGTTTACATGATGCTTCGGCAGCGCGTGTCACGCCGGCGCAGTCTGTTTAAGATGCTCTATGACCACCTTTAGAAACGCCTCGCCATACTGTTCGAGCTTCGCGGCGCCCACCCCATGGACCATGGCCATTTGATCGCGGCTTTGAGGCTTGAGGCAAACCATATCGAGCAAAGTTTTGTCGGCAAACACGACATAAGCGGGGACTTTCTTTTCGGTTGCAAGCGCGCGCCGGATTGCTTTCAACGCTTCGAATAAGCTCGCGTCCGCGCCCGATAAAGACTGGCCGTTCGCGCCGGCAGCCGATGGTGCGCGGGACTGTCGTTTGTCCGCGCGCTCTACGAGCGCTTCCTTCCTGAGTTCCACCGTGTCCTTCCCCCGCAGGACCTCGCGGCCCCGCGCGGTCATGGTCCAGGAGCCGTATCCGGCAACATCGAGATTGATGACGCCGCCCGCATAAAGCTGGCGAAAAATCGCTCGCCATGCATGGGCGCTGATGTCGCTGCCCACACCGAATGTCGGCAAGTGATGGTGGTCGAGTTGCATGATGCGCTCCGTCATCTGGCCGCGGAGCAAAGCGATCAGATGCTCCGCGCCGAACCGCTGACCGGTCCGGGCGATGGCGGAAAGTGCTTTCTGCGCGAGGATTGTGCCGTCCACGAGTTCGACGCCTTCCAAGCACAGATCGCAATTGCCGCAAGGCGCCGCGCTCTCGCCGAAATAGGCGAGGAGGATCTGCCGCCGGCAACGCGGAGCCTCACACAGCGCGACGAGAGCGTCGAGCCTTCTACGCTCGACACGCTTTTGTTCGTCCGGCGCCTCGCTTTCCTCGATCTGCTGGCGGCGCAGCCGCATATCGTCGAGGCCATAAAGCGTCAGCGTCGAAGCCGGCAGGCCGTCGCGTCCCGCGCGCCCGATCTCCTGATAATAGGCCTCGATGGACTTCGGCAAATTGGCGTGGGCGACGAACCGGACATCCGGCTTGTCGATGCCCATTCCAAAAGCCACCGTCGCCACCATGACAAGGCCGTCCTCCTGAAGGAAGCGGTCTTGATTTTGCGAGCGCGCGGCGCTGTCCATTCCGGCGTGATAGGGGAGCGCTGCAATGCCCTTCTCACAAAGAAAGGCGGCCAAATCCTCGGTCTGCCGTCGCGCGCTGCAATAAACGATGCCGCTTTCACCTTTGTGACTCGCCGATAAAGTCCATCAACTGGCGGCGAGCGTCGCTCTTCGCGCGCATGGCAAGGCGCAGGTTCGGCCTGTCGAAGCCATGGACGAAGACCGCGGGCGCACGAACGAAGAGACGGCTCAGAATGTCTTCGCGCGTGGCGGTGTCAGCCGTCGCGGTGAGCGCCAGGATTTGGACGCCCGGGAGCGACGCCGCAACCTCTCCCAGATTGAGGTAGTCGGGGCGGAAATCATGCCCCCACTGAGAAACGCAGTGAGCTTCGTCGATCGCAAGGAGACTGGCGCCGGCCCGCTGCAGCATCGCTTTCGTATCGCTGAGCGCCAGTCTTTCGGGCGCGATGTATAAAAGCCGCAAGCGCCGATTTGAAATGGCGTCGAGAAGAGAAACGGCCTCATCGCGGCTATTCGAAGAATTGAGAGCTCCTGCCGCAATCCCATAGGCTTGCAACTGCGCGACTTGATTGCGCATCAGCGCAATCAGCGGTGAGACGACAATCGTCAGTCCGTCCCTCAGAAGCGCGGGCAATTGATAGCAAAGCGACTTGCCGCCGCCCGTCGGCATCACGGCGAGCACATCTCTCCCGTTGAGGATCGCGCTGATAATGTCACCCTGGCCCGCCCGGAAATCGGCGAACCCAAACGTCTTCCGCAGGCATTCCCGCGCCGTATTCAAATCACCCATGCCGCGATTTACACGATCTTAACCCGCACTGGGAAGGGGAAGAAGCCTGCCGGGTCTTGAAACCCCGGTTAGCAGAGGTCAGGCCAACAAAGTTGACGTCCGCCATACCTTCAATTGCGCCCATGGTTCAATCATTTCGAACGGCGGCTTGCGGCAGTTCCGCCGGAAATGAAGCGCACATTAGACCGTCCCTCCGTCGGCCTGCCGCGTTGCAGCCGCGCCTCCGGCCGCGTCAAAACCAGAAGCCGGTCCAGTGATAGCGCGGTTGCGATGGGCTGGGCGCAAAGCCCGCCACATGCCCCCAAGGGTTCCTGAACAGAAGGGGCGCTGTCTCGGGTTTGCGCAGCGCCATGAGCTTCGCGATGCGCTCTGATGTCTGCGGATGCGTTCGCAAGACCGAAGGCAGGGGGATGCGCCGCCCCGGCATGAAGATGTCCTCCCAAAGCTTGCCCTGATAGCGTTCGAGCTTGCCAAGCGCGGATGCAAGGCCCTCGGGATCGCCCGTGAGAGTCGCAGCGCCAAGATCGGCGTCGTATTCGCGCGACCGCGAGAGCGCAAGCTGCAGGATGCTCGAAAGGGCAGGGGCGAAATAGAGGAGCGCGATGGCCGTCCACGGCATCGGCGCTCCCGTGACAAGCGTCGCAGGCACGCTGATGAAGAGCAGGAACAAGGCGAAAAACGAGAGGCTCCGGGTGAACCGGCTCAGGATGTCCGCAAGGCTCATTACCCAGATGTCGTTGTTGCGCACATGCGTTATTTCATGCGCGAGCACACCCGCAAGCTCCCGGATATCCAGCCGGCTGAGAAGCCCGTTCGTGACGCCGAGCGAGTAGGAGGAGGGCGTGCCCACGGCGAAGGCGTTCAGCGTCGGGCTTGGAATGATATAGACGCGCGGAACGGTTTTCAGGCCCGCCCGCTGGGCAAGCTCGCGCACGAGGCGCAGGAGGTCGCCGCCGTGCAAAGGGTCGACGGGCCTCGCGTTGAACATGCGCATGATCGCTTCGGGCGCCACGCGCGGGCCGATCAGCGCGAACGCGCCGACAACGGCCACCGCCCAGAACACGCCCGTCTTGCCAAACAGCGTGTAGGCGGATAGCGCGGTGATGACGCCGATCCCGCCGGCAAGCGCGAAGGTCTGCGCGATATTCCTGAGGCGGGCGCGGCGCCGCTGTTCTTCGTCCAGATAGGCCATCGGAGATCCACTCCCGTATATGCGCGGGATATGGCCCGGCCGCGGCCATCCGCAAGCGAGCGGCCGGCTCACTTGCCCTTGAGCGCATCGCCCGGCTTCCCAAACGGCGCAGCCCCTCGCGCGGAGCCCGGTCGCGGGCGCCGCCACATCGTCCCTCTCCCAGCGGGAGAGGGACAGGGCGAGGCGCTGCGCCGTAAGCGAGGAGATGGCGGTCAGGCTTGGATCAGCTTCGGCGCCGCGATTCGCTTCGCTGGGAGCCGCTTCAGGAATTCGGGGACGACATCCTCCACGTTGTCCACAACGGTATAGTGGGTGTCGATGCCCGGCCGGATGAACAGCTGCTCGCGCATCTGATCGAACAGCTGCAGCAGCAAGTCCCAATAGCCGGCCGTGTTCACGATGAACACCGGCTTGTCGTGGTGGCCGAGCTGCGTCCAGGTCAGCTGCTCCACAAGCTCTTCCAGCGTGCCCACACCGCCCGGCAAGGCGACGAAGCCGTCGGACAGATTGAACATGAGCATCTTGCGCTCGTGAAATCCGTTGGTCACGTAGCGTTCGTGTATGGTCTCCAGCGCATTTTCGACTTCGAGAAGGGACGCCGGAATGATGCCGGTGACATGGCCTCCATATTCGACAACGGTCTGGGCGACGGCGCCCATGAGGCCATTGCCGCCGCCGCCATAGACGAGCCCGATATGCGCTTCCGCCATCGCCCGGCCAAGGGCCGCGGCTGCGTCCTTAAAGCGCGGATCCCTCCCCGAACCAGAACCGCAATACACACAAAGGCGTTTCGTTTTCTGAGCTTTCATTGAGCCTTCATCACATCCAAAACAAGCACTATCAAGAGCATAGCCGCCACCGGCTTGCCGGCGGCTTAAGAACGAACCTCGCCAATGGCGGGGGCTCGCTTATATGGAGATGGGGCTTTTCGCTTGCCATGCGTTCCCTGAAGCGTTCTCTGACTGTTTATCCATAGAGAAAGGCATTTTTTTGCGCCGTCACGCCGCTACCCATCACGCCCCCGCCACTTCCGAGCCCGGAAAACGGCTACACGCCGCGATCCTCAAATACCTGCTTCCCTTCGTCTGGCCCAAGGGGCGGCCCGATCTGAAGCTACGGCTCATTCTGGCGATGGCGGCGCTGATCGCAGCGAAAATCGTCACGATCGCGATGCCGCTGGCCTACAAGGCGGCGGTGGACGGGCTGACCGCGCTGCCTCAAGCGGACGCCACGGCCAAGGCGGCGCAGATTGCGGCCGTGCCGCTCGCCCTGATCGTCGCCTATGGCGTGGCCCGCATTGCGATGACGGGCTTCATTCAACTGCGCGACGTGCTGTTCACGCGCATCGGCCAGAACGCGACGCGCGTCCTGTCGACCACGACCTTCCGCCATGTGCACGACCTCTCGCTCCGCTTCCATCTGGAGCGCAAAACCGGCGGGCTCTCGCGCGTGCTGGATCGCGGAAAGATGGCGATCGACCTCATCACCCGGATGATCGCGCTGAACCTCGTGCCTACGATTCTCGAGGTTCTCTTCGTCTGTCTCCTGTTCGGCTTCTATTTCGGCTGGGCGATGGTTGCGATCGTGCTCGTCATGATCGTGCTTTACGCCTGGTTCAGCTTCTATTTCAGCGAAAGGCGCATCGAGATCCGGCGCGACTACATCGACGCCGACATGGACGCCACCACGAAGGCCGTCGACAGCCTCCTGAATTACGAGACCGTCAAATATTTCGGCAACGAGCGCTGGGAGGCGGCCCGTTTCGACCGCTCGATGGAGCGCTTCGAGCAAGCCAGCGTCCGCAGCTGGGGCTCGCTCGCCATTCTGAACTCCGGGCAGGCTGTGATCTTCACGGCGGGCATGGTGCTCGCCATGCTGCTCGCGGCCCGCGGCGTCGCCATGGGAACCATGACGGTCGGCGATTTCGTGCTGGTGAACGCCGTCTTCATCCAGCTCTATCAGCCGCTCAATCTCATGGGCATGATCTATCGCGAAACGAAACAGGCGCTCGTCGATATCGAGGCGATGTTCGCGCTGCTCGGGCAGACGCCGGAAGTCAAGGACGCGCCGCGCGCCACGCCCCTCGCCGTCTCCGAGGGCGCGATCCGGTTCGAGAACGTCTTCTTCTCCTATGACGAGGAGCGGCCCATCTTGCGCGGCATCGATTTCGAGGTGCCGCCGGGGCACATGGTGGCCCTTGTCGGCCCGTCGGGCGCGGGCAAATCGACGGTGTCGCGGCTGCTCTATCGCTTCTACGACGTGAAGGCCGGGCGCATCCTGATCGACGGGCAGGACATCCGCGAGGTCACGCAGGAGACGCTGCGCGCGGCCATCGGCATCGTTCCGCAGGATACGGTGCTGTTCAACGACACCATCCACTACAACATCCGCTACGGGCGGGTGACCGCCACGGACGACGAGGTCAAGGAAGCCGCGCGGATGGCGCAGATCGACGGCTTCATCCAGCAATTGCCGCTTGGCTACAAGTCGCTCGTGGGCGAACGCGGGCTGAAGCTCTCCGGCGGCGAGAAGCAGCGCGTCGCGATCGCGCGCACGATCCTGAAGGGGCCGCCGATCCTCCTGCTCGACGAGGCGACCTCCGCGCTCGACAGCTTCACCGAGAAGGAAATCCAGGAGGCGCTCGACCGGATCGCGCAGAACCGCACCACGCTTGTCATCGCGCACCGGCTTTCGACCGTGATCCACGCCGATACGATCCTCGTGATGGACAAGGGGCAGATCGTGGAGCGGGGCACGCACCTTTCGCTGATGGACGCGGGCGGGCTCTATGCCGGGCTCTGGGCGCGTCAGCGCGAGGCCGAGGAGGCGCGGCGCAAGCTGGCCGAGATGGTCGAGGAAGGCGCGCTGACGCCTGCCGACACGACGCCCGTTCCCGTGCCCGTGCCGAAGCTCATGGCGGCGCAGTAGCAGGCGCTTGCGCGCTCGCAGCATTTGTGCAAAGTGCGCGAAATTATAAAGTTGAGCCTGGGCTTTGGGGGCTGAGGGATTGTTTCGAAAAGCGGCGCGCTTTTTCATCGCCGTGTTTCTGATTGCCTGCGCCACCGGCGCGGCGCTCGCCGAGAAGCGCGTCGCGCTCGTCATCGGCAACTCGGCCTATTCGCTGGCTCCGCTCGATAATCCCAAGAACGACGCCGACGATGTCGCCGCCGCCCTTCGACGCCTCGGGTTCGACGTCACGGAACGGAAAGACCTCGGCATCAGGCAATTCGATGAGGCCATCGACACCTTCGAAGCGGCCGGCAGGAATGCCGACGTGGCGCTGTTCTTCTTCTCGGGCCACGGCGTGCAGATCGACAAGCGCGGCTATCTCGCGCCGGTCGACATCAAAGCGGAGAGCGAAAGCAGCGCGCTTCGGGAACTCGAACCCATTCAGGAAGTGGTGTCGCGCATCGAACGCGCGGCCAGGATCAGCGTGATCGTGCTCGACGCCTGCCGCGACAGCCCTCTTCAGGAAAGGCTGCGCCGCGTGGTGCGCGATAAGCCCAAGGGGCTTCCCCCAAGGGGTTTGCCGCTTCGCGTCCCTTTATTAAGCGTAAGCGAGTCCGTCTCCCGGAGCGGGTCGCGATTTTTTGATCGGCTTGACCTAGCCGCCTGACGTAAGCTCAGCTATTGAGAGCGGCCGCACAAACTAGAAGCGCGAATACTCTATTGCGTAGCAGCCACCCGGAGACTCCCTTTGTTGAATTTGCCGTCCCTTGAGGAAGCGCGTGTCCAGACCAAGCCCTTTCCGTTCGTGGTCGTCCCGAATTTCGTGACGGACGAGAGGCTGGATGAGATCGAGAATGACTATCCGGTCATCACCAAGCCGGGCAGCTTTCCGCTGGAAACGCTGCGCCCCGGGCCAAGCTTCCGCCAGTTCGTGCACGAGCTGCGGCAGCCGGCACTCCGCAGGGTCCTTGGGCGCAAACTCGATATCAACCTCGAAAGGCGCCCCGTCACCGTCACGGTGCGAGGGCGCGCGCGAAGGACCGACGGGCAAATCCACCTGGACAGCAAGAGCAAGCTCGTGACCGTGCTCGTCTACATGAATGGAGAGTGGGAGGCGGATGGCGGCCGGCTCAGGCTGCTGAATTCGCCTGACAATCTGGACGACATGGTCATGGAGGTTCCGCCCGCCCGCGGCACGCTGCTCGCCTTTTTGAACGTCCCGCACGCCTGGCACGGCCACAAGCCGTTTCAGGGGGAGCGGCGCGTGGTTCAGCTCAACTGGGTGCGCAACCACTGGGTGGTTTGGCGCGAGAAGACCCGACATAGCCTCTCGGCCCTCACAAAGCGCCTGGGGGGATAGCCACGGGCATGCGTTGCGCATAGAAACGTTCAGCAACGTATCGGCGGCGACGCCTTTTTCAAAGCTCTTACTCATCCGCTCGCCGCCGGGAAGCCGGAGGCGCTTCGCGCCACGTGCGCGACGCTGGCGCCACGGCGGTCTGCGCCCCCTCCGCATGACGGGCGGCGATGGCCGCTTTGCTTGGCTTGCCGTCTTGCGGGAGCTTTTCGTCCACTAGTCTAGCCTCGACACCCGCAATCCCGGCTTCAAGCTGGAGTTGCGGGACCGCGCCCGCTTGGGGAAAAACAAGCTTTATGTTGGATAAGTCTAAAAGTCTTTCGTAAATACGGATAAAATCATCGCGCAAGTTTGACTTGGTTGCAACGGCGTGCGCAGCTGCAGGCTTGGATTGCATAGCAGACGGAGCCGCATTTTTGGCGCGTCGAGCCGGATGTCCAGCAGATCACGGAAAGCGCTGCGATTTTGAGGGATGATTTCATGAACAAATTAAATCAGAAAACGGTTTGTATTATCGGCCTTGCTATGTTGGTCTTCCTCTTGCCGTCGAGTTCGGCAAGGTCCGGCGCACGATAGGGTTTGACCTACGGCGGGAGCGCATCGAGGAATTGCGTTCCGGACGCGATTCCACCCTGGAAGTCGACGCGGCCGATCTCGCCGCCGCCAGGGGCCTCACCTATTAATGCCGGCGCGAAGACCTTAAAGGCTGCGGCGTCTACATCGTTGCGGTTCCGACCCCGATCGACCAGGCCAACCGGCCGGACCTCGCGATGCTCGTGAAAGCTTCCGAAACCGTCGGCGCTGTGATGGAGAAGGGCGCGATCGTCGTTTACGAGTCCACAGTCTATCCCGGCTGCACGCGAGAGGTATGTGTGCCCGTGCTGGAGCGCGCCTCCGGTTTGAAGTTCAATGAGGACTTTTTCGCAGGCTACAGCCCGGAACGCATCAATCCGGGCGACAAGGCGCACCGGCTGACCAACATTGTAAAGGTGACAAGCGGCTCGACGCCGGCCGCCGCGGAAGCCATCGATCAGCTCTATGGGGAAATCGTAGCGGCCGGCACCCATAGAGCCTCCTCCATCGAGGTTGCAGAGGCGGCCAAGGTCATCGAGAACACGCAGCGCGACCTGAATATCGCGCTCATGAACGAGCTTTCCATGATCTTCCACAAACTGGGCCTCGACACGAAAGAAGTGCTGGCCGCGGCCGGTACGAAGTGGAACTTTCTCAAGTTCGCGCCCGGTCTCGTCGGCGGCCACTGCATCGGCATCGACCCCTACTACCTGACGCATCGCGCCCAGGAACTGGGCTACCACCCCGAGGTCATCCTCGCGGGGCGGCGCATCAACGACAGCATGGGCACCCATGTCGCGGACCGCGTCGTCCGGCTCATGATGAAGCGCGGCTTCCCGGTGGTCGGAAGCCGGGTCCTGGTCATGGGGCTGACTTTCAAAGAGAACTGCCCCGATCTCAGGAACTCCAAGATTGCCAACGTCATCGTCGCATTGCAAGAATGCAACGCCAAGGTGGATGTTTACGATCCGTGGGCCGATCGCGGGGAAGCCAAGCACGAGTATGGCCTCGATCTGATCGAGGGCAGGCCTCAGCCCGGCGCCTACGATGCGGTCATCGTCGGAGTGGCGCACCGGGATTTCTTGGAGATGGGCGCCGGAGCCATCCGGGCGCTTGGCAAACGGGAGGCGGTGATGTTCGATGTTAAAGGCATCTTCCCCAAGACCACGAGCGATGGGCGGTTGTAAGATGAAAATCCTCGTTACCGGCGCCGCAGGTTTTATCGGTTTTCACACCGCGGCCCGGTTGCTCGCCCGTGGCGACGATGTCGTTGGGTTCGACGCCGTCAACAGTTACTACGATCCCTCGATCAAAGAGGCGCGCCTTCGCTTGCTCGATGAGCATGCGCGGGAGCGGCATGGCGGCTGGACTTTCGTGCGCGCCGATCTCGCCGACCGCGAGGCGCTGATGGGCGCCTTCTCGGAGCATAAGTTCGATCGCGTAATCCATCTCGCCGCCCAGGCCGGGGTTCGCCATTCGCTGTCGCATCCCGAGGATTACGTTCACTCGAACCTGATCGGCTTCACAAACATTCTGGAAGCCTGCCGTTATAACAACCTGGCCCACCTGACCTATGCTTCAACGTCGAGCGTTTACGGCGCGAACACACATATGCCATTCTCTGAGCACCGGGGCGTCGATCATCCGCTCCAGTTCTACGCGGCGACGAAGCGCGCCAATGAGTTGATGGCCCATGCCTACAGCCATCTGTTTCGCCTGCCGGCGACAGGGTTGCGCTTCTTCACGGTCTACGGCCCATGGGGGCGCCCCGACATGGCGCTGTTCCTGTTCACGAAGAACATCCTGGAAGGCAAACCCATCCAGCTTTTCAATCACGGCAATCACACGCGCGACTTCACCTATGTGGACGACATCGTAGAGGGCGTCGTTCGCATCTCCGACATCCCCGCCGAGCCCAATCCGCACTGGTCGAGTCACGATCCCGATCCCGCCACGTCGAACGCTCCGTTTCGAATCTTCAATATCGGCAATAATCAGCCGGTCCCGCTTCTGGATTACGTCAATGCGATCGAAGAGGCGGTCGGACGCAAGGCCATCCGTGAGCATTTGCCGCTGCAGCAGGGCGACGTCCCCGATACATGGGCCGACGTATCCGAGCTTGAGCGCGTAACCGGCTACCGGCCGAAAACTTCGGTGCGCGAAGGGGTTGACCGCTTCGTGCGCTGGTACCGCTCCTACTTTGGCGTGTGATGCCGCGGCCTGAAGCATGGAGGTTTTTTGAAGGTCCGACGCCGGAAACGCTCGCATTTTGCCCCTTTGGCGGCTGCTTTGACGCCGTCAAAGGCTCTTGTCTATTCAGGTTTTCAACCGGTCCTTGCGCTGACGCGCCAACCGGCTTGATTTTAGCGTTCTGAGGGATCATTCTCCCGCACAATCGCTTATCGCTGCGTCCGCTTTCGTATTCTCAAAAGGTTCAGTCCGGCTCTGAATGGCGTTAGAAAGCGCTGCGGCATTTCATTGGCAGGAGATATGTCAAAAGAAGAACTCCTAGAATTCCCAGGCCTAATAACGGAGCTTCTCCCGAATGCAACCTTTCGTGTAAAGCTTGACAATGGCCATGAGATCATTGCGCATACAGCGGGCCGGATGCGGAAGAACCGGATTCGCGTGCTGGCGGGTGACAAAGTTTTAGTCGAGATGACGCCCTATGATCTTACCAAAGGACGCATCACATATCGATTCAAGTAGGGTGGCTGTTGCGCGCTCCTTGAAATCCGATGACGAGCGCGCCCCCTCGGCCGCCGTTCGCTCGAGCGCGCAGAAAATTCTCGTGCTTGCAAGCGCATCGTCGCGCCGCCTCGCGCTGCTTGAGCAGGTCGGCATCGAGCCCGACGCTCTTCGCCCGGCTTCGATCGACGAGACGCCGAAGAAGGGCGAGCAGCCGCGGTCCTATTCGCAGAGGCTGGCTCGCTCAAAGGCTATTACCGCAAGAGAGCGGCTCGCGCGGGAGCCCGATCTGGCTGGCGCTTTCGTGCTGGCGGCCGATACGGTCGTCGCTGTCAGCCGCAAGATCATTGGCAAGCCCGAATATCTGAATGAGGCCGCCGAGTCGCTGCAAACGCTTTCGGGACGCTCCCACCGGGTTTACACCTCTATTTGCCTTATCACCGATACAGGCGCTGTCAGGATGCGGACGGTGGAGACCCGTGTGCGCTTCAAGCGTCTTTCCAACGAGGAGATGGACAGTTATCTGGCCTGTGGCGAATGGCGCGGCAAGGCGGGCGGCTACGCCATCCAGGGAATTGCGGGAGCCTTCGTGCAGAAAATCGTGGGGTCTTACTCGAATGTGGTCGGCCTCCCCTTGATCGAGGTTGTGCAACTTTTGACCGGCGAGGGTTTTCCCATTTACTTCAATTGGCTCAACCGCGCGGAAGTCGATTCCATTTGAGATGACGGACAATGCCAAGGAGGCACGGCGCGAGGGCGGCTCTGCTTCGCTCTGCGTCGTTTGCCGCAGCCATCCACAAAGCGCGAAATACCGCCCTTTCTGTTCGAAGCGGTGCGCCGATGTAGACCTGCATCGCTGGCTCGGCGGCGTTTATGCCATTCCGGGCAAGCCGGAAGAGGAAGAAGACGAGCGGGACACGGGTGGGAGCGAACGTTAGAGCGTATTGCGATGAGCTGGAACCGATGTCATGGCCGGGCTTGACCCGGCCATCCAGTTTCGAAAATCCAAGGGGTGCAATTTGTCATCCTGGATGGCCGCCCATGTCCTCGGACTTGATCCGGGGATCGTAGGGCGGCCATGACAATAACGGGATTCCGAATAAATTCCGCATGCTCTGTATCAGGCGGGCGTCCCATAATCGTAATCAAGTCTCGATGCCTTCTGGGATTCCGGTTACGACGCAAACGTTGTTCCGAAATGACGGCGGCTTCGATGAAAAGCCATCGCGCCCGCAAAGCGCGTTCAGCGAGCTTACTCTCTGCCGGCGGCGGGCGCATGCTCCGGATCGGAAAGCGGCGCCTCGTTATAAAGCATCCGCGCTTCGCCGGGCGGGCCGCGGCGGCTGCCCAGGGCCAGAATTTCGATAACGCGGATCCGGCCGTGGAGGTTGGCCGTCAGCACATCGCCACACTTGACGCATGCCGCCGCTTTCACGACGCGCTGCCGGTTCACACGGACGCAGCCATCCTCGATAAGCTTCGCGGCATGACTGCGCGATTTCACGAACCGCGCATGCCACAGCCACTTATCGAGGCGCTGCTCTTCCGATGAATCCAAACTCTAATCCTGCGTCTGCAGCTGTTTTTCGAGACGTTCCTTCAACTGGCTGAGCGCGGCGAAAGGCGAATTGGGATCGACGCCTCCCGATGAACGCTTCGGCGCCGCGCTTGCCGCAATCGGCTGCTTGCCCTGCGAGCGCGGGGGCCGCGAGTCGCGGCTTCGATCTTGCGGGCGGTCGTTGCGATGCTGCTGGGGAGGTCTGGCGTGCTGTTGAGGGCTGGCGTTCTTCCCCGCCTCGGCGGCTTCCGGCCGAGAAGAAGCGTTGGCCGCAGCTTGCGGCGCGGGGCCGCGCCCTCGGTCGCGATGCCTGTCGCCATCATGATGCTTCTGGCGATTTTGCTGCTGATTGGCGCCGCGGCCTTGCCCGTACTCCCGGTGACCGCCGTGGGGCCGATCCTTTTGCTGGCGCTCGCCCGGCGCTTGCGCTTGCTGTTCGCCCGCCGCAGGAGCGGCGTTTGGCTGATTGGCATGTTGGGCGCGGTCGTGATGCGGCCGGCGATCCCGCTCGCCGCCGGGCCGGCGGTGGTGATGGTGGCGCTTGTCGCCCTGCCCATCGGCGCGTTCGAACTTCGGCTTCGGCCTGCGGAAGCGCCAGATCTCTTCGAAGTCCTGCTCGCCGGATGCGGCCTCAGTCGCGCCCCCCCCGATGCTTCGGCAGCGCTGTCCGCGCTGTCCGCGATCTCCGCGGCGGGCTTCGACTTCGACGTTAGCTTCGCTCCCGGGCGCTTCATCGTAGGAAGGCGCGGCGGTATCGTGCTCTTCTGCAACGGCGTCAGTCACGGCGACTTCGGCGTCAGTCACGGCGACTTCAGCGGCAGCCGCCGGCGCCTCGGCTGCAACCTCTTCAGCCGCAATTTCTGCCGCAGCCAATTCCTGCACGCCATCCCCAGCTACGGACTGAGCGGCGTCTCCGCTGGCCGCCGTCTCCGCCTTTGGCTCGCGCGCGGGGTGCTTGATTGGCCGCTTTTCGCGTCGGAAACCGAGCGACTCGAGGATCAAGCCCAGCTCTTCGCCTGAGCACCCCATGATCGACATCATTTCGGGCCTGATCTTGAAAGCGCCGCCGCCGGCGGCGCCCGCGGGAGGCTCGGCGTTCGCCTCCGTGGGCTTCCACGCCGTCAAGGGCCGGATGATGTCGGCAAGCCTTTCAAGCATATCGACACGCACAGCGCGCGGTCCGCAAACCCCGAACCCGGCGGCGCGATAGAAAGCCTCCGCCAGCGCGTCATTGCGCGGCACCGACGTGAGCCCCTGCCTGGGCGAATCGGACATCGCCGCGGGCGCGAGATTGTGTTCGGCCCCGTGCTTCAGCAGCCAGAAGAGCAGGAGGAGATCGGACGCCCCCGGCTTCAGAAGGAGCGGGAAGTAGATGTGATGCGCGCCGAAGCGCACGCCATATTTTCTCAGCTGCGCGCGCCCGTCCTGGTCGAGGGATTTGATTTCCTCGGCCACCGTGTCACGCTTGAGAATCCCGAAATTTTCCCGCAAGCGGAAGGCGATGCCCCTCGCGAGGCCGGTAATGTCCTCGGCCTTCGCGATCTCCACAAGCGGCTTCAAGCGAACCTCGATGTGATGACTGAGCCAGGTCTCGATGCGCTTGGTGATGTTCTCCTTGTCGATCGCGGCAAGGTGCTCGTCGGAATTGAGCGTGAAAGTGGGCTTCAGGGGATCGTCGCTTGCGGTCAGCCTGCCGATCTCCTGGTTCTCCCATACGATCTGGCCCTCGCGCGTGAGCGTAAGGGCCGTGTCGGGCGCCGCGGTCAGGCGGTCGGAGCGCGCGGCAAGCTCGTGGACCAGCACCTTGGCGGCTGCGTTTCGCGCCGCCTTGCCGTGGACGCCCGCGTCTGTCAGGTCCGGCGTGAAGCAAAAGCCTTCAAGCTTGCCGACATAGTGCTTTTCGACGACGACGCGTCCGTCTTTCTCGATCTCGGCGAACAGGCTGTCCTTGTCGCGCATGCTCTTCATGAGCACGCTTGTCCGCTTGTCGACGAAACGCTGGGTCAGCTGCTCATGCAGCGCATCGGAGAGCCTGTCCTCGATCTCGCGGGTCTTAGCCTGCCAATGATCGGGATCCTTGAGCCACTCGCGGCGGTTTGAGACGAAGGTCCAAGTGCGGATATGCGCGATGCGGTTTGAAAGCGTGTCGATATCGCCGTCCGTGCGGTCGGCCTGCTCGACCTGGCTCGCAAACCAGTCCTCGGGGATGAACCCTTCCTCGCTCATGATGTGCTTGTAGAGGGTGGCGACAAGCTCTGCGTGGGAATTCGGCGCAACCTTCCTGTAGTCCGGAACCTGGCAGACTTCCCAGAGCCGCTTGACGGCGGCCGGCGCGACGGCAAGCTCGGCGATCCGGGGATCGCTGGTCGCCAGCTCAAGCGCCTCGACGTCGTCGGCGGCTCTGACGCGCGTGAGACGGGAGTGCATGGGCGTCTGTCGCAGGCTGTCCTTGAGACGGTCGACGCTGTCGAAATCAAGTTGAGTATTGCGCCACTGAAGAACTTTGACCGGCTCGAAGTCGTGGTTTTCGAGCTTGTTGATAAGGTCCTGGTCGAAGGGCTCGACATCGGCGGTGACGCCGAAGGTGCCGTCGTTGAGGTGCCGTCCCGCGCGTCCCGCGATCTGGGCGAGTTCGGCGGGGGTGAGGTCCCGGTGGTTGCGGCCGTCAAACTTTCGGGATCCCGCAAACGCGATGTGATCGACATCGAGATTGAGGCCCATGCCGATTGCATCGGTCGCAACGAGGAAGTCCACGTCGCCGGACTGATAAAGGGCGACCTGGGCGTTGCGTGTGCGCGGGCTCAGCGCGCCCAGCACAACCGCGGCGCCGCCGCGCTGCCTGCGGATCAATTCCGCGATCGCGTAGACGTCGTTTGCGGAGAACGTGACAATTGCGCTCCTGCTCTGCAAACGGGTGATCTTCTTCTGCCCCGAATAGGTCAGCTTCGAGAGCCGCGGGCGCGCGATGAAGTTTGCGCCGGGGATCAACTCGCGGATCGCCTCCGTCATCGTCTGAGCGCCGAGCAGGAGCGTCTCGCTGACGCCTCGCGCGTGGAAAAGGCGGTCGGTGAAGACGTGACCGCGATCCAGGTCGGCTGCAAGCTGGATCTCGTCGACCGCGAGGAAATCCACGTCCACGTCGCGCGGCATGGCTTCGACGGTGCAGACATAATAGCGGGGGCGGTCGGGCTTTATCTTCTCTTCGCCGGTTATGAGCGCCACGTCTCGCGGCCCGATGCGGGCGACGATTTTGTCGTAGATTTCGCGAGCGAGGAGCCGCAGCGGCAGCCCGATCAGACCGCTCTCGTGCCCGAGCATGCGCTCGATGGCGAGGTGGGTCTTGCCTGTGTTCGTCGGCCCAAGCACGGCGGTCACATGCCGTGATTGGATTGGCTTGATGTTAGCCTGCATTGCTGCGCTCATAAGCGGACTTTCTGTAAAAACCGCAAGCTTTGTTAATTCCGGTCAGGCTTTTGGCGCTGTAAGCGTACGAGAGGTGCGCCTGCAATTCAAGGCAAGCGGCTCTTCCTCAACAAAGACCGCTCAGCAATTCTCTCGCGATGAAGCCTCGGTTGGTCCCCTCTTCACTCGGCGAGCGCATGACGCCCGCCTGGCGTCTGCACATCGAACTTCGCCGTTACCATAGATGCCGTACCCGCAGGCGTGGGCACCTGAACGAAATACGGTACTAATAAACCTGCTTCCGGTACCGGGACAAGCCAAACTTCTATTCCTGTGTTCCCGCCTGCGAAATCGTTTTCGCCCTGTCTTCCCATTTTGTGCCCGGCGATTGGGACGTAGCGCACGCTGCAAACATAGGCTGTCCCGTGCAATCTGCCAGCAGATCCGATGTTTCGCGTTCCTTTTGGGGAAAGAATCAAGTCGTAGCGGATCTTGCCGTCGAAAATCGGCAGGCGCTTGTTGCAGGCGTCGCCACGGGTCAACCGTGCTTGGGAGAGGAGCACGAGCGCGCTCAAGGGATCGACGATGTTTTGCAGATGAGCCGCTGTGATCGGAACGTTGCGTGAGCCGGGATATTGAGGCGGGTTGATGAGGATGTCTTGCACCATCCTCCGCTGAAAACGGAGTTCGACGCTTTCCCGCCTCTCGCCCGTGGCGTACCGGAACGTGTAATTCTGCGGTACCGGGCCGTTCGCGGTCATCATGCCGCTGCTTGTCGTCGATCCCCGCCAGCTGAATGTCCCGAAGAAGACGCTAAGTTCGGCGGAGGCTTGCAAGGAGTACTGCCTGTTCGTTATCGAGGACCGTATTTTGAAATCCCCGATGTAGGCGCCGAGCCAGCTGATCTGATAGACCGCATCCAGGTTGGACGCGCGCACGACGAAATCTCCGGGCTCATCCGGTTTCGGGGTGAGGTCCTTCGGTTTTTCGGTTCTTGTTTCCTTTTGTTCGGCGGGCCTGGCTGCGGCCGGCGCTTTCGGCTTCGACTCTTTTGAGTCCGCTGCGGAGCCGGGGGATTTTTCATTTTCCGCCGGAGCCCCGCTGTTCTCGGGCCTTTTCTCTCGAGGGGCGCTATCGGAGACCGCGTTATCCGCGGCGCCAGTATCCTCTTGGCCAAAGGCGCGGCTTGAGTGAAGACCGGTGGCAAGAGTCAACGAAAGGAAAAGGGCAGCCGCGGGGGTGACCCAGTTGCCGCCAAGCAACGGACGCTTTGCCATCAAAGAGGATTTTCCTTTCGAAGCCGGAGCTTGCAACCTTCTTGGCGGTAGAAGCGGATTTCGTCAATTATGTGTTGTGAAACGGTACAAGGGAGGCGCCGTCAGCGACACGAATAAGCTGATGCGGCATGATTCGTTACAATATCAGCAAAGGATTAAGAAAAAGCGATGCATCCATAGGAACGACGCTATCGAACCCCCTTGCCGATAAGATCGAGGGCGCGCTTCGGATCGAGCCGGCCATCGTAAAGCGCGCGTCCCGCAATGGCGCCCGCGATGATGGCGTAGGTGGGTGAGAGAAGCCGCTCGACATCTTCAAGGCTCGCAAGGCCGCCGGAGGCGATCACGGGGATCGAGACGGCCCGCGCCAGATCCGCGGTCGCATCGAGATTGAGCCCGGTCAGCATCCCGTCGCGATTGATGTCGGTGTAAATGATCGCCGCGACGCCGATGTCCTGGAAGCGCCGCGCCAGCTCGGTCGCGTGAAGCTCGGAGGTTTCCGCCCAGCCCTGCACCGCGACCCGGCCATCCTTGGCGTCGATCCCAACGGCGATCTTGCCCGGAAAGCGGGCGCAGGCCGCCTTGACGAGCGCGGGATCGCGCACCGCGGCGGTCCCTAGGATCACGCGGGATATGCCGCGGCTGAGCCACAGCGAAATGCTCTCAAGGGAGCGAATGCCGCCGCCGAGCTGAACAGGGATCGATATAGCCGAGAGGATCGCCGAAACCGCCTCCGCGTTGACGGAGCGTCCTTCGAAAGCGCCGTTGAGATCGACCACGTGGAGCGCCTTGAACCCCTGCCCGGCGAATTGGCGCGCCTGATCCGCTGGGTTCTCATTGAACACCGTGACCTGATCCATGAGGCCCTGGCGCAGGCGGACGCACTGTCCGTCCTTGAGGTCGATAGCTGGGTAAAGGATCATCGATTTATCACCTGATCGCGGGACGCTCGCCAAACGTAGTTCCGGCCGCAGCCCGCCGCAACGCGTGACCTCGTCTCAGGCTGGCAGGGAATTTCGGTTTCATCAAGGAATAAAGGCGACCCTCGTATCCGATTTCCTTCGCATCCGCACAACCTCTGGATCTCCTGGTTAAGGCCGTGAGCAGAAGAGGCGGTCTCGAAACACGCTTGAAGGGCGAGCCTCGCATCACGACCATCTCGCCGCCACCGGATGCCTTCCGCGAAGCTTGACGAATTGAATTTCGCATACATGCAAAAGGTGCTGCCTCGCGAGGGCGGCAGTCCTAGATTAGGTGAATCATTCTCCAAGCCGAACCCTGTGGTGACGCCCGAAGATGTCAGAGGGTTCTATTCGTGTTTCGGCCACCGCCGCAGCCGGTCGGCCATGACGCGCATCACGGTGATGGCGAAAAGGGGCGTTTCCTGGACCATGAAGTTGAATTGCCGTTCATCGACGGGCACGACCTTGCAGGCCGTCTTCGCCACGACGGTCGCGCTCCGCGGCAACCTGTCGACCAAGGCCATCTCGCCGACGATGCCGCCCGGCCCCGCGGTGTAGATGGCCTTGTCGCCGAGCCGAACCTCGACTTCGCCCTCCAGGATCACGTACATCGCGTCGCCGGGCTCGCCCTCGCGAATGATCTCCTGGCCCTGTTGATAGTCAACCGCGTTCTTGGAGCCGCGGAAGAGATTCAGAATTTGCATGCTGATGTTCTCCGATGCTAGAATAAATCTACGCACCATTCCTACGTACGTCAAATAATGCTGGAGACATCCACGGGCAGGAGCTGCCGACTGCGCAGCAGAATGAGCCCTGCTTGCTGCTCTTTCGTCTTCGTCGCAACAAAGCGCATAGAAGACCGGCTGACCGCCTCTCGCAAATAGCGGCCGCATCGTTCGCATCGTTCTTGGAGCGGCCAGTTGCGACGGGAAAGTTCATCCATGGGAGGGTCGGTAACCCGTGCCTAAGGCCGCCACCGCAAAAAGTTTGATATCAGCTTCAGCCCCAGTTTTTGGCTTTTTTCTGGGTGGAACTGGCTCCCTGCGACGTTGCCCCGCACGACGAGCGCCGTGATCGGCCCGCCATAATCCGATAGCGCCGCCACGTCGCCGGCGTCCTTCGGCAGAAACTGATAGGAATGCACGAAATAGGCGTGCCAACCGTCGGGGCCGTCCGGAATGCCTTCGACCAGCGGGTGCGGCTGCGCGAAGGAGAGCGTGTTCCACCCCATGTGGGGGATTTTCAGCGACGGATCGGAAGGCTTGATCAGGTCGACCTCGCCGCGGATCCAGCCAAGCCCCTGGTGAACGCCGTGTTCGAGCCCGCGATCCGCGAGCATCTGCATGCCCACGCAAATGCCGAAGAAGGGGCGGCCGCGCGCGAACACGGCCTCGCGAAGGGCCTCGATCATGCCCGGCGTCTCGTTCAGGCCGCGGTAGCAATCGCCGAACGCGCCGACGCCGGGAAGAACGATGCGATCCGCTTTCAGCACCGCCTCGGGATCGGCGGTGACGGCGATCTCCTGGGGAAGGCCGCTCTCACGCGCCGCGCGTTCGAAAGCTTTCGCCGCCGAGTGGAGATTGCCGGATTGATAATCGACGATTGCGACGGACATGGCGTTCATGCCGTCGCTTGGGGCCAGGCGCCGACCGTATGCGGCGTGGTCCAGTCTCCGCCCCTCAGATCCATCGAGGACGTCGCCGAAGGGCCGCGTCCGGTCACATGAGGAAGCCATGCGTCGAAGAAGCGGCGTTCGCATTCCAGCCGGTTGCGGCCGGCGACGGAAGCGATCAACGCGTAGCCCTTGCGCTGCAGGCGCCAGCGGATGAGATTGTTGCCCTCGAAGCCGATGATAAGCGCAAGCAAAAGGTTTGCTATGCCCGCCGCCTGCTGCTTCAAGCCGAATTCAATAAGCCCCGCCGCCACTCCGCCCGCGACGAGAAGAGCGACGATGAATTCGAGCCAGAGCCGGTTGTACAAAAGCCAGAGCGGACCGAAGAGAAAGCCCCAGATGGTGAAGCCCTCCTTCACGAACACGACGCTGTCTGCGCGCGCCTCGACGCCGTGAACGGGACGCTGCGGCTCATGGACGGTGTAGATAATCATTGGCATTTTCAGCCGAGGGCGGTTCAGCCCCCGAGCTGTCCTTTCGTCGATGGTATCTCGCCTGACATCTTTTCGTCGATAGTGATGGCGCCGCGCAAGGCCCGCGCCAAGCCCTTGAAGCAGCTTTCCGCGATATGGTGAGCATTTTCGCCGTAAAGGGCCTCGATGTGGAGCGTGATCCCGGCATTCTGAGCGAGCGCCTGGAAAAATTCCCGGAAAAGCTCCGTGTCCATGGCGCCGATCTTCTCAGCCGGGAAGGCGGCGCGCCAGATCAGGTACGGGCGGCCGGATATGTCGAGCGCGGTGCGGGTCAGCGTCTCGTCCATGGGCGAATAGGCGTGACCGTAGCGCGCGATGCCGCGCTTGTCGCCCAGCGCTTGCGCGATCGCCTGACCGAGAGCGATGCCGCAATCTTCGACCGTGTGGTGCTGATCCACATGGAGGTCGCCCTCGGCGCGCAAGGTGATGTCGATGCGCGAATGGCGCGATAGCTGCTCCAGCATGTGGTCGAAGAAACCGACGCCTGTGGAGATCGAGTACGCCCCGGATCCATCCAGGTTGACCTCCACGGCGATTGCGGTTTCTTTCGTTTTCCGTTCGATGTGCGCTTTTCTCAAAGTTCAGCCCTCGCTCGCCGGTGCTGCTTCTTGACGGTTTAAAGCCGCTTTCCATATCCCACGCCATAAAGCAGGGAAGTTACATGACGCTTTTTGCGCACTCTCTTCAAGACCCAACGGGCTGGCATGGCACAACTATTCTCACCGTTCGCAAAGGTGGGCGCGTCGTCGTGGCAGGCGACGGGCAGGTCTCGCTTGGGCAAACCGTGATGAAGGCGAACGCGAAAAAGGTGCGCACGCTGGGCAAGGGCAACGTCATCTCAGGGTTCGCCGGCGCCACAGCCGATGCTTTCACCTTGTTCGAGCGTCTCGAATCCAAGCTGGAGATGTATCCCGAGCAACTCGTCCGCGCCTGCGTCGACCTTGCGAAGGACTGGCGCACAGACCGCTATCTGCGGCGGCTTGAAGCCATGATGATCGTGGCGGACAAGCAAAGCACCCTCGTTCTCACGGGCACGGGCGATGTGCTGGAGCCGGACCACGCCGTGATGGGCATCGGCTCCGGCGGCAACTATGCGCTTGCCGCGGCCCGCGCGCTCCTTGAGACGGATTTCTCCGCCGAAGAGATCGCCCGCAAGTCCATGGCGATAGCCGCGGACATTTGCGTCTACACCAATAACAACCTCGTTGTCGAAAGCTTGCCATCCAACGTCTGAGGCAAGCCCGGCGCCGTCCGGTCGCGACGAGGAACAGGAAAACGAAATGACAAACTTCTCACCACGGGAAATCGTATCCGAGCTTGACCGGTACATCGTCGGCCAGAACGACGCCAAGCGCGCCGTCGCCATCGCCTTGCGCAACCGCTGGCGCAGGCAGCAGCTCGACGACGACATGCGCGAAGAGGTTCTCCCCAAGAACATCCTCATGATCGGCCCGACGGGCGTCGGCAAGACCGAGATCTCGCGGCGGCTCGCGAAGCTCGCCAATGCGCCATTCCTGAAAGTGGAGGCGACGAAGTTCACCGAGGTCGGCTATGTCGGCCGCGACGTCGATCAGATCGTGCGCGATCTCGTCGAGGCCGCTATCGGCCTCGTGCGCGACGGAAAGCGCAAGGAAGTCCGCGCCAAGGCTCATTTGCAGGCCGAGGAGCGCGTTGTGAACGCCCTTGTCGGCGCCAATGCGAGCCCGGCCACGAAAGAAGCTTTTCGCAAGCGCCTTCGGGACGGGGAGTTCGACGGCAAGGAGATCGACATCCAGGTCTCGGACGCGGGCGGCATACCGGGTTTTGAAATCCCCGGCATGCCCGGCAGCTCGATCGGCATGATCAATCTCAACGACATGCTGGGCAAGGCCTTCGGAGGACGCACCAAGACGCGGCGGCTGACCGTTCGCGACTCCTATGAGGTCCTGATCAACGAGGAGTCGGACAAGCTTCTCGACAACGAGCAGGTCGTCCAGGAAGCGATCAAGTCTGTCGAAAACAACGGCATCGTGTTTCTCGACGAGATCGACAAGATTTGCGCCCGCTCGGAGCGCATCGGCGCCGATGTGAGCCGCGAGGGCGTGCAGCGCGATCTGCTCCCGCTCATCGAGGGGACGACGGTCGGCACCAAATACGGGCCGGTGAAAACCGATCATGTCCTCTTCATCGCGTCGGGCGCGTTCCATGTGGCGAAGCCGTCCGACCTGCTGCCGGAGTTGCAGGGCCGCCTGCCGATCCGCGTCGAACTCCAGGCGCTGACCGGCGACGACTTCCGGCGAATCCTGCGCGAGCCGAAGACGAGCCTCATCAAGCAGTACATCGCGCTGATGGCGACGGAGGGCGTGGAACTGCAATTCACCGAAGACGCGATTGACGCCATCGCCGATGTCGCCGTCGAGGTGAATTCGAACGTGGAGAACATCGGCGCCCGGCGGCTTTCGACCGTCATGGAACGCGTGCTGGATGAGATCAGCTTCGAGGCCGCGGATAAGGCGCGCACGACATTCACCATCGACGCGAATTACGTGAAGGTGCACGTCGGCGATCTGGCGAAGAACGCCGATTTGTCGAAGTTCATCCTTTGATTTGCGCCGGAATGAAAAGACGGTTTGCCGATTGGCGTCATCCCGTGCGCGCTGCGGCATGAAATGACGCTGCGCAGACGCGGGATCTTCTTTCCAAATGCACAGGGAGATCGCCTTTGGCGTTTCAGCTATGACGCTTGCGGAACCGTTAGCCGGATCTCAAGTGGGCCGGGGCAGCGTATCCGATCTGGCTGGGCGTAAAACTTTGGAGGGCCGGCGGAGCGCTCGAAGCGACGCCTCGCAAAGCCGGGGCGCGGCGCCTTAAGATGGCCGCTCACGCCTGGATCGTGACGCCTTTCTGCCGCAATTTGTGGACCCAGGCGCCGATTTCTTCAAACAGACGGCCATCTTGATCGCCACGTTTGTCGCCCTTTCCTTCACAAACCGCATGAGCTACGGGCTGGCGGCGTCGCGCGTTGGCAAAGGCTTATTGTGCCTGTGCGGACGCCCCCCAGGGGAGGGCGTCCGGCCGCCATGCTATTTGAGAGGCGCGGGGCCGCATGGACCCGCGCAGGGAGGATAGCCGCCGGGGGCGTAATAGGGACCGGGGCCATAAGCGTACGTCCCAGCAGCAGCGAGGCCGACGCCGAGCGCCGCAAATGGCGCCCAGCCCCAGCCCGGACCCCAACCGTAGCCCGGCCGCCAGCCGCCGCGCCAGCCTGGGCCGTAGCCGCCGCGCCAGCCTGGGCCGTAGCCACGCCAGCCTGGGCCGTAGCCGCGGTACCAGACCGGGGTGGCGGCGGTTTGGGCGGCCTCAGTCGTTGCCGCGTTAATCCCCGTTGCGCCGGGCATGGCGCTTGCCTCCTGAGCGGCGCCGAGCGGCCCGGCCAGGCCCAGGCTCATGGCGAAGGCGAAAACCATGTTCTTCTTCATGCGAATCTCCATTTACTGCCGAATTCCCTCGGGAAGGTGGAGAATCGATTCTCAAGACGGCGGAACATGGGACGAAGCCTGCCATCATTGTAACAGGTTGCCTCTATGGCGCTGGCTGGGATATCTTCTAACCCTTCCGAGGCCGGGGAAAATGCCCCCCCGGCGTCACTCTGCAATGCGCCGGCCGCGCATCGCTGGAATATACTCCAGCAAGTTCGAGCTCTGTGCTAAAGTGCTACCGCAATATTAATAAAATCGGGGAAAAAGCCGCGATGTCCAATCTCACACCGGAAGGCGAAAAGATCGTCGGCGCTATCGCCGACCGCTATTCACTTGGCGTTGAGGCCGTGAAAATGATGCTAGACGCCGTCGCGAGGGGCGGCGGCACGATGGCGCAATTCAACATGCCGGAATTCGGCGGCAGCGGCCAGTGGATGCGCGGCGGCATGACCATGGTCGGCGACATGTTCAACCACGCCGCCAAGGCTACTGTGGATAATCTCTGCAACGACCTCTCCAGGCTGCTGGAGAGCCAGGTGAGCCTGTTTACGCCCATTACGATATCCCAGCAGCAAAGCCAGAGCCAGGGCGGCGGCGAAGGGACGAGCTATTGGCAATCCTCGAGCCAATCGGGGGCGTGGTGGCCGTCCGTTTTGGGGAATGCCTCGGCCACAGGGTCTCAGAACGCCTTGCGTTACGCTTATTTTCCCGGCAATCGCCGTCTGGCCATCGAGCAGAATGGCCGGGTCGAGGTTTACGACACAACCGGATACGAAATTCGCGGTTTCGCGCAGCAGCAGAGCGGCGATTCTTCGCTGACCTTCATGAGCCAGCGAGGCCCCGTTCGCCTTGAGAGCCTGCCCCGCGAGCGCATGCACGAACCAGCCGCGGCGCCCGCAGCGCCGCGCCGCGCCTTCGCAGCCGGCCCCGAGCGGCGATGCAGGTGTGCTCCTCTCTTTGATCGAGCAGCTCGGGCATCTGAAAGAGAAGGGCCTTCTCACCGAGCAAGAGTTCGCAGCGAAGAAGGCGGAACTCCTTAAGCGCCTCTAAACGCGGGCATTTTTTTGAGATAGATTGTCTCAATTGAAAATTTTAACTTAAAAGACTTTCAACTATAAGTTGATATCCGTGAAGGTGGCCAATTGGGCCATTTCACGGAAAGAAATTGCAATGTCCACTCTGTCTCCCACTACAGTCGCAATCAATACGATTGCGCACTGCCTCGCCAATGCGATGAACGCTTCCGCGGGGCTCGACGCCGCCATTTCGGAAGATCTCCGCGCGCTCCTGCGCCTCGCCGCGGGCGAAGCAGACCGCGTCCGCAAGGCCAGCCGCAAGGCCGCGTCCGCCGCTAAACGCGCCACAAACAAGAGCGAAAGCAAGTCCGTGAAGAAGGCGTCGTCGAAGAGCGCTGGCAAAGCCGATGTGGCGGCCGTTTCTAAGCCGAAAGCCCGCCGCAAGGTCGAGTCGGTCAATGGCCTCGTCGCCCACTAGCCCGACTGTCCATAAGCCGGCCGCAGGCATGACCGGCGTTCGCGTCTTCGGGCCGGGGGTCGCCCGGCTTCAAGGTTTGTGGCGGTTCAGCTGCGCAGGCCGAGCGCGGCGATCGCCAGCGCCGCCCAGCCAATCATGAAGGATATGCCGCCGAATGGCACGATCCCGGCGTTGGACGTAAGGCCGTTCACGGCCTGCGCGTAGATGCCGCCGGAGAAGCATACAATGCCGGTCAGGAAGGCGAAGGCCGCGATTTGCAGAAACCACGTGGCAAAGCGCGCCCGCCATCCCTCCGTCTGAATGAGCACGATGCCCACGCCGAGCAAGGCGAGGGCGTGAAGAGCATGATACTGCTGGCCAGTGCTGAACAGGCGCTTCGACTCAGCGCTGGCAGCGGTGAGAGCATGGGCGCCGATCGCTCCGGCTGCGACCGCGAGGCCGCCCAGGATGGCCGCGACGAAAATCCAGAAGCGCCCGCCCATGTCTTGCCTCAGGCGAACATCGTGACCGACGAAGGCTTCCCGCTCGCGGGGGCAGGCCGGACGCCGTCCTTGAACAGCTTGAACACGATCGAGTTCGATCAAGGCCTCGAAAGACGCATCCACGATATTTGGCGACACCCCGACGGTGAACCACCGCCGCCCCTTCTCGCGATCGTAGCTCTCGATGAGGACGCGCGTCACGGCGTCCGTGCCCCCTGTGAGGATACGCACCTTGAAATCCACCAGCTCCAGGTGCTTGATGCTCGGCTGATAAATCCCGAGGTCCTGGCGCAAGGCCTGATCGAGCGCATGCACCGGGCCGTTTCCTTCGCCGGCGTTCATCATGATCTTGTCGCCGATCCGAACCTTCACGACCGCCTCGGACACGGTGACCAGATCGCCCTTGGCGTTATGCCGGCGCTCCACCATGACGCGGAACCGCTCCACATCGAAGAAATCGGGCACCTCGCCGAATACCCGGCGCGCCAAAAGTTCGAAGGATGCGTCGGCGGCCTCGTAGGCGTAGCCGGTCGCCTCGCGCATTTTCACTTCCTCAAGGAGCGATGCGAGCCGCGGATCGTCCTTGTCCGCGTCCATCCCGATGCGGGCAAGCTCGGCGAGAATGTTGGACCGGCCCGCCTGGTTGGACACGAGAAGTTTGCGCGCGTTGCCGACGCTTTCCGGCGGCACGTGCTCGTAGCTGCGCGGCGCCTTGTTCACCGCAGAAGCGTGAATGCCGCCCTTATGCGCGAAGGCGGATTCCCCGACATAGGGCGCATGCCTGTCCGGCTGGCGGTTCAGGATCTCGTCGAGTTGCCGGGACACGGCGGTTAGGGTGCGAAGCGCCTCCGGCGTGACGCCTGTCTCGAAGCGCGATGCGTAATCGTCCTTCAGAAGGAGCGTCGGAATGATGGAGGTGAGGTTCGCGTTGCCGCAGCGCTCGCCGAGCCCGTTGAGCGTGCCGTGGACCTGGCAGACGCCTGCGCGGATGGCGGCAAGCGTATTGGCGACGCCGTTTTCCGTGTCGTTATGGGCGTGGATGCCGAGCGCCTCGGGCGGGATCAGAAGCGCCACATGTGAGACGATCTCCTCCACTTCATGCGGGAGCGTTCCGCCATTCGTGTCGCAAAGCACCACCCAGCGCGCTCCGGCTTCATAAGCGGCGCGCGCGCAGGCGAGCGCATAGGCTTGGTTCTCGTTGTAGCCGTCGAAGAAGTGTTCGCAATCGATGATCGCTTCCTTGCCGCGCTCGCGGATAGCCTCGACCGACGAACGGATCGCTTCGAGGTTTTCTTCCTCAGAGATTCCGAGTTGCAGTTCGACGTGAAAATCCCAGGATTTGGCGACGAGAACGACCGCGTCCGCCTTGGCCTGCACGACCGCCTGAAAGCCGGGATCGTTCGACGTGGAGCGGCCCGCCCGCTTCGTCATGCCGAACGAGGCAAGCTTCGCCTTGAGACGCGGCGGCGATTCGAAGAAGGCCGTATCGACGGGGTTCGCGCCCGGATATCCGCCTTCGATGTAGTCGATGCCGAGCGCGTCGAGACGTTGCGCGATGAGGAGCTTGTCCTCAACCGAGAAGTCGACGCCGAGAGTTTGCGCTCCGTCGCGGAGCGTGGTGTCGAAGAGGTATAGCCGCTTTTTTTTCATGATACGTCCGATCTAAAGACCTATCTCCTTGCCTGGAGAGTATGGCCAAGGTGTTCAAACCCCTCCCCTTGCGGGAGAGGGTGGCCGCAAAGCGGCCGGGTGAGGGGTGTTTCGGTGCGAGGCCGTTGAGAAAAGGCTGTCGCTATCGAAATCGCGACGCCCTCGGGGTTCGTAAGAATCTCGTTGTTCCAGAGCCGGAGCACGCGATAAGCCGTGGGCGGTAAGCCAAGCATCGCGAACCCTGTCGGAGTTCGATTCATTATGCTGGCCGCCGTACGCTTCGATGACGAGGCGCGCTTCGAAACAGACGAAATCCGTGATGTAGGGTCCGATCGGAACCTGCCGCCGGAACTTGTTTCGCCCAAATTGCCGGTTGCGCAAAATGCGCCATAGAGCGTGCTCGGCATCCGTCATATTGCCGCGCAAGTCGCGGGCGCGGTTCAGCCGCGTTGCGTGTGCGGCCTCCCCCTCACCCGGCGGCCTCAGGCCGCCACCCTCTCCCGCAAGGGGAGAGGGTTGATCCAGGCACTTGCCCTCTCCCCTCGCGGGAGAGGGCGGCCGCACTCGCGGCCGGGTGAGGGGGTTTTTCATCGGGCGATTTTCCAGGTGGTTTCGATCTCGCCCGTAATAGGGTTCTTCGCGTCCATCAAGGCGATGCCCATTGCGACAAGCTCGTCCCTAATTCGATCGGCCTCCGCCCAATTCTTCGCCTTCCGCGCGGCCAGCCGAGCAGCGATTAAGCTCTCAATTTCGGTAGTGCTGGCCGCCGCAGTGGCGGTCGCAGTACCAGAAGCATTTCCCGCACCAGCAGACACTCTCACCAAATTGTCTTTACGCCCAGAAAAGCCAAGAAAGTGCAGGCTTGATCGCAAGTCTGCAAAACGCTTTTCCCGGAAGAGCTTGTGAAGCTCGGCGATCATTTCAGGCGTGTTCAGGTCATCTTCCAGCGCACTGAGGACTCCACCCGGCACTTCGGGCGCTGGAGACACTGTCTCTATCGTGCCGTACCAGTCCCAGAGCGTTTTATGGGCTTCATCCAAACTTTCGTAAGTCCAATCCAGGGGCTGCCGGTAATGGGTGCGCAGCATGTTGAAGCGCAATGCATCGCCCGGCCAGCCATAGCCCTGCCAACCTTCCAGCAAATCGTGGATGGTGACGAAGTTGCCGAGCGACTTCGACATCTTCTGCCCCTCCACCTGCAAATGGCCGTTGTGCATCCAGATGTTGGCCATGATCTCGGTGCCGTGCGCGCAGGTCGATTGCGCGACCTCGTTCTCGTGGTGCGGGAAGAGCAGGTCGATGCCGCCGCCGTGAATGTCGAACACGTCGCCGAGGTGCTTTTTCGACATGGCCGAGCATTCGAGATGCCAGCCGGGGCGGCCATAGCCCCAGGGGCTGTCCCAGCCGGGCTCCGCGCCGGCGCTCGGTTTCCACAGCACGAAATCCATCGGATCGCGCTTATAGGGCGCGACCTCGACGCGGGCGCCCGCGCGCATTTCGTCGGTCGAGCGCCGCGCCAACTCGCCATAATGCGGATCGGACGCCACGTCGAACAGCACATGGCCCTCCGCCGCGTAGGCGTGCCCGCGATTAATCAGCCGCTCGATCAGCGCGATCATCTCCGGGATGTGCTCCGTGGCGCGCGGCTCGACCGTGGGCGGCAGCGCGCCCAGCGCAGCCACATCGGCGTGGAATTGCGCGGCGGTCCGCCCGGTCAGTTCGCGAATCGGAATGCCTTCCTCGGCGGCGCGGGCGTTGATCTTGTCGTCCACGTCGGTGATGTTGCGCACGTAGATGACGCGATCCGGCCCATAGAGATGGCGCAAAAGCCGGAAGAGCACATCGAACACGATCACGGGGCGGGCGTTGCCGATATGCGCGAAATCGTAGACGGTCGGCCCGCACACATACATGCGCACGGCCATAGGATCGAGCGGCTTGAAGATGTCCTTGCGTCTCGTGCGCGTATTATAAAGCTTGAGATCCATAGCCCTGCCTTTAGCTGGCGGGGCTATCACTGAAATAAAAATCACCTGCCGCGCGCCAGCCCTTGTTTAGCTTGCGTTAATAATACACCGGCTGATGATCGAAACATTTTGTTCCATCGCCCGACCATTGCCGCAAAATTGTTCGAGGTCAAGACGTGTGGAGCGCGACTCGATGAATTTTGTGGGAGCGATGGCGGTATGCTGCAAGCGCAGGCGTCACCCGACATCCGGCGGATTGCGCCATCTCCTAGCGCGGACCATACTTATGGACAGGCGGCCGGAGCGGCCGCCGGTGGCGGCGGGTTGACATGAAGACTCTCTTTCGCAGTTTCAGCATCGTTTGCGCTTTGACGCTCGCCGCCGCCTGGGCGGACGAGGCCGCCGCCCAAGGCTGGGGATGGGGCAACCGTGGCGGCTACGATGCGCCGGGCTGGGGACAGCCTCAGCCGCAGCAGCCTGCCTATGGCGGACCGCCGCCCCAGCAGTCCTACGGCGCTTCGGGCGGACGCTGCCGGGAGCTTGAGGCCCAACTCAATGGCGGCTCGCCGAATGCCGGACAGGATCAGCTTCCGCGCATCGAAGAGGACATGCGGCAGGCGGACGCCAATTTCCATCGGGCGCAATCCGACGCCGAGCGCTCCGACTGCTACGACGATATGTTCCTGTTCGGGCGCTCGCTGCGCCGCACGCCGCGCTGCGTGGAGCTTGACCGGCAGGTGCAGTCGGCGAAGGCCTCCCTTGCGCAATTGAAGGCCCAGCGCGACGCCATCCTGCGCGGAAGCTCCCGGCGCGGGCGGCGGGATGACATCGTCGCCGAGCTTGCCCGCAATCGCTGCGGCGACCAGTACGCTCGGGAATACGATGCGCAGCGCAGCCGGAACTCGTCGATCTTCTCGTTCTTCAGCAACGAAGAGAACTCGCCGGACGAGATGCCGCATAACAACTCTCCGGCGGGCGGCCACCGTCGTTCTTCGGCGGCGCGTCCACGTTCCGCACGCTTTGTGTGCGCGAATGCGACGGCTTCTATTTCCCGATCAGCACAGGGACTTCCGAGGGGCAGTTCCGCGAGGACGAAGCGAAATGCAAGTCGCTGTGCGCCGGCCCGGCCGAACTTTTCTACCACCGCTCGGACCAGGACGTCGACCAGATGGTGTCGCTGGCCGGGCGCCCTTATGTGACCATGCCCTATGCCTTCCGGAACCGGAAGGTGTACATCAGGGGCTGCTCATGCAACGCCGCCGAATACTCCCCGGAGGAGATCGCCAAGTCTGAGCAATCGCTGAAAATGTCGAAGCGGGCCGATGCAAGCGGGGGAAAGGGCGCGCCAGATCCGGCTTTCGCCCGGCGCATCTCTCAGGCTGTGCAGAACGCGCCCGCGGCGCAAGGGTCGCAGGAGGCGTCCGCGCCCGCGCCGCAGGCTAGTCAGCCTCGTTAGCGCGGGCCTTGCTTCCGCGAAATCCCGTCGCCAGCACGTAAAGCTCGGGCGACTCGGCGCGGCTCGCCTTGGGCTTGATGTGCCGCACGCTTGCGAAATCGCGCTTCAGGACGTCCAGCAGGCTTTTCTCGCTTCCGCCCTGGAAAACCTTTGCGAGAAAGGCGCCGCCGGGGGCAAGGACCCGGACAGCGAAAGCCAGGGCCTCCTCGGCCAGGCCCATGATGCGGAGATGGTCCGTTTGCCGGTGCCCGGTGGCGGGCGCCGCCATGTCGGATAGAACCGCATTCGGCCTTCGCCCGGCCAGCGCCGCCAGCAGTTTTTCATCCGCCGCCGGTTCGCTGAAGTCCTGCTGAAGAACGATCACGCCGGGGATCGGATCGAAGGCGAGGATGTCGAGCGCGAGCACCACGCCCCGCCCCTCGGCGGCTTGTACGCGTTTTGCGGCGATCTGGCTCCAGCCGCCGGGAGCCGCGCCCAGATCGACAATCACGTCTCCGGGCTTCAAAAGCCCGTATTTGTCCGCGATTTCCTCAAGCTTGTACGCGGCGCGGCTGCGGTAGCCTTCGCGCTTCGCCGCGGCGACATAAGGGTCGTTGAGCTGCCGCTCGAGCCAATGCCTGGACGAGGTGGTGAGGCCGCGCGTCTTCTTCAGCTTGACCTTAAAAGACCGGTCTTGATTTGGCTCTCGCTTGGTCATGGATCAACGCTGCCCCGTCGAGCCTCGGTTTGCCGTTCAGCTGCGGCCGCGCCGCGCTCGCGCATGACGTCTTCCGCGATGAGGGTCGCAAGGATGCCTTCGCGCAAGCCGCGGTCGGCCACTCTCAGCGACTTCACCGGCCAAACTCTCATCATGGCTTCCATGATCGCGCAACCGGCAAGAATGAGGTCGGCCCTTTCGGCGCCGATGCAGGGCTGGGCGGCTCGCTGCTGCCAGTTCATTGCGGCGATGCGCTTTGTGACGTCGCGGATGCTGTCGGTCGAAAGCCAGCAGCCATCGACCTTGGCGCGATGATATTCGGAAAGGCCGAGATAAACGCCGGCGATTGTCGTGACGGTGCCGGAGGTGCCGAGCAGATGCGTGCCGGCATGCGCAACCTTGACGCCGATGCCGTGCGTATCGCTGAACGGCTCAAGCTCCGCCTGAACGAAACTCACCATGTCCTCGAATTGAAACCCTTCGGCGCGGCTGCCGCCGAAGCGCTCGGCCAGGGTGACGACGCCGAAGGGAAGCGAGGTCCAGGCTTCGATGCAGTCCTGGATCTTCAAGCGGTCCTCGATGGAGATGCGCCTGGCGCGGCGTCCCTTCCTGAGGTTCAGCCAGACGAACTCGGAAGATCCGCCGCCAATATCGAAAATCAGCGCGTAGTCGCTCTGCTTGTCGATGAGGGACGCGCATCCCGATACGGCGAGGCGGGCTTCCGTCTCCCGGCCGATGATTTCAAGCGCGAGCCCCGTCTCGCGTTTGACGCGGGCGATGAAGTCGGGTCCGTTCTTTGCGATGCGGCAAGCTTCGGTGGCGACGAGCCGCGAGCGGGTCACTCCTCTGCGCGCCATCTTCGTGGAGCAGACCTTCAAGGCGTCGATAGTGCGCGAAATCGCCGCTTCCGAGAGCACGCCGGAGTGGCTGACCCCTTCGCCGAGCTTGATGATTCTGGAAAAGGCGTCGATGACGAAGAACCCGCGCCGCGAAGGCCGCGCGACGAGAAGGCGGCAATTGTTGGTGCCAAGGTCGAGGGCGCCATAAATCGCGCCTGGCGAGCCATTTGCGCCGTTGCCCGGCTTCGGCTGTGCATTTCCGTTTCGCGAAGGCGCGGTCACCCTGATCGGAGGAATGAAGGACCGGTGAGCCTCGGGGGGTTTCCGGGGCAAGCCGTTGGCTTGGCCTTCAGGCGCTGGCGAAAGGAAATCAGCGCCCTCTGCCGCAGCAAACCTCCTTCCCCGGTGCTCAACCTCGACCTCCCGTCGGCAAATGCTCCGCAGGATTCGCCGCCAGCCTGCTAACCTTAGAGAGTAACAGTTTTTTTAGGCTGCGCAAACGGAAGACAGTGCAAGATTCGAATGAGGAGGAAGAATGCTGGCGAAAGGTGAGGCGGCTCAGTTCACGATATCGCGGCCCCGCGTCTCGGGGATGAAGAGGATGCCGAGGACGAAGGTCATCGCCGCCACCGCAATCGGATACATCAGCCCCGCATAGATGTTGCCTGTCGCCGCGACGATGGCGAAGGAGGTGATGGGCAGGAAGCCGCCGAACCAGCCGTTCCCGATATGGTAGGGCAGGGACAAAGCCGTATAGCGGATCCGCGTCGGGAACAGTTCGACGAGCATGGCCGCAATCGGGCCATAGACCATGGTCACGTAGAGGACCAGGATGAAGAGCAGGCCCACGACCCTCCAATCGATGCCGTCGAGAGACGATTTCGCCGGATATCCCCCAGCCTTCAGCGCGGCGTCCAGCTCATCGTTGAAGCGCGCGGCCTCGCGCTTTGGCGCCGGGCCCCGCCGCATCGAATGACTGGATGACGCGGTCCCCGATTCTGATGGCGGCGGCGCCGGAAGGGCCCTGCTTCGTTGCTGTAGGGAACGCCGGCCTTCACAAGCGCCGCTTTGGCGACGTCGCAGGGAGCGGTGAACTTCGATTTGCCGACCGGATCGAACTGAAAGCGGCATTCCGCATGGGTCTGCGACGACCGTCACCGGCGTTTTTCCGATCGCCGCCGCCAGTTCCGGGTTGGCGGTGCGCGTCAAGAGTTCGAAAATGCCGGGATAGGCGTAGGCTTCGCCGCCCGGAATGCGCTTCAGCACTCCCGTTGGATAATAGGTGAGGACCGCCAGAAGACAGCCGAGCATGATGATGGGCTTGCGGCCGATCTTGTCGGAGAGCCAGCCGAATATGATGAAGAACGGCGTGCCGATCACGAGCGACAGCGCCACCATGATGTTCGCCCAGTAGGGATCGACCTTGAGCGTCTGGGTGAGGAAAAACAACGCATAGAACTGACCCGTATACCAGACCACAGCCTGTCCCGCGGTCAGTCCCAAGAGCGCAATAAGGACCATGCGCCCGTTTTTCCAGTTGCCGAACGCCTCGGAGATGGGCGCCTTCGACGCGCGGCCTTCCTCCTTCATTTTTCGCCAGATCGGCGATTCGTTGAGGCGAAGCCGGATCCAGACGGAAATCAGGAGCAGAAAAATCGACAGAAGAAATGGCAGGCGCCACAGGCCCCATTCTTTCGAGAAGTTCGCCGCCCGTTCGGCCGCATCCGCGCCCGGTGCGAGTTCCCGGCACAGGAGGATGACGGTGAGCGAGAGGAAGAGGCCGAGGGTCGCCGTCGTCTGAATCCAGCTCGTGCGATAGCCGCGCCGTTTGCGCTCGGCATGCTCGGCGACATAAATCGCGGCGCCACCATACTCTCCGCCAAGCGCAAGGCCCTGAAGAAGGCGAAGCGCGATCAGCGTGACCGGAGCGAGGCTGCCGATGGAATCGTAGCCCGGCAGGAGGCCCACCGCGAAGGTGGAGAAGCCCATGATGAAGATCGTGATGAGAAACGTATACTTGCGCCCGACCAGGTCGCCCAGGCGCCCGAAAAATATCGCGCCGAAAGGCCGGACGAAAAAGCCGGCCGCAAATGCAAGAAGAGCGAAGATGAATTCGCCCGACTCGGTCAGGCCCGAAAAGAAGTGGGAACCGATGATGGCCGCCAGCGATCCATAGAGGTAGAAATCGTACCACTCAAAAATGGTGCCGAGCGACGACGCAATCACGACCTTCCGTTGCTCCGCAGCCGTGATCTCGCCGGGAAGAGCGTACGATGTGTCTGCAGTAAGCTGCGCCACTAACCCCTCCTCGAACCGGGATACGCCTTTTCAGGCGGCCGGTAGCTCTCCGGCGCCAGATATATCGCTGAGAGCAAAGCCCCGGCAAGTTTTATCACAGCTTTTCAGAGCGGCAGCTCAGACATTGGAGCTACGTCTTCGGCCGGAACGCAAACTTCCTATCGAAGCAAGAAGGTTAAAAGTTCCCCGCGTGCAAAAATTTGTCACAGCCGAATCGATTTCCCGTTCCGGCGCGCTACCGTTCCGCTATAGAAGCGATAAGGCCCGCGCAAGGGCTGCGATATAGCGAGGAAAACGGAGGCATGTCGGAGACAGCGATGCGCATGTCGAAGCCGTTGACTGTATCGCGGGCGGAAAGCCGGCGCGTTATCGCCGCGTCATCGGCAGGCACTGTCTTTGAATGGTATGACTTTTACCTCTACGCGGTCCTCGCGCCTTTCTTCGCCAAGCTTTTTTTCCCGCCGGAAAACGAAACGGCCGCGCTGCTCGCCGCGTTTGCGACCTATGCCGCCGGCTTCATCGTTCGGCCCTTCGGCGCCGTGTTCTTCGGGCGCCTCGGCGATCTGGTCGGAGCGCAAGTACACCTTCCTGATTTCAATCATTTTCATGGGCTTTTCGACATTCACGGTCGGCTTGTTGCCGACCTTCGAGCATCTCGGATGGATCGCGCCCGTGCTTCTCGTCACGCTGCGGCTTGTGCAAGGCCTGGCTCTCGGCGGCGAATATGGCGGCGCGGCGACTTACGTCGCCGAATACACGGCGTCCGAAAAACGGGGCTACGCCACGAGCTGGATTCAAACGACAGCCACGCCGGCCTTCTGCTGGCGCTCATCGTCATCGGCGTCTGCCGCTGGCAGATACCAAGCGCCGATTTCGAGCGCTGGGGCTGGCGAATTCCTTTTCTGGTCTCGATCTTCCTGCTCGTGGTGTCCGTCTATATTCGCTTTACACTCCGCGAGACGCCTGTGTTCATGCGGATGAAAGCCGAGGGCCGCTCCTCGAAAATTCCGGTTTGGGAAAGCTTCTTCAGGTTTCCAAATAACAAGTATATCCTGCTTTCGCTGCTCGGCGCGACTGCGGGGCAGGGCGTCGTCTGGTATACCGGCCAGTTTTACACTCTGTTTTTTCTTACGATCACGCTGCGTCTCGATTATCTGACAACCTATATTCTGGTCGGATCGGTGATCGTGCTGGGGACGCCGTTCTTTGTCTTCTTCGGATGGCTTTCGGATCGGATCGGTCGTCTTAAAATCATCCTCGCCGGGTGCTTCATCGCGGCCTGCACCTATTTCCCGCTCTTTCACGTTCTATCGAGCGCGATCAATCCTGCGCTCGTCGAGTTCCGGGCCGCCAATCCGATCGCGGTGCGCGTGGACGCGGCGACGTGCAACCTCCACATTTTCGTGGGTCCCTGGTCGAAATTCAGCGCGTGCGACCGGGTGACGGACTTCCTCACGAAATCGGGGCTTTCCTTCACCAAGGTGAACGCGCCGGGCTTGGAGTTCGATCGCGGTGTCCATCGGCGGCCAGACGATCGAGATTTCGAGCAGGGACAAGGGCAACATCGGCCCCGCGCTCGAACGCGCCCTCTTCGCCGCCGGCTATCCCGGACTGAGCTGGAAATACTCCAACGGCGAGCCGCTGATGGATGCCGCCGGCAATCCGGTCTTCGAGCAGAAATACGCCGATCCAAGCCGGATCGGCTATGTGGCCGCGTTCTTGACTATGTTTCTGATGATGATCTACGTGACGATGGTCTATGGGCCGATCGCCGCCTTTCTTGTCGAGCTATTCCCGCCGAAAGTCCGGTACACCTCGCTTTCTTTTCCCTATCATATCGGCAATGGGATATTCGGAGGAATGCTGCCGCTGCTGGCGACGGCTATCGTGCACGCCACGGGCAACGTCTATGCAGGACTTTGGTATCCCGTTTCTGTCGCCGCCCTGACATGCATCGTCGGCGCTCTCTTCCTTCGCGACCGGCGATGCGAGGAGGTGTAGGAGAGGATCGCCCGGTTACAACGATCGAGGGGCTTGAGAAGCTTCATCGCGGATCTGGATGTGCAGCGCGCGAGGACCGCCCTGCCGCACGGTCGATGCCGCCTTGGACAGGGCTGCGCCGCCGATGGATCAAGAAACCTTGATCGCGCAAAGAAGGCGGCAATGCCAGGGAATAAATCGCGATTCCGCCGGGTCCTTCCTCCAGACACAGCTGGAGAGGACACCATGCCAAGAAAAGAAGATAACGCAGAGCAGAGGAAGGTTCTTCTCGACCGCCGCGAGGCGTTGACGTGCATGGCTTGGGCCGGCACAGGGCTCTTATGGGGCCTGAGCGGCGGCATCCCCGCTACGGCCGGCATTATCGGCGAGGCGCACGCAAACGCACCGGCCGCGCAGAGCGCCTTCACCTTCCTGCAAATCAGCGACAGCCATGTCGGCTTCGACAAAGCCGCCAATCCCGATGCGCTCGGCACGCTGCGCGAGGCGATCGCGAAGATCAAGGCGTTGCCCGCGAAGCCCGCCTTCATGATCCACACCGGGGACATCACGCATCTTTCCAAGGAGGAGCAGTTCGACCACGCGGACCAGATCATCAAGGAAGCAGGCCTGCCGGTTTTCTATGTGCCGGGCGAGCACGATGTTCTCGACGATGAGCGCGGCAAGGCCTATCTCGACCGTACGGGCAGAACGCAAAAGGCGCGGGCTGGCGAAGCTTCGATTACAATGGCGTCCATTTTGTGGGTCTCGTCAATGTGCTCGACCTGAAGGCCGGGGGCTTGGGCATTCTCGGCGGCGAACAGCTCGACTGGCTTGAGCAGGACCTCAAGAGCCTCGCCCGAGCACCCCGATTGTGGTGTTCGCCCATATTCCGCTCTGGACCGTCTATCCCGAATGGGGCTGGGGCACCGACGACGGGGCCAAAGCGCTCTCGATGTTAAAGAGGTTCGGGTCGGTCACCGTCTGAATGGCCATATCCATCAGATCATGCAAAAGGTCGAAGGCAACGTCGCCTTTCACACCGCGCGCTCGACGGCCTTCCCGCAGCCGGCGCCTGGGACCGCGCCATCGCCCGGCCCGCATGAAGGTGCCGGCCGGAGAACTTCGCAACTATCTCGGCGTCGCCAGCGTGACCTATCTCGAAAGCGCCAAGCCGCTGGCCATCGTCGATGCAACGCTCGCGAACCGGGGAGCTTAGCCATGCAGACGCGCCTTTTTAGAAGACCGGCCCATTGGGCCGCCGCCGTCCTGTTCGCGCAAGCCTTGGCGGCTTCCCGGCCATCCGGGACTCCGCCGCCGAAGCAGCGATCCGTCGCTGCCCCGCCGGTCGTCCGCATCGACAACTTCACCTTCTCGCCCGCTGAGATCACGATCGCTTCGGGCACGACGCTGACGTGGGAGAACGCCGACGACAGCCCCCACAAAATCGTCGCTACCGGCAAGGCCTTCCGGTCGCAAGCCATGGACACGGACGAGAGCTATTCCTTCACATTCACGGCGCCGGGAACCTACGATTATTTCTGTTCGCTTCATCCCCATATGCAGGGCAAAGTGATCGTGAAGTGAGACCCGAAGGCTCCCTGTGACATGCGGGATGCGCAACTTGAGCGGGGCTCGGGCGGCCCGCGCCCCTACCCCGGCGCAGCGAAAGGCGGCATTCGAGGCTGACATTCTCCCTCACCTCGATGCCGCTTTCACCCTGGCCCGTTATCTCTCACGCCGCTCCGATATCGCGGAAGACATCGTTCAGGATGCGCTGCTGAGAGCGTATCGCAGTTTCGAGACATGAGGGCGGACAATCCCCGCGCTTGGCTGCTCGCCATTGTCCGCAACTGCTTTTTCACCTGGAAAGCGGGCAACGGCGAGTCACCGGGACTGGGAGAAATGCGAGCAGACCGCGCGGCGGGCGGCTGCGGGGAAGCCGCGGAACAGGCGACGCCGGAGTCGATCTTTCTTCGCCAGGAAGAGAGCCATGGCTTGCGCGCGGCCATCGAAAGTCTGCCCGGCCCATTCCGCGAGGTGCTTGTGTTGAGGGATATCGAGGATATGTCCTATCGGGACATCGCTGACATCGCCGGCGGTCCTATCGGCACTGTGATGTCGCGCCTGTCGCGCGCGCGTAAGTTGTTTGCGGCGGCGTGGAAGCAAATGGAGAAACGGTCATGAGCGCAAAGTCTGCCCCTTGCCCCGAACGCGAGCTGCTTTTGCACGGCCTCGCGGATGGAGAACTCGACGCCGCCAATGCGCTCGCGCTTGAGGATCATCTGGGAAGCTGCGCCTGCTGTGCGGCGGCGTTCAATGAAATCGCCGGCCAGAAGGCCGTTCTTCGCCGGGCGGATGTGCGTTTCATGCGCCCCCATCCTTGCGGGCGCGCGCGCTTGCAGCGATAGAGGCCGAAAGGGCGGAGCGGCTGGCGTGGGCCGCTGCGGATCGCGCAAGTCCCGTTGTCAGGCCCCGCTTCGGTCTGAACCGGGGCGCGGCGTTGTTCTCCGCCATGGCTCTCGCGGCGAGCCTCGTCCTGTTCGTGTGGAGCGGAAGCAATACGCCGGGCCTCGATCAGGAGCTTGCCGCCGCTCATGTCCGCTCGCTTCTCGCTGCCCACCTGACCGACGTGCCCTCTTCCGACCAGCACACCGTGAAACCGTGGTTTCTCGGCAAGCTCGATTTCGCTCCGCCGGTCGCCACCCTGGAAAAAGAGGATTTTCCGCTCATTGGCGGCCGGCTTGACTATATCGGCGGCCGGGTCGTTCCCGCGCTCGTCTATAAGCGTCACGGGCATATCATCAATGTGTTCGTCTGGCCTCAAGGCAAAGGGGAAGCCGCCACCAGGACCGTTGACGGCTATCATATCTTGACCTGGAATTTCGGCGGTTTCGATTACGCCGCCGTCTCGGACCTCAATATGGCGGAGCTTCGAACTTTCCGTGAGGCCCTGGAGAAGCAACTCTCCGGTCCTTGAGAAATCGCTGCGTCAGCCTTTGCTAGAGCCTATCCGCTTTTGATGAACTAAAAGCGGGCTCTAAGTTTTTGTTTTATCGTGTCTCTTATCGGAAAACCGCTTGGCGCTTTTCCGGACGCACTCTAATGCGGGACCCTCACAGGGGCATGCGCGCAGAAGACGGGCGCGGCAAGCATGCCCTTCGCTTCCTGATACATTTCATGCGCGGCGAGCGCGAAATCGTCGGCCGGGCTTTGCATCGCACGGCATTCCATCCTGACTGCTTCGAGCTGGGCGAGCGCGGCGACGGCCAGCAGGGTGTCGCGCAGCTCTATGGGGCAGGGGACCTCGTTGTTATTGCAGTAACTCCTGATCAGGCCCATGATCTGATCGACAAGCTCAGGATCGCCGCATCCTGCCGCCGTCACAACGTCCTCACGCATATCGCTACCCCGCGTCTCGAATTTTATTGAGTTGAAAACTCCTGAGCTCAAGCAGGGTTCCCCGCGTTGCGCCGCCCTGCGGCGCCGCGCCGCGTCCCGCCCCAAAACTCCCCACGGCGTTGATAACGGCAGCGCGCGTCAAAGCGGCGGTTCGATCCCGCCTTCCTTCTGACAGAGCACGCTCGCCTCTTCGAGGTCCAGTTCGCGTTCCATGCGGCGGCGGGATTCGTCGGTGATGCGGCCCTCCTGCAGGAGGCCGAAGATGAATTTCCGCTCGGTCTCGATCAACTCGGACCGAAGGTCGGGACCGATGCCGTTGGGATCGGCGGCTTCGGCCGACGCGTTGAGCAGGCGGCTTGAGCGGTACGTGTGGCGGGTGCGCAGGAGGGAAAGAACTTTATCTGGAGCCCCGTTTTCGTTCGCCAGTTGTTCGAGGCGCGCCTCCGTCGCCTTGATTGCGTCCTTTCGAGCCGCATGCTCGGCTTCCCTCTCGCGCCGCCGCTCCATCTCGCTGTCGGCGGACAGTCCCAGGTAGCTGACAAGCGGCGGCAACAGCAGGCCTTGGCCGGCGAGCGTCAAGATGATCGTCCCGAATGTGATGAACAGGATCAAATCCCGGTCCGGGAAGGCTGTGAGGTTCGCCGTGTACTGGGGAAGAGCGAGCGCGGCTGCGAGCGAAACGACGCCTCTGACGCCGATGAAGGCGAGGAGAAAAGCCCACTGCCAGGGCGGGGCCGGGTCGCGCCGGGCAAGAGCTGGGCTGATCCAGCGGGGGATGTAGACCGCCGGAAACACCCAGACGAAGCGCGCAACCGTGGCCACGGCAACGATGAGGAGGACGCCGGCGGCCAGATTGGCCAGTTCGAACTCATTCAGGCGATCGATCAAGGTTCGAGCCTGTAGCCCCATGACGAGAAAGATCAGGCCCTCCAGGTAGTAGACCACCAGATCCCAGAAGAAGATCCCTTGAAGCCTCGTGGCCGCCGGGATCAAAAGAGGACCGTTCCAGCTCACATACAGCCCGGCGGACACCGCGGCGAGAACGCCCGATCCGCCAAGCGCGGCTGGAACCCAGAAGGCGGCGTAGGGCGTCATCAGGGACAAGGTGATCTCGACGCGGGGATCGCGGACCCAGCGGCGAAGGCGCAAGCTGAGCCAGCCGATTGCGATCCCGTATGCGATCTCTCCGACGACGATCAGGGCGAAGGCGCCTGTCGCTTCGGCAAACGAGAACAGTCCTGTGCTGACCGCTGCGACGGCGAAGCGATAAAGGATCAGCGCCGTCGCATCGTTGGCGAGGCCTTCGCCTTCAAGGACGACGACGAGACGCCGGGGAAGGCCAAGCCGGCGCGCGATGGCCAGCGGAGCGACCACGTCGGGCGGAGCGATGATGGCTCCCAGCACGAACGCGACGGAGAGCGGAAGCCCCAGCAGCCAGTGGCCGGCGGCGGCGATGGCGCATGCGGTGAAGATCACGCATCCAACCGCAAACAGGGCGATCGGCCGCAAATTGAAGCGGAACTCGCGCCAGCTCATCTGCACGCCCGCTGAATAGATCAGCGGCGGTAACAGTCCCAGAAGGACCAGCTCCGGAGCGAGCTCCACGCGCGGCAGGCCGGGTATCAGGGCAAGACCGCCGCCCGCCGCGACAAGAAGGATCGAGGGGGGGACATCGAGCTTTCGCGCCGCGATCGCTGCCGCGACGAGGACGGCGAGAAGCAGGAACGCCATGTAAATCATTGCCGTCATGCGGATCGCTCCTGCGCCGGGCTTGCGGAGATCGAATAACGCCCGGATTGAAAGAAGTGGCCGTCTGGCCCGCGAGGCCGTCACCCTCCCAGAAAATCGATCCTGGTGCAGGCGTCAGATGCGATCTTTTATATCGCCCGGCTGGCATGATCCAGGCGCCCGTCGCTTCGTGTTTCTTGATTCCCCTCACGTCTCCGCTGGCGGAAGGAAGCTCTGAAAAAGCGAATTCCGCCGCAAGGTCATGGCCGGGCTTGACCCGGCCATCCAGCCGTTAAACTGAAATGCAGTATATTTTCCTGGATGGCCGCCTCAAGGGCGGCCATGACGTCAAGTTGTGTTTTGGCGTTCTTCCGGCAAACACGCATGCGAACCCAGGGATCGGCTCCGGTTCAAGAGCATGGCGAAGAACCTCTGCAGCAATGATTTCGACGGCATCGAGGTAAGAAGGCGCTCCGCCCCGCCCACGCTTTAGAAAGTGTAAAGCATCTTTACTCATAAAGAGCGGGCGGCCGTTTTTCGCCGGCCGCGGACGGCAAGACTTTGTTAAGGCGCGCCAAGGTCTGTGGGCGCGTCCTGACAATCTGGAGTAGCGGCGCGGAGGGGACGGCAAGCATTCGCCTGCCTTGTTCGCGACAAAGTTTTTGTGTCTCCAAGCAGCGTAGAGTTTGGAAGGGTTGATGTCAGTACCAGTATGGGAGCAAGGCTCGGCTCCGAGAGTTCAATCAAGACCACGAGCTTTCCTGGTGTGTGTGTTAACGCTGTTGTTCGCGATGGCGGCCCATGCGGGTGAGATCGCGCGAAACGAGACCACGATCGCCAAAACCAAGCCTGGGCAAGTGCTGAACGTGTCCATTCATTACAAGACCGTGCGCGTGGCGGCGGTCGCGCCGTTCGCTGTAGTCTCGCCCGAAGCGGCGCCGGCAGAACGCAACATGGCCGTTCAGCCGGGCATTGTAAAAGTGAAGGCAGACGGCGCTGCGCCGGCGGAGCTCGTGAGCGCGGCGGTTGCGGACGACGTCCAGCCGCAAGAGCTTGCCGTCGCGCCTCGTTTTGCGAAAGCGGACGATGAAGCCGGGAGAGCGTCGCCGTCCGCTGCGGCTTTGCAGCGAGGGGCCGATGTTGCGATCTACGATATTGAAAGGGGCAAGGTTTACTTGCCGAACGGCGAGACGCTCGAAGCCCATTCCGGAATTGGGCCGATGCGAGACAACCCGGCATTCGTAAATCGGCGCAACAGGGGGCCGACGCCGCCGCATATCTACGATCTGACGCTGCGAGAGAGACCCTTCCTCGGTGTGGAGGCGATCCGCCTGACCCCCGTCGGGGGTGACGCCGCAGTCTTTGGGCGGGACGGTTTCCTGGCGCACACCTATATGCTCGGAAGACAGGGCGATTCGAACGGATGCGTCGTGTTCAAGGAATACCAGCGGTTTCTAGCCGCCTTCAAGAAAGGGCAGATCAAACGGATGGTGGTTGTGCCACGGCTGAGAGGTGCGCCGGCTTCGATTTTGACGGCCTTGCTTCCGGGTAAAAATGGCTGACCTGCCGCTTTGGCGCATGGCTTCGGCGCGGGCCATGGTTATATCGGCGGCGAAGCGACCCTTGCGCCGGTGAGCATAAAAGAGCGCCCGCGCGAGCCCCGGCAGTTCTTCCGCAAAGGTGGCATCGCCCGCCGGCGTATTGCAGGCCGAAAGGATCACCCAATCGGTCGAGGGCAAAAGGCTCTACCGCCTGCTATGGATCTCGAAGCCTAACCTAGCGAGTTTCAAGGACAACCTCCCTTGCGACATAGCCGAGCTTGCGGCCATCCCGGCAAATAAGGACGCGATCAGCCTCGATCTTCACCCCAACGCGATAGCCGGGTGGAAGGCTAGCCTGACTTTGCCCTTTTTCCGGCGGCGTTCCGGTTAGAAATGCCTCGCGGATTAAAACATAGTCTTCTTTGTCTGGGCATTCGCTTGGGGTGGGTGGCGGCAGGACCTTGAGGCCAACCGGAAAATCGTTACCGCTCAGCTTGCGGACCGGGTCCTGTAGGATGCCGTATTGCTGCCGGCTGATTTCGGGCACACGGTCAGCCACATAGTTTGCGAGGCCGCCAACATCGACTTTCTCGATCCCGGCAGGGCCCGTTGCGGCTTTTCGAAACACTTCGAGAAGGGCTGCAGTCAAGATGCCATGGCCTTCGAAACCTTCATAGGCGGCTTCACGCCCGCCTGCGATCAAGTTCTGGCCCGAGGCGTGCTGTAACTGCTCCATCACCGTCTGGCGTGCAAGAAAATCGCCGCGAATGAAGCCTGAGGCTGCCGCGCTTTCGCAGGTATCGAAGATTAAAAGCGTCTTCTGCGCCTCGATCCTCGCTAACCAGGTCTCCCACCAGTCAGGGCCGAGCGCATCGCGCGCTAACGTCTGTCTCTTGTTGAAATCGAGATCCTGCGGCAGGAAATAATAGCCGCCGCTGATAGACTTGCCGTGCCCGCTGACAAACAAGACGAACACATCCTCGGGCTTCGCTTTTGAGGCGATGTCAGCAAACGCACTTTCTAGATTGGCTTTGGTAACTTGTGCATCTTCGAGAACCTTTGGGGGCATCACCTCCAGGAGATTCTCGCCCACAGTTTTCATAGCCTCGGCAAAGGCTTTGGCATCCGAGACTGCATATTTGAGCGTCAGATCCTTCATGGCATAATGGTCAATGCCAACCGCCAAGACGAACAGCCGGGGCAGCGGGTCTCGCGATATGACGCCTGAGGCATCGACGATCATCGAATTCGACACGCCCGCCAGCAATCCCTTGTAATTATAGGCCGTGACCTGGATCATGTTCTTTTGACCGGGGACGACATGAACCGTTCGCTCAAGCGTCACCGTCCTTGGCACGCTTGCCGGGCCTCCAATGTCTGGCGCAGCAACCTCGCCCTGCGTCTGACCATTGATCCGCCATATGACTTTTCCGCCGATGCCGCCACCCATATCTGTTATGGTCGCGACAAGATTAACGCCCCCGTCTTCGGTGCGCTTTTCCGGAGCTTCGCGCAGATCAATTTGCGGCGCGTCCCCTGAATTGAGAACAGCCTCCAGATTGAGCTTGTAGGCCGCATTTTCGTAGTCGCCCCAAGGATCACCCGCGAGATTTTCGGCGACCAGGTCCGGGCGGTTGAGATGCTCGTAAAATTGCAGCACGGAATAGGTCTTAAATCCTCGGACAACGGCAAGCAATTTGTCCGCGCCCTCACCCGACGCCGCAAAGAAGCCAGCAGGCGTGATTGTCAGCCATTCGCCGGTCTCTGTAGCAAGCATGGCCGCGAGTTCTTCCCCCATTTCCTTCTCGCTTGCGGCGTTACCGCGCTCCGTATTCCATAGTCGGACGGTTCCATCTACGCTCCCCGACAGGGCCAGCCTGCCGTCGGGGGAAAACGCAACCGAGCGGACCCCGTCCGCATGCCCGGCGAAGGTGCGCAGCTCGCGCCCGGAGGCCACATCCCAAAGTTTCAGCGTGTTGTCATAGCCGCCCGACAGGGCCAGCCTGCCGTCCGGCGAAAAGGCAACCGAGGTGACCGTGTCCATTAAAAAGGCAACCGAGGCAGCCGAGTCCGTATGCCCAACGAAGCTCCGCACCTCGAGCCCGGAGGCCACATCCCAGAGTTTCAGCGTGCTGTCTACGCTCCCCGACAGGGCCAGCCTGCCGTCGGGGGAAAACGCAACCGAGCTGACCCAGGCCGTATGCCCGGCGAAGGTGCGCAGCTCGCCCCCGGAGGCCACATCCCAGAGTTTCAGCGTCGTGTCCCAGCCGCCCGACAGGGCCATCTTGCCGTCGGGGGAAAACGCAACCGAGCTGACCCAGCCCGTATGCCCGGCGAAGGTGCGCAGCTCACGCCCGGAGGCTACATCCCAGAGCTTCAGCGTGTTGTCATAGCTCCCCGACAGGGCCAACCTGCCGTCGGGGGAAAACGCAACCGAGCTGACACCCGCATGCCCGGCGAAGGTGCGCAGCTCGCGCCCGGAGGCCACATCCCAGAGTTTCAGCGTGCTGTCTACGCTCCCCGACAGCGCGGTCTTGCCGTCCGGCGAAAAGGCAACCGAGGTAACCGCGCTCGTATGCCCGGCGAAGGTGCGCAGCTCGCGCCCGAAGGCCACATCCCAGAGTTTCAGCGTGCTGTCTACGCTCCCCGACAGGGCCAGCCTGCCGTCGGGGGAAAACGCAACCGAGCTGACCCATCTAGTATGCCCGGCGAAGGTGCGCAGCTCGCGCCCGGAGGCCACATCCCAGAGTTTCAGCGTGCTGTCTACGCTCCCCGACAGGGCCAGCCTGCCGTCGGGGGAAAACGCAACCGAGGTGACCCATCTAGTATGCCCGGCGAAGGTGCGCAGCTCGCGCCCGGAGGCTACATCCCAGAGTTTCAGCGTGTTGTCATAGCTCCCCGACAGGGCCAGCCTGTTGTCGGAGGAAAACGCAACCGAGCTGACCAAGCTCGTATGCCCGGTGAAGGTGCGCAGCTCGCGCCCGGAGGCTTCATCCCAGAGTTTCAGCGTGTTGTCATCGCTCCTCGATAGGGCCATCTTGCCGTCGGGGGAAAACGCAACCTGGCTGCCCCCGGCGAAGGTGCGCAGCTCGCGCCCGGAGGCTACATCCCAGAGCTTCAGCGTGTTGTCATCGCTCGACCGGGCCAGCCTGCCGTCGGGGGAAAACGCAACCGAGCTGACCCAGCCCGTATGCCCGGCGAAGGTGCGCAGCTCACGCCCGGAGGCTACATCCCAGAGCTTCAGCGTGTTGTCATAGCTCCCCGACAGGGCCAACCTGCCGTCGGGGGAAAACGCAACCGAAGTAACCGCGCTCGTATGCCCGGCGAAGGTGCGCAGCTCACGCCCGGAGGCCACATCCCAGAGCCTCAGCGTGTTATCAAAGCTCCCCGACAGGGCCAACCCGCCGTCGGGGGAAAACGCAACCGAGCTGACCCCTTCCGTATGCCCGGCGAAGCTGCGCAGCTCACGCCCGGAGGCCACATCCCAGAGCTTCAGCGTCTTGTCAGCGCTCCCCGACAATGCCAGGCTGCCATCGGGGGAAAACGCGACAGAGGTAACCCAACTCGTATGCCCAAGCTGTGTGACGATTCGGATTGGCGGGTTTTCTTCGGCTGACGCTCGAAAGGCTCCCGCCCATGCAAACGCTACAATCCAAATCGCAACTATCAGTGATGTCTTCCCCACGCACATTTCCTGCACACTCCAAAGGCTGCACAGCTTATTTCTTATATGATTTAGCTATTGGATCCGCGCTAGAACGTCCTTTGAGATGTAGCCGAGCTTGCGGCCATCCCGGCAAATAAGGGCCCTCTCGCCCTCTATCTTCACCCCAACACGGTAGCCGGGGGGAAGGCGGATTTGGTTCTGCTGTCCAGCTTCCGCGTCCAAGGCTACCGCTTCCTGGGTTACAACGAAGCTTTCTGCATCGGGACATTGCCTTGGAGCTGGCGGCGGCAGGACCTTGAGGCCAACCGGAAAATCGTTACCGCTCAGCTTGCGGACCGGGTCCTGTAGGATGCCGTATTGCTGCCGGCTGATTTCGGGCACACGGTCAGCCACATAGTTTGCGAGGCCGCCAACATCGACTTTCTCGATCCCGGCAGGGCCCGTTGCGGCTTTTCGAAACACTTCGAGAAGGGCCGCAGTCAAGATGCCATGGCCTTCGAAACCTTCATAGGCGGCTTCACGCCCGCCTGCGATCAAGTTCTGGCCCGAGGCGTGCTGTAACTGCTCCATCACCGTCTGGCGTGCAAGAAAATCGCCGCGAATGAAGCCTGAGGCTGCCGCGCTTTCGCAGGTATCGAAGATTAAAAGCGTCTGGCGCGAATGCCCCTCGAATTTTTTGATCTCGCGGCCGCTGGCCAGATCCCAGAGCCTGAGCGTGTTGTCAAAACTGCCGGATAGCGCGGTCTTGCCGTCCGGCGCAATGGCGACCGAGGTGACCCTTTCCGAATGCCCCAACTGCGGGAAGATTTCGACCTCGGACCTCTCTCCACCATTTGCTTCACAAAGCGCAGCACCCCAAAAGGCGAATAACAGTAAACAAATCAAGATGCGCAATTGCAAACTCCGCACGCTACGCCCCGATGCTCGGAATGCTAACAACTGCGTTCGCAGCTGAAAGCTCAGTGTTCGTTTGTTCCAAGTGCGCCAAATACGGCTTTTGTATCAGAAAACCGGCCATCAAGAAAGCCTGCCCGGGGACAGGACCCCAAGCAGCCTATCGGAAAAGTAGATATGGAAAGAGAAGGGGGGTAAAGCGGCTCAATCTCACCGTCTCCTCCTGATCCGCGACGGCCCGCTCAGACGCTCGCGCGGAGATGCCGCCGGATGAATGCGCCGGCGCCCGCCAGCGCGCCGCGGCCTTCCTCCAGCCTCGCGTTCCAGAGCGGCCAGGCATGGATCATGTGCGGCCATATCTCCAGCGTGACGCTCACATCCGCCGCGCCAGCCGCGCCGGCAAATCGAACGGCGTCATCCAGAAGCGTCTCCGCCGACCCAACCTGGATGAGCACGGGCGGAAGGTTCCGAAGATCGGCGTAAAGCGGGGAGACGCGCGGGTCTTTCGGGCCGGCGCCCGCGGGGAGATAGGCATCTGCGAGTTCCCGCAGGTAGGCTTTGTGGATCAGCGGGTCGAACGCGTCTTTCAAGGCAAGGCTCGCGCCGGACATGGTGAGGTCTGTCCACGGCGATATCAGCCAGGCGCAGCCGGGAAGTTCCTCGCGGGCGTCGCGCAGCTGGTTCATAAGGGCGACTGTGAGCCCGCCGCCCGCGCTGTCTCCGCCAACTGCGATGCGATGTGCGTCAATGCCCTGATCGCGAAGAAAGCGCCAGGCTGCGGATGCGTCTTCAAGCGCGGCGGGAAACGGATGTTCGGGCGCCAGCCGGTAGCCTATCGCGAGCGTCCGGATCCCGGCTGCGCGCCCTGCTTCCGTCACCAGCCTGCGATGGCTGGCGATGGACCCGGAGCAATAGCCGCCGCCATGAAAGAAGAGGAGAACGCGCGAGGCGTCGCTTCCCGGCGCGGACGACCATTCCGCGGGCACGCCGCCGGCGTCGGCGGGTTGAAGCGAGATGTCGCTGGCGGGCGGCCAGGCTGCGCCCACCTCATCGAGGCGCTCGCGCCGTTCCGCCCAGCCTTCAGGGCGCGGCTTGGAACCGAGCAGAGCCCGGATGTAATCGATTCCAACGTCCTCCATGTCGCTCTCCTCGCAGGACCACGAACCGCCAGCTCACCGGAACGGCTGTCAGTCGGAATTGATGGTGGATGGCGCGCGCTTGGCCTTGCCGTCTGAAGCTGAAATGGGGATCCACTTGTCAGGCCCGCAAGCCGCATGAAGCGCCGCCGCGCCCCCATTCGGCCGGCCGGGTTCGACGGCGTAGCGCTTGTTGCACACCCCGATCTGCGGCGGGATGCGGCTCTCCTCGAACAGGTCGTAGGCGGGCTTCATGTCCCGCCAGAATTGCGCCCAGGGGTGCCAGGCGAAGGCGGCAAGCCGCTCCTCGGTCATTTTGAACGGGAACACATGCACGCCGACGCGCTCCTGCCCGCTGTTGAGCGCCGCGGTGACAAGCAGCCACAGCTCGTCGATGGCGGCGTCGGTCATGGCGAAGCAGCCCACCGAAGCGCAGCTCCCATGCACCATGAGGTTTGCGCCCGTCCGGTTATAGGCGCGGTCGAGCAGGTTGGGATATCCAAGATTGAAGGCGCGATGGAAGCGGCTGTTCGCGTTGAGCTGGTCTTTGCCAATGGTGTAGAAGCCTTCGGGCGCCTGATTGTCGCCCTCCCGCTGTTTTGGTCCGAGCTGGCCGGACCAGGCGCAAACGGGATAGGTGTTGAAAAGCTCGAAACGCCCGTCCCGCCTCATCCACAGCTCTACTTCGCGGTCGCCCTTGAAGATGCGCAGGAACACGGGATCGCCCCGCTTGAGGCCCTTTTCGGCCAGTTGCTCGTCGAGCCGGACCGGATCGGCTCTCTTGGTGAACGAGACGCCCGAGAAGAAATCGCGGTATCCGTTCGGATAGAACTTCACCGCGCCAAGGTCGATGGCGCTCTTGATCTCGCCCTTATCCAGGTCCCAGAGCTTCAGGGTCTTGTCGAGGCTTCCCGAGACGGCGCGGCGGCCATCGGCTGAGAAAACAGCCGACGTGACGGCGTCGGCATGGCCTTCATAGGTCTTGATCGGCTCACCGGTTTGCGCGTCCCACAGCTTGAGCGTCTTGTCCTTGGTCCCGGAAAGGATGCGAAGCCCGTCGCCCGAAAGCGCAACCGAAAGCACCTCGCCCGCGTGCCCCTCGAAGGTTCTGAGAGGCTGACCGGTTTCGAGGTCCCAAAGCTTGACCGTGCTGTCGGCGCTGCCCGAAACGGCCTGACGTCCATCCGGGGAGAGGGCGACCGAGGTTACGGCGCCGGCGTGGCCCTCTAAGGTTTTGATCAGCTCTCCTTTTTCCACGTCCCACAGCTTGAGCGTCTTGTCCTTGCTGGCGGAGAGAAGCCGCAGGCCATCGGCCGAAAACGCGACCGACAACACATCGCTCTCATGTCCCTCGAAGGTCTTGAGCGCCTGTCCCGTTTCCAGGTCCCAGAGCTTGAGCGTCTTGTCCTGGCCTCCCGAAACGGCTTTGAGCCCATCGGGGGAGAAGGCGACGGACAGGACTTCGCCTGCATGACCTTCCAACGCCCGGGCGCTCTGCCCGTCCGCGACGGACCAAAGCCGGAGCTTGTCGCCGGCGGCGGTCAGGATCTCGCGGCCATCCGGCGAGAACGCCACCGCGGCGATCCTGTTGGCCTGCACATCGAATGTTCGCAAGAGAAGGCCCGTCTCGATGTCCCACAGCCTCAGCATGTTGTCCTGGCCGCCGGAAACCGCCTGCCGCCCCGACAGCGCGACGGCGTTCACCGCCTTTGAGTAGCCCAGGAAGAAACCGAGGGCCTCTCTTGTGTCGGCTCTCGCAACCCCGGCGATCAAACCGGGCATGATCGAAAGCAGCAATCCCAGCCGCAGCAAGCTCCGCCGGCAGCGCACCATGTTCTCGCCTCCAATGAACGACGCGGTATTCCTTAGCAGGATGTTTACCGGATGTTGACGGGGCAATTGTGGAAAGATTGGCGCCTCTGCGAGCCGAAGCATAGCGGCATCCCCCGAACCGGAAAATTCTTATTCCAATCGGCGCCATCGAAGGGACTGCCTGGGCGGGCTGCAGTGACATGAAGACAGAACGTTTTTTCTCAATTAAACTCCGCGGCCGCACTGCAACACAGAGGGTAAATCATGAAGTTCATTCGGTTGCAATTGACGCTACAAACGGCAATCCTGGCAGTTGTATTGACCACGGCGGTTTGCGCGGAGGACAAGGATGCATTCCCTTCTTCAGCGCAAGACCTTCAAGCAAAAATTGCTTATTGCAAGCGCTGCCATCAGAACTCGGGGCAAGGTCTTCATGCAGCTTCTCCGATACCGCGACTTGCGGGACAGCAAGTTGAATACTTGGAGAACCAGTTGCAAGCCTTCACAGAGCATAGGCGAGTGCATTCCGTTATGGAAAATGTTGCACATAACCTCAGTGCGGCCACGAAAAGGGGTATTGCCGAACACTTTAACGAGCTCAATCCTAAACCGATCGGAGGAGCTCCAAAGGAACTCGTGGCTGGCGGGAAGAAAATCTATGAAGAAGGCGTTCCCGAGGTCAATATTCCTCCGTGCGCTTCCTGTCACGGTCCAGAGGCGAAAGGGAACGGCGCTTTTCCTCGTCTGGCTGGTCAGCTCGATGACTACGTTCAAAATAAATTGCTGAACTGGAGCGACGAGCGCGGGCAGGATCCGGCGAACCCAGATACATCCGCCATCATGCAGCCGATTGCGCACACCCTGACCAAGGCGCAAATCGCAGCCGTGGCCGCCTATCTCAACTATCTTGAGTAATTGCAAATCTTGGGGCGAGCCGCGTTGCCGTTCGCCCGGTTCCGCCAGAGCCCGCGCCCTTGTTTCGCGCGCTCAACTCCTCTACATCCTCAGGCAGCGGACATATTGCATTACCCATTACGAAACGGCGGTCATGGCTGATCCCTATCAGACGCTCGGCGTGGAAAAAACCGCGACCGGGGACGAAATTCGCAAGGCTTACAAGAAGCTCGCGAAGAAGCATCATCCGGATCTCAATCCGGGCGACAAGGAAGCCGAAAACCGCTTCAAGGACATTTCCGCCGCCTATGCGCTTTTGAACGATGCGGAGAAGCGCCGCGCCTTCGACGCGGGCGAGATCGACGAGACGGGCCAGCAAAAGCCCGAGCGCCGGTATTATCGCGATTACGCCGACGCTGGCCAAGGCTTCCGCTACGAGCGCCAGGAGGATCTCGGCGACCTTGGCGACCTCTTCGGCGAAATGTTCAGCCGCCGCCAGCAGGGCGGCGACGGCGGCGCCCGCGCACAGTTCAAGATGCGGGGCGGCGATTTGCATTACACGCTTCCCATCGATTTTCTGGAAGCGGTCAATGGCGGCAAGAAGCGTGTCGACATGCCCGATGGCAAGACGCTCGACATCTCGATCCCTGCCGGCGTTCGCGAGGAGCAGATCGTCCGGCTCAAAGGCCAGGGCATGCCGGGCATCGGCGGCGGGCCGGCGGGCGATGCGCTCATCACCGTGACGATAAGGCCGCACCCCGTCTTTCAGCGTGATGGAAATGACATCAAATCGGTGGTTCCGGTAACGCTGAGCGAGGCCCTGAATGGCGGCCCGGTCCAGGTCATGACCATAACGGGACCGGTGAGCCTGAAGATCCCGAAGCACTCGAACACGGGGCGCGTGTTGCGCCTTCGCGGCAAGGGCGTCCAGGGGCGCGCGAAGGGCGATCACCTCGTCGAGCTGCAGGTCGTCATGCCGCCGCACCCCGACGCCGCGCTTGAAACCTTCATCGCGGACTGGGAACGCGAGCATCCCTACGATCCGCGCCACGGAGACGGCAAGAGATGATGATCACCGAGACAGAAGTTGTCGCGCGCTTCTCAAGGCTTGATGTGCAAGTCCTCGAACACTGGATCGCGGTCGGCTGGCTGAAACCGCATCGCGGCGACGAGGGATTTCTCTTCGACGAGGCCGACATCGCGCGCACGCACCTCTTGTGCGACCTCTGCTATGACATGGACCTGCGCGACGAAGAGCTGACCATTGTGCTTTCGCTCATCGATCAGCTTCACAGCACGCGCACGCTCCTGCGGGCGATGACGACGGCCGTGCACAGCCAGCCCGATGAGATCAGGGAAGCCATTCTGACGACGGTGCGGCTGCATCTGGCGCCCCGCGGCTAGCGGACCGAGGATGCGCAAACGGGCTCAAATGTTGACATCGGCGCAGGGTGCGCCATCTTTTGCCACGGGGCTATCCTTCGAAGTCAGCCGGGAGCCGGACCTTGGACGACAAAAGCGCCGCATGGAGCGTGAGCGTTCTTAGAAGCGTGCGCGATATTCACCAGGATGACTGGGACCGTTGCGCCAATCCGCCCAGCCAGCCCTACAATCCCTTTCTCGCCTACGCATTTTGGCTGGCGCTCGAGGAAAGCGGATCCGCGTCGCCGAGGAAAGGGTGGGCTCCCTGTCACATTGTCCTGAAAGATGAGGCGGGCGCGGTCGCGGCTCTCATGCCGTGCTATCTCAAGTCCCATTCCTATGGCGAGTATGTCTTCGACCGCAACTGGGCGATCGCGTATGAGCGCGCCGGCGGCCGCTATTATCCGAAACTGCAGACCGCCGTTCCCTTTACGCCGGTTACGGGGAGGCGCATTCTCGTCAGGCCCGGCTTTCCGGAGGCGCAAGCGCGCGCAGCTCTTACGGCGGGGGCGATCGAGGCCGCGAAGAAAAACCGCGCCTCCTCATGGCACATCACCTTCGCGACGAAGGAGGAGTGGGAGGCGCTTGGAGAACTCGGGCTCCTCCAGCGCACGGACACCCAATACCACTGGCATAATCGCGGCTATGCCAGCTTCGACGAATTTCTCGCGACGCTCGCGTCCAGAAAGCGAAAAGCGGTCCGGAAAGAGCGCGAACAGGCGCAAGCCTCGGGCGTCAGCCTGGAATGGCTCACCGGCTCCGAGATCGAGGAAGCGCACTGGGACGCGTTCTTCAAGTTCTACATCGACACCGGCAACCGGAAGTGGGGAACACCCTACCTGACGCGCGCCTTCTTCAGCCTCGCCGGCCAGAGCATGGCGGACCGCATGTTGCTGATCATGGGAAAACGGAACGGGGCTTACGTCGCGGGCGCGCTCAATTTCATCGGCGGCGACACCCTCTACGGCCGCTACTGGGGCTGTCTCGAAAATCACAGCTTCCTGCATTTCGAAGCCTGCTACTACCAGGCCATCGATTACGCCATCGCGAACAAGCTCGCCCATGTGGAGGCGGGCGCCCAGGGCGAGCACAAGCTCGCTCGCGGATACGCCCCCGAGACGACCTATAGCCTGCACTATTTCACCAATCCGGGACTGGCGTCTGCGGTTGAGCATTACCTGCGGCAGGAGCGTCACGTCATCGAAAAAGAGAAGGAAATCCTGAGCGAGGCTTTGCCCTACAGGAAATGCGACTGAGACCGGCGGCGCGGCGCCTCCATCCAGTTTCCGGGGGCGCCGTTTCTTAAGCCAGCGCCCGCAGCGTAACAACCTGAGGTTACCGCGCGGCCAGGTTGCGGCTGAAGACCGCAGATCGCCGTCCCGGCAGGACATGACTTGAAAACTGGAACGGTCTTGACGCGGGCCGCGGCATCTCCCTTATAGAGGCGCTAAGTGTGGTGATTTGGCCGGCCGGCTTGCAGCCACGTTAAAAAACTTGCTAAAAGGCCGTGGCTCGGCAGCCCCGGCATCCGATCGACGGCCGGTTTCGACTTCACTCCATGAAGGAGGCTGGCCGCGCATTTCATGACGAGACTGCTTGTACCGGGACGCGAACTCCGGATCGAACCTGCCGAAGCCCTTGTTTTTCACAGCGACCGCGAATTGCCGCTGGACTGCGGGCGCTCTCTGCCTTCGTTCGAGATCGCGTATCAAACTTACGGCGTTCTCAATGCGTCGTGCTCGAACGCTATTCTTATCTGCCATGCGCTCACGGGCGACCAGCACGTCGCGAACTTGCATCCCCGCACAGGCAAGCCGGGGTGGTGGGAGACCATCGTCGGCCCCGGCAAGCCCGTCGACACCGACCAGTATTTCGTCATCTGCTCGAATGTGCTTGGCGGCTGCATGGGCTCGACCGGACCGGCCTCCATGGACCCGGCCTCTGGCAAGCCTTATGGCCTGGATTTCCCGGTGATCACCATCGACGACATGGTGCGGGCGCAAGCGCGTCTTCTCGATCATCTGGGCATCCTCGACCTTTTCTGCGTCATCGGCGGCTCCATGGGCGGCATGCAGGTGCTCGCATGGTGCGCGAGCTTCGGCGATCGCGTTTTTTCCGCGGTTCCGATCGCCACGGCGCCGCGGCATTCGTCGCAGAACATCGCTTTTCACGAGGTCGGCCGTCAGGCTGTGATGGCGGACCCCGAATGGCGCGGCGGGCGCTATCTGGAGGAAGGAACCAACCCCTCGAAGGGGCTCGCGGTGGCGCGGATGGCGGCGCACATCACCTACCTCTCCGACGACGCGCTGCACCGGAAGTTCGGCCGCAATCTGCAGAACCGGGAGAAGGTCACCTTCGGCTTCGACGCCGATTTTCAGGTGGAAAGCTATCTGCGCTATCAGGGGATCAGCTTCGTCGACCGCTTCGACGCGAACAGCTATCTCTATATCACGCGCGCGATGGACTATTTCGACCTCGCGGCCGATTTCGGCGGCGTGCTCGCCAACGCCTTCAAAGACACGAGGACACGCTTCTGCCTGGTGTCGTTCACGAGCGACTGGCTCTATCCGACACGAGAAAGCCGCGCCATCGTCCAGGCGCTCAATGCGGTGGCCGCCAATGTCAGTTTCGTCGAGATCGAGAGCGACAAGGGCCACGACGCTTTCCTCCTGCATGAGCCGGAGCTGTTCGACGCCGTGCGCGGCTTTCTGGAAGCGGCGAAGCTGAAGCGCGGATTGCCTCTCAGATTGCGGCGAGGTTTGAAATGACGGCGGCTGCTTTCGAGGAGCGCGCCGCGGAACCGGCTGCGCACTATCCGCAGCCGCGCATAGATTTGCTTCTTATCGCGGGCATGGTCGAGCCTGGCGCGCGGGTGCTGGATGTCGGCTGCGGGACGGGCGAGCTTCTGAAGCTCCTGGAAGAGAAGAAGCAGGTCGACGGGCGCGGCGTCGAGCTGAGCCAGTCCGGCGTCAACTTCTGCGTGGCTAAGGGCCTTTCCGTGATCCAGGGCGACGCCGATCACGACCTCGCAAACTACCCGGATCAGGCCTTCGATTACGCGATCCTGAGCCAGACGCTGCAAGCCACGCGGCGGCCGAAATACGTGCTGGATGAACTTCTACGCATCGCGCGCCACGTGATCGTGTCTTTTCCGAATTTCGGGCATTGGCGCATCCGCTGGCAGATCCTCGCCCACGGCCGCATGCCGATGACATGGGATCTGCCCGAGGCGTGGTACGAAACGCCGAACATTCACTTCTGCACGATCAAGGACTTTCGGGAGTTGTGCGACGTGGTCGGCGCGAAGGTGGAGCGCTCGTTCGCGCTCTCGCCCTACGGCCATCCGCTCGGCACGAAGGTGCCTTCCTTCCTGCACAACCTCATCGCCCTGCAGGCCGTGTTTCTTTTGACGCGTTCCGCGGCGGGGAATGGCTCGGGCCGATAAAAAAAATCCTACTCCGGCCGGGTCCTCTACCCCTCGACGGCCGCCGGCGCCGTCAGCGCCGAATTCGATCTTGGCAAGGGCCGGGTCGAGAGCCACGGCGGCGAGGCGCGTGTCGTTCGATGTCGCGGTCAGCGCCATTTTCTGACCCTGCGTCGTGAACAGGCGGCACAGCGTGGTCGAGTCGGTGGCGTCGCGGATCACGATGGCCCGCGCGCCGCCCCGGCGGGCGGTGAATTGGTCGGCGGCGTCGGTCAGGCGGATGGTGGCCGCGGCCATGGCGTCGAAATCCGGCGCCGTCCCGGCGGCGGCGACCACGAGGCCGTCCTCGTTGCTCAGCAGGACCGAGCCGAAATTGCCAACGCTTGCGACCTGTTCGAGCAGCGGGGAAAGGTCGCGGCGTTCGCCGCCGCCGCCAACTCGCGCCAGGTCGAGCGACAGGCGTTCGCGTTCCACGAGCGGCGCCAGCACCTGCTCGATCGACAGGCGTTCACGTTCCACCAGCGGGGTCAGAACCTGCTCGATGGTTGATTTCAGGGCGCCGCCGTCATCCATCGCGCTCTTCCAGTTTTGCAGGATCGCGGCTTGTTGTTCGGTCAAGCCCCGCAGCCGGGCGCGTTCCCTTGAACCGCGCCAGAGGCCAACGAGGTAGCCCGCCAGCAGCAGAAGCACCGCGGCGCCAAGGCCGATGAGAAGGGCGGGAATATTCATGGATTCTCCGTGGCGCCGGTGGCGCTTTTGCAGACGGTAAGGCCCTCGATGCCAACGATGACGCGGCGGTTCAGCGCGTCGATGTTCGCGGCGGCGTCCGCGGCGCCGGCTGCCCGCACGGTCATGCGGCCCGCGGGGATGCCTTTTCCGGCGAGGGTGGCGGCGACGGACTTTGCGCGAGCGAAGCTGAGCACGAGGTTGTGGGCCTCGCTGCCGCGGCTGTCGGCGTGGCCTTCGACGAGCAGCCTTGCATCCGTATGCTTTGCGAGCCAGTCGCGCAGCCGGGCGACGCCTGCGTCTATCCCGGGCAGCGGCGCGGTGCTGTTCCGCGCGAACATGAGCGTCACGGGGTCGAAACAGGGAGGCGCGGCCTGCGCCGGCGCTACCTGAGGCGTCCATTCGGGCGCCGGCTCCCGAATGATGATGGGCGGCGGCGCCGGTTCTCGAACGATGACGGGCGGTGGCGCAGGCTCTCGAATGATGACGGGCGGCGGCGGCGGCGACTTTTCGTGCACCACGATGGTCACCGGCTCCAGCGGCGTCACGGGAGGGGCCAGCCAGATCGAGGCGGAAACGGCCGCAAGCGTGGCGCCCATGGTTGCGAGCACTGCGACGAGCAGAGCGGGCGCGCGTTCGCCGGCCAGTGGCAGGGCGGGCGGGAAGGCGTCGGGAAGTTCGGCGTTCACGGAAGCGCTTTCCATCTTGCTAGTGGAGCGAATTTGACATTTGAGTCCCGCTTGGCCAGCGAACTAGCTCTCAAGTGTCAAATTCAAAAGCTCCACTAGAACCATAAGCCGTATTAGCGCAGCGGGCTGGGCGGATGCCATGCCGGCGCCTTGAACAGCGGCGTGATCAGGTCGATGCCGCAATCGAGCTCAGCGCACCAATCGATGAATTTCCTGACCAGCGGCTTGCCGCGGAAGAGCGCGCCATGCTGCGGGGCGATGATGTCGATGTCCAGGTCGCGCACCATGTTGGCCCAGGCGCTCATCACGAGTTTGCTGGTCATGTAGCGGCGGTGGAAGCCTTCCATGTATTTCAGGTGCGCGTCGAAGTCGGTGACTTCGATGTAGTCCTGGCCTAGCGAGGCGCCGAGGTCGCCGGTATACAGGACCTTCCCGACCGGGTCGTAGAGCTGGAAGTTGCCCTCGCTGTGCAGGAAGTGCGCGGGAAGGGCGAACATCGTCGCGCCGCCCATTTCGAACGTCCCGCCCTCGTCGGGGATGGGCAGCAACCGGTGCTCAACCAGGTGGTCCAGGCCGAAATGCGGCACGAAGCGCACCCACAGCGCGGAGATGTACGCCGTGGCGTCGGTGGTCAACAGCCAGCCATTGACGGCGGCGACGATGTCCGGGTCCTGGTGCGAGAGGAACAGGTAGCGCAGGTTGGCGCCGCCGAGAGCCGAGAAGGTCTTCGCGAGGACTTTGGAATAGACCTTGTGCCCGCCGGGATCGAGCAGCATGGCCTCGTCATTGTGTACGATGAGGTGCTGGTTCGCCTGCACAGCGAGGCCGGCGCCGCCGGAATCCTCGAGCAGAATATTGCGGTGGACGCCGTTGTCGAATAGCACTGTATCCGCCATTGAGCGGCTCCTAAAAAACGATGCGGAAAGACGCGGGTTAACGTGAAGCGGCTTACAGGACTTGCTGCAGAGCCCGGATTGCTTCGCGCATGTCGAAGAAGATAAGGCCAAGCTTGCTGGTTTCGTTCGTGACGGCGAGCAACAGGGTGCCGCGGCCGGCGCTGATCACCACGGCGTAGCCGTATTCGCCGCGCACGATCACTTCCTGGACGGCGCCGCGGGACAATTCGGCGGCGGCGCGGGTGCCCAGGTTGAGCAGCGTGGCGGTCATGCCGGCGACACGCGTTTCATCCATGGTCACGGTCTCGGCGCGGGCGATCATCAGCCCATCCTCGGAAATCAGCGCGCTGGTCTCGATCCCGGGTAAATCGGTCTGCAGTTTGCGGAGGATCCTGTTCAGCTCATCGAAACGAGCCATGCCGCTCTTCTGCCGGGCATGCGGCAAAACCGGTACTTCCTTCATCAATTCCGTCGCCCTTGACATCGCTGCCACCTTTTCCTTCAACGCCACAATTACGTATCTCAACGATGCAATAAACGCTAACGGAATTTTCTCTGATTTATCCTTGCGTGTCTCAATACGTTTCGGATTGTGTCAAGAGCGATAAGTGACTGTTTCAAGATAGCTTTGCTGCCGACAAGCCGTAAACATGCGCAGCAGAAAGATGAAGGATGTTCGAAATAAACACCATACACATTCCACAAGAAAAACTTGAAATCTGCTACGTCATTCTGATGTCACAGTCAACTGCGGCGCGGTTGTTCAGTGCTCGCAACGGTTGTATTTTGCATACAAGGCGTCTTTAATTTTGTGCACGAGTTTTCCGGACCGGCAGCGCCGCAGTTTAGCAGGCGCCCAAAAAAAATCCGTCTGCTGACATGTGCAGGGAATATGATTATATTTTGCTCGTTATGCCGTCACCTACCTGCAGGCGATCCGTTACCAGAAGTGCGGAAACTAAGCTCCTAACAGCTTAGCGCCAGGCCACGACCTGGACTGGAGCTTTCACAAAGGAAGAAAATAACCTTTCCCTTTACTATGGCGCATTTAGTTTGTACTAGCACCGCGTGTTAGCCCTGCGAGACATCGCATGCATGAAATTTACATCAGCTATTCGTCCAAGCATCGAGAGCTGACGCGGCGACTGGCCAAGGCCATTGAGGCGCACTATGGCGCGGGCTCCGTCTGGTGGGATCGTGAGCTTGAGTCACGGGCCCCGCACCAGGAGCAAATTCGCGCCGCGCTTGACGCTTCGCGCGTGGCGATAGCGCTTTGGACGAAGGGATCCCTCGTTTTCGATTGGGTTTATGCCGACGCCAGCCTGGCGATGGAGCAGAATAAGCTCATCAATGTGCGCCCGACCGATATGAGCGGCGAGGAAATCCCGGAGCCCTTCTCGATGCAGGATATCCACGAGGCGGACGATTTCGAGGGCATCCTGGCGGCCGTCGCCGAAATCTGGAACGGACCAGCCGGGGCGCCGTTCGACGAACCTAATTTCGGCCAGTACGGCGAACAACTCCTCGATGGAAAGCAGGAAAAGCTGAACAGGGATTGCCGCGAGATCCTGCCCTCGGAGCTTTTGCAGGCGAAATACGCCGCCGTGCCCTTCCAGGATTCCACCGGCGCCGAAGCGGAATGCCTCGCCTGGTGCCTTGACGACGGGCGGCAGGTTGCGGGCCGGCTCTATTACGGGCCGGGAGGGATCGGCAAAACGCGACTGCTGATCGAGGTTGCGGCCGCGCTGCGCCAGCGGGGCTGGACTGCGGGCTTTCTCAATTGCGATTATTCCGGCGAGGAAGCGCGCCGCGAGCAGGCCTGGCAAGCGTTAGAGCAACTCGTGCTCCAAGGGCAGGACGAGGGGCTGCTGATTGTGGTGGATTATGCCGAGGCGCGGCAGCCCGAACTCACGGAGATTGCGCAGCTCATCCTGCGGCGAGGCGAAAAATCGGGGCGGCGGCTCCGCCTCATCCTTCTGGCCCGCGGCGAAGGTTGGTGGGAGCGGCTGCGCGAGGAGCACGAAGCCCTGGCCGACGTCTTCCGCCCCACGCCGGACTGGGCCGATGCGGTCGCGCTAAGCCCGGTTTCGAGCGTGGCGGGCAGGCAGGCCCTGTTTGTGGAAAGCGTCAAGAATTTATGGCCGTTTTTGCGGTCGCAAGGCTTCCCGAAACCGAAGGGTATGCCCTCGCGTGACCGGCTCCTTCGCATATCCAAGGGCGACGGCTTCGAGCGCCCGCTCGCAATCCAGATCGAGGCGCTGCTCTGGCTCCGCGCGACGCCAGCTGCGGGCGACGGCTTCGCTGCGCAACTCGACGCGGTCCTGGGCCTCGAACGCGCGCATTGGAAGAAGCTCGCCGGACCCTTGGATGAAAACGCGCGGTGCGACATGGAGCGGGGCGCGGCGCAGGTCACGGCTGTCGCGGGCACGGACTCGGAAGACGCCACCAGGGAGCTGCTGACGGCCGACGTTTTCAAGGGCCGCCGCGCCGCGCGCGTGGATGTGGCGCCCGCCTTGCGCAACCTCACCCGCGTCTATGGCCGCCCTGACGGCGGCGCCGGGCCCATCGAGCCCGGCCTCCTCGGTGAGCATCACGTGGCCGCCGTCGCCGATGACGAACTGATCGAGGGCTGCCTCGCCTGGATCGAAACGCAATCCGAGGCGATCCGCGAGAAGCGCCGCCGCGATTTCATCACCACCCTGCAGCGCGCGACCGCAGCCGAGCACGGCGCCGGGGCCAGCGCTGAGGCGGCGGCCCGGCTCGATTATCTCATTCTCCGCCATATGCCCGCTCTCGCCGGCGATTTCGTCGCAGTGATGGAGGAAACGCCCGGCCAGCTCCAAAGCCTCATCGAGGCCGCCCTCGACGCCCTCGATTTCGAGGCGCTGCGCGCCCTCGACCTCGCGCTTCCCGTCAAGCGCCGCCAATTGCTGGAGTTTGCAAATTCAGTCTCGGCGCGCCACGCGGACTGGGCGAAAACGATCCTCGAAGACTCTGAAGCTTGCGCAGTCGCCTCGGAGGCGCAGGAGTTTGCGCGCAACCGCGCTGCCGACGCCCTTAATTTGCGCGGAATCCGCCTGTCCAGGCTTGGAAAACGCGAGGAGGCGGCAGCCGCCGGCCAGGAGGCGGTGGACATCTGCCGGCAGCTGGACGAAGCCCGGCCCGGAGCCTTCCTGCAAAATCTGCTGACGAGTCTGATCAATCTCGGTTCATACCTCTTCGATGCAGGCCGCCCTGAGGAAGCGCTGTCCGCAAGCCTTGAGGCGGCGGACATCGCGAGGCGGCTGGCCGCGAGCCGTCCGGAGGCGTTCCTGCCCGATCTGGCTGTGAGCTTGAGCAGTCTCGGCGACGAGCTCTTCAATTTCGGCCGCCGCGAAGAGGCGCTGGCGGTGACCGGGGAGGCCGTGGACATCCAAAGGCGGCTGGCCACGAGCCGCCCGGACGCGTTCCTGCCAGATCTGGCGCGGGGCCTGAATAACCTTGGCAGGATGCTCTCCCATCTCGGCCGCCGCGAAGAGGCGCTGGCGGCGAGCCGTGAGACGGCGGATGCCCAAAGGCGGCTGTCCGAAGGCCGCCCGGACGTCTTTCTGGCCGATCTCGCCGCGAGCCTGAGCAGCCTTAGCGTTCGCTTATCCGACCTTTCCCGCTTTGACGAAGCGCTGGCGGCGAGCCGGGAGGCGGTGGACATCGAAAGGCTGCTGGCCGCAAGCCGCCCGGACGCTTTTCTGCCCAGTCTGGCGGGCAGCCTGAACAACCTCGGCGTCGATCTCTTCAATCTCGGGCGCCGGGACGAGGCGCTGGCTGTGATCCGCGAGGCCGTGGACATCAGGCGGGGTTTGGCCGCAAGCCGCCCGGACGCCTTCCTGCCCGGTCTGGCTGTGAGCCTGATCAATCTCGGTGTGTTTTTCTCCGAACTGGGCCTCTCCGAGGAGGCGCTCAGGGCCGGCCGCGAAGCGGTTGCGCTCCATCGCCGCCTCGCCGGAACTCAACCCGGCGTCTTCCTGCCTGGTCTGGCGGCGAGTTTGAGAAACCTCGGAAAACACCTTTCCAGTTTCGGCCGCCGCGCGGAGGCCGCAGCAGCCGGCCAGGAGGCGGTGGACATCGACCGGCGGCTGGCGGAAGCCAACCCGGACGCGTTCCTGCCCGAACTGGCCATGAGCCTGAGTAAGCTTGGAAGTCACCTCCACGCTCTCGGCCGCCGCGAAGAGGCGCTGGTTGTGACTGAGGAGGCGGTGGACATCCAAAGGCGCCTGGCTGAGAGCCGTCCGGATGACTTCCTGCCCGTTTTGGCCGATAACCTCAACAATCTCGGCAACTGGCTCTCCGGTCTCGGCCGCCCTGAAGAGGCGCTGGCTGTAACCCAGGAGGACGTGGACATCAAACGGCGGATGGCCGCAAGCCGCCCGGACGCGTACCTGCCCGGTCTGGCCATGAGCCTGAGCAGTCTTGGCCACGACCTCTTCAATTCCGGCCGCCGCGAAGAGGCGCTGGCGGCGATCGGGGAGGCGGGGGACATCTACCGGCGGCTGGCCGAAGCCCGCCCGGACGCGTTTCTGGCCGATCTGGCCGGCAGCCTGAACAATCTCGGCAACTGGCTCTCCGGTCTCGGCCGCCACGAAGAGGCGCTGTCGGCGAACCAGGAAGCGGTGGATGCGCAAAGGCGGCTGGCCGAAGCCCGCCCGGACGCCTTGCTGCCCGATCTCGCCGTGAGCCTGAGCAGCCTTAGCGTTCGCTTGTCCGACCTTTCCCGCTTTGACGAAGCGCTGGCGGCGAGCCAGGAGGCGGTGGACATCGAAAGGCGGCTGGCCGAAAGCCGCCCGGACGCTTTTCTGCCCAGTCTGGCTGGCAGCCTGAACAACCTCGGCGTCGATCTCTTCAATCTTGGGCGCCGGGAGGAGGCGCTGGCTGTGACCCGCGAGGCCGTGGCCATAAGGCGGGGTTTGGCCGAAAGCCGCTCGGACGCGTTCCTGCCCGGCCTGGCTATGAGCCTGATCAATCTCGGTGTGTTTTTCTCCGAACTTGGCCTCTCCGATGAGGCGCTTAGCGCCGGCCGCGAGGCGGTTGCGCTTCATCGCCGCCTCGCCGGAACTCAACCCGGCGCGTTCCTGCCCGGTCTGGCGGCGAGTTTGAATAATCTTGGCGAGCGGCTCTCCGGTCTTGCGCGTTGGGAGGAGGCGCTGGCGGCAAGCCGGGAGGCGGTTGACATCTACCGGCGGCTGGCTGAAGCCAACCCGGACGCGTTCCTGCCCGAACTGGCTAACAGCCTTGGGACGCTGGGCCTGGCATCCACGGGGCAAGCGCAGCATTTGGAAGCTGCGGGAGCGCTGAAGGAGGCGCTTGAGATCGTCGCGCCCTTTGCGGAGAAGCTGCCGCAGGCTATTTCGCAGCTTTCCACAAAACTGCTGAAGGCTTATGCGCCAGCGTGCCAAGCCGCGGGCGTCGAGGCCGACGCGTCTTTGGTGGCGCGCCTGGAGCGCCAGGCCTCCGCATCGCAACAAACACAAAGCGAGACGCTTGGAAGCTGAAGGCTCTCCCTCATCCGCGCTATAGCTGTGGGGGGGATAGGCTCTAGGACGGTATCCGCCCATGGGTTTTCATCCCCGTTAACTTGATCTGGGAATATAGCCGCCGGTAGAGCGTTCTCTAATCAGGCAGATGTATTGGGGAGCATGCAAAATGATGTCCGCGCGCACAATCGACATGTCCAACGTATATGTTGAACCTTTCCCGCACTGGGCGCTGCTGGTCTTTTGGTCTTCAGCTTGGTTGTTTTGTATTCTGTTCTGGTGGTCTGTGATCAAGCTAATCGTTCACTAGAGCCTATCCGCTTTTTATGGACTCAAAAGCGGGCTCTAAGCTTTTGTTTGATCGTGCGTTTCATCGAAAACCGCTTCGCGCTTCTCGAAGCTGCGCCGTTCCCTTCTTCCCGATCCTGGGAATTGCCCCGCGATTGGCTTGCACATGCGAAGGCATTACCACGACGACGAAGAAGACCGGCGCCGGCGATGCATTCACGGTTCGTTGACTTGAAAGATTACGCTCCTGTCAATCTAAAGTTGATTTAGATCAAAAGATAGCCGCTTCCTATCCACAGGCGCGGCCCAAGTTGGAACCCCTCAAGGCGGTTTTCGGTGTCCGGATCAAAATCCGCTCCCTTTGCGCTCCAACCTCTGATAACCAGCCGGAAAGCGACCAGGAGGGGGTATGCCCACTATCTTCTTGCTATTGGCGGTGCTTCTCACGACGGCGTCGCCCGCCGCCGCGGGTGGCGTGGAAGATTGCGATCAAGACGCCAATCATGACCTGCGCATCGCCAGCTGCTCCTCGATAGTAAGCAACAGAAGGCTGCCGGTAGAAATCCGGTCCTTAGCTCACAACAATCGTGGCGGTTCCTATATGGCGAAAGGCGACCTCCGAAGCGCAATTGCGGACTACAGTCTTGCAATCAAGCTCGATCCGAAAAACAATTCCGCTTTCAATAACCGCGGGAATGCTTACAGCGCCAAAGGCGACTTGGACCGAGCCATCGCCGATTACAACGAGGCCATAAAGCTCGACCCGGCTTATGCTGGCGGGTTCAACAATCGCGCTGTCGCTCACAAAGGCAGAGGCGATCTTCGTCGCGCGTTGGCCGATCTCGACCAAGCCATCAAGCTCGACCCGCAGTTCGGCGTAGCCTATAGAAACCGCGGTGACGTTCATCATTCCCGGGGCGATAATGACAAGGCGATCGCCGACTACGGACAGGCCCTAAGAATCGACCCGGCATCCGCGCTTGCTTACTTCGGCCGCGCCTCCGCCTACGAGGCCAAAGGAGATCACAGCAGCGCCAGCGCCGATTATGAGCGCGCCGCCAGGCTCGATCCGAACTTGAGCCTGGGCGCCCGGATGTAGCACGCCCTCCGGCTCGATTCTCCGAAGTGGACGGGGTGTCTTAAAATTGGTATATGTAATACCACTTATCGAAGCCAAAAAGTGGTATTTTAATACCTGTTTTGAGAGACCCTTATGCAGCTCCTGTTTTCGACAGACCTGGCCCTGCGAACCCTGATCCGCCTTTCGGCGGAGCCGGAGAGGCATTTGAGCACGGAGCTGCTCGCGCGGGAGCTTCGGGTGTCCCGCCACCATTTGCAGAAAGTGGTGCAGTCGCTGACGGACGCCGGCTTCCTGCGCACGATCCGCGGCGTGAAAGGCGGGGTGATGCTGACCAGGCCCCCTGAAGAAATTCGTGTCGGCGAAGTGGTGCGTCATCAGGAGCGGGACCAGGCGCTGGCGGAGTGTTTTCGCGAAGGGGGCGACTGCACGCTCGTGCCCTGCTGCCGGCTGAAAGGCGTGCTCAAAGGCGCCCGCGAGGTGTTTTTCCGCCACCTCGACAGGTTCTCGCTCGCCGATTGCGCAACCTCTGCGCAGCGCGTGCTGGAAGTCTCGACAGGAAAGCCCGCATGAGAGCGTAGCTGCTTTTTGCCCAGCCCGGAACTTTGCGGCATTTCTCTCAAATCGCTCTTCGCCGGTGCGCGTTCTGTTCAACTCCTGGTTGTAGGCTCGCATCCCGGACATTTGCGATCGGCAAAGCAACCTCTTCCTCCCGGAAGGTGGTAAACACGGCCATTTTGCAAGCGCTCAGGGAATCGACCTGGGGCAAACACCTGTCCCCTAAAAATTTTGGATGTGCTGCGTGAACAAGTTTGATTTATCCGAGATGTGCAAGCGAAGCGCCGACGCGTGCGGGCAAGAGCCGATCCATCTGTCGAGCGCCATCCAGCCCCACGGAGCCATCGTCGGGCTCGATCCCGTGACGTTCGGCCTGCTAACCAAGAGCGCCAATATCGACGCCATCTTCGGGGACACTCCTTTTTCGGAGACCCCGCGGTGGCTGCCCGCGGATCTGATCGCGGCTTGCCGGCGCCTTGGTCAGATAGCCGGCGGACAGAGCAGGATCGTGACCGGCATCGGCAAGGTTGGCGCTTCGGAGGCGCATGTCTTCGCCGTTCCAGGCGTTGCATTCTGCGAATTCGAGCTGCCGTCGCTTTCTGCGGCCCCGTTCGCGATGAATGGAGCCTCGCTTGTGGTGGCCCAGGCGATCCAGGCCATGGAGACGGCGAAAGACGTCGCTGAGCTGGCGGCGACCGCCGCTCAAGCGGTGCGGGCCGTCTCCGGCTTCGAAAGGGTCATGGTCTACCGGTTCGAGTTTGAGGGCGACGGAGAGGTGGTCGGCGAGAGTTTGGCCGAGGATTGGGACCAGTCCTTCATGGGTCTGCGTTTTCCGGCCAGCGATATTCCACCGCAAGCCCGCGCTCTCTATCGCGTGTCCCATGAACGCTGGACACCCGCCCGCGATTACGAGCCCGTGCCGTTAATCGCGGGGCGTGGCCTGTCCGGGGCGTCTTTCGATCTCAGCCTCAGCCTCTATCGCAGCATCTCCCCCATTCATCAGGCCTATCAGCAGAATATTGGCGTCGATGGCGCGATGTCGCTGTCGGTTCTGACCAGAGGAATTCTTTGGGGTCTTGTTATCGGTCATCATCGCCAGCCCCACCGCGTGAGCTCGGAAGGCCGTCACAACGCCGCCGCCGTCGTCCGTGCTTTCAACATTGCGCTTGAAGGACACCTCAGCCGGTCGGCGAAACGCAAGGGACAAAGCGCTCTGCCGGCCGAGTCCGGGATCCTGTCGAAGCTGGCGCTGGCCGAGGACTGCTTAAGCGCACTCACTGAAGCCGATACTTCGATTGTTGAGCTGTTGCCCGGTTGCTCCGGCGCCGCCGTTGTCTGGAATGAAAATGGCGCAAGCCAAGTCAGGACCGTTGGCGAGGCGCCGCCCGCCGGGGATATTGCCGAACTGACGGTCTGGGTTCGATCGGCGGCGAGGGAGCCGGTTTTTTCCTGCGACTGCATTTCGGACCGCCTGCCGCGTCTTGTCAGCCATCGCGACAAAGCAAGCGGCGTTCTTGCAGTCATTTTCGAGGATGCCCGCAAGCCCGTCCTGCTGTTGTTCCGGCCCGAAGTCATACGGTCCGTTTCGTGGGCAGGCAAGCCGGAGAAGCTCGCCGCTCCAGATGGAAGCATCAGTCTGCCGCGGCGGTCCTTCGATCTTTGGGTGGAGGCCAAACGCAACCACTCGCAGCCATGGACGCCTGCCGAACATGACGCCGCCTCGGATCTTCTCGCGACCGTCAATTATGTGCTCGTCCATGAAGCCCGCCGCCATCGCCTCAAGGCGGCCGAGCAGGCGGCTCTGGAAGCCAGCCGCGCCAAAAGCGACTTCCTCGCAAATATGAGCCATGAGATCCGCACGCCCATGAACGCGATCGTCGGGCTGACGCGGATGCTGCGCCGCGATATTCAGGAGCCCAGCCAATCCGAGAAGCTCGAGAAGATCGACAGATCGGCCCACTATCTGCTTGGGATCATCAACGCCATTCTCGACATCTCCAAAATCGAGGCAGGCAAGCTTTCTCTCCGCCGGGAGAATTTCAGTCTTCGGGATCTGCTCAGCGGCGTGATGTCCCAGCTCTTTTCTCAGGCCGAGCAAAAAGGCCTGAATTTGAGGATGGATATCAGCGCTTATATTCCCGACCAGTTGCACGGCGATCCGCTGCGGATCAGCCAATGCCTCCTCAACTATTTGAGCAACGCCGTCAAGTTCACGCCCGTGGGTTCAGTGGTCGTTCACGTCGACCTGGAAAAGCGAAGCGGCGCCGGGCTGCTCTTGCATTTTGAGGTTGAAGACAACGGCATTGGCGTTGAGCCCGGCGCCTTGGGCAGGCTATTTTCGCCTTTCGAGCAGGTGGACACCTCGCTCACCCGGAAGTTCGGCGGAACGGGTCTTGGGCTTGCCATCACACGGCGTCTCTCAACGTTGATGGGGGGCGAAGCTGGCGGAACGAGCGCCCCTGGCAAGGGCAGCCGGTTCTGGTTCTCCGCGCTCGTGCAGCCCGCCAAGCCCTATACCGTGTCCAGGCGTTCAAACGGACGGCCAGCGGCAAAGGATGGCGGCTATTTCAACGGAGCGCGCGTGCTCGTGGCCGAGGACGTCGAGCTGAACCGCGAGATCCTTTTGGACATGCTGAGAGAAGAGGGGCTTAACGCCGACATGGCTGAGAATGGCGAGGAGGCCGTGACCAAGGCTGGGTCAACCCCCTACAATCTGATTTTCATGGACATGCAAATGCCCATTATGGATGGGTTGTCCGCCACAAAGGCCATCCGGCGCCTGGACGGCCACAAGCGCACGCCGATTATCGCCGTTACTGCAAATGCTTTCGAAAAGTCCCGCGACGAATGCCTTGCCGCGGGGATGAACGATTTCATTTGCAAACCGCTTGACCCCGATCACGTCCATGCCGCGCTTGAGCAATGGTTGAAGGCGGGTGATGAGCCGGCCTCTGAACCTCCTCCGATGTCAGTGGGGGACGACGTCGCGGGCCTTCGGCGCTGTCTTGGCGAAATCGGCGATATCGATCTCGACGCCGGTTTGCGGCGGATCCCGCAGCCGGAACGCTACGTGCGTTACTTGCGCCAATATGCGGGCAAATACGAAGGAAGTTTTGACCACCTGCGGAATTTGCTGGCCCAAGGCAAAACCGCGGAGGCTGCCGGGTTTGCGCATTCGCTCAAGGGCGCTTCAGCTCAGCTCGGCGTGGCGGGGATCGCGGAGCAGGCATCTCTCCTGGAGGCCGCAATCAAGTCGGGAAACGAGGCGATCCCGGCCCTGTTGAGACAATCCGGCGAACGGTGCGCCGTCGTTTGGGCGTCGATCCATCGATTGGATGCGTGCATGAAGGCCTGATGCGACGAACTCAGAGTGATGGCTGCGAACCTCCGGTGAGGCTGACCGTGCACCGCACCTCATTGCCGGCGCCCAGATATTGAACATCGTCGAACGACAGCAAGCGGGAGCTGGCGATGCCTCTGCCGTGGGGATCGGTCATTCTGTCCGCGGAGAAATCAAGGTAGTTTTTCCAGTCGAACCCTTGGCCCTGATCCTTGATCGTCACGGTAATGGCGTCGTGCGTCGCCTCAAAAGAGAGATAGCCAACTCTGTCGCGGTAGCCGGGTAGCGCCAGCCTTCGGGTAACTTCCCGATCCCACTCGTGATCGAAGATCAATTTTGTTTTCTCGGCGTAGCTTATCCCGAGATTGCCGTGTTCGACGGCGTTGATTAGAAGCTCGTGCAGCCCATAAACGGCCGTTTCAGGGGTTGGGAAGCACTTCGCGATATAGGCCGCGAGGTTCTTCGCCTCCTCAAGGGTGCGAAAGCGAAAGCAGGAAGTCACCATCAGGCCCCGGATGCTCTGGTCCTGGAGAATTGACGCTTTGAGCGCCCTCTTGCCCTTCGCATCGCGCAGCGCACATTCGACGATGCTGAGCAGCATCTCCGGCTCATAGGGCTTTGTCAGATAATAGTAAACGCCGGCCTTGATGCCCTCCAGCACCTCCTCGGGGGCCGAGGCGGCGGTTTGCATGACGGCCGGAATATCGGCCAGGCTCGCGTTCCCTTTGATCTCTTTGAGGAATGTCATGCCGTCCATGTTGGGCATGATACGGTCGAGAACGATAGCGTCCACTTCCCCCAAAGTGAGGAGCTTATCGAGCGCGATTTCCCCGTCTTCAGCGCCGATAGCTTCGTAACCAGCTTCGGTCAGATAGAAACTTATATTGTCGAGATTGAATTCTTCATCGTCGACCACGAGAATTCTCGGCTTTCGGTTCATGACGGCGCCCGTGCGGATTTCTTGCCAGCAAGGGCGATGTTATGCGTTTCCGCTTTTGTGAAGCGTGCGGCCCGCGCTTGCCTCGGCGCAAGTACGAGGGCTGCTTGCGTCCTCGTTAACGAGGCCCCTAAGATGTTGCTGCGCGCCTTCAGCGATCTGTAGCGCCGATATTATATCTATGGCTGAGCTTAACCTTGGAAGGCTCGGCCATGTTGTTTTCAAGCTCAAACATAGTTCGACGCATAGCGCCGGCGCTGTTGTCCGCTCTCATTTCCACCCAGGCCGCGCTGGCGGACGATACGCCGGCGGTGTTATCGGGGGCGAAGATCGTCACTGCGGAAGAAGCAGTGAAAGCGATGCGCGGCGGAGCCGTCGTGATCGACACGCGCATCGCCAGCGAATATGCGGACGGGCAGGATCGGGGGAGAGGCCACACCAGCTACCGCCAGTCCGCCGCGTGAAAGCCATCGCCCGGCTCAAATCGCAAAAGCTTTGGCATATGCGGCTTCTGGCGCAAATGGGCGCGCACGGCAAGCCGAAGTGAGCGTCTGCCCCTGAAACACATGACGCTGGAACCCTGTCCGAACTTACTAAGCCTTCGCCTTAGCTGGATACATCGACTGAAATCAAAAGCAAATTTTGACATCATGCTCGCGCGGATGAAAATCACGACCCGTATCAATATTGCGCTCTTGTTGGCTGTCATTGGGGCAGGCCTTGCGATGTGTGTGGCCTTTTCGGTCCTGCGCGCCCAAATGCTGGACGAGCGAAGAACCGAGCTTCGAAATCTCCTCGACATGGCAGTCGCCGTCGCGCGCGAGGCCATGAACGCTGCCGGCGGACCCAAGACGGACGCCGGGCGGAAAGCCTTTTTCGCATCCCTTCAATCGTCGCACTTCGGCGATGAGAAACAGGCCAACTATATCTTTGCCTACGACTATAATGGCATCGTCACCTGCCTGAACGACCGCTCGAAAATCGGCACAAACCGTATCGAACTCGCCAACTCGACAGGCTACAAATTCATTCAGGTGTTCATCAATGTCGCCAAAAGCCCATCGGGAGCGGGCTTCGTTCAATATTTGTATGAAAAAGGTGTCGGCGGCCCCATAACCCCCAAACTGTCCTACATCAAGAATCTTCCCGAAGTGGAAGGTCTCGCGGGCATCGGGGTTTACCTCGACGACATGGATGCGGCCTTTTTTAACAGGCTCCTTGCGGAGCTTTGGCAGCACAATGGTCTTCTTGTCGTTGCTCTTGGGGCCATTTCTCTTTCCGTTGTCGTGGTCGGCGTCTCGCTTCTGCGGGCCATCACGACGGGGCTTGCAGATGCGCGTTCAGCGATCGATGCTGCCGTGAGAGGCGATTTCTCAAGGGCTATCGCGCATGGCCGCCGCGACGAGATCGGACATCTCATCAACTCCCTCAACCGCATGACCGCGAACCTTCGCGTCACCGCCGGCATGGCCGACGCCATCGCGCGCGGCGATCTCTCGGTCGAGCCGAAGCCCTTGTCGGACAAGGACACGCTCGGCATCGCGCTGAAAGAGATGACGGCGAAGCTCCGGGGCGTCGTCTCCGACGCGCTCGCCGCCGCCGGGACCGTCTCGTCGGGCAGCGAAGAGATGTCCTCGGCCATCCAGCAGCTTTCGAGCGGCGCCAACGAGCAGGCCGCGTCGGCCGAGGAAGTGTCCTCGTCGATGGAGCAGATGGCCGCCAACATCAAGCAGAACGCGGACAACGCCTCGCAGACCGAGAAGATCGCGCGGCAGTCGTCGGTGGACGCGCAGGCGAGCGGCGACGCGGTGAACCGGGCGGTTCAGGCCATGCAGACCATCGCCGAGAAGATCGCCTTCGTGCAGGAGATCGCGCGGCAGACCGACCTTCTGGCGCTGAACGCGGCCGTCGAGGCGGCCCGCGCCGGCGAGCACGGCAAGGGCTTTGCGGTGGTGGCGTCCGAGGTGAGGAAGCTCGCCGAGCGGAGCCAGACGGCGGCGGCCGAGATCGGTTCGCTGTCGGGCCAGACGGTCTCCGCCGCGCGCGAGGCGGGCCAGATGCTCGCGAAGCTCGTGCCGGACATCAAGAAGACGGCGGAGCTTGTGGAGGAGATCAGCGCGGCCTGCCGCGAGCAGGACATCGGGGCGAGCCAGGTGAACCAGGCGATCCAGCAGCTCGACAAGGTGATCCAGCAGAATGCGGGCGCGGCCGAGGAGATGTCGGCGACCTCGGAGGCGCTGTCGGGCCAGGCCGACAGGCTGCAGACGAGCATCGGCTTCTTCAGGATCGGGGACGGGAGCCACGCTCCGGCGAAGGCTGCGGCGGGCGCGGCGGCAAAAGCGGCGGCGCCTGCGCCGAAACGGGCGGCCCCTGCGGTCAAGGCGCGGGTCCCGGTCTCCGCCAGCCGCGGCGGCAAGGGCGTCGCCCTCAACCTCTCAAGCGGCCATGCCGACGCGCTCGACGCCGAGTTCGAGAGGTATTGAGGCAAGCGCCGGAGGGGCGCTGCCCGCAGCCGGTCAAGCCTCGCCCGCGGGCCGTATCTCCACGCTTGTGCCGCAGCCGCAGGCGCTCGTCTGGTTGGGATTGTTGAAGACGAAGCTGGACGTAAGCTTCTCGGTCTTGAAGTCCATTACCGTGCCGAGGAGGTACAGGATCGCCGAGGGCTCGATCAGAATGCGCACACCCTTGTCCTCGACCACCTCGTCGAGGGGGCGCGCCTCGGCGGCGTACTCCATCGTATATTCCATGCCGGCGCAGCCGCCCTTCTTCACGCCGACGCGCAGGCCCGCAAGCGGCGTTTCGGAGCGCGCCATGATGGCCTTCACCCGCTCCGCCGCGGCGTCCGTCAGCGTCAAAACCTTCCCTGCCATTGTCTTGCCTCCCCTTCTCCACGGTCATCGCGGAAGCCGCTTGCGGCTATCCGCGATCTGACCTGGACCGAATCCCGGATAAAGCTTGCAGCGTTTCCGGGATGACGGCGCCTGACTAAAACATATTCAGCGCCACGCGGGCTTCGTCCGACATGCGGCTCGGATCCCAAGGCGGGTTGAACACAAGCTGCACGCGCGCGAGGCTCACGCCTTGCACGGCGCCAACCGCATTCTCAACCCACACCGGCATATCGCCCGCCACCGGACACCCCGGCGCGGTGAGCGTCATCTCGACGTCGACTTCCCGGTCGTCGTTGATATCAATTCTATAAATGAGCCCAAGCTCATAAATATCAACGGGGATCTCGGGATCGTAGACCGTCTTCACGGCGGCGATGATCCCTTGCGTCATAAGGTCAAGTTCTTCTTCAGGGATCGGATGTTCCTTGAATTCCCTGGCAACCTCAACCGTATGGGCGCAAGGCTCCGGCAAGTCCTTGTGGACGGGCGGCTCTTGCGGTCCGTCCCAGGGCGCTTGCTCGACCGGGTTTTTTCTCTCTTGAATGGTGTCGGTCATTTGAAAAATCGCTCCGCTTTCTGAAGTCCTTCCGCGAGCGCCTCCACTTCGGCGCGCGTGTTGTAAAGGCCGAACGAGGCCCGGCATGTCGATGTCACCCCGAACCGCGCGAGAAGCGGTTCGGCGCAATGTGTTCCGGCGCGCACCGCGATGCCGGACCGGTCGAGGATCGTAGCGACGTCGTGAGCGTGCGCTCCTTCCATCGCAAAAGAGACGATCGCCCCCTTCTCCGCCGCATTGCCGATGAAGCGCAGCGAATTGATCGGTTTCAAAAGCTCCTCGGCATATCGCCGCAAGCCGTTTTCGTGTTCGCGAATGCGATCCTTGCCGATGCTATCCATGTAATCGAGCGCGGCGGTCAGCGCGGCGGCCTCCGCGATCGGCGGCGTTCCGGCCTCGAACCGGTAGGGCGGATCGTTATAGCGCACGGCGTCGACCGTCACGGTCTCGATCATCTCGCCGCCCCCCTGGTAGGGAGGCATGGCTTCGAGATGCTCGCGCTTGCCGTACAGCGCGCCGATGCCGCTCGGCCCGTAGACCTTGTGGCCGGTGAAAGCATAGAAATCGCAATCGATGTCCTGCACGTCGATGGGAAGATGCACCGCGCCCTGGCTGCCGTCCACGAGCACGTAAGCGCCGTGGGCATGCGCGATCTTGCAGACCTCCTTCACCGGCGTGACCGTGCCGAGGACGTTCGACATATGCGTGATCGCGACCATCTTGGTGCGCGGCGTGATGGCGGCTTCGAAGTCCTCGATCCGGAATTCGCCTTCGTCCGTGACAGGCACCCATTTGATGACGGCGCCGCGCCGCTCGCGATGGAAGTGCCACGGCACGATGTTCGAATGGTGCTCCATGATGGTGAGCACGATCTCGTCGCCGGGGCCGATGTGGAGGCCCCCGAAGGATTGCGCCGCGAGGTTGATCGCCTCGGTCGCGTTCTTCGTGAAGACGATCTGCTCGTGGTTCGGCGCGTTCAGAAACCGGGCAACGCGCTCGCGGGCGCCTTCATACGCGGCGGTCGCCGCGTTGGCGAGGTAATGGAGGCCGCGATGCACATTCGCGTATTCTTCGGTGTAGGCCTTCATCAGCGCGTCCAGCACGGCTTTGGGCTTTTGCGCGCTCGCAGCGTTGTCCAGATAGACCAGCGGCTTGCCGTGAACCTTGAGCGACAGCGCCGGGAAATCGCGGCGGATGGCTTCCACGTCATAAGCGCTCGAAGCGATGTCTTGGTCGATCAGAGTCATTCTCCTTCTCCGAGCTGACGCCCCTCACCCCGCCCCACTCCCGCAAAGAGAGAAGGAACGGCGTTGCGGCGGCCACGGCCTGCCCCTCGCCCCTTGCGGAGAGGGCTGGGGTGAGCGGTAAAGCTGCTTTTTGTTAGTGCGTTCGTTATTCATTTGGTTGGATCCTGGGCGAGCCACGCGGCGACCTTTTCGTCCAGCGCGCCCCGCAGAGCCTCGTTATCGATCCTGTCGAGGGCTTCCCCGACGAAAGCGCCGATCAGAAGCGAGCGCGCCTCCACCTCCGGGATACCGCGCGCCCGCAGATAGAACATCATGTCCTCATCGAGCTGACCGGCGGTCGAACCATGCCCGCAGACCACGTCATCGGCGAAGATTTCAAGCTCCGGCTTGGAATCGAACTCGGCTTCGTCCGACAGAAGCAGGGCGTTCGCCATCTGCTTGCCGTCGGTTTTCTGCGCGCCGCGTTGCACAATGACCTTGCCCTGGAAGACTCCGCGCGAACGCCCATCGAGCACGGCCTTTACAATCTCGCGGCTCTCGCAACCAGGCGCGACATGATCGACGACAAGCGTGAAGTCGGCATGGCCATGTCCGCGCAGCAGCATGGCTCCTGCGTAGTGCAGGCGCCCTTTCGGGCCTTCGAAGCGGATCGTGGAGCCGGCGCGCAGGAGGGCGCTATCGACCGCCATGTGCAGAGGCTCGTAATGCGCTCCTTCCCCGAGCGCGACCGCCGACGATGCGAGATGCGCCGATGCGCCCATCGCAAGCCGCACATGCTTCAGCGACGCGCCCTTTCCGGCTGCGATCCGCGTGGCCGAAATGGCCTGGGAATTTTCGGCTCCGACGTGTGTTTCCAGGAGCGAGACTTCCGCTCCGTCGCCGATGCCGATCGCGTGCTGAAGCGCGTCCAGGCTGCCTTCCGCCGAGATGAAAATGAGATGTATCGGCTTTTCGAGCCGCGCTCTGGGCGCGATGGCAAGGATCGCTCCATCGGTTGCAAAGGCTGTGGCGAGCGCGGCGACCACATCCTTCTGCCTGAGGGGAAGCCTCTCGATTGCCTGCGCGGAAGCCGCGTCGTCCTGCAACAAGCCGTGCAAGGGTTCAAACCCCAGGCCGGGCGCATTCTGGATCGTGGACAGGTCCGCGCGGAAGCGGCCGCCCGACGAAGACGGCGCGATAGGCTTCCAGATGAGCGAGCGGCTTGCCGATCAAGTCCTCGATGCTGAGGTCTTCCCGCACAGGCGGCGTCAGCCCGGCGAGCGGACGGACCTCCGTCATCAGCGCGCGCAAATCCGTGTACTTCCACTCTTCGACGCGCCGGTGCGGAACCCCGAGCTTCGTGAACGCATCCAGCGCCGCTTCCCTCCAGGCGCGGACGGGCGCGCTCCGCGCTCCCGGAAGCTTGGCGGAAACGCCAGCGTACAGGTCGAGGAAGCGCTGTTCCGCGGGCGTTATGGCGGGCCGAATTTTGCTCTGATGGATCGTCATCGCCGCCCCTTAAGCCGCTTCCGTGCGATATGCCGCGTAGCCCGTCTCTTCCAGCTCCAGGGCAAGCTCCTTGCCGCCCGAATGCAGGAGCTGCCCATGCGCCATCACGTGCACCACGTCGGGCACAATGTAGTTCAGGAGCCGTTGATAGTGGGTGATGACAATAATGGCCCGGTCCGGCGAGCGAAGCCGGTTCACGCCTTCGGACGCGATGCGGATGGCGTCGATGTCGAGGCCGGAGTCCATCTCGTCGAGAATGACGAGCGTGGGTTGAAGCAGCGACATCTGCAGCACCTCGCCGCGCTTCTTCTCGCCGCCCGAAAAGCCCGTGTTCACCGGGCGCTTCAGCATGTCCATCGATATGCTGAGCTTTTCGGCCTCCGCGCGGACCTTGCGCATGAAGTCCGGTATGGAGATGTCGCCTTCGCCATGCGCCTTCCGCTGCGCGTTCATGGCCGCGCGCAAAAAGGTCAGCGAGGCGACGCCGGGGATTTCCATGGGATACTGGAAGGCCAGAAACACCCCTCCATGCGAGCGCTCCTCTGGCGCCATGGCGAGCAGGTCCTTCCCGTCCCAGGTCACGGAACCCTGCGTGACTTCGTATTCTTCCTTGCCTGCGAGGACATAGGAGAGCGTGGATTTGCCCGAGCCGTTCGGCCCCATGATGGCGTGGACCTCGCCCTTCGGCACGGTCAAATTGAAGCCGCGAAGGATTTCCTTGCCGTCGATTTCCGCATGCAGGTCTTTGATTTCAAGCATCGTTTTCTCTACTTCCCGATGTCATCGGAACCCCAGCGCCACCGCCAGGCCCCGTCCGTCTTTTTCCAGGCAATCCAAATGAATAGAAACTCGGCCGCGACGAAAGCTGCGGCCCAGGCAATGACGGCTTCGGTGCTCAGCCGATCCCGCGCGGCGACGACGCCGGCGAGGAAGGCGAAGACAATGGCCATGAAGCCCAGCGTAACAAGCCAGCCCTTCCAGTTTGCAGGGGTCGCGCCCAATCCATATCGCTTTGGCTTGAACCAGTATGTCATCGGCGCACCAGGATGAGACCGAGGGCCAGCGAAAACGGCAGCGTAACCAGATGCCGGGCGGCGGCGGCATAGCCCAAGGCCTTTCCGGCGATCGCGAAATCGCCAAGCGGCACAATCGAGCCCAAAAGCAGCACCGTGCCCAGCGCCCTCGCGTTCCGCATCAGCGCAAGAACAAGGATGATCAGGCCAAGCGCCAGATTGCGAACTCCGAGCCCCGGCGCCAGCGCGATATCGGCCAGATGCGACGGATCGATGCCGAACGCCTGGACGGCGTTGAACGGCGACGTCATCAGCCACAGCCCAACCAGGCTGATGAACGCTCCCAATAATCCCGCCAATATCAGCGCCATTATCAAAACTCCGCAGCGGGACGAGTGGGCGTCCCCTCTCCCAGTGGGAGAGCGGCAGGGTGAGGGGTTGCAGCCTTTGTTATCCTGATGATTTCGGCAAGTACGCCTTCGCAATTCTTGAGCACTTCATTATTCCAGAAGCGCAGAACCAGGATTCCTGCGTCCTGCAATGCCTTAGTCCGCGTCGCATCGCTTTCGATTTTGCCGGCGTGCTGGCCGCCGTCGAGTTCGACCACCAGGTTGGCGCTTTCACAGTGGAAATCGACATAAAAGCCAAACAGAGGAACCTGCCGCCGGAACTTTAGGCCTTCAAGTTGACGGTTGCGGAGGTGCCGCCAGAGCTTGCGCTCAGCATCGGTGCTCGCGCCCCGCAACTCGCGCGCTCTGCCGATCCTATGCTCTGCTATAGTCTGCACCTTCGCAACCCCTCACCCTGTCCCTCTCCCTCAGGGAGAGGGGACGCTATCGCAACCGCCGCAACGCACGACCGGCGACGAAAAACTTTGTGTCATGGCCGGGCTTGACCCGGCCATCCAGCAACACTCTCACACAATCGTATCGCACAAATCCAACCGTCCAGGTTCCCCCGGTCAGTTTTCCGCATACTGCGCGACCCCGAGGCCAAACGACCAGTTTTCTTTCGCCACCTCGACCAGATTGATCAAGACATCCTCTTGTCTAACGCCAGGATTCTTTAGTCAGCTTATCCACGATACTCGCATACAAAGCCTTTTTTTGTTCTACGGTGCGAGTATTGTTCACTGTAAGCTGTATAATCAGAAGATCGTCTGAGTGCGCGATGGCGGGGTAACTATAGCTGTATAATATATTCTCGGTGTCATACTCGTCGATCAGCATGAACCTGTCGTCTTCAGGCACACTGAAAGTTTCAATCATCGCGGCATAAATGCCGTCCAGGATCGCATGCTTATATTCGGCCGATTTTCCGCGCCTGAGCGCGACACGTGTCAGTGGCATTGGCTGTCCCCCTTCTTTTAACCCACGCTGCCTTCCAGGCTGATAGCAATCAGCTTCTGCGTCTCCGCCAGGAACTCCATCGGGAGCTGCTGCAGCACATCGCGCACGAAGCCGTTCACGATGAGCGCCACAGCATCCTCTTCCGAAAGGCCGCGCTGCAGGCAATAGAACAGCTGGTCGTCGGAAATTTTCGACGTGGTCGCCTCGTGCTCGAACTGCGCGCTTGCGTTTTTCGCCTCGATGTAGGGCACGGTGTGAGCGCCGCACTGATCGCCGATCAGAAGGCTGTCGCACTGCGTGAAGTTGCGCGCGTTGGCGGCGCGGCGATGCGCCGAGACGAGGCCGCGATAGGTGTTGTCGGAGCGGCCCGCCGCGATGCCCTTCGAGATGATGCGGCTCGAGGTGTTCTTGCCGAGATGCACCATCTTGGTGCCGCTGTCGACCTGCTGGCGGCCGTTCGAGATGGCGATGGAATAGAACTCGCCGCGGCTGCCGTCGCCGCGCAGGATGCAGCTCGGATATTTCCAGGTGATGGCCGAACCGGTCTCGACTTGCGTCCAGGAAATCTTGGAGTTGCGGCCCCGGCAATCCCCGCGCTTCGTCACGAAGTTATAGATGCCGCCCTTGCCGTCCTTGTCGCCCGGATACCAGTTCTGCACGGTCGAATACTTGATCTCGGCGTCGTCGAGCGCGATCAGCTCCACCACCGCAGCGTGAAGCTGGTTTTCGTCGCGCTGGGGCGCGGTGCAGCCTTCGAGATAGCTCACATAGGAGCCCTTGTCTGCGATGATGAGCGTGCGCTCGAATTGCCCGGTGTTCTTCTCGTTGATGCGGAAGTAAGTCGAAAGCTCCATCGGGCAGCGGACGCCTTCCGGCACATAGACGAAAGAGCCGTCGGAATAGACCGCCGAGTTGAGCGTCGCGAAATAGTTGTCGGAGCTGGGCACCACGCTGCCGAGATACTTGCGCACAAGCTCGGGATGCTCGCGAACCGCCTCCGAGATCGAGCAGAAGATGACGCCAGCCTTCCCCAGTTCCTCCTTGAAGGTGGTGACCACCGAGACGCTGTCGAAAACGGCGTCCACGGCGACGCGCGGCCCCGTCACCTTCGCGCCTTCGACGCCGGCCAAAACCGCCTGCTCCTTCAGCGGGATGCCGAGCTTCTCATAGGTGCGCAAAAGCTCCGGATCGACATCGGCGAGGCCCTTCGGCCCCTCGGACGATTTCGGGGCGGAGTAGTAATACGAATCCTCGTAGTCGATCTTGGGATAATGAACGCGCGCCCAGGTGGGCTCCTCCATGGTGCGCCAGCGGCGGTAAGCTTCGAGCCGCCATTCGAGCAGCCACTCGGGCTCGTCCTTTTTCGCGGAGATGAAACGGACGATGTCCTCGTTCAAGCCTTTCGGCGCGCGCACGCTCTCGATGTCGGTGGTGAAACCGTATTTATACTTGTCGACATCGATATCGCGGACCCGTTGGACGGTATCCTGCACTGGCGTCGCCATATGTTCACTCCCTTTCAGTCGACGCCTCATCCTTCGACAGGCTCAGGATGAGGCAACCGCAGACCCCATGGTGAGCTTGTCGAACCATGAGGCGCACTATCTCACGCAGCCCGGCGTGCGTCGCGCGCGCCGCAAATCTTCGAAAGAGCGGTCAAGAACCGCTCGATATCCGCTTCTTCGCTTGACCAGCCGGTCGAGACGCGGATCGCGCCTTCGCTCAGCTCCCGCGCAACGCCCATGGCCGCAAGAACATGGGATCGCTCGACTTTTCCCGAAGAGCAGGCTGAGCCCGCGCTGACTGCGACGCCTTCGAAATCCAAGGCGATCGACAGCAATTCGGCCCGTTTACCAGGGATCGCGAAGCACGTTGTGTTCGGCAGGCGGTCAGCGCCTTCGCCGAAAATCACCGCTTCCGGCGCCATGGCTCGCAGCCCTCGTTCGAGCCTCGACTGTAAAGCTTCCGCCTTCGCTTTCCAAATCACCTGCTCTTTATCGGCCGCTTCGAGTGCGGCGGCGAGACCGGCGATGCCGGCCACGTTCTCTGTGCCGGAGCGCTGCCGCTTCTCCTGGCCGCCGCCGCGGATCAACGGCGCTGGACCGGGCTCGGCGTTCCGCCATATCACCGCCCCGGCGCCCTTCGGACCGCCGAACTTGTGAGCCGAAAAGAAAAGCGCATCGGTTCCGGCAAGGCTTTGAAGCGGAATGCGCCCAATGGCCTGCACGGCGTCGCAGACGACAAAGCCGTTTTTGATTTTTGTCAGAGATCCGACATCCGACAAAGGCTGGATCACGCCTGTCTCGTTGTTGGCCGCTTGCACGGCGACAAGTGCGGGATGCGCCAGCGCGTCTTCCAGCTTTTCAAGCTCGACAAGACCGTGAGACGAAATGGGGACAACGCAAACATCCGCGTCCGGGAAGCGATGCCCCTTCAGAACGCAAGGGTGCTCGACTGCCGAAACGGCGAGCCTGCGCCCAGGCTGCGCCTGTAGAAGCCAATTCGCCGCCTCCGTCCCGCCGGAGGTGAACGTCACCGCCTGCGGATCGGTCTTGAAAACCCTGGCCACCGTCTCGCGCGCAGTCTCGACGAGGGCGCGGGCGGCGCGGCCCTCGGCATGGACGGATGACGGGTTACCGGCGCAGCCGAGCGCAGCCGCCATCGCGTCGCGCGCTTCGGGCCGAAGCGGCGATGTCGCGTTATGGTCGAGATACGTTCTTACGGTCATGAGCAAGCCTGTGACGCCGCAGCGAGTCCGCTCAAAGAGAAGCCTTCGCCCTGCGAGAAGCGGCCATGCAAAACATCTGCCAACGTGGCGGCCGAGAGAAATTGCTCGATGTGAGAGCCGAGCGCGTCCCAGAGGAAATGCGTGGCGCAGCGGCGGGACGCGACGCACCCGCCGCCCTCACTCTCGCAACGCGTCATGCGCACCGGCTCCTCCACCGCTGACATCACCTCTCCGACGCTGATCGCATCGGCGCTTCGGCCGAGCACGTACCCTCCTCCGGGACCGCGAACGGAGCGGACAAGGCCTTTACGCCTCAGCTTCATGAACAGCTGTTCGAGGTAGGCGAGCGACAGTTCCAGGCGGCTCGCGATGTCGCCGAGCGATAGAGGCTTCGCATCGCCCTGCTTTGCGACTTCGACAATCGCCATGACGGCGTAACGCCCTTTCGTGCTCAGCAACATTTTCTTCCTTCTTCGCGCCAAATCCGCGCGAAGGCCGTGGAAATTTACGCCTGTGTTATGATATGCCCGTCAGGCGCCGCTTGAGGGCGCAAACGGGCTCGAACCGGTCGAGGAGTTCTTCTCCCATTTGTATAAGATTTCCGACTGCCAGAGTCAACTTTTAGCAGGCGCGCCCCCGGCTAAAATCGTCCGAAGAGAGAGACCTTCGGCCCGGCGTAATCGGCCATCCGCTTTTGTGTAATGAGTTTCGAAGCAAGAAGCCACCACATCGAATGAGCGAGCGAGGCCGCAAGGCGGGTTTGTAATCCGGGAAAAGAGGTTCACAAGAATGCCGGAAGTAATCATCAATGGCCCAGCCGGCCGCATCGAAGGACGCTATCATCACGAGCCCGCGGCAGGCGCCCCGTCGCCATTATTCTCCACCCGCATCCTCAATTTGGCGGGACGATGAATAATCAGATCGTGTACAGTCTTTACTATACTTATGTGCAGCGGGGCTTTTCGGTCCTGCGCTTCAACTTCCGCGGCGTTGGACGCAGCCAAGGCATTTTCGACCAGGGACCGGGCGAGCTCTCCGACGCCGCGACCGCCCTGGATTGGCTGCAACTCGCCAATCCCGACGCCAAGTCCTGCTGGATCGCCGGGGTGTCCTTCGGCGCGTGGATCGCCATGCAGCTTCTGATGCGGCGGCCGGAGATCGACGGCTTCATCTCGGTCGCGCCGCCCGCCAACCTCTACGACTTCAGCTTTCTTGCGCCATGTCCATCCTCGGGCCTCATGATCAACGGCGATCGTGACCGCGTCGTGCCCGCCAGCTCGGTTAAAACCCTTGTCGACAAGCTCAAGACACAGAAGGGGATCGTTGTCAGCCACGAGGTGGTTCCTGGCGCCAACCACTTCTTCGAAGACAAGATTGACGATTTGATCGGCTCGGTGGAAAAATACTTGGATAAGAGAGCCTTGGTGACGCCGAAACCGTCGCGCAAGGAGAAGGCGCCACAAGAGACGGAGCTTAAGTGAAGCGTTTCCTCCCCAGCCGTCTTTGCAAGAACAGGGCCGGTTGGCATGGAATTGGCGTCAAACGCCAAAGATTGAAGCGAACGTATCGATCAGCGTTCTGACAGTGAGACTTTGTTAACCGGATCACGACAATATGACCACGCACATTCTTATTTTGACAACAGCTCATGCGTCTGAACACTTATTCAAAACGAACGTCAAAACCGCAAAGGCAGATGGCTGATCCGCCTGCCGGCGGGCTGCGGCCAAAATCGAGCAAGAGCGCCATGGGCAGCACTATCCTGATCGTCGAAGACAACGAGCTCAATATGAAGCTCTTCCACGATCTGCTGGAGGCGCACGGCTACCGGACACTTCAGACCCGGAACGGAATCGACGCGATAGCGCTCGCGCGCAAGCATCGTCCCGATCTAATCGTCATGGATATTCAGCTTCCCGAAGTTTCGGGCCTGGACGTGACGAAGTGGCTCAAAGAAGACGACAGTCTGAGGCACATTCCTATTGTCGCCGTGACCGCCTTCGCCATGAAAGGCGACGAAGAGCGCATAAGGGAGGGCGGGTGCGAAGCCTACGTGTCCAAGCCCATCTCGGTGTCGCGGTTCCTGGAGACCATCCGTCAATTCATTCCTTCGACTTTGACCTAGTTGCCCTGGGGATAACGGGGAAAACTTCAGTATCGGGGACTTGATAAAAAAAAGCTCAGTGCTTTTGGCGCTTTGTTTAATATAGAACTGAAAAGCATTGATAAACAAGCGTCTGAAGAATGACTTCGAAAACCGTCCGAAAAACTGGTGCGGCTGTGTTGGTAGGATGTTAAGGAGGATCGGCGCGAAATCCGAGAAGTGAGGCAGAAAAATGTCAATCTGGCCTTGCCAAACGGCTATTTTTTCTCATACTTATATCGAAAGAGATACCCTACGGAGTGCTCAGGTCCGCCGCATCTCCTGGGTCCGTGGGGCATAAACCGAGACCTCCATGTTGTCGCAAACTGGAGAGTTTCGGATAAGCTGTTGGATCACGCCCTCTTGGTCCAGTGGCGCTACGATCAGCTCCGCTTCTTAAATCGGACTTACCCCGCTGCCGATGGATGCGGAGCTGATCATATTTTTCCCGATGAATTTATGCGCGAGCTGCCCCTGTGACGCCGTCAAGGCGTAGGCAGGCCTATTTAATTTTGGCTTCTTTGAAATCGACGTGCTTCTTGACCACCGGGTCGTACTTCTTGAGCACGAGCTTTTCGGTCATGTTCCGGGGGTTCTTGTTCGTCACGTAGTAGTATCCCGTTCCGGCGGAGCTCAACAATTTGATTTTCTGAGTTACAGGCTTAGCCATGACAGGTTCCTAACATTTCGCGGGGGCAGGCTGCAAATTGGCCAAGTTGGCGGGGTATGTCAAGCCAGACGCGAGCATAAATTCTCTCCGGTTGAAAAGTCAGTGCGACAGGCCCTTTTCGCATCCCCTTCACATCGCGTGGTATTTTGTACTCCGGCGCCCGCCTTGCCCGGAAAATCCCTCTCCGCGGATACACAGTCCGCATGAGAAGCCCTGTCAGACGTGTAGAAGGCTCACCTGTTCTTCTTTGCTGATTTCCTGGGGGCCTTGGCGGCCATCCGGTCCGGCCTGCCAGGACGCTTCTTTGCGGCTTTGGACAAGGCTGGCGAAAAACGGCCATCGCTCACCATCTCGAAGCGAAGCGCGCCCGCCGCCGGGTTGGCTTCCACCAGCCGCACGTCCACGCGGTCGCCGAGCCTGAAGCTTTCGCCTGTGCGTTCTCCGACAAGAGCATGGTGATTTTCGACGTGCTTGTAAAAATCGCGCCCAAGCGTGGCGATCGGGACAAATCCATCGGCGCCGGTGTCGAGAAGCTTCACGAATAAGCCGAAGCGCGTGACCCCGGATATCCGCGCCTTGAACTGCTCGCCAGTCCTTTCGGCCAGATGCATCGCGATCAGCCGGTCGACCGTCTCGCGCTCCGCCGACATAGCCTTGCGCTCGCTTTGTGAAATCGCTTCCGCGATCGCGCCGAGCTTGGACTTCTCCGCGTCCGAAAGGCCGCCTTCTCCAAGCCCGAAGGCGCTGACAAGCGCGCGATGCACGACAAGATCGGCGTAGCGGCGGATGGGCGACGTGAAATGCGCGTAGCGGCGTAAGTTCAGGCCGAAATGGCCGAGATTGCCGGGCCTGTACTCGGCTTGCGCCTGGGCGCGCAGGATAACCTCGTTCAGAATTTCCTGATGCTCGGTGCCGACCGCCTTCTCCAGAATGCGGTTGAACTGGCCGGGACGGTTGAAGCTTGTCTTCGGCGCGTTGATGTCGATGCTGGCCAGAAATTCGCTCAGCGCGACAAGCTTTTCGGAGGACGGCGCATCGTGCACCCTGTAGATCAGGGGCGATTTCTTGGCTTCGAGGGCTTCGGCCGCGGCGACATTCGCCTGGATCATGAATTCTTCGATGAGCCGGTGCGCGTCGAGGCGTTCCGGCACGATCACCTTCGAGACAAGCCCGCGCTCGTCGAGAATGATCTTGCGTTCGGGAAGATCGAGATCGAGAGGCCCGCGGCGGTCGCGCGCTTCCTTCAGCACAAAATAGACCTGCCAAAGCGGCCGCAGGACCGGCTCAAGCAGAGGCACGGTTTTCGCGCCGCCTTTTCCGTCGATGGCCGCCTGCGCATGGGCGTAGGACAGCTTCGCGGCGGACCGCATCATGGCCCGCGTGAAGAGGTGCGAGAGCTTCTTGCCGCTGCGGTCGAACACCATGCGCACGGCAAGGCAGGGCCGCAGTTCGCCTTCGTGCAGCGAGCAGAGGCCGTTCGAGAGCTTCTCCGGCAGCATCGGCACGACGCGGTCGGGAAAATAAACGGAATTGCCGCGCAGGCTCGCCTCGCGATCGAGCGCCGTTCCCGAACGCACATAGAAGGAGACATCGGCGATCGCGACGATGACAACGGAGCCGCCTTCGTTCGAGGGGTCCGTGTCTGGCGCGGCCCAAACCGCGTCGTCGTGGTCCTTCGCGTCTTCCGGATCGATGGTGATGAGCGGAACGCGCGTCAGGTCCTCGCGATGCGCCATCGCCGCTTCGGGGAGCTTCTCCAGCTCGGCGAGGCAATCTTCGCCGAAGTGGTCTCTCAAGCCGTGATTGTGGATCGCGATGAGGCTCACAGCCTTTTCAGCCTTGGGGTGGCCGATGCGATCCGTGACGCGAGCCGAAGGCCGGTGCGAACCCAGGTCGCGCGCGATCTCGAAGCGCACGAGTTCGCCATCCTCCGCGCCGTCCATGTCCCCGTCCGAAACGGTCCACTCCTTGAGGTCCTTCTTGTCGATGGATTCGACGACGAAGCCGCGTCCCGTCTTTCGCAACAGGCCAAGCTGGCGGGGCTTGTCGCGCGGAAGCCGCTTTATGGGCGACGCCAGAAAAGCAAACGCATCCTGGCCGGAGTTTTCAGCGCCATCGGCCTCCCGCAAGCGCGCGAGGACGTGATCGCCGGCGCCGATGGCCGGCCCTTCGTACCGCCTCATAATCTCAAGAAGGATGCGCGGCGGCGCGCCATCCTCATCCTCGTTCCAATGAAGCGGCGAGGCGACGAGGTCGCCGTTCCGGTCCTGCGCGCGGACCACGATGACCGCGACTTTCGGCAGCGCCTCCTTGCGCATGCCGCGCCGCGCGTCTGCGATGAGTCCGTCCGCGGCGAGTTCCTTGAGCATGCGCTTGAGATCGATCCGGTCCGAACCCTTAATATTGAAGGCTCGCGCGATCTCGCGCCGGCCGATATTGGTGGTGGAGGATCGAATGAATTGAAGAATGTCTTCCTTGGTTATTGCTTTGGAGCGGGCATCCTCCGCCCGCTTCGCTGTCATGTCCATGCTGTCTTTCTTGCGCGGCACGGGCTAGTGGTCCAATTCCGACATTCGCATCCCCCTGGTAGCACCCTTGAGAGCAAATGTCGGAATCTCAAGGACTACTAGCAACTCCGTCATCCCGGCCAAGCGAAGCGCGAGCCGGGATCTCAAAAGCAGGCGCTTCAATGCGTTCAGATCCCGGATAAGGCTGCGCCTTTCCGGGATGACGATGACACTTCCGCTGGCGCGTCCATCTTAAGTCGCCTTGTTTGCCGCTTTTGCCGTTGTTTTCTTGGCCGGCGATTTCGGCTTCTTCGCGCCGCCTTCAGGCTTGGCGCTCGCAGCCTTTCCGTTCGCCGCAGCGGCTTTCGGCTTAGCCGTCCTGGCCTTGCCGCGCGCCTTGGCCTTGCCGCCGCCACTTTCCATGCGGGCCGCGATAAGCGCCACCGCCTCCTCCAGGGTGACGGACTCGGGCTCCTTGCCTTTGGGGACGGTGGCGTTGACCTGGCCGAATTTGATATAGGGGCCGTAGCGTCCCGCGAGAACCTCTATTTTCCCGCCAAGCTCGGGATGCGCCCCCAGAACCTTGATCGGGGTGGAACTGCTCGCGGGCCTGCCTTTGCCGCCCGTGCTGCCCTCTGCGATGACCGTCACGGCCCGGTTCAGGCCGATGTTGAAGACCTCGTCGGCATCGATCTTGACGTACTTTCCGTCATGCTCGACGTAGGGTCCGTAGCGCCCGAAACCCGCCATGATCGGCTTCTTGGTTTCGGGATGCTCACCGACCTGGCGAGGCAGCGCCAGGAGTTTCAGAGCATACTCCAGGTTGATCGCGGCGGGATCGGCTTTCGACGGGATGGAGGCGCGCTTCGGCTTCTCGCCGTCCCCGCCTTCGCCCAGCTGAATGTAAGGCCCGAAGCGCCCGCTTTTCAGGCAGACGGGCAAGCCCGTTTCAGGATCGTTGCCGAGCACGGTGTCGCTGGGCGTTCCAGCGGCCTCGCCGTTCTCGCCGTCCCCCGTCTTGAGCTGCCGCGTAAACCGGCATTCGGGATAGTTCGAGCAGCCGATAAAAGCGCCGAACCGGCCCACTTTAAGCGAGAGTTGCCCTAGATTGCACAGCGGGCAAAGCCTTGGATCGCCGCCATCGGCCTTGGCCGGAAAAATGTGCGGCCCCAAAAGCTCGTTCAGCGCGTCCAGAACCTGGGTGACCCGCAAGTCCTTGATCTCGTCCACAGCCGCGATGAAGTCGCGCCAGAACTCGCGTAAGAGTTCCTTCCAATCGAGCTGCCCGTCTGAAATCTGGTCGAGCCGGTCTTCCAGATAGGCGGTGAAGTCATACTCGACATAACGCTTGAAAAAGGCCTCAAGGAAGGTCGTGACGAGGCGGCCTTTGTCCTCCGGCTCGAGGCGCTTCTTCTCGAGCTTCACATATTCCCGCTCGCGCAAAAGGCTCATTGTGCTCGCGTAGGTGGAAGGCCGGCCGATGCCGAGGCGCTCCATCTCGCGGATCAGCGTCGCCTCGGTGTAGCGCGGCGGCGGCTCGGTGAAATGCTGCGTCGCCTTGACGCCCGCATCGCGAAGCTGCTCGCCTTCCTTCAGCTTGGGAAGGCGGCCGCTCTCGTCGCTTTCTTCATCGTCGTGGCCCTCCTCGTAAAGCTTGAGGAAGCCGTCGAAGAGGACGACCGAGCCGGTGGCGCGCACGCCATAGGGCTGGCCGTCGCGGCCCGTTACTGCGATCTCGACCGTTGTGCGCTCGAAATCGGCGCTTGCCATCTGGCTCGCGACCGCCCGCTGCCAGATCAGCTTGTAAAGCTTCGCTTCCTCGGAGCTGAGCCCCTTGACCTTGTCGGGATGGCGGCCGAAGTCCGTCGGCCGGATGGCCTCGTGGGCTTCCTGCGCATTCTTGGCCTTTGTCTTATAGTGTCGCGCGGCCGGCGGCAGGTATCGCTTGCCGAACTGGGCCTCGATCTGATCGCGGCATTGCGCCACCGCCTCGGGGACGATCTGCACCCCGTCCGTTCTCATATAAGTAATGAGGCCGGCGGTCTCGCCGCCGATGTCGATGCCTTCGTAGAGCCGCTGGGCGATCTGCATGGTCTGGCGCGGCGAAAGACCGAGCTTCCGGGAAGCCTCCTGCTGCAAAGACGACGTCGTAAACGGCGGGGCGGGGTTGCGCTTGTGCTCCTTCGCCTCGATGCTTTCGACCCGGAAGGGCTGCCCGCGCATGGCGTCGCGATAGGCGTGCGCCGTCGCCTCGTCCGGAATGTCGAACTTGTCGAGCTTCTTACCGCCGCGGGCGACGAGCCTCGCCTGGAACTCATCCCCGGCCGCCGTGCGCAGCACAGCTTCCACAGTCCAATATTCGCGCGTCTTGAACGCTTCGATCTCCGCTTCCCGGTCGACGACCAGGCGCAGAGCGACAGACTGCACGCGCCCCGCCGAACGCGCTCCCGGCAATTTCCGCCAAAGCACCGGCGAGAGCGTAAAGCCTACGAGATAGTCGAGCGCCCGGCGGGCAAGATAGGCGTCGACCAGCGGCTCATCGATGGCGCGAGGATGCGCGAACGCCGTCTTGATCGCATCCTTGGTGACGGCGTTGAAAACCACGCGCTCCACTGAAACGCCGTTCAAGGCGCGCTTCTGCTCCAGAATTCTCAAAAGGTGCCACGAGATCGCCTCGCCCTCGCGATCCGGGTCGGTGGCCAGGATCAGGCGGTCCGCGCCTTTGACCGCCTTTGCGATCTCACTCACCACTTTCTGGGAGTTGGACTCCACCTCCCACGTCATCTCAAAATCGTTGTCCGGCAAAACGGAGCCGTCCTTGGCCGGCAAATCGCGCACATGGCCGTATGACGCGAGGACCTTGTAGCCTGCGCCGAGATACTTGTTGATAGTCTTCGCCTTTGCGGCGCTTTCGACAATGACGATGTTCATATGAGTGCGTTCTGGTTCGTTGGGCCGAAGCCGGAAGGGCTATAGGTTTGCTGGGGAAGGCAACCCTTCAAGGGCGGATGTGGCGGCATAAAAACACCCGGCGTGCGCCGGTCATGGCTCGGCTGCGGCGCGGCCTGTTGTATTTCATCTCTTGCCTAAGTCATTGATAAGTCAATAGAGTTTCTCGACCAGGGGCCGCCCAACACAATCCCGGCAAACGCTTGTGCTTTGCGAAACCATCTCAGGTTGACCCGCTGCTCTCTCCTTGCTCCGGATGCGGATACCTGTCTGTATTGCGCATCCGAAGAGGATAAATCAAGCTTGAAGCGCATCGGCCGCGGGCGGGAGGCCTGAAGATTGGGCAGCGAAGGCGGCGCGAAACCCCTCCTCGATCGCGTCGAAGATGCTCCGCTGGCGGCTGTCGCAGGCGGCTTGCCGCGGACGGAAAATGCGCTACACTTCATGTCATGAACCTCAGACCAATGCTGGACACGCCTCGGGATAGGACAACGCAAGCAGCGGAGGGAATGCTGCGGCGTCGCTTCACCGTGGAAGAATTGGAGGCCATGGTTGCGGCCGGAATCCTGGAGGAGGATGAGCGGATCGAGCTGATCGGCGGGGAGGTCGTGCCGATGTCGCCAAAAGGCAATAGCCACGAAGTCTTGAAGCAAACGCTTAACATACACTGGGCGCGCCGCTTGCCTGAACACCTGACCTTTGCGGGTGAAACCACGTTCCGGCTAACGCCCGACACCTATCTGGAGCCGGACTTTATCTTTTTCGACAGCAAAATACGGCTCAAAGACTTGAGCCCCGACAATGCGCTTCTCGTCGTTGAGATCGCCGATTCCAGCTTTGCTTACGACATCGGGCGCAAGGCGGCTCTCTACGCGAGCTTCGGCATCCCGGAGCTTTGGGTCATCCACGCGGTGCGCCTCGAGACGCGCGTTCATCGCAAGCCCTCGCTCACAGGCTATCGATCCATGCTGGACCTGCCGTCCGATCAACTGCTCGTCCCGGCTTGTGCGGAGGAGCTTGCGGTCACGATTTCGCAACTCGCCTTGAACTGAGCAAACGTTCCTCGCTTCGGCCAACGAATGGATAGGGCATTCGTGGCGGCCTGCGCCAGCCCGGCCGTTGAGAGGTTCTGTTTTTGGCTCCGTTGGGTCGCTCGCGGATATTCAATAGTGTCGAACGAAATACCGCATAGCCTCAGTAAGCAGAACTCGGTTTAGCGGCCAACTCCGCTAGCCTGGATTGGCACAGGCGGTGAGTTGTTCTATGATATATCTTTAATAGATAAGGTGGAGCCTCGAGGCGGTACTCAATCTTACGCAAGAGTGCTGCCTGGCAATGCAGGGAGGTACTCATGGCTGCTCTAGTTTATGGAGTGCTTTGCTACATCCTTTTCTTGTTAACATTCTTGTATGCGATCGGCTTCGTTGGCAACTTCGCCGTTCCCAAGTCGATCGATAGCGGTGGCGCCGCTGCCTCAACGTCGGAGGCCCTGATCATCGATCTCGTGCTGCTCGGTCTCTTCGCAGTACAACACAGCGTCATGGCGAGGCAGGGCTTCAAGCGCTGGTGGACCAGATTTGTCCCAAGATACGCCGAGCGCAGCACATACGTGCTCTTCGCCACCCTCATCCTCATCCTATTGTTCTGGCAATGGCGCCCGCTGACCGGCGCGATCTGGTCGGTGAGCAACCCGATAGGTACTGCAATTCTCCATGCAATCTTCTGGATTGGATGGGGAACCGTGTTGGTCAGTACATTCCTCATCGACCATTTTAATTTCTTTGGGCTCCGACAAGTTTACGCGCATTCGCAGGGGAAGATCGCACAGCATCCGAGCTTCAAGACTCCGTTGTTCTATAAGTACGTTCGACACCCGCTCTATTTCGGTTTCTTACTGGCGTTCTGGGCGACTCCGATGATGACGGCCGGACATTTGCTGTTTGCAGTTGCGACAATGGGCTACATTCTTATCGGCATATTGCTGGAGGAGCGCGACCTCGTCACCTTCCACGGCCGGGCGTATGTCGACTACCAGCGGCGCGTCTCAATGATCGTTCCGCTGCCGCCGAAAAGGAGTTAGCGGTCTATGCGCGCCTCATCGCGCAGCGACACGCCACATGACCGCCAACGCGCCGGCCTGGGCTGAAGAAAAATAGAATTGTGTTTGGCAACAAAGGCGCAACAACTAAGCAAGTGCTTTGCTCGGCAAGTCTACCCCTAATAACAGTCGTTCGGAGCAATGACCCAAACTTCTGCAACCGGCCTGTTGCGTCAAAATTCAACATTGGCCATGGCGCGAAACCAAGTGGCGGCGAAGCCGGGGAATTTTGCGTAAGAGCGTTGCGCCAGTCCTACCGGATCAAGGCCGCCGCTTCAGTTATCGCGGCGTAGACGGCGTCCAGCTCTTTGGGGGTCGTGCAGTAGGGCGGCATGACGTAAACCGTATTGCCGAGCGGGCGCAGAAGCAGGCCCCGGCCGAGGAAAAAATCGAAGAGCTGCGGCCCGATAGTTGCGAGATACCCTTCCTGTTCCACGCGAAAATCGACGGCGGCGATTGTGCCGAGCCGCCGGAAATTCGAAAGCCGGACATTGCCCTCAAGTGTGGCGAGGCGCGCGGCTTGAGCGGCGGCCAGCGTGGCGATGCGCTCGCGTACCGGCTCAGCCGCCCACACTTTGAGGTTCGCGACGGCGGCCGCGCACGCGATCGGGTTGGCGGTGTAGGAACTCGAATGATAGAACATCCGCGCGCGGTCGGGCGCGTAATGGGCGTCGAAAATCTCCGGCTTGCAAAGGGTGACGGCGAGCGGGATCGCGCCGCCCGTCAAGCCTTTCGCCAGAGACATAATATCCGGGGAAATGCCGGCCTGCTCGCAGGCGAAAAGCGTTCCGGTCCGCCCGAAGCCGGTCATCACCTCGTCGGCGATGAACAGGACGCCGGACGCTTCGCAAATGCGCTTCAGCTCGCGCAACACGGCGGCGGAATAGACGAGCATGCCGCCCGCGCCAAGGATCAGCGGCTCCAGGATGAGCGCGGCGGGCGGGTCGCGGCGGCAGGCGGCCTCGAAGGCGTCGAGTGTTTGTTGTTCAGCGCCTGCAGCCGGAAAAGGAATGCGCTCGACCTCGAATAGAAAAGGTTCGTAGGGCGCATTGAACACGCCCCGCGCGCCCACCGACATGCAGCCTATCGTGTCGCCGTGATAGCCATGCTCAAGCGCGACGATGCGGGTGCGCGGTTCGCCCCGGTTGCGGAAGAAGCCCAGCGCCATCTTGAGCGCTACCTCGACCGAGGTTGAGCCGCTGTCGGAGAAGAACGCGTGCGCAAGTCCCGGCGGCGCGATGGCGAGCAGCCGCCGCGCGACCTCCTCGGCCGGTTCGTGCGTGAAACCGGCGAAAATGACCTGGTCGAGGATGCCCGCTTGGCGCCGGATCGCTTCGACGTTGGGCGGATAATTGTGGCCGTGGGTGATGACCCACCAGGAGGAGATGGCGTCAAGGATGCGCGCGCCGTCCGCGGCTTCCAGCCACGCGCCTTTTGCCGACGCGATCTTTGTCATTGTGGGCTGAAGCGCGTGCTGCGTGAAGGGGTGCCAGACCGGCGATCTTGGGCGCGCGCTCATGCATCAGCCCTTACGGCGAAGCTGGATAGATCGAAATTGTCCCGGAACGCGGCGGCGAGCGGGCGGGCACTCAGCGGGTTGATGAAGGGCAGGCGGCCGAGACGGCGCACGCGGACTTGCTGGCCAACGAATCTCCCCTCACCCTGTCCCTCTCCCCCTGGGAGAGGGGACGACGCCGCGACCGGACTCCCTCTCCCTGAGGGAGAGGGTTGGGGTGAGGGGTTGCGGCCTATCGCACAAACTCTCCCAAACTCCATGATTGTGCCCTCGGCTTCCTCGGAAGGTTCCCCGATGAAGGCCACGCCTTGCACGGCGACGCCGCGCCGGGCCAGCGCCTCAAGAGAGAGCAGAGTGTGATTGATCGTACCGAGCGACGTGCGCGCGCAGAGGATCGCGGGCAGCCCCCACGCCGCAAACTGGTCGATTTGCAGAAGCGTGTCCGACAGCGGCACGAGCAGCCCGCCCGCGCCCTCGATCACGAGCGGGCCATCGCATTCGGGCAGCGCGAGGCGCGCCGGATCGATGGTGAGGCCCGCGCGCGCGGCGGCGATGTGGGGCGAGGCCGGCATTTTCAGCCTGTACGCTTCCGGCAGGATGCGGTCGCGCGGCAGCCCGGACAGGCGGCGCACCGCATCGCTGTCCGTCTCGCCGTCGAGCCCGGCCTGCACCGGCTTCCAGTAATATCCGCCGATGACGCCGGCAAGCGCCGCGCTGAACACAGTCTTGCCGATTCCGGTATCGGTTCCGGTGACGATGAAACCGGCGCTCATGGTCCCAGCCGTTCAAGCTCGAACTTCAGCGCGCCGATCATGTCGCTGACAAGCTCCAGGCTGGCATGCAGGGTCAGCGCGATGCGAAGGCGCGCGGTGCCTTCTGGCACGGTGGGCGGCCTGATGGCCCGGATGTCGTAGCCGTAACTGCGCATGGCGGCGGCGAGCGCCGTGGCCCGCACGTCGGAGCCGGCGATCACAGGAATGATCTGCGAGCCGCTCGGCGTGACGCCGCAGCGGGCCCCGATGGCCTTGCTCGCGAAAGACACGAGCGCCGCAAGCTGCTGCCGGCGCTCGGGCTGTTGCTTGCAGAGGATCAGCGCGGCGCGCACGGACGCCGCAACGATGGGCGAGGGCGCCGTCGAGAAAATGAACGGGCGCGAGTAGTTGATCATGAAATCGCGGAAGATCTTCGGCCCGCAAATCAGCGCGCCCGACGAGCCGAGCGCCTTTCCGCAGGTGTGCAGTGAAAGGACGTTGGGCCGCCCTTCCAGCCAGTCGCCGAGGCCGCGGCCATCCTTCCCGAAAACGCCGGTGGCATGAGCCTCGTCGATGACGAGAACGCCGTCGTGGCGTTCCGCGATGGCGGCGAGGTCCTTGAGCGGCGCGCGGTCGCCATCCATGCTGTAGAGAGTTTCGACGGCTATCCAGGGGCGGCCCTTCCCGCCCGCCGCTCTCCACGCGCCGATCTTGTCGTCGAAGGCGTTTGCGTCGTTGTGGGCCGCTTCCACACTCTCCGCTCTGCCCGCCCTTATGCCATCGTGGGCGCTTGCGTGCACAAGAGCATCGTAGACGACAAGATCGCCGTGCTGGGGCAAGGCTGCGAACAGCGCATAATTCGCGGAAAAGCCGCTGCTGAAATAAAGCGCGGCCTCACTGCCGAAAAAGGCCGCGGCGTCGGCTTCCAGGCTTTCGTGCTCCGAACAATTGCCGCGCAGAAGCCGGGACCCGCCCGCGCCCACGGCGACGCCATTTTCGAGCGCGGCTCTCACCGCCTCTTTCAATTCCGGCGAGTTGGCGAGCGCGAGGTAGTCGTTGGAGGTGAAATCGTAACCAGCCTGAAGCGCGAGCTGCCGAAGCCTCCCGCGTTCCCGCAGGCTCGCTAATGCGTCTTCATACGGCCTCATGCAAGGCCTGCTCTTCAAGCGGCATCGGCGAGAGGCCGAGCTTGGAGAAGAGCGCCGCGTCCCTGTCCTCGCCTGGGTTTTCCGCCGTCAAAAGCGTTTCCCCCATAAAGATCGAATTCGCGCCCGCGAAGAAGCAAAGGGCCTGCAACTCGTCGCTCATGGCGGACCGCCCCGCCGATAGCCGCACCATCGAACGCGGCATCATGATGCGAGCAAGCGCAACCGTCCGCACGAAGGCGATCGGATCGACCGGCGGCGCATCTTCCAGGGGGGTGCCCTCGATCGGGATCAACAGATTGATCGGCACGCTTTCGGGATGCCGGGGCAGATTGGCCAGCGTCACGAGCATGTCGATCCGGTCCGCGGGCTCCTCCCCCATCCCGAGGATGCCGCCGCAGCAGACCTTGATGCCGGCCGCGCGGACATGGTCCAGCGTTTCAAGGCGGTCGCCGAAGGTTCTGGTGGTTACGATCTCAGTATAATAGCGCTCGGAGGTATCGATGTTGTGATTGTAATAATCGAGCCCCGCGAATTTGAGCCGCTCGGCGTCGCGCGCCGTAAGCATGCCAAGCGTCATGCAGGTTTCCATGCCGAGAGCTTTCACGCCGCGAACCATGGCGCAGATCACATCGAGATCGCGCTGCTTCGGGCTTCGCCATGCGGCGCCCATGCAATAGCGGGTCGCGCCCGACGCTTTCGCTTTCCGCGCCTCCTCGATGACGCGCTCGACCTCCATGAGCTTCGACGCGGACAAGCCCGTGCTGTAATGCGACGACTGGCTGCAATAGGCGCAATCTTCCGCGCAACCGCCTGTTTTCACGCTAAGGAGACGGCTCATCTGTATCTGGTTTGGATCGAAGGCGCCCCGGTGAACTGTCTGCGCTCTGAAGAGAAGCTCGTTGAAAGGCTGGCTGTAGAGGGCTTTCGCTTCCGCACGGGTCCAATCGTGCCGCTCGTCAATAGTGTTGGACACGGTAAGCCCGCCCTCCTTGTGTTTGAGATGCTTGAGGTTGTAGACCGCCTTGGGAGAGAGCGCAACAATCAGGGTCTTCTTGTCTGCTATGCGGAGATCAGGAAGCGATCTTCATCGTCACGCCTTCGGGATGCCGCTTCGGCAGGACGGTCACATCCCAGAAGATGCGCTCGGCGGGCAGCCGAACCGCAACCGTCGTTCCCTTTCGAGGCGCGCTCTCGATGCTGAGCGTTCCGCCGTGCAATCCAGTAAGGCTAACCGCCAGCGGCAGGCCCAGCCCCGCGCCTTCGAAACAGCGTGAAAGGCTGTTGTCCACCTGCCTGAAAAGTTCGAGCGCCTGCCGGATCTCATCGCCGGTCATGCCGATGCCTGTATCCCGGATCGACAGGCACAGGCCACCGTCCGGCTCGGCGGCGGCTATGATGTCGACGCGTCCCCCGCGAGGCGTGAACTTGATGGCGTTCGAGAGTAGATTGATCAAGATTTGCTTGAGCTTGTGCTTGTCGGCGAGAAGTGTGACGCTAGGCTCGGCGGCCGGGCTCGCGAGGTGAATGCCCGCCGCGGACGCCTGCTGCTCGACAGTGGCCAGACAGCCTTGAATGACCACGCCCAGCCTGACTTTTTCCTCGCGCAGCTCCAGCTTGCCCGCCTCGATCCTTGTGACATCGAGGATATCGTTGACGATGGTGAGAAGATGATTCCCGGAGCGGTGAATATCGGCTGCGTAGGAGGCGTAACGGTCGAGGTCCTTGCCGAGAAGCTTGTCGCGGATGATTTCCGAAAATCCGAGGATGGCGTTCAGCGGCGTGCGAAGCTCATGGCTCATATTGGCGAGAAACGTGGACTTCGCCTGGCTCGCCTCCTCCGCGCGGCGTTTCGCGCGAACAAGCTCGACATTCGTTTTTCGAAGCTTTATGCGCTCTTCGGCCAGTTCTTGGCTGATCGCCAGCAGCGCGGCGTGCTCCGCCCCGACCTTCTCGCTCTCTTTGTCAAGAGCGATCGCATTCTCGACGCGGCGCGATATTTCGCTGTTGAGAAGCACCATCATGATCAAGGGAAGACTGAGCGCCGCGATCCCAAGGCCAACGACGATTTGAGCCTGCTGGTTGGCGGCTGCGAGAACCTCGGACTTGCCTAGCCCGACCTTCACAATCAAGGGATAGCCTGGAACCTTGCGCCAATGGTAGAGGCGGGAGACCCCATCGACCGGGCTTTCATCGCTGTAGGAGCCGGAAGTCGCGGCGCTGGCGGCGGCGGCCTCGACCTCATCCATAGGGCCGGCGTTCGAGGTGTCGAATCCCTTCTCAGCCGTGTAGCGGGCAAGCCTGACTCCGTCGGTGCGCGCAAGGTCGATCGACGCTGCTTTTCCCAGGCTGACTTTCTTATGCAAGTTCGTCAAAAGGTCTGGAGCGAGCGAAAACAGGACAACGCCGGCGAAGCCGCCATCCTTCGCCGCAAGCCGGCGCGCCACCGGGATAATCGCGCCCCCCGACAGTCTTCCGCGGACGGGCTCGCCTATATACAAACCGGCGGCGGGATTGTCTCGCAGCGCCGCAAAGTAGTCGCGATCCGACAGGAACACCGGGTTTGAGCCGTGAGCGATGGTTGTCGCCGTGACTTTTCCAGCGGCGTCCGCGATCACGATGTTCTTGGCGGGAGTCGATGAGCTCGGGCGCATTCTTCCAATCGTCAAGGCTGAAGGACGGCCCCTCCGCTTCGATCCTCCGCTTGAGCGCGTCGAGGGCGCCGGAAACTGCATTGAGCGTGCCCTGGATTTGCTCCTCGAAGCCCGCCGAGAGGTTGGCGGCTTCGGTGCCGGCCCGGTCGAGCGCCGTGTTGCGTCCGGTGAGAACCGCCTCGGCGACGAGGGCGCAGATCGCAAGCATGATCGCCGCGCTGAATGCGGCGATGCGGCGCTTGAGCATTCCGCCGGCTTTTCGACGGCGCAGATCGCCTGAGTATAATCGCGTGGCTCGTTGCACAGATTACCCGAACTTAACGAGTGAAGACCGTCAGTTTACTTATGATTATTATTCATAGATTTGTATCAATTCGGGCAACAGTATGATAATAGTTACCAAGTTCAGTTTATAGATCATAAATTTTGTGATTCCCGGAATTAAACCCAACGTCAGCCTTATTGTTCCGTGAAGTCAAAAAAAATTTATTTAGTAAAATCATAGAGATGTAATGACTGCCATTAGTATTTAATTCTTAATTGGAATTTGAGCCCGGGCCGCCGACTCGCGCCCATGGCGGAAAAGTCGAGGAATTTGCGCTCGTCTCCGTTCAATTCAAACCTGCGCCGCAAGCTTCAGCGCCCCGGAAATCTCCGCCAGCGTCGCCTTCTCCGCGCTGGAAACTTTAACGCCTCCGAAGCCCAAAAATCCGCCTTCGGAATCCGCCTCCGCGACGGCTTTGCTGATATGATAGAGCCATTCTTTCACCGGGCCCGCATCTTGCGGAGCTTTTGTCTCCAGCAAGCCCGCCACTTCCTTGAGTGTTTCGATGGACTTGGCTTTCAGGCCGTCTGCTTTCGCGCCGCCAAGGTTTTCGCGAAGGCCTTCGCGCGCAAAAGTCCGCCCTTCCGATGTCTCGAAATCCTCGATAATGGAACGGATCAGCTCATTCGGACCGGCGTGCGCCTCAACGAGCGCATGAGTTGCCGCGAAGCTTTCCTTCAGCAGGCCCAAAACACCGCTTGGCTCCGCCACAGTGACCGCGAGCCCGGACATCAATACTCCCTCGAGCAGGGTCTTCCATTCCTCAGGGGTAAAGTTCGATTTGTTTGTCATTACAAGCGTCCTTCCTCGAGGCTAAGGAACTTCAGTCAAACCCGGTGTTCTTTCGCAAAAGATGAGTTTAAGCTTACTGTACTGAGGAAAGCGTAGCAAAAATTATACGCTCAGAAACATGAGTTGCTAGGTACGCTTAATATCAGGTGCACTTAGGTCGGAAAAAAAGATAGAGGCTACGCGGTTCTAATTCCAATTTCCCTTAGTTTGTTATTCCAGCCGCGCTCGCCGCCGTGGATCTGTTTTCTCTTCCATCTGGCGAAGAGTTATTCTGGCCCCGCAAGTGGCTTTATATCAAGAAATATCTCTCGAACGCCGTCGCGAATGTTGGAGGAGCCTCATCGATTGCGTGCGCGGCCGATGGCGGCGGGACGCTGCTCGCGCAGACCGGCTCTTGCCAGGATCGATTATGAGCGCGCGCGCGTCCTGCGTCAGTTTGACTGTGTTTCAATTTCAGGTAGCGGATGGCGGAGGCTCATCCAGAGCAGCGCCTGTATTCGCGCGGCTAAACATCCGGCCTGCGCGCATAGGCGGGTAAACAATGGCGTCCTCATCGTGACAAGCGCGCTTCGTCAAGCTTATTCAAGCACATTTTGTTAGAAGTCCAAGCGCAACCGTCAATTGCCGAGCGCGCCTCTTGTAAGCGTGACCGCATGACTCAGCCCAACCTTGGGCTCGCATATTAGCTGCTTTTTACGAAACTACAAAAGAGGCTCAAATTGTTGTGCTTTTGTTGCAGCCTAAGATTGAGCGCAATCGCTCCGGGACGGGCCTGAGAAAGCGCAGCTTCTTGACGGCTTGCTCAAGTACAAGCTACCTTGCTGCCGGTCACCCAAGCTTCAATCCGGTCCCGCTAACCGCCAATGAAGAGCTGCAAAAAAACTTACGGCGGCGAGAAGCAACCTTGGTTACGGCGATGTCGCAGTAGCCGCATCGCTTCGCGATCGGGGTGGCCTTCGTAAGAACCGGAATATGGCCAGTGGACCAGCAACTTACATAAGGACGACCCATGGCAGACCACAGCAAAAAGACCAATGGCAACTCGCGTCGCGACGTGCTCAAGCTCGGCGCTTTGGGCCTTGGCGCTATCGGTGCGACGAGCCTCGCGGGCCACGCAAACGCTCAGGTGGCGACGAAGGCCAAGCAAAAGGCCGTGATGTATCAGCAGACCCCGAAAGACGGCAAGCAGTGCAGCGGCTGTCTGCACTTCCAGGCGCCCTCTTCCTGCCGGATCGTCGAAGGCGAGATCAACCCGAGCGGCTATTGCATTCTCTTCGCCAAGAAGCCGTAAGAAGGCGGTTTCATGGCCGGCCTGAGCGGGGCAGCCGCGGCGGCCGGCCGGGCGGCTGTCCTAAGACAAAAGAAACGGCGTCGATAAGAAGGCCATCCATTTCCGGCGGCTCCCTCTGAGCCGCCTTTATTTTATCGCGCCGCGCGGGAAGACGTATTCCCTGTGGAAACTGCGCCCCGGATGCTCCCTTGTTATCCGATCGGTAACATTTCGCAGCCTTGACACCACAGGCCAACAGGATACTTTCGCACCCCATGATTTGGCTGATATTCGCAGTTCTGACGGCCGGGGTGGTTCTGGCTGTGACGCGTTCGCTTCGGCGTCCCTCCGCGTATGCGGGCGCGCGTCCCTCCGAAATCGAAGCCTATAAACTTCAGCTCGAGGAACTCGACCGCGAGGAGGAACTGCGGCAAGCTCGGCAAAGAGGAAGCTCAGCAGACACGCTCGGAAGTTTCCCGGCGGTTGCTAAGAGCCGGGCCGCCAAGGCGCGGCGGCTTCCTCGAAAGAGGTGAAAGCCTTCAGCGCCGCCATCGCCGCCTTCATGATCGCGGCAGTCATTGGGCTCGGATCGATCGGCACATACATTTATTATGGAAAGCCCGCCGCGCCCGATCAGCCGCTCGAAGCGCGGCTCAACGCGCCTCTCAGCGAACAGACGCCCGATATCCAGATCGCGAACATGGAGCGCCGCCTTCGAAGAATCCAGCGGATTCCTCCGGCTGGGCGGCCGTGGCGACCGTATATTTCAGGAACGGTCTTTTCGATAAAGCGGCGGAAGCCTATCAGAGGGCGATTTACGCTGGCGGCGAGGACGAAAACAAGCTTCTGGGGCTGGTGGAATCTCTCGCGTTCGCAAATGACGGCGTTATTCCCGATGCAGGGCGCCCAGGCGCTTCGCGCGGCGTTGAAGCGCAATCCTTATTCGTTGCGCGGCCGTTTCTGGAGCGGCCTCCTTGCCGAGCAGGAAGGCAAGAGGGCGGACGCGGAGAAGATCTATCGCGACATGCTCGCGGCCCCGGAGATCCATCCGACATTGAGAAATGTTGTGACGGCGCGGCTGCGGGCGCTGACTGCCGTGGCCGCCGGCGACGGCTCGGAACCGAAGGCTGAGGCATCCGGCGATGGTCTCGATGCTGACAAGAGCAAGATGATCCGGGGCATGGTGGATCGCTTAGCCGCACGGCTCGCGGAAAATAAGGCGGACTTGCAAGGGTGGCTCATGCTCATCCGTTCCTACGCTGTGTTGAAGGAGACGGGCAAGGCGGAAGCAGCGATAGCCACGGCTCGCGAGCAGTTTGCGTCCGACGCCGGCGCGCTCGCTCAGGTCGATGGACTGATGAAAGAGCTGAAGGCCTCTTCGGACGACGCAGGGGCGGCAGTCTCCTCAGGAGAGCGCGGCCGCACAGCAGAGCCCAGCGCCTGAGCCGGCGTCTGGCGATGGTCTCGATGGCGACAAGAGCAAGATGATCCGCGGCATGGTGGAGCGCCTTGCCGCGCGGCTCAAGGATAATAAGTCGGACTTGCAAGGGTGGCTCATGCTCATCCGGTCTTACGCTGTGTTGAAAGAAACAGATAAGGCGCAGGACGCCGCCGCAACGGCGCGCCAGCAATTTGCTTCGGATCGAAGGCGCTCGAACAAATCGATTCGCTCGCCCAAGGTTTGGGTCTAGCTTCTTCTGGCGCCAACGGAGGACAGCCGAAAACATGACGCGAAAGCAACGCCGCGCGGTGGTCATCGTGGTAGGGCTCGCCATGATCGGGCTGGCTTCTGCGCTTGTGCTGAGCGCTCTGAGGACGCAAGTCACGTTCTTCATGAGCCCTGCCGAGGTTGAAAAAAGCAAGCCGAATGCTGGAACGCGTTTCCGGCTGGGCGGGCTGGTGAAGGAAGGCAGCATCCGCCGCGAGCCCAATGCCGTCACAGCGTTCACAGTAACCGACAATGCAGCGTCTCTGCCTGTGACCTATAGGGGGATCCTCCCCGACCTGTTCCGTGAAGGTCAGGGCGTTATCGCGGAGGGCCGGATCGAGGCGGACGGCGTGTTTGTCGCCGATACCGTGCTGGCGAAGCACGACGAGAAATACATGCCGCCGGAAGTAGCGGCCGCCTTGAAGAAAAGCGGACGCTGGCAAGAGCAGGGCGCACAGCAGAAAGCGCCGGGCACCTGACGGCGCTTAGGAGTTAATCACCGTGATCGTTGAACTGGGCCATTTCGCGCTCGTCCTTGCGTTGTTCGTCTCGCTGTGCAGTTCGGCGCGCCGCTGATTGGGCTTTGGCGGCGGGATGCGCGGCTGATGGCGATGGCGGACGCCTCGGCTCCCATCCTTTTCGCGCTGATCGCCGGCTCTTTCGCGGCGCTGATCTGGGCGCATGTGGCGTCCGATTTCTCGGTTGCGAACGTCTACGAGAACTCTCACTCCGCAAAGCCGCTCCTCTACAAGGTGTCCGGCGTCTGGGGCAACCACGAAGGCTCGATGCTGCTCTGGGTGCTGATCCTTGCGCTGTTCGGCGCGGCGGTGTGGCTGTTCGGCTCGAACCTGCCGCTGGATTTGCGCGCGGGCGTGCTGTCCATCCAGGGCCTGATTTCGGCGGCGTTCGTGCTGTTCATCGTCGCCACGTCGAACCCGTTCTTGCGCATCGCCGAGCCGCCGGTGGAAGGGCAGGGCCTGAACCCGATCCTGCAGGACCCGGCGCTCGCGATCCATCCGCCGCTGCTCTACACGGGCTATGTCGGCTTCTCGATGGCGTTTTCGTTCGCCATCGCCGCGCTGCTTCTCGGCCGCATCGATTCGGCCTGGGCGCGCTGGGTGCGGCCGTGGACTCTCGCGGCCTGGATCTTTCTCACCATCGGCATCGCGATCGGGTCGTGGTGGGCTTATTATACGCTGGGCTGGGGCGGCTGGTGGTTCTGGGATCCGGTTGAAAACGCCTCGCTCATGCCGTGGCTCACGGGCACGGCGCTGCTTCACTCCGCCATCGTGATGGAGAAGCGCGACAGCCTGAAGGCCTGGACCATCCTGCTTGCGATCCTCACCTTCAGCTTCAGCCTGCTCGGAACGTTCCTGGTCCGGTCGGGCGTGCTGACGTCGGTGCACTCGTTTGCGTCCGATCCCGCGCGCGGCGTCTTCATCCTGGCGATAGTCGGCGCGTTTACGGCGGGCGGCCTTGCGCTCTTTGCGTGGCGCGCCAGCGCGCTGTCGGGCGGCAGCGCCTTTTCGATCGTGTCCCGCGAGTCGAGCCTGATCCTCAACAACCTGCTTTTGACCGTATCCTGCGGGATCGTGCTTGTCGGAACGCTCTACCCGATGGCTCTCGAGGCTTTCACGGGGGACAAAATCTCGGTCGGGGCGCCGTTCTTCAATTCGACCGTGGTCTGGGTTTTCATGCCGCTGCTGCTCGCGATTCCTTTCGGCATCTTCCTGTCCTGGAAGCGGGGCGATCTCCTGGAGGCGGCGCGAAGACTGTCCGTCGCGGCCGCCGTCGCGGCGGTGGCGGGCGCCGCCGCCCTTTGGCCGGAGCGGACGCGAAGCAGGGGCTTGCGATCGCGCTCGGCGCATGGGTGCTCGCCGGCTCCATCTGGGAGGTGTTGTGGCGGGCGCGGTTCCTTTCGGCGCCCTTGGGAGAGACGGCCCGCCGGCTCCTTGAGCATGCGCCGCGGGCAATTCGGGGCGACGCTCGGCCATATCGGCCTGGCGGTGACCATCATCGGCATCGCGGGAGCCAGCGCCTGGAATGTGGAGCGCCTCGCCGTCATGAAGACCGGCGATACGATCGATCTCGGCGGCTATCAAATCACGTTCAAGAAGGTCTACGAGCAGGCCGGGCCGAACTACGTGGAGTTTGCGGGGGACTTCGACCTGCAGAGCGGCGGGCGGCTCCTCGGCACGATCACGTCGGCGAAGCGGAAATACGACGCGCCCCCGCAGGTCACGACGGCGGCCGGCATATCGCCGCGCCCGGTTGGCGATGTCTACGTCGTGCTCGGCAATGAGGAAAACGGGGCGTTCTCGATCCGGGCTTATTACCATCCCTTTGTGCGGTGGATCTGGGGCGGCGCGCTGATCATGTTCCTGGGCGGGCTCGTGTCGCTGCTCGACCGCAGGCTGAGGATCGGGCTGCCGCAGCAGCGAGCTCAGAAACCGCCGTTCACGCCAGCGCCCGCGCCAGCGGAGTAAGATGATGCGCACTTCGATGCTGTTTGCCGCGATTGGCTTTCTTCTTCTCTGCGCGGGACCGTCGCTGGCGGTCGACCCCAAGGAGCAGCTCAACGACCCGGCTCTCGAATTGCGGGCCAGAGAGATCTCCGCCGGCCTGCGCTGCCTTGTGTGTCAAAACCAGTCTATCGACGACTCGGACGCGCCGCTCGCCAAGGATTTGCGGGTTCTCGTCAGGCAACAGCTCCTAAAGGGCGAGAGCAACGCGCAGGTGATCGACTACCTGGTTGCGCGTTACGGCGAGTTCGTGCTTCTGAAGCCGCGGTTCCGCCTGAGCACGGCGCTCTTATGGCTCGCGCCGATCCTGCTTGTCGCGGGCGGCATCGGCCTGGCTTCGCGCGTGTTGCGGCGTCCGCAGGCTGAGAGCGGCGGCGGCAGACCCAGCGGTCAGCCGCTGACAGCGGAAGAGAAAGCGGAACTGGAAACCCTGCTTTCCCCAGCTTCAGAAAAGCCTGGCGCGAAATAGCGCGGCCCAGGCCATCTGGATTTCCGCATAACCCGGCGTCGCCCCTGTGTGCACACGGGGTTGTGATCGCGGATACCCGTCTCGATCCGCGTCCGGCCGCCTATCTTTCGAAATTGCACACCGGGCTCTTTTGGGATGCAGTCATGGGCCGGTCTGAAGTCATCGCCATCTTCTTTGCAGCATTTTTGAGCGCCGGCCTGGGAACAGCTTTCCCGGCCCCGGAAAACAGCAGCGAGCCTGACGGGGCGGCGCAATCCGAAAAGGCTCCGGCAACGCTGTCCGGCTTTGCCGGCTGGCGCGCGGACCGTCCCGGCCTGCGCCATCGCATCCTCATCGAGGATTTGCCGCGGCCCTATGAAAGCCGCTCCGCCAGCAATCCGCCCCGCGAAGTCAAACGGCCGGCGGGCGCCAAACTCGCCGTGCCGGACGGGTTCGCGGTGAACCTTTTCGCCGATGGCCTCGATCAGCCCCGCACGCTGCGCCCCGCGCCGAACGGCGACATCTTCGTGGCCGAGACGGCGGCGGGGAACGTGCGGGTGCTGAGGCCGAACGCGGATGGCGGCGCGGCCGCCAGGTCCGTCATCTTCGCAAGCGGCCTCTCCGCCCCGTTCGGCATCGCTTTCTACCCGCAAGGGCCAGACCCCAAATGGGTTTACGTCGCCGAGAACAACCGGGTGATTCGCTTCGCTTACGCCAATGGCGATCTCGCGCCCCGCTCCGCCCCCGAGGTTGTCGTCGCGAAGCTTTCCCCAACCTCGGGAGGCCACGTGACCCGCGATGTCGCCTTTTCCAACGACGGCGCGCGCATGTTTGTCTCGGTCGGATCCGAATCGAATGACGCGGAAGGCATGAGGAAGAAGAACGCGCAGGACATCCAGCGGTGGGAAGCCGGACACGGCCTTGGCGCGGCCTGGGGCTCCGAGGAGAGCCGCGCGGATGTCCTTGTCTTCACGCCGGAGGGCAAGGATCGCCGCGTCTTTGCGACGGGCCTGCGCAACTGCGTGGGCCTAGCCGTTCATCCGCAGACCGGCGATGTCTATTGCTCGACCAACGAGCGCGACGGCCTCGGCGACAACCTTGTGCCCGATTACGTCACGCGCGTGCGGGAGGGCGCCTTCTTCGGCTGGCCGTGGCGCACCATGGGCGATCGCGAAGACCCGCGCTGGAAAGGGGCGAGACCGGACCTCGCCGGCAAGGTCACGAACCCGGATACGCCGCTGCAGCCGCACTCGGCTCCGCTCGGCATGACCTTCTATGCCGGGACCGCGTTCCCGCCCGGGTATCGCGGCTCGGCGTTCGTCGCGTTCCATGGCTCCTGGAACCGCGCAGAGCGCACCGGCTACAAGGTTGTACGAATCATCATGCGCGACGGCCAGCCAACGGGAGACTATGAGGACTTCCTCACGGGCTTCGTCGTCGACGACGCCAGTGTATGGGGGCGGCCTGTCGGCGTGGCCACGGCGCGCGACGGCTCGCTTCTAGTAAGCGAGGACGCCAGCGGCACAATCTGGCGCATTTCCGCAAGCAACCTCTCCACAAATTAAGTTGACAAACGCAAAGCCACCGAAAGCGGCGGTATTAATTTATACTACACGCCACTCTTTTGCCGGTATTAGTTGAAATCAGCTTGCAAGCTCGGAAGCTTGCACTCTCAGCGTCCGGCGCAATACTCCGGCTTAATTGCCCCGCCTAAACCTTAGATTGCAATCTTAACAAAGCCAATCCCTTGATTGTGCAGTAGTAATTCCGCAACAAGACAACTCTTTGTGCGGCGGGCTGGCAAATAAAGAGCTTTCACAAGGGCAAATCATCTTACTTGTATGCCCAGTGGATCGCACGATCCCAGATAAGTCTCATGCCTTCGCTGTGCTGCGTCGAATTCTCTGGGCAATTTAGGGAACACCTACATGAAAAAAGCACTCGTTGCCGCGTCCGTCGCGGCTATCGTCGGTGTCGCTGGCGCGGCCAACGCTGCTGACCTCTATCATTCCGCAGGCGGTTACAAGGACGCCCCGGTCGTTATAGCTCCGACCTGGACCGGCTTCTACATCGGCGCCAGCATCGGCGGCGCGTGGGCCGACATCAAGACTGATGACCCCTATGGGTATTTTAACTACTACAGCCATAACTACGGCTGGACCGACAGCGTCAGCGGCTTCCTCGGCGGCGGGCAAGTCGGCTACAACTGGCAGAGCGGCGCCTTCGTATTCGGCGTTGAACTCGACCTTGATGGCATCAGCCTGTCGAACGACAACCATCCCTGGTTGACCTCAATGTACTGGCGTAACAACAACGACAACGGCGTCTTCCTGTTCGATGCGACCGCGCGGCTCGGTTATGCGGTAGGCCCGGCGCTCCTTTACATCAAGGGCGGTTATGCTTACATCGACGCCAACGTCAATCTGAACTACTATGGCAGCTCTTCCTCCTACTACGATAACAACTCAAGCAACGGCTTGAGCGGATGGACCATCGGCGGCGGCGTCGAGTATATGGTCAGCCCGTCCTGGAGCCTGAAAGCTGAATACCTGTATTACGACTTTGGCAAGGAGACTCAGTCGCTTTACTGCTCCTCGGATAAATATGATCCGATCGGCCACGACGTAACCATCAACACCTTCAAGGTTGGCCTCAACTACCACATCGGCAGCGTTTATACGCCGCTGAAGTAGGTTTATCCGGCCACCCCATCTTGGTCAGAGAGGCGGCCCGCTTTTGCGGGCCGCTTCGCTTTTTGGCGGTCGCCCTGACGGGCGCCTGACCTGTCATAGAAAGTCCCAAGGTGCTGTCCGGAAGCCGGATATAATTGTGTCAACGACCACGCCGGCGGCGTTTGCGCCCGCCTGAAGCAGGCCTATAAGGCCTCCCCATCTGGGCTGGCGAAGTGGCCCGCGAAAGGGTCGTTTTGCGGCGAGGGACCAAGTCTAAAGGCTGCTTTCCGGCTGACTCCAAGACTATATCCGTGGCGCACACGAGCGCCACTAAAGGTATTGACGTAAAGTCGGCAACTGCTCTAGGTTTTATTTGGTATTATTCGCGCCACACTCGCCAGAGTCGCGACCGCGGGTTGCTATTTCCTTGACTTGATATGCGTCGAATCAGGTTACTTGATCCGCGTCCGTGGCGGCGCTTCCAAAACGGCCCGGCTGAGCATTCTCTCAAAGTATTCGGCCATATCTGTAATCTTTTGGCCACAGTCCGCAATCCTTTGTTTTTGTTTATTGCCAAGCTGTTCCCAAGGACGAGTAATGTTAGCTATAAGGTGAGTTGTCGAGATACTTCCGGATCTCGGCCTATCCGGCAACCGTAGGCGTTGGCAAATCTGGGGGAACGCACATGCAAAAGACACTCGCCTTCACGGCGATCGCGGCTCTGATGGGCGTGGCTGGCGCGGCCAACGCTGCCGATATTTATTCCGGCGGCGGGTTCAAGGATGGTCTTACCGGACTCTATCCGGCATGGAGCGGCTTTTACGGCGGTCTTAATGCCGGAGGCGCCTGGAGCAACCTGGATGTCACGGACGAGGCCAATAATTACCAGCATTTCAGCAACTCCAGCAGCGGCTTTTTCGGCGGCGGCCAGTTCGGCTATCTGGTTCAGCTCGGTAATCTCGTCGCCGGCCCGGAGATCGATCTGGGCGAGCTAAGCCTCAGTCACACCGCAGGTGAGGCGGGCGCCCCCACAGTCACCACGAGCACCGTCGGCTCCGGCTTTTATTTCGACATCACCGGCCGCCTCGGCTACACCTACGGACCGGCTCTTTTCTATGCGAAGGGCGGCTATGCTCAATTCGATGGCCGCTTGGCTGTAAACGATACGGTAAGTTCCAAAAGCTTTTCGGAACGCACGGGCTGGACGGTTGGCGGCGGCGTCGAGTACCAGATCACCCCCGCCTGGAGCGTGAAGGGCGAATATCAGTATTTCGATTTCGGCGAGCAGGGCGCGCAGTTCACGCTCGGAGACACAAACGTTTACGATTACGGCTTCACCGTCAATACGTTCAAGGTTGGCCTCAACTATCACCTCGGCGGTTGCTGCGCCGCCGCCCCGCTGAAATAGGCCTCCCAACCATTTTGGCATGCGAAACGGTCTGCGAAAGCGGGCCGTTTTTTTGTTCGCTGTTCAAGCCCATCGCAAAATTAGATTTGCAGCGTGCGCTTGGCCGCACTACCTGAGTAGAACATAGAAGCCGAGGGGAAAGCCGAGATGCTCAACCGCAAGTCAATCCGTTTTGCGCCGTTCGCCGCTGCGATCGCAGCGGCGCTCTTTCTGTCCGGGTGCGGGGTCAACACCATCCCGACCTACGAACAGAATGCGAAGGCGAAGTTTTCCGAGAATTCAGAATCAATACAAGCGACGCGCCGATCTCATTCCGAACCTTGTCGAATCGGTCAAGGGTTTCGCCGATCAGGAAAAATCTGTGCTGATAGGCGTCACTGAAGCCCGCGCGAAGGCCACCCAGGCCCAGATCAATCTGCCGCCGGATATTCTCACCAATCCCGAGGCGATGAAGAAATACGCCGATGCGCAGAACCAGCTGACGGGCGCGCTCCGGCAGCTCCTCGCCGTCTCCGAACGCTATCCCGACATCAAATCCGGGCAGAACTTCCTCGCCCTGCAGAACCAGATCGAGGGAACGGAGAACCGGATCGCGATCGCTCGGCGCGATTACATAGAGGCGGTGCGCAGCTATAACACCGAGCTGAACACATTCCCGGGGCGGATCTGGAAGTCGGTCCTCTATTCGTCCGCCAAGGACATGGCGACGTTCGACATCGCGCCCGAGGAAACGAAAACGCCGAAGGTCGATTTCGGGCCTCGCAAGTCTTAAGCGGCAGCGAAAAATGGGCGTTGTAACCCCTCACCCTGTCCCTCTCCCGCGCAAGCTCGCCTTGACGAGCTTGCCACTTTGGAGCGTCCGCATCCGCGAGCGGATGCGGATGGGAGAGGGAAAGCCGTCGCCACTGTCGCGGCCTGAACTCCTTCTTCCATCGGGAGAGGGTTGGGGTGAGGGGCGGCGGCCTTTCGGCCTTTGCCTTCGTTTTCCTTTTCATGGGCTTGCTTTTCGCCTCAGCTCCCGCTGGCGCCGATCCGACGTTTCCGCCGCTCACGGGCCGCATTGTCGACAACGCTCATCTTTTGACGCCCGCGGACAAGGCGGCGATCGAAGCCGATCTCAAAGCCCTGGAAGAGAAGTCCAGCGATCAGCTCGTGGTGTTCACGACGAACTCGTTGCAAGGCTATCCCATCGAGGACTACGGCTATCAGCTCGGCCGGGCCTGGGGCATCGGCCAGAAGGGCACGAACAATGGCGTGCTTCTGATCGTCGCGCCCACCGAGCGCAAGGTGCGCATCGAGGTGGGCCGCGGCCTGGAGCCGCAGCTGACGGATATCCTCACGAAGCTCATCATCCAGAATAGGATCCTGCCTCGTTTCAAGCGCGGCGAGTTCTCGGCCGGGATCACGGCGGGCGTTCACGACATCAAGGACGCGATGCTCGGCGATGCCGAGGCGGTGAAACAGCGCGCAGCCGCGCGGCCGGTTCCCAAACGGGATGCATCGGACGGCGAGGCGCTTGTCACGCTTCTTTTCATCATCGCGATCATTATTTTTGTGATCTGGGCGCAATCGCAGCAGGCACGGCAGCCTTATTCCGGCGGCGCGTACGGCCCGAACAGGCGCGGCGCGGGCTATGGCGGCGGCCCGATCTTCTTTCCCGGCGGCTGGAGCGGAGGCGGCGGGGGCGGCGGAGGAGGAGATGGAGGCGGCTTTTCAGGCGGCGGCGGCGACTTCGGCGGCGGCGGCGCATCGGGCGATTGGTAGGGAAACGCCATCATGATTTCAGAATCGGAAAAGCTGGATATCGAGCGCGCCATCACGAAGGCGGAGAACCGGACATCGGCGGAGATCGTCGCGGTGATCGCCCGCGCCAGCGGCGGCTACTACTACGTGCCCTACATGTGGGGCGCGATCGTTGCGCTGATCGTCCCCTGGCCGCTCATTCACTGGACGTGGATGCCGGTCCAGAGCATCTACCTGATCCAGCTTTCCGTCTTCGCCGGGCTGACGCTCGTCCTGCATTACGATGCCCTCCGGTTCGCGCTGGTCCCGCGGAGCCTCGCGCGCAAGCGCGCCCACCAGCGGGCGATGCAGCAGTTCGTGGCGCAGGACATCTACACGACCGCCGGCCACACCGGGGTGCTCTTGTTCGTTTCTGTCGCGGAGCGCTACGCCGAGATCATCGTCGACTGCGAAGTGCATGAAAAGGCGCCGGATGAGGAATGGAAAGGGATCGTCGACAAGCTCACGGCCGATATTGGCCGCGGCCAGGCCGCCAAGGCGCTCGTCGAGGCGATCCAGCGGATTGGCGATCATCTCGCGGCGCACTTTCCGCCGTCTGCGGCGAAAGAGAACCTTTTACCGAACCACCTCGTTATGCTAGACGCTGAATAAATTCCCTGTTAACCGGCTCTCTGGAAACCGCTAAGCAAACGCTGCGGCAGCGAAGCGATTGCCGCCCTGGACGCGGCCGGATGATGTCACGCCTGAGCCGGCTAGTGCAGCGGGGACATTAGCGTGACGGCCTAGCCCAAAAGACCCGAGGATCGATACATGGAAGCTGCTACCCTTGGATACGGCGCGACTTTCGCCTCGCTCGCCACGCGCGAAGGAATGATCGCGCTCGACAAGCTTTTTCTGGCGCAAGTCGCGGCGCAGGATCCGGCCTTGCATGAGAGCCTGCTGGCCGCCCGCGCCGCTCCCGATGCGCTGGACGCCAAGGCGGAGAGCCACCTCATCACAACGCTCGGGCCAATCGTCGACAGTTTCGTCGCCGGGCTCTTTGGCATCCACGACGCGCTCGACGAGGTGGTCGCGCAAACGAAACATCTCGATCCCATCCACGCCTGCAAGCGGCTGTTCGTGCAAAGGCAGGCGGTGAAGAAATACGCAGGCCCATCCGGGTTCGACGGCGCCGCGCTGCGCTCGGAGCTAGAGCGCATGATGGGCGAGCCGCTGACGGAGGCGTCGTTTGCGGCCCATGTCGAGGCCTGGGAGCGCAACGACCGCAAGGAGTGGATCGACACGGCCTTGCGCTACGCCGCCTGGGCCACGCTGACGGCCGAGGGGCGCGCTTACCACGCAGGCGGCACGCTGTTTCGCGTCCCGCAAAAAGTCGATCCTCAGCATCTCGTGCCGCTGACAACCATTGAGCGCAACGGCGTGACCATGGCTTGCCTGCCCGAGCACGAATGGCGGGCGCGCGACGGCTTCGCGCTCACCGACCACGGCATGACCGGCCAGCAGGCGCTCGACCAGATCAATTACTGCATCTGGTGCCACAACCAGGGCAAGGATTCCTGCAGGAAGGGCATGAAGGACCGCAAGACCGGCGCGTGGCAGAAATCGCCGTTCGGGGTCACGCTGGCAGGTTGCCCGCTCGATGAAAAAATCAGCGAGATGCATACGCTGCGCGCGCAAGGCCACGTGCTCGGCGCGTTCGCGACGATTGCGGTGGACAATCCGATGGTCGCCGCCACAGGCCACCGCATCTGCAACGATTGCATGAAGGCTTGCATCTACCAGAAGCAGGAGCCCGTGGACATCCCGCAGGCCGAGACCGCGATCCTCAAGGATGTGCTGGGCCTGCCCTGGGGCTTCGAAATCTATTCGCTGCTGACGCGGTGGAATCCGCTCGATATTCGCCGCCCGCTGCCGCTGCCGAACTCGGGGCGGAAAGTGCTGATCGTCGGGCTCGGACCGGCCGGCTACACGCTCGCGCATCATCTCATGAACGACGGCCACACCGTGGTGGCGATCGACGGCTTGAAGCTGGAGCCGCTGGACATCGATCCGCGCCAGCCGGTCCGCGATGTCGAGGCGCTTTACGAGAACCTCGACGACCGCGTGATGGCGGGCTTCGGCGGCGTCGCGGAATACGGCATCACCGTCCGCTGGAACAAGAATTATCTCAAGCTGGTCCGGATTCTGCTGGAGCGCAGGCCGGAGTTCGCGGCGTTCGGCGGCGTCCGCTTCGGGGGCGGCGCAACGGTGACCATGGACGACGCCTGGGCCATGGGCTTCGATCACATCGCACTGTGCATGGGCGCCGGCCGGCCGACCGTGATCGACATGCCGAACAATTTGGCGCGCGGCGTTCGCGAGGCGAGCGACTTCCTGATGGGCCTTCAGCTCACCGGGGCGGCGAAAATGGCGTCCATCACCAATTTGCAGATCCGCCTGCCCGTCGTAGTGATCGGCGGCGGCCTGACCGCCATCGACACAGGCACCGAGAGCCTCTCCTATTATGTCAGGCAGGTGGAGAAGTTCGCCACGCGCTACAACGTGCTCGCGGCCGAACGCGGCGAGGCTGCGGTGCGGGCTTCGTGGACCGAAGAAGAGAAGGAGATCGCCGGGGAGTTTCTGACCCACGCCAAAGCCTTGAAAGCCGAGCGCGACGCTGCGGCTGCCGAAGGCCGCGCCCCTCGGTTCGCTCCGCTGTTGGATTCCTGGGGCGGCGCAACCATCGCCTATCGCCGCAAGCTGATAGAAAGCCCGTCCTACACGCTGAACCACGAGGAAATCGCGAAGGCGATGGAGGAAGGCGTTCACTTCGCCGAAGGGCTGGCGCCGGTCGCGGTCGAGGTGGACCGCTTCGGCTACGCGGCTGGCCTCAAGTGCAGGAAGGCCGATGGCGCGGAGGTCGTGCTGCCCGCGCGCGCCGTGCTTGTGGCCGCAGGCACCAGCCCGAACACCGTGTTCGCCCGCGAGGACAGCCGCATCAAACTCGACGGCAAGTATTTCCAGGCCGTGGACGAAGCCGGCGATCCCGTGACCCCAGTGCGCGCGCTCGCCAAGCCGGACGTCGACCATATGCTGATGCATCGCGCCGAAGACGGCCGCTTCATCAGCTTCTTCGGCGATCTGCACCCGAGCTTCTTCGGCAACGTCGTCAAGGCCATGGGCAGCGCCAAGCGCGGCTACCCGCACGTCAGCCGGATCCTCGCGCTGCGCGAACCGGCGTCGCCGCTATCCGGCGCCGAGACGATCGCCAACTGCCGCGACCAGTTCCAGGCGCGCGTTCATGCGGTGAACCGCCTCACCCCGACCATCGTGGAAGTGGTCTTCCGCGCGCCGGCCGCCTCCCGGTCGTTCCGCCCCGGCCAGTTCTATCGCCTGATGAATTACGAAATGTCGTCGCAGCGCCTTGAAGAGCCGGACCTGCCGCCGACCGTTCTGACCATGGAGGGGCTGGCCATGACCGGCGCCTGGACGGACAAGGAGCAGGGCCTGATCTCCATCATCGCCCTCGAAATGGGCGGCAGCTCCAATCTGTGCGCCACGCTGCGGCCCGGCCAGAATGTGGTCCTCATGGGACCGACCGGCTCCCCCACGGAGATTCACGCCAACAGCACCGTCGCTCTCGTGGGCGGCGGCCTCGGCAATGCGGTGCTCTTCTCGATCGGCGCAGCGATGCGAGCCGCGGGAAGCCGCGTGATCTACTTCGCCGGCTATAAGGCGATGCAGGACCGCTACAAGGTCGAAGAGATCGAACGCGCCGCCGACGTGATCGTGTGGACTTGCGACGAGGGGCCGGGCTTCAAGCCCACGCGCCCGCAGGACAGGACTTTCGTCGGCAACATCGTGCAGGCGATGGCGGCCTACGGCTCCGGCCGCCTCGGGGAGCAGGCCGTGCCGCTGAGCGAGGCCGAGCACCTGATCGTCATCGGCTCGGATCGCATGATGCAGGCCGTGGGGATGGCGCGGCACGCCTTGCTGCAACCGTTCCTGAAGCCGGGCCACACCGCCATCGGCAGCATCAACTCTCCGATGCAGTGCATGATGAAGGAGGTCTGCGCGCAGTGTTTGCAGGCGCATATCGACCCTGAGACCGGCGCGCGCACTGTGATCTTCTCCTGCTTCAACCAGGATCAGCCGCTGGATCGCGTGGACTTCCCGGCGCTCAATGAGCGGCTTCGCCAGAACAGCCTGCAGGAAAAGCTGACGAGGCTCTGGATCGACCGTACGCTTCGCAAGCTTGAGGAGCGGCCGGCGCTGGCGGCGGAGTAGCGCGCCGCCGTAGCACAACCCCTCACCCCCGCCCTCTCCCGCGCAAGCTCGCCTTGGCGAGCTTGCCATCCGCGAGCGGATGCGGATGGGAGAGGGAGTGCGGTTGCGGCCGTTGCCATATCGTTCCCTCTCTCAGAGGGAGAGGGACAGGGTGAGGGGCTGCGTTTTATCGGTTCGTCGCCGATTGTTGTCGTCCCGTGCGCGCTGCGGCATGACATGCTGCTGCGCAGACACGGGACCTTTTCGATTTCGCAAAAAGGCCCCGGATAACCGCCAAGGCGCTTTCCGGGGCGACGATTGCGGTGCGCGGCCGTTTCGCTGGCGCCTGCGGATATCCACAGCGTGTGGTCTGGACTGTTAACAACTATGGATTGCACTTGCACGAAAAGAACTCGCCGTTTACGTTCTGTTCATGAGTTTGGTTGTTCTGCGTCTGAGTAAGAGTAAATGGCTCAATCGCTGCGTCGCGTACTGCCGGATACTGACCCGGTTTCTGGACTTAGTATCAGGCAAGACTGCAGCGAGGAGCGTATTGCAACGATTCTGCGTAAGATTGGGTTCGTTGCAGCGTGTATCGATCTTTATCGTTGGCGGAACGTCATCGATCAAGTTCTTCGCGAAATAGAGGCTGAACGCAGGTCGCCGCTGCGTTCAGCCCGCGAGCGAAGCTAAGGTTTAAAGAAAACGCGGCGTTCGGCTTTTGTAAGCGAGATACATATCGCCATAGGCGCGTTGTAGCCACGGCTCCTCAGTATAGGGCATGATTAAGTAAACAAGGATCGCAAGCCCGCAGAGGATCGCGGTGTTCGTTCCGCCGTTGGCGAGCGCGACGCCGAAATAGCCCAGAATGGAAGCCACATATTGCGGGTTGCGGCTATACCGGTAAAGGCCGCCGGTCACGAGGCCTTCCTCGGCGCCGTAGGTGTTTTCGATGCCGAGGTGGAAATAGCCGTAGATGGTGACGCCGAAGCCGGCGACGACGCAGAGAAGCCCGATCGCGAAACGCAAGACTTCTCCTTCCAGCGGCCAATGCGCCGTGACGATCGCATAAAGCAGCGTCAGGCTAAGACCTCCGCGAAAAAGCGGCCAGAACGTATAGTGCTGCCAGCTCTTCGTGGAAGGGGTCGGCCACAGCTTGATTGAGCCTGAGAAGATGGTGAGGAGAAGCAGGGCATTCAAAGTGGCGAGAGCAGCCGCAGCCGCATCAAAGATCAGGGGTATGACAAAAGACATTGGAACAGCCGCCGGAATTCGTTGTGAAATTGCCAATTGAGGCCGCAAGCCTGCGGCGCTTCCCATTCTGCCCTCGTGAGCGCCGGGCGCGCATAGGATAAAAAGCCGCTACTCCCACTGCGCGGAATATTTGTTTGTTGCGGTCACGATCTCATGGATGATTCCGGGCTCGGTCATGGCATGGCCGGAGTCGGGAACGACGCGCAGTTCCGCCCTTGGCCACGCTTTCGCGAGATCCCATGCGTTCTTGAGCGGCGTCACAACATCGTAGCGCCCATGAATGATCGTGCCGGGAATATGCGCGATCCGGCCCACGTCCTCAATGAGTTGATTGTCGCTACGGAAGAAGCCCTTGTTGATGAAGTAATGGCATTCGATGCGCGCAAAGGCCAGCGCATAGCTTTCGCTGCCGAACCTCTCGACGCGCTCCTGATCATGGAGCAGCGAAAGGGTCGACCCTTCCCAGATGCTCCAGGCCCGCGCGGCCGCCACCTCGATTTCGCGATTTCCGGAGGTCAGGCGGCGATGAAAGGCTTCGATCATGTTTCCGCGCTCGGCGGCGGGGATCGTAGCGGCATAGCGTTCGAAAGCGTCGGGAAAAATCCAGCTGCAACCCTCCTGGTAGAACCAGTCGAGTTCGGCCTTCCTCAAGAGGAAAATCCCGCGCAGGAGAAGCTCGGTGACGCGGCTCGGATGCGTTTCGGCATAGGCGAGCGACAGCGTCGAGCCCCAGGAGCCGCCGCAAAGCTGCCATGCGTCGATGCCGAGATGCATCCGCAGACTCTCCATGTCGGCGACGAGGTCCCAGGTTGTATTCTCGTCGAGGCTGGCGTGCGGCGTCGAGCGCCCGCAGCCGCGCTGGTCGAAAAGGATGATCCTGTAACGCGCAGGGTCGTGATACCGCCGCATTGCGGGATTGGAACCGCCGCCTGGCCCGCCATGCACCATAAGCACCGGCTTTCCCCGCGGCGATCCGCTTTCCTCGAAATAAATGTCGTGGGTGTTCGAGACCTTGAGCCACCCGGTTCGATGGGGCTCGATCTCCGGGAAAAGCTGGCGGCGGTCGGCCGAGGTTCCGGCTAGGGGCGGATTTGGAAAATCGGCATGGCGCATAAACGAGTGTCCCGTCTCCGAATTGCCGGCTAATTTCAAGCGCCCTCGTGCGGCAATTCGGAGACAAAGGGACACTAGCAAAAACAACTGACTAGCGTGGCTTCTGTCTCGCAATCGCCTCTAAGATCCCGCTGCGAAGGGTGCAGGCGATTGCGAGACGCCACACAGGTCTCGCGGCATTACTCCCGAAAACCGTCTTCGGATATAGTACTGTAACGTCGTGTTGGCGAACGAATGCAAGCCTGCTTATGCTGGGCGAAACGGCTTCGCGCGCGCGGCTAAACGCAGCATGCGCGATTGGAGCGTTTCACCCGCCGGAACGCGGAGTTCGTCGACGGCGTCCAAAGCCAGTTGGTCCGGGACTTTGGAAAGATAGCTGACGGCGATAGCGGCCAGGAAGCTGACCGGAACTCCGACAGCGGCGGCCGTGAGCGCATCGATCCCGAAAAGAGGCGTGCCGCCCGCGCGCAGGTAGAATGCCGTGGCGGCGAAACCGGTAAGCAGCCCGGCCAAAGCGCCCGTTGCTGTCAATCTCCGCCACCAGACGCTCAAGACCATGATAGCGAAGAAAGTTCCGGAGCTGAGGGAAAGCGCGGCGATCGCCCATCTGAGCGGATCGGCCACCATGTACTGGGTTGCGATGAAGGTCAGCAGGCCGGCGAAAAGCATCGCCAGACGCGCGACCGTGAGCCGCCTTCCCGGTGAAGCAGCTCTATTCACAAGGCCATGATAAATGTCGTCGCTGAAGGCGTTGGCGACGGCGGTGAGATGGCCGGCGGCGCAGGCCGACAGGGCGGCGAGGGCGGAGGCGGCGGCAAGTCCGAAAAAAACTCTCGGCAGATTTCCCGCCACCGGCAGGATGAGGGCGACGCTGTCCCGTTGAAACGTGACGCGCTGCGCTGCCGCGTTGAGTGAATCGAACTGGTTGCCGGGCAGGGATATCAGCCCGAGTTGCTGAAGCGCTCTTGCCCAGGCCGGCAAATCGGATGCGGGAACGCCGACAAGCAACTCAAGCGCCATGGCTTGCGTGAAAAACGCATAGGCCGGTATCGTCAGCACGAGGAACGCCGCCACCACGGTCACCCAGCCCAGGCACCGCCGGCTGGCGAGGATGGTTGGCGTCATGCTGAGGCGGGGCAGGAACGCAGGATGAGCAGCCACTCCCGTCGCGAGGCAAAGGACGAGGAGCACGAAATCCATAGGCCTCAAGGCGCTGAACGCCCGCTCCACGGGGCGGGCGATCGGCTGGCTCCCGGTTTTCGGCAAAACCTCGCTCAACGGCCGGGGCTGCGAAACCGAGACGACGCCTTTCGCCACCTCCTTGGCCTCTATTTCCTCAAGCTGGCTTCCGTAGGTGAGCTGGGGAAGAGGCAGGTTGGTCCGCATCACCGACACCGTGACGAGCGGACCGAGAATGCCGAGAAGCACGACGAATTGCGCACACTGCGTCCACGTGACCGAGCGCATCCCGCCAAGAACCACCGAGAGGAAGATGCTTGCGATGACCAGGATCGTGAAGAAGGCGGCAGGCGGCAGATTGATCCCGAGCGTCTGGGGCGGCGGCAGGAAATAAGCGATGAGTTTTCCGCCCAGCGCGGTTTCCGCGATAATGAAAATGAGGCAGGGCGCGAGCATCAACAGAGCGGCGCCGAGACGCAAGCCCCGGTGGCCAAACCGCAAATGAAGGAATCCAGGCAGCGTATTCGCGCCCGCTTTTCTCAAATGCGGCACGAACAGGACGCCGGTGAGAACCACGCCGGCAAAAAGGCCCAAGGGTATCGCAAGGGCGTCGATGCCCAGGAAAAAGAAGCTGCCGATGCTTCCGAGGAGCAGGCTTCCGCCGAAAACCATCGAGGCGAGCGCAAGGGCGTTGTAGAGGGGCGGCACGCGCTGCCCGGCGAGCAGGAAATCGTCGACGCTTGTGGTTCGCGTCATGAAGCCGATGGCGATGTAGAACAGCGCCGGCGTCACCACGATCAGCTGGTCGATCGTCAGCGTTGAAAGGCCGAGCTGCTCGAGCACGACGAGCACCAGCACAAGGCAAACATAGGCGCTTGCGAAAATCGCGAAGCTGGAACCAAGCCTTGGATTGACGGCCGGCGTACTGTAATTGAGCGTCATGTCAGAATTGAATGGTCATGTTGTAAGCGCGATCGCTCCGTTGCTGCCCGCCGAAAAAGCCGTAAATAAGGAGAGCAAGTCCCAGGATCGCCGCGTTGCCAACAAGAAAATAGCCGAGCGGGAAACGCAGGAATCTGTAAGCGTTCAGCGCCGGCGTGAAAAGCGGGAGAACCAGCGTCAGTCCTGCGATGATGACGATCATCCCGAGCGTGAGCCGCCGGATATGCCGCCAATAGGCTTGCTTAATGTCGTCTTCGGACATAGCTTTGGAATCTCAAGTAAACTTTGATTAAATCTTGGGAATCGTTCCTGTTATCCTACTCCAAACGAGGGGAGGGACAAGCCCGGCCATCGCCAATGGCGGGCGGCCTGCACACCCTCGCAAAGGGATGAGGAAAACGCGCATGAAGAGGCTCCCAGGTTTTGTGAGTAAGCGATGAGCGCCCATCATGTCATCATTGCGGACGATCATCCGCTTTTCCGCGATGCGTTGAAGCAGACGCTGGAGACATCGCTTCCGGGCGTCGGCATCACCGAGGTTGGCTCGGTGGAGAAGCTGCTCGACGCGCTTTCCACGCAAACGGGCGTCGATATCGTGCTCCTCGATCTGAAAATGCCGGGCGAGAAGGGAGCGGCCTCCCTCTCCGGCCTGACCGGCCTCATGTATCTGAGAAGCCAGCATCCCGAAATTCCGGTCGTCATCGTATCGGCGAGCGACAACCCGAGCATGATCAGGCGTTGCTCCAATCTCGGGGCGGCGGGGTTCATTTCGAAATCCCTGCCCGGCGATAAGATCCGGCAGGCCGTGAAGACCATCCTCGACGGCGGCGTCTGGTTCTCCGATGAGATGCCGCGCGACGGCAAGGACGACGAGCTGGGAGACTTGGCGACGAGGCTCGCGACGCTCACGCCGCAGCAGGTTCGCGTTTTGTCGATGCTCGGGCAGGGCCTTCTGAACAAACAAATCGCCTATGAGCTGACCGTCTCCGAAGCGACGGTGAAGGCGCATGTGTCCGCGATCCTTCAGAAGCTCGGCGTCGACAGCCGCACGCAGGCGGTGATCGCGGTCAACCGGATCGCCGCTGTGGACGAGCACGCCGGCGAGCCGGGGGCTTAATCGCCGCCCCGGAATGCGCCTTCGCGCGCCCGGCAGACTGGGAGTCATTGCTGGCGTGTCTTCTTTGCTCCCTGCGCAACCCGCGCAAGAAGAAAGCCGGCCACCTCATCCAAACCGCTGAGCTATTGGCCGGCTCAAGGCTCTCAGCACAAGTCCGGCAGCGTCTGAGGCGCATAACGAGGGCTGATGCGCTCGCGCTTTTTCATACTTCGGATTTGCTGGATGTGCTCCCGGCCTTTCCGCGTGGCCAGCCAACTCGCCGCGTCTTCCTCAGTGTGGAAGCAGTACGGAAGAATATGTACAGAACCTCTGGACGGAACCAAAAGTTCATAAGTCCCATCGTAGGTAGCTCTAAGATAGGGTTTAGAAAACATCGCAGACCTCACTCTATAAAAGCGTTAATGCACTGCGTTAAATACATGTATGATATTGACAAAGTCAGTCTATGCGATTGATAGCTAATCGTAATGTAATTAAAGCGGTCTAAGATCATCTAAGTTTTGGCACCATCATTATATGCGGACAATAAAATGCAATGTTCTTCTATTACTCGCAACATTTCGGGCGCAGCACAGAGCTGACGAATGCTGTAAACAAGATGGGCTGCAATTTGCGCCGAAGCTCATCGCAGCTATCAGCAAGGGCGCTGCCGGCGCCGAAGGATGAGGTCGAGCAATATCAACAGTTCAAACCTCATGGTGAGTTTGCCGAACCATGGGCCGCATGGTTTTTCAGCGTCCTGCTAGCCGCCTAAAAGCGTTTTCGGTGCGAGCGGGCGGTGACGCTTGGCTGCTGATGGCTTCCTTCGCAGATATCCCGATAGGTTATCGCCCAACTTTTGGCCAGTGGATCGCTGGCAGCCGGTTCGTATTCTTGGATGTATTTTGCTTCCGGAGTCGAATGAATGAAACGGCGGACTTTCCCGGAATCAATCATCTCGCCGCAAATGAAGGTATCCCCTTCGAACCGCACCTCATGACTAGACAGCACGTTATTCGCGGCCATTGCTGGAATGGCTGTTGCGATCAAAATCGCGAGAGAGTATTTGAACATTTTTGGCCTCCTTCGTGTCTCGCAACTGCAAGGCCTAAGCTAATTTTATAAGGCCGGATCTGTAGCGAGACTGGCCGAATTGTAACTAGAATTAACATGGTTACTCGGCTCCTGTTCTGCAAGCTTTCGCCAGTTCGCCGGTTTCTAATGCAGGACATGGGCGACGGGGCGACTGCAAAAGAGTGGATTCGCGCGGACGCCGGTCACATCCCGAAAAGTCTCACGCGCGGCGTCGGCGAAAGCTTCACCAGCCATCCCGGTAGGAGCGCCATCCATCTTCGCGACTTTGAGATGAGAAAGCGCAGCCACGGCCAGCATGGTGTCGCGCAGTTCGATGGAACAAGGGACGACCTAAATCGCCTCGCAGTAATTCGTTATCACGCGCATGATCTCATAGACAAGCTCAGGGTCAGCGGTCCCTGCAACCACCACGTCAATTTCCTTTTTCATAGCACCTAACCCGAACCAACTATCAAGCCTATGCTAAATTACTGATCTCAAGCGTATGTTCCGAATTTTCTCAGCTTAAGTCTGCGACAAAATCTACCGCTCGTTTATGACGGGGCTGGTTGAGTACTATATAAGTACTTCTATACGGTTCGGACATTCGTTGCGTCTGGCTCAACTACGGAAAAATTCTGGAGCAAAAGTGCATGTCTCTGCAGGAGCGCGCCCGGCAGCCCTTAGCGGGGCCTGCCTCCGGCGTCTTGTCGCGCCCCGCCGAGGGAACACTCCTCTTGGAGAGTGAGTTTATGGCTTTGGCCGAGCTTTGGGAGGTAGGGGAGGCATAAGATGGAATGGCCTTTGCAACGAACGGTGGAGCGTCAGGCGATTCGCCTCCATCAAATGATGGATCGCCTGAGGCCGCGGCCATGGCTCGCTTGAGAGAGGGCGAGGTCTATGCGGAGGCCCGATCGAGATGCCTTTTGTGCAATCAAACCGATGCGTGCCTTCGATGGCTTGACAGGAGGACGGGGTCAGACACGGGACCCGATTTCTGCCCGGCTCTCGAGCTTTTCAACCCCTGCCGACGTGACGTGCGAACGCCTTGGCCATCCGAGCGGACTTTTTTGGAGAAAACCACCAGCCCGCGCACAAAAACTGGGCGTCTCGGGTTTTAGCCTGGGGCCAAGGCAGCGCTTGCAGAAGATCCGATGATCAGACGCCAAGGCCGACAGAACGCAGTCATCGCCCCGCCAACGGTTAATGCGGATATGATTAATTTTCGGCGCGAGGCATTCATGTCCCGCCAAAAAGCGCCCAAAGATGCTTAACAATCGGAGAAGATTTCGTCCGGGCGGTGCGGGTGAGTTGTCTATCTCGTTGAAATATAAGTAGAATCTAGAGTGTTAACGGAGTGTATTTTTTCCCGGAATGGGACGCGCAGAAGTCCGGTATTATGGCGCAAACGCCACCGGGAGGAAGTAGATAGTTAGGAGAGCGCCGTGGATCGGCGCGCGGCAATGGCCGCTATCCTAGTTGGCATAGCTACTGCTGAAATCCTCTTTCAACTCGATAAGACTTTCAGACAGGGTTTGTCCGATCTGTATCCAAGGAATACCTGCGTCGGAGGGAGTCAAGTTCTTGACCCAAAACGCTTTGCCCGTCTGATGCCATGCGTTGGTGAGGTTCGATCTATAATCAACGCAGACAAACAAGACAAGACGGACGCCAAGCATGTTCTCTTCAAAGCCAAAGCAGCTAAAGGCGACCTGCTCGCTAAAAGACGGAGTAGCGTCTGGGAAAACCACAAACCCATATTCTTCTGCGTCAAGACTTTCCATTCTCGCGAGGCAAAACTCAACGAGCCTATCTTTGAGCCTACCTTCCTCGCTGCGCCATGCAATGCTCTTGTAGCCAACACGAACGTCAAACGCTGGGTCTTTTCCGACATTCTTGAGACAAAGATCGAACGTGATTCTTCCAAAGCTTCTGCTCCATTCGAGGGGGCTAGCGACCTTTGGGATGATGGTAAGCCATGGCCGCTGAGCGTCCACGAAAGTTTTCTTAGCGCTTCTGGCGGCGTCTTCGGCGATGGCGATTTGTTGCTTCGTCTCCCTAGCTTGTCGCTCGGCAATCTTTCTAGCTTCGAAAATCTGCCAGACAACAAGACAGGTGAGAATGGAGTTAGCTATGGCGACGATAACCGTAAACCACGCCACGATAACGTCGGTCCACTTCGGCGGATCTTCCTTATTGGCTTGGTCGGCGCCATCCTTGGAATGATCGTAGTGGGACTTGGCACTTACGCCGCCTTGGATGGGAAACGATTTATAGGCGCGGGAGCGATCCTCCTTGGAGCCACCGTAATCGCCTATTCCATCCTCGGCCACTTGGCGGGGCGGTGGTGATTTCACCTCACTCACCGCAATCGCCGCCAAACCCAAAACAAGAGCAAAGAGGCTCGCGACCGCAGCAATTTGATAGCGCTCTTTTGTCAGCACGAGATCGCCTCTTATTCGGATGAGGCGATCTTTATAAGTTTCTCGTTAAATATCCTCTAGCTTCATGCCATGCACTCCGATGGCCGCTAGAGCGGCGAGGAAAAAGGTTGCCGAGAACGCCCCGCGCTTGAGCTTCATGGTGATCGAAGCTTCCGTTTCCTTAAAGCCATACCCTTCAAGACGCTTTACGAGGTCGGCGTAAGTGACGCCGGTCTCTTTCATTTTTGCTTTTAGGAATGTCGTAGAGCGCGTCTGCCATTCCTCTTGTGTTGCTGCAAATCCCATGGTTCGACCTATCGCAAAAGTTAGCTATCGGAAACGATAGTTTCTTATTGACGCTATGTCAAACCTAACGTATTCGATAGCTAACGAATGCGTTAGGAGAGGGAAATGGCGCAGCACTTCTTACTTTCAAAAGCAGCAAAAACATTAAGCTTGGCTCAGGTCTTCCGCATGTCCGATGAGAAGGCGGAAGAGACGTTTCGCCTGATCCGCTGGGCCGAGACGAAAGGCGCTCCGGTTTGCCCGCATTGCGGCGGGGTTGATGCCTATGATTGCCGCCGTCCGAACCGTGCCCCACGCTTCCGCTGCCGCGCCTGCGGCAAGGATTTCAGCCTAACATCTGGTACGCTGTTCGCTTCTCACAAACTGCCGCTACGCATGTATCTGGCCGCGATTGCGATCTTCGTGAATGAAGTCAAGGGCAAGTCTGCGCTAGCCATGAGTTGCGATCTCGGCGTCTCCTACAAAGCCGCCTTCGTTCTGTTTCATAAACTTCGCGAGGCGATGGCCGGCGAATTGAAGGACCGCATGATCGGCGGCAAAGGCAAGATTGCGGAAGTCGATGGCGGCTATTTCGGCGGCTATGTGAAGCCTGCGAACCTGAAAGAGAACCGCCGCGACCGCCGCTTGGCTGCGAACCAGTCCGGCAAGCGTCAATGCGTTGTCATCGTTCGCGAGCGCGGCGGCAACTCAGTCCCGGCAGTGTTCAAGAGCGAAAGCCACGCCGCGAACTTCATCAAGGCCCGCGTGACCAAGGGAACGAAGCTCAACGCCGACGAAGCAGCAGCCTGGGATCAACTTTACAAGAACTTCGAAGTCGCTCGCATCAACCACGAAGAGGCTTATAGCCTTGACGACGCCTGCACAAATTGGGCCGAAAGCTACTTCTCACGCTTGCGCCGCGCTGAACTCGGGCATCATCACCATATCGCTGGGAACTATCTCCTTCGTTACGCTCAGGAAAGTTCTTGGCGCGAAGATCATCGCCGCACGTCGAACGGCGAACAGGTGAACCGGATCGTCACGCTAGCAATGGGCCGTAAGCCTTCGGTGGATTTCTGCGGGTATTGGCAGCGCCATATCAAGGAATAACCCGCTACTCCCACAACAAGATTTGACTCAAATCAAGAACTGTGGGAGATAATGGGGTTGATGCATCGGAAGTGCATCAACCCCTTGTGGTCAAACGGGAAGCGCCCGCTTGAGCCTGACCTCTGTATATTGCGTATGTTTGTGCCCGAGTGCAAGCTAGCGCCTCCTTTCACAAGCCACACATCAAGTGAAAGGACTGAAGTTCATGTCTCAGTTTCCAGATCTGCGCTTTGAAGACGCTCTATCGGTCGCGATTGAAACTGATCGAGATACCGCTGAAGCATCGTTTCATTTTCTAACACAACGTAACGGCCCTCTTGTGGTGACCATACCGCTGGCCGAGCTGGAACGCCTTCACGCGCATATCGTGTACAGGCTCGAGAAAGAGCCGCACTTATTTGCTCCCGCGAGAGCCGCACGGGCGAAGTAGGATTTTCGTTTTGCATATGTCCCCCGTTAAGAAAAAGGGAGCCGTAACGGCTCCCTTGGCTTGCCTTCAAGGCGCGATCTGCCATATCCGCACGCCATGCGGCCCCTTGCGGTTCACGACCTCGCCTTTGTTCCGGTATCTCTGGAGAGCATCGTTGACGCGCTTCCTGACCATCGGTGCGAGTTGATCGTCTTTCATGTCGTAGCCGTTCGCCTTGGCCACAGCCTCTGCCAAGGCATGACGGTCAAGCCCATCTGGCGACTGCCGCAAAGCGCCGAAGATCGCTCGCGCCAGGCTTCCTCTGTTGAACAACGGTTCCGACTTAACGTAGTAGCCTTCTGGATCACCGAAGATCCGCAACGTCTCGCCTATCAAGGCGAGGTCTTTCCGGTAGACCTTGATCTGGTCTTCCAGCTTGGCAATGCGCATGTGGATTTCATGCGCCTTCGCCTTTAATCCAGTTATGACGTGTGGTTCGCTCATGCCTTGAAATGTAAGGCGTAATTAACGAATTACTTCTGGCGTTTGCGCCATAATACCGCAGAAGTCCGTTAAATATACTTTCGGTTTGCATATTAACCGTGACCGCGCGCCTTGTCAGCGCGGCGCGCGCGCCTGCAGCGGCATCTTTGTTTAATTTTTATGCTTGTATATCAATGACCTAAGCCTCTGTTAGCATCTCAGAAAGGCGCTTTTTCCTAAGATCCGGCGTATGGACGCAAGCGCAAGCCGATCCGGAAACCGGCCGGCTGTCAAGACTATCTTGACGAACCGCCCGAACTTCTCCATCTGTCAAGGCAACCTTGACGCTCTGCGAGGAGAAGGCCAAATGCTCGCTCTGAGGAAAAAGCCGCTGACATGCTCGTTCTGCGGGAAAACCGAAAAGGAGGTCGCGCGGCTCATCGGCGGCCCAAGCGTCCACATCTGCGACGGCTGCGTCGGCACATGCAACCGCATCCTGGAGGCGACGCCCGCTACCTTCGCGGGCTGGGACAAGATGACGAACGAGCAGCTTCTCGACGGGCTGAAGACCGCCGAAGCCACCGTTGAAGCTACGCGCGCCGTGCTTCAAACGCAGATCGAGGAACTCCGCAGCCGCGCCGTGAGCTGGGAGGCCATCGGCAAGGCGCTCGGCATCTCGCGGCAAGCGGCCTGGGAGCGATTTTCGTGAGCCATTTTTCCCGTTTCCCCCCTTTTGTCGGCAGAGCGACACCGCCGCCCGCCCATTGTACGTAAGCGTACATTCCAACCCTTCACGCCACAAAAAAGTATTCAGAATCAGAGATATCGTTAGTTGGCGTAACTCTTGCTTTCCACAGGCGGCAGCCGGTTCGGCGCGGCGAGCAGCCGGCTTGCCCGTTCACCCTCGATCCTGACTTTCAGGCAGACTTCCTTGGCCTGAAACGCTCGTCGAGCGGAGTTTGCCTGCCCGGAACAAAAAGGAGAGCGATATATGGCCAACGTAACATTCAAGTCCCCGGTCATGGCGAAGGACGTCACGATCTACGCCGTGGCGGGGCATCGGGGCACGATTCTCGCCGTCGCCAAGGCGCACAGCATTCCGATTCCGTTCGACTGCCAGGACGGCGAATGCGGCTCTTGCATCGTCGAGGTCAAGCACGTGTCCCCGAAGTCCAGGCACGGCATTTCGCTGACGGAAAAGGAAAAGGAGCTGTTGCGGCAGCTCGGCAAGATCACGCGCCAGGAGATCGAGGATGCCGAAGTCAACGACATGCCGCCCCGGTTCCGCCTCGCGTGCCAGTGCTTCATCCGCGACGAAGACATCGTCGTCTCGTTCGAAGGGGATCGCACCCTTCCGGCGAAGAAAGCGACGCTTCCGTCCATCAAAAACATTCAAGACTTCTATGCTTACGCCGCGAAAGTGGAAGAAGACGCGGCCATCCACTATGAAGAACTTGCGGCGGTCATGAAGGACCTTGGCCACAAGGATGTGGTCGACTTCTTTTTGGAGCTTGCAGACTATTCGCGCACCCATCTGAGCGAGGTCAAGGGGCAGGCGGGCACGATTGATCCGAACGTCCACCTCCCGGCGCATTTCACATGGCCACACCACTTCACGCCGCAGCACACCGATGTCTGGGCCGCCGAGCCTGCCCTGGCGCGGATCGATGCTTTGAAGGCGGGGCTTCAGGGTGAAAAGCGCGGCTACGAGTACTATTATATCGTGGCCGATACGTCAGACATTCCTCAAGTTGTGGAGAGTGCAAAGGAGTTCTTGAAAGAGGAAGCCGAACACATCGCTCTCCTGGAGCGGTGGATCCAACGCGAGACGGCCCGCCAGAACCCTGGGGCGGCATAGCGCACGCCGGTTCCTAGAACCCCTCATCCTGTCCTTCTCCCGCAAGGGGAGAAGGAACGCCGTTGCAATCGGCAGGCGCTGCCCCCTCTCCCCTCGCGGGAGAGGGCTGGGGTGAGGGGGTGTGTTCGCCTGCAACCCAGGTCCCGTGGATGCGCATGCTGCCGGGCTCGAAGGCGACGAGGTCGGCGCGGTATCCTTCGGCGAGACGGCCCAGCTTCGCCTCCAGGCCCAGAAACAGAGCAGGCTCCGCGGACGCAAAGCGCAGGGCCTGCGTGAGCGGAACCTGCAGAAAGTCCACGCAGTTCCGGACGGCGCTCGCCATATCGAGGCAGGCGCCGGCCAGCGTTCCGTCGCGCCGCTCGCAGCGGCCATCGCGAACCGAGATCTCCTCCCCATAAAGAGAAAAGGCCGCTTTGCTTCCGCCCACGGGCGGCATGGCGTCCGTCACAAGCATGGGATGCGCCACACCCCTCAGCGCAAGCCGCAGCATGGCGGGGTGGACGTGCGCACCGTCCACGATCATGCCGAAAAACGCGCTCCGGGTTTCCAGCGCCGCCGCGATGGGGCCAGGGTCGCGGCTTCCGAGCGGACGCATGGCGTTGAACAGATGCGTGAAGCCGGTCAGGCCTTCGGCCAGCGCCGCCCTGGTTTCTTCATACGTGGCCATCGAATGTCCGAGCAGGACCCGAACGCCGGCCCTTGCCAGCCGTGCGATGAAGCCGCGCGGCACGCGCTCCGGGGCAAGCGTGACGATCGTCGCCGCCGATCGCGGCGCCGTCAGCCTGCCGATGTCTTCGCTGCCGGGCTTGCGGATTAGGGCGCGGTCATGCACGCCGGGCTTGTCCGGCGAAATGAACGGACCTTCGAGGTGAACGCCAAGGACGCTTGGGTCTTCGGCCGCCGCCTGGTTTGCTGCGGCGAGCGCGACGTGCATTTTTTCCGGCGTGTCGGTGATCAGCGTCGGCAGCAGCGCCGTCGTCCCGAATTTGCGATGGGCGCGGGCGATCGCCTTCATGGCGGCGGCGCTGGGATCGTCATTCAGTAGGACATCGCCGCCGCCATTCGCCTGAATGTCGATGAACCCGGGGGCGAGCCAAGCGCCGTCCGGCAAGGATCGGACGGGCATGCCGCCCGGCAGTTCTCTTCGAGGCAAAAGTCTGGCAATGCGGGCGCCTTCGACGATCACGGCGAAGCCTTCGTGGCATGCGGCGCCGTCGAAGACGATGCTGGCCGCGACGGCGTGCTGGACCGGGTCCGTCATCGCGTGCTCGTGACCTTCTGCAAATGGCGCGGGTGGTCCGGATCGGCGCCGAGGCGCTCCGCCAGGCGGATCGCCATCATGTAAAAGCTCTGGATGAGGCAAACCGCGTCGGTTTCCGGATGGTCCGGGGCGAGTACGGGCAGGCAGCCGCTTGCACCGCCTCGCGGGTCCGTTGCGTAAAGAGCGGTTCCCTTTTCACGCAAATCCTCGGCGAGTTTGAGCATGCCTTTCGCGGCGGCGCCGGCGGGGTTGAACATCAAGATCGGGTATTGCGAGGAGACGAGAGCGACCGGGCCGTGAAGGAATTCAGCGCCGCTGAACGCTTCGGCGTGGAGATTGCAGGTTTCCTTTAGCTTGAGAGCGGCTTCGCGTGCGATGGCGAGCGTCGGTCCGCGTCCGATAGTGACAAGGCTCGCCGCCCCCGCAATGTCATCCAAGGCAAGGCTCCAATCAAGATCCGACGCCGCGGCCAGACGTTCGGGGAGACGGCGCGCCGGTTCGCTCAAGTCCGCGCTGCCAGTCCAAGCCGCCGTGAGCTGCAAGAGCGCCGAAAGCGTCGCAATGAAGGTTTTCGTCGCCGCCACGCTCAGCTCCGGCCCGGCGCTCATCGGCAGGATGATGTCGCATTCGGCGGCGAGCGGGCTGTCTGGGGCGTTCACGATGCAGGCGGTGAGAGCGCCGGAGGCGCGCGCGCTCGCGGCCATGGCGATCAGGTCGGCGCTGCCGCCGGACTGGGACACGGCGAGGAACAGCTGATCCTTGAGATGGAGCCTCTGGCCATAAACGCTTGCGATGCTGGGAGCCGCGGCTGCGACAGGCACACCGAGATAGAGCTCGATCAGATGCTTCCCGAATGTTGCGGCATGGGCCGAACTGCCCCGCGCGCAGGTGACCACGACCTGCGGCGGCCTGCGCCTCAGCCGCGTGGCGAGGTCCGCCAAAGGCTGCGACAGCGCCTCATGCTGCCGCATGACCACGCCCGGCGCTTCGCGGATCTCGCGCGCCATCCGCACGCCGGTCTCTGTCATGCGATGGCCCCTTCGAGGGCCTTGGCGCGGGCGAGTTCAATGGCGCCCGCCAGCGCCCCCGCCGCAGGAGGCGCCAGCCATTGCTTGGTCCAGGGGCTGAGCCAAGGTTCGATGCTTGTCGCGAGCCCTCCCGCCAAGGCGATGCGCCTCGCGCCAAGAGCGACCAAACGCTCGGCAAGAGCGTCCACATGATGGGCCGCCGCTCTCGTCAATTCTCTGCCCAAGGGGTCGTCCCGCAACGCGGACTCGATGACGAGCGGCGCCAGAGTGGCGAAATTTCCGGGTCTCGCAGCGCTCATCCAGCGAACAATCTCATGTTGATCCGAGTTGAAGCGGGCGGCGACGCGTTGCAAGAGTGGGGTCCAGGGTATTCGCCCATCGAGGGCCCACAAGGCCCGCCGCGCGACTTCGCAGCCAAGCCACGCGCCGCTGCCTTCGTCGGAAACCGGAAAGCCCCAGCCGCCCACGCGATGCCGCTTTCCTTCGACGATGGCCTCTCCGACGCTGCCTGTGCCGACGATGATGACGCCGCCATCCTGTCCGCGATGAGCGCCGACGCAAGCGGCATGGGAATCCGTTGTATATACCACGGCGGCAAAGGGATGGCGGTAATTTCTGAGACCGGCGAGAACGAGAGGCTCGCTTGCGCCGGCGAGGGCGAGACAAGCGGTGACGCTGTGATCTGCTGCGGCAAGACCGGCATTCCTGAAGCAGCGCGCCGCCGCATCGAACACCTCTGCCAAGCTGTCCTCCAGCCCAAGGCGAACGTTGGCCGGACCGGCCAGCCCGCCCCCAAGCGTCTGGCCTTCCATAGAGCACAGCCGCGCCCTGCAGCGCGTGCCGCCACCGTCGACGCCTAGAAGAAGTGACTTCTCTGTGCACCTGGAAGCCTGAATGCTGGCGCTTATTTAAGGTTGAGTGTGAAAGAATCCAGTGCCGCTTCAACGCATTTATCCCGTGTCATGGATACAGAACGTCCAAGTCCCCGATATTCAAGCATCGACGAGTGGGAGCCGCGCGATGCTCTCGACGCGATGATCGAAGGACAACTCGCCGCCGTCGCCGCAGTGAGGGCCGCGCGCCGCCAAATCCTCGAAGCGGCGCTCGCCATGGAGGCGCGCCTGAGGGATGGCGGCGGCCGGCTCATCTATGCGGGCGCGGGAACCTCCGGCCGGCTTGCGGTTCAGGACGGCGCGGAGCTCATGCCGACTTTCAATTGGCCGCGGGAGCGCCTGCTTCTGCTGCTTGCCGGGGGCGACGAAGCGATGGTCCGGGCCGTCGAGGGCGCCGAGGACGAAAGTGGGCAGGCCGCCGAACTGGTGCGCCGGCATCGTATCGGTTCGAGGGATGTCTTGATCGCGGTGGCCGCGAGCGGCGCCACGCCTTTCACTCTTTCGTGCCTGCGCGAGTCAAAGCGGCGTGGCGCTTTGACTGTGGGCGCCGCAAACAATCCCGGCGCGCCGCTGCTCGCCGAGGCGGACTGTCCGATCTGCCTCGAAACCGGCTCGGAGCCGATCGCCGGCTCGACGCGGATGAACGCCGGGACGGCGCAAAGGATCACGCTGAGCCTTCTCTCCTCCTTGGCGATGATCCGCCTTGGCAGGGTTTACGCGGGGCTGATGGTCGAGGTTCAGGCGGTCAATGCGAAGCTCGTGGGCCGGCGCGAAAAGATGCTCACCCACCTGACTGGGAAGAGCCTCGCGGACGTGCGCGGCGCGCTTCAGCAAGCGCAGGGAAACGTCAAGCTTGGGGTTTTGCTCCTCGAAGGCTGCAGCCTCGATCAGGCGGAAGACTTGCTTCGCCGCGCCGGGGGCAGGTTGCGCGACGCCCTGGCTCTCCGCAACGCGGGCGTCGAATAGAGGCATCGCGGATGCGATTTGCACACGGAACCGCGCTGCGGCGCACAAAGTTGACCCGGACGGGGTTGCCCAATTCGCGCTTGCCTGATATGCAACTGCAAATCAAGCTGTAAATGCGGCCAGTTTTGCATTCGCAGCCCTGGAGTGGTGGCCGAGCGGCTGAAGGCGGCGGTTTGCTAAACCGTTGTACGGTTGTAAAGCTGTACCGAGGGTTCGAATCCCTCCCACTCCGCCATCCTATGAATGTCCAGCCCGGAGACATAGGTCACGTTTTGTACCTAAGACATGGGTGACAACCTCGTGCCGAACGGGTTATCGATGGTTTGCAAGGTTTTCTGCTCCAGGTCGATATATCCGAGATCATAGTGCATGAAGGAGACGAGCCAAATACCCTCGTCCACTTCTTTGATTCCAAGCCTCTGGCCTGCCATGACGGTAGAGATGTTGATCTTTTTTCTGTGCATGCAGATGCGTCCGCAGACGGTCACGAGGACGTCCTTGTCATGCAAGGGGTATTCGATTTCGGGCAGGCCGTGATAGGGCCTTGACGAGGGGGTGTAGACCTCGGCCGGTGTTTTCATGGAAAGCGCCTCGTGCGGCCTTTCCGTATTGAATTCATTGAGGAACTCATCGAAGCGCGCTTGTTGAGCCAGGCTGTTTTGGCAAGCGGGGCGGGTCGCTTCTTTCTTCAAGGTGAGATGCATGCGCTCATGGCGGCCATTCTGTTGAGGATGACCTGGCTTGATCCTCTCGATCGCGATGCCGAGCCTGAGCCAGAAGACCGAAAGCCTTGAGAGGTTATAGAGCCCATTGGGAGAGGCAAAAGGCAGGCCGTTATCGCTTCTCATCGCGGCTGGCAGGCCCTGGTCTTGGAAGAGGCGGCAGAAAGCTTCCAGGACAGGCGACTCCTTGGTTGATTCAAGGGCTTCCAGGAGAAGGAGCTTGCGGGAGGCCTGGTCCGTGACGGTCAAAGGGTAACAATACCGGCCGTTGCCGAGCTTGAACTCGCCCTTGAAATCGGCGCACCAGAGATCGTTTGGAAGCAAGGCCTGGCTGAGCGGCGTTCCTTCCGCCCGGTTCCGCCGCTTGCGGGCGCGGGCGACAAGGCCGTGGCGGTCGAGAACCGCATGCACGGTGCTTTTGGCTGGGATGCGGACGTCTCCGGCAAGCCGCCTGACAAGGAGTTCCCTGATCTTCCTTGCCCCCCAGTGCGGCTTGTCCTTTTTCAAGCGGACGATCATGCGCTCAATGGGTTCGGGGAGTTGGTTCGCATAGCGCACCGGCCGGCGCGAACGGTCGGTCAGCGCCTCGAGCCCCTCATCCTTGTAGCGGTTGTAAATCTTATAGCCGGTCTTTCGAGAGATGCCGAACTCCCGGCAGAGATCGCTCATGCCCTCGCCATCGAGAAGCCGAGCCACAAAACGAAGACGTTCCTCCATCGCCGAACACGCTTTCCACGGCATCAACACCCCCGCCAGAAAGCGAAAAGTGTTACCTATGTGTCCGGTACAAACTGTCACCTATGTCTCGGGTCGCTCAGAAAAATCTCGTTATCTTCCATTAGAATAGCCTCTAAAGAAAAAAACAATTCGACCCTGTTTTCACGATTGCCGTTCACTCTTCGTACTTGAAAGTGCGATGACGTTGGCTCGGACAGGAATCCTGCCTACTCCGTCAACTCCCGCAAAGGCGAAAAAAGGCCGGAAGTGCGGGGCAAAGGACAAGACGGCACTTGCGGGAGCGCCAGAGTTTTTCGGTCCCGCCGAGGCAACGAGATACGGTGCAATGAGGTCCCCGCCGCCGCCGAGGAGTGGCGCCACGAGCGCGGGATTGATGCCGTGACCTTCACGCGGTTCGGGACCATCGCCAAAGGCGAGCTTGGAATAACCTATGTGGAAAGATCGAAACGCGGGTATGACGTGGGCATCGCCTTAACGGAGACGCCTCGGTTCCGGGTCGTCGCGAGTTAGCCTTTGCTGACGCTGGCGCTAGGGATAACAGAAGCTCTAACTAAAGTGTCTTCCTATTTCGCAGATGGGCGCGCGTATGAGCCAGCAATCGCTTTCCTCGTCATTTGGTCAGTGGCCGACCTCCTTCGCGGCGATTACAATCAATCCGAGTACGGCAAAGTCATCCTGCCGTTCGCCGTGCTTCGCCGCCGAGGCGCTGGCAAATGCGCGGCTGGTGCACACACTCGATTCCGCTCACATTGCTGCGCCGCAAAGGGATGATGCAATTCTCTCGTTACATGGAGATGCGCTGGTTGCTGCGGCTGGCTTGCATTGCCCTGCGCCCGCTGCTGCACTGAGCCCGACGCGGCTAGATAAGTGGGTGAGCGCCACGATCGCACGTGAAGATTGTGTGGAGTGTGTGCTTCTCGGCATTGACCTTCACAACCTTCCAACTACAAGGGGGCATTAATTCCTTTTTGGAAAGCCGCTTTATGGGTATTGGAATTGTAAATTGGCCTCTGGTCATCGACCTGGATGGCACATTGATTAGGACCAACTCGCTTGACGAGACTTTTTTCGACGTCCTTAGACGCGATCCTTTCTCAATTTGCAAAGTTCCCATCCAGTTGGCGTTTGGTCGCGCGAAACTTAAGGAGTTTCTAGCCGGTAAATCACGGCTGGAGGTTGATACCTGGCCCGTCAGAGGCGACTTTCTCGAATACGTAAAGCAGCAGTTTGAGTTAGGCCGTAGGATCGTGCTCGCCACTGCGGCCGACAAGAAAATTGCAGAGGCTATCGCGACCCATTATCCCTTCATCAGCGAGGTGATCGCCTCTGACGGCGCCCTCAATCTGAAGGGAGGCGCCAAGGCGAAGTATCTTCGGGAACGTTTCCCCGAAGGCTTTATCTACGCAGGAGATTCGTCCTCCGACATTGCTGTTTGGCGCGAGGCGAAGGGGAGCATCCTTGTTGACGCTTCCAGCCGTGTCACCCAGCGGGTTCAGCGCTTTCAGGAACCTCTCGCCATCTTTTCAAGTCAACGCGGGATCATGAGCGTCTTGCGCCGCAGCTTGCGTCTCCATCAATGGGCCAAGAATGCGCTTTTATTCGTGCCCCTTGTGCTTGGCGGAAAGGCCTTGGATGCCGGAACCTGGATAACGGCAATGGCCGGCTTCGTGGCGATGGGCTTGGCTGCCTCCGCGACTTACGTGATCAATGACCTTTGGGACCTATCGAGCGACCGGCGTCATTGGTCCAAGCGATATCGTCCTCTGGCGAGCGGCGACCTTTCCATCCGTGAAGGACTGTTCCTGGCAGCAGCAGGCTTAGCGGGCGGGTTCGCTATTGCTGCCTTTGCAGGGCATTGGGCGCTTATCATGCTGGCAGCCTATGTGACTGTAACGCTGAGTTATTCCTTCGGGCTGAAGCGTGTGCCAATCCTAGACGTCTTCATCTTGGCTTCTCTGTTCACACTCAGGCTTGGTTTCGGGATCGTGCTCGCGGACGTCAGGATTTCACCTTGGCTTCTTGTGTTTTCCATGTTCGTGTTTGGGTCACTCTCCATCGCCAAGCGCCACACCGAAGTATTGCGTCTTGCCGAGCGTGGGCTTGAGTTGATGCCAGGGCGCGGCTACAGAGCCCCAGACGCCCCACTCACCTTGGGTTTGGGGCTGGCGTCAATGCTCGGGGCCACCCTCATCATGGTTCTCTATCTGATCGAGGACGCTTTCCCCCGGGGTTTATACAGCAATCCGACATTTCTCTGGGCTGTTCCAGCGATCCTCTTCCTATTCCTTGGCCGGGTTTGGCTGACAAGCCAGCGGGGCGGTCTTCGCGACGACCCTGTGGCCTTCGCGTTGAAAGATAAAGTTAGTCTGCTTCTCGGGGCTCTTATGGCCGTCTCCTTTGCGGCAGCATTGTTCAGCCCGGCTCGGCTATGACCTTTTTTCCGCGCGACGATGCGTTATCCTGGGGCCGGGTCATTCGGCGGCAGCAACAGGTTGCCTTCCCGCGTTTCCGGGAGGACTTGCCGAAGCTCCTGTCTAGCCACGGGGCAGGAACGGTTCTGCCTGTCGGCTTACGGCGTTCCTATGGGGATAGCGTTCTGAATTCAGAGGGCCGGATCATTTCCATGTCCGGACTCGACCGCTTTATGGCGCTTGACATTTCAACCGGCATTCTAAAAGCCGAGGCCGGCGCCACATTGAGCGAGATCATGCGCCGTGTCGTGCCTCACGGCTTTTTCCTGCCTGTCACACCCGGAACGCGCTCCGTGACCCTTGGCGGCGCCATCGCCAACGATGTTCACGGCAAGAACCATCATCGCGCCGGCACATTCGGCCGGCATGTGCGGTCCTTCGGCCTCCTCCGACATGATGGGGAGGCGATTACCGCGATGGCGGAGGACAGCGGCGGTTTTTTTGCGGCGACAATCGGCGGTCTGGGCCTTACTGGCCTCATCGAATGGGCTGAGCTCAAGCTTCAGCCGATAAAGTGCAGCCAGCTTGACGTCGATATCATCCCTTACGGGAACCTCTCCGAGTTCTGGGACATCGCCGAGGCATCGAACGCGACCCATGAGCACACCGTGGCCTGGATCGATTGCACCACGAGGGGCAAGAGCGCCGGACGCGGCATCTTCTCTCGAGGAAACTGGAGCGCCGAAGGTGGTCTCGTTCCTCATGACGATGACGGCCGCCTGCGCGTTCCGCTCGATGCTCCAAGCGGCCTTCTCAACCGGCTGACTGTTGGCGCTTTCAATCAACTCTATCACGCTATGCAGAGACGCAAAGCTGGCTCGCTCCGCCAACATTACAGCGAGTTCTTCCATCCGCTCGATGGTATAGCCAACTGGAACCGTCTCTATGGGCGAAGGGGCTTTTGGCAATATCAGTGCGTCATTCCAAAACATTCCATGAAAGAGGCCGTCGCCGCACTCTTGAAAGCCATTATCGCGAGCGGTCAGGCTTCCTTTCTCGCTGTGCTGAAGACATTCGGCAACGTCCCATCGCCCGGTCTTCTGTCTTTTCCAATGGAGGGTGCGACGCTCGCCCTGGATTTTTGCAATCGCGGCGCTGACACGCTCGCTCTCTTTGAAGAGCTCGACGCCATCGTTCGCCAGGCCAAGGGGCGGCTTTACGCGGCGAAAGATGGACGCATCCCGAAAGACATGTGGGCTGCGGGTTATCCGGAACTCGAGCGCTTTCTGGCCTATGCTGATCCGAACTTTTCTTCGGACTTCTGGAGACGTGTGATGCCATGAGAAACGGAGCGCAAAAGCAAAACATCATCGTTCTCGGCGCGACCTCTGCTATGGCTGAAGCGGCCTGCCGGCTCTGGGCGGAAGACGGCGCACACCTCCTGCTGGCCGGGCGCAACGCCGCCCGCCTGGAGGAAATCGCGGACGACCTGCGCGTCAGGGGAGCGCAGGCGGAGACACACGTCGCCGACCTCGCTAGCGCGGAAGCGGCCAAGAGCTTTGGCGAAATGGTGGGCCGCTTGGGAGGCGTTGATGTCGTTCTGCTCGCCTATGGGGTGCTTGGCGATCAGACAAGATCCGAAGCCGAGCCCAAGGAGGCGCTCGACATCATAGCCGCAAACTTTTCAAGCGCGGCCGCATGGTGCCTGGAAGCGGCGAAGGTCCTTGAACGGCAACGACACGGCAAGCTCATGGTCATTGGCTCTGTTGCAGGCGATCGCGGACGCGCCTCGAACTACGTCTATGGAGCGGCCAAAGGCGGGCTTGCGGTTCTCGTGCAAGGGATTGCCCATCGCCTCGCCCGAAGCGGAGCGGCCGCGGTGCTGATCAAGCCGGGCTTCGTGGATACGCCGATGACGGCGCATATCGCGGGCAAGGGCCTTTTGTGGGCGAAGCCGGATGCGATCGGCAGGACAATCGCCCGCGTCGCCGAACATTCGTCACCGTCCCCAATTGTTTATGCGCCAGGTTTCTGGCGTTTGATCATGGCCGTTATCAGGGCCACTCCGACCCCCATCTTCCACAAGACCAGGCTGTAGCAGATGACCTTTCCAGACGCCCAGGCCTTGCCCTCAGCGGAAATAACGCCGCTTGCATACCTCGGAGCCAAGCATTCGATCTTCCGCTTCATCCGTTTTCTTGCAGCCGGAGGATTTGCAGCGCTTGTCAACCTCGTCAGCCGCTATCTACTCACGCCCCTCATTGGTTTCGAGGTTTCCGTTGTCGTCGCCTATCTGCTGGGAATGGCGGTCGCCTTTATCTTATTCCGAACGCTAGTCTTCGGCCGCTCCGGCGCGAGCGTCGCCACAGAAAGCTACCGCTTCGTCATCGTCAACCTTGTTGCGTTGATGCTGGTCTGGGCGATTAGCGTAACGCTTGCCGATTTCATCTTCCCCGCGATTGAACTTGGCTGGCATTGCCAGGACATCGCTCATTTCATCGGCACCTGCGTTCCTGCAATTTCAAGTTATATCGGCCACTCAATGTACACGTTCCGGGAAAGTCGCCACTCGACTTAAGCTTCGGCGCCTTTGCTCCGGAGGCAGCATGAAACATATCCTGGCGAAGGAAATAAGAACATTGGAGAGAATTTATGAATAATCGTAATAACCTAATGCACCTGGGAGATTTATTTATCATGAAATTTCCTTATATTGCAGAGATGAATTTCAAGATTAAGAATACATATTGGATTTTTGTTGTTTTGCCATTTTTCTTTCTTTTTTTTCTTTTTTTGGAGATTGGACCGTATCGATACGGAGCTAATCTAGATAATTATGGTATGTTGCATGCTTGGCAGTTGATGATTTCAAAGGGCATTTACGAGCCATCGAGATTCCAAGGCAATCTTCCCTCCGAATTGGCGATGGGATATCTTGCGTCTTTATTGGGTCCCATAGGTGCCAACGGACTGAGCCTTATTCTCTCTCTTATATCAGCTGTTTTTATTGCTCTTCTTTTTCTTATAGTGGAGCGGACTTATCTTTTGGTAGGTCTTACCGTGGCGACAATCGTTGCCAACCCCTTCTGGGCGATGGCAGCAACAACGTCAATGGACTACAATCATCCCATTCCATTATACTTGGGTGGTCTGCTTCTGTTACTGAGCGGCAATCGTTCGTTAGCAGCGGTTTCGTTTGCAGTCGCGGCAGGCATTCGAATAAGCTACGCGCCAATGGGATTGGCTGCGATAATTTGGCCGATGGCAAATGAGTTCAGAACAAAAAAGGGTTATTTATACTTTGAACCGTTGATCGTGTTTTTGTCTGTATTTGCACTAATTTATCTGCCAGTATTTATTTCGTCTCACTTATCTTTGTCTTTTTTGGCTTCTGCACGCCCGACCGAGCAAGGCTTGCTTGGGTTGCTGGCGCGCTTTTCATATAAGAGTATATACTTATATGGTGTTGTTGGTACGATTACAGTGGCGTCAGCTCTTATCCTCTCCCGGAAGCAAATTTTCCTGCGTCAGCCTGATCTGAGGCAACGTGATGTCCTACGGTTGGCTTGCCTTGCGGCGATACTTTTCAACTTAGTAATGTTTTTATATATTCCTGTTCGAATCCAGTATTTAATGCCGGTCTTGTTTGCGGTCGCCGGATTGCTATTACTGGGGCGGACCCAGCCATGGCTTTTGTCACTAATCGTTGTTGCAGAGTTATCTTACTGGTTCATCAGTATTGACGTTTTGGAGGTTAAGCACCGGTATTCAGATCCTTGTATGGCCGTTCAAGCTCTCGAAGCGAGGTTTGCACCGCATATTGCTCCAGGAATAACCCTCGGCGAGATCACCGGCGAGACAAAAGAGATACTTTGCTTCCCAGGAGGGCTTGTAAAGGCACCGTTGCATATCAGTGATCGTTTGCCGACTCCCTAGCAACCGCTTCTCGTCCGGAAAGGACCTCAAGTGTTGAACGGTTGGTCTGCAAGTCGAAAGGCTCTCAGCATTCAATCATGCGTTGGAGAACCGGTTCCTGGGGCTGTCTGATGTATTCACAGCGTCTGATTGGGCGGTTAATTCTGTTTTTTTAAAGGGAAGCAAGTGATGCATGCGAGATTGAATCAAACTTTATTGTACTTCACATTTATTGTTCTAGTTTCCCTAAATATCGCTTGGCAACATCAAACCTTGCTTACTCAAATGGTTCCTATTCGAGAGTTTTATGATGACGGCTGGAGAGAGCCATTCCTATATAGACTTCTACTAAGACTGCCTTACGTTTTGATTTTTTCTAATAAGATTATTAGTATCAATTTAAACTCACCATTTGCGAATAGTGCTGAAGTATTTCAGCTAGCCGTAGACTTTCTTTCATTGTTCGTTTTGTTTTTGTCTATGAAGCAAATAACTAAGCAGTTCTATAAAAATGAAAATATTTCAAAGATAACATCTACGATGACAACAATTATTATAATAACGTTTGGATATTTTTATGTGCCAAATAGAACTTTGTTTTATCCTTACGACTTCTTGGAGTTATCTCTGTTTTCTATATTTATAGCGATAGCGTTAAAGCGCTCATACACCTACGACATAATCGCGCTTGTTGTCTTATTTTTCGGAGTAGCCAACAAGGAGACAATAGTTTTTGGTTTTGCGTTTTATGTTATCATACGATTTGGCATTAATATAATCAATTGCTATCTAGTTGTCAATTTTAGAATAATAGCTTTATGTATATCAGGCGTTATTATTGCTTTAATGTCCAAATATATTTGTATGTATGCGGCAACCTATGTATTAAAAGCTCCAAATGAATTGTCTGGAGATTTAGCGGCGTTCCAACTTTTTGGTAATTTGCGCCAGATACTGAATCCTTTGTTTATTTTTTCTATTGTTGGTGTATTCTCTTATCTTTACATTCCTATAATATTTCTAAGAAAGAAGCTCGATTGGGAGGATGCGACTTTGTTGATAGTCGTGGCTTTGTGGTGCTTTATTATGGTAAACGTTGGCATAGTACGTGAGCTCAGAATATTCGCGCCTATGTCGATTGTCCTGTATTATATCAACCTCAAGGTTCTGAGGACTTGGGTCTTGTTAGACCCAGCGATTGAGGGTCTCGATCGGCGCCCACTGATCGTGCGGGACTCTGCAGCTACCCTCTCTCACGGGCCCGTTCTGCAGGTGGAAAGCATCGCTACAGGGGAGCGATCAAGATAGGGGGCCTCTTGAAAGGAGCTTCAGAACTTCTTATGCATCCACCAATTGCTAAGCGTGCGAAAGCCGCGCTCGTTCAGAATGCGCGGGATCTCGTGCGCTCCAGCCGATGCGCTTGGCTGGAGGCTGGGGCGGCGGCTATGGTTTCAGGTGTTGACGGAATGACCACTGCCCGCGTGGGTGACACGGCCTGATAGCAAAACGGAACAAAAAAGGGAGCGCTGCTTGTTGTCTCCCTGAACGTCCACAACCGCGATAGCGTCGGTTCGCGTGTGTATGGGCGACGATATCACGATACCCTACGCAGGTGGCAAGCCGCACACACCGCGACAGGGGGGCTCTAATAGATATCTTTCTGTCGATCGTGAACTATTCCCAACCCGCTGATTATTCTGAATCATTCGGCATTTTTCTCGGCGTGTTTTTGCAGGAATGAGGGCGTCTTTGGTCGATTTTCCTGCAAAATCTCCCGGCATCATGAGCCTTAAGCGGCATCTGATTCGCGGGGACGGGATGAAGCCACGAGAGCGGCGGGAGACGGGGCAGAGCGATCTGTTCAAGGCGAGGCTCGACCAGATCATCGACATGGGCCACCCGCGGGTGCGGCTGGCTCAGCGGATCGATTGGGGGTTTCTCGAACAGCAGTTCGGCGCGGTTTATTCAGACGGTCCCGGCAGCCCGCCTTTGCCAACCAGGCTCATGGCGGGGCTGCACATCCTGAAGTACAGCGAGAACCTGTCCGATGAGCGCATTTGCGAGGCCTGGGCCGAGAACCCTTATTTCCAGTATTTTTGCGGCGAGGAGTTCTTCCAGCACACCCTTCCCTTCGACCGCTCGTCGCTGACGCGCTGGCGGCAGCGCATGGGCGAGGAGCGGCTCAACGCGCTGATCCAGGAGAGCCTTGCGGTGGCGGCGAAGACCGGGGCGCTGAAGCCGTCGGAGCTTTCCGCCGTGGTCGTGGACACGACCGTGCAGCCGAAGAACGTGGCCCATCCCACGGACGCGAAGCTTTTGAACCGGGCGCGCGAGCGGCTCGTCCGGCTCGCCAAGAAGCACGGCGTTCGCTTGCGCCAGTCCTATGCGCGTGTGGGCAAGTTTGCGCTCATCAAACAGCAGCGCTACGCGCATGCGAAGCAGTTTAGGCGCGCGAACAAGAGCTTGCGAACGCTGAAGACCTATCTCGGGCGGGTGATGCGAAACATCCGCCGCAAGATCGCAGGCGACGAGGCGCTTCAGGCCATCTTCGCGCACCCCCTATCCTTGGGCTGGCGGGTGTTGGCGCAGAAAAAACGCCAGGACGCGCCGAAGGTCTATGCGCTTCACGCGCCCGAGGTCGAGTGCATCGGCAAGGGCAAAGCCCACAAGCCTTACGAGTTCGGCGTCAAAGTCAGCCTCGCCACCACCATTGCGCCGTCAAAGGGTGGTCAGTTCATCCTTCACGCCAAGGCGCTTCCCGGCAATCCCTATGACGGGCATACGCTCAAGACCGTCCTTCCAGCCATTGAAGCGATGACCGGCGCAGCCCTTTCCCGCATCCTCGCCGACGCCGGATACAAGGGCCACAACGCCCCGGAAGAACACAAGTTCAAGGTCTACACCCAGGGCCAGAAACGCGGCGTGACCGACGCCATCAGACGCCAGCTCAAACGCCGCGCCGCCGTCGAGCCCGTCATCGGACATTGCAAAGAAGACCACCGAATGGACCGGAACTTCCTCGCTCATCGCGATGGCGACGCCATCAACGCCGTCCTCGCCGCCGCCGGCTATAACTTCCGCCGCCTGCTCGCGTGGCTCGCGATAATCTTGCGTGTCTTCCTACAGGCCTTCCTGCCCGAGCCCGTGTCCCAATCAGCCTGAAACCCGGAAGTTCACGGCCGACCTTTCTGTTTCTACGAGTTGGCCGCTTACCTTCGGGTAAGGGGAATCTGTCTCACCGATTCCGTCCCCGATTGAGCCTCCGCCAGTTCGAGCAATCGCCTCAAGCATGAGACGGCTCTGCCGTTTCTCCTGCGCCGGTTGCTGCGCCCGTCCCGGCGGAGCCGTCCGCAGCGGATCCGCAGCTATTCGAATAGGCCAGCATCGCCGTCATAGCCGGGTCGCCCGCAGCCAGCAGATCATCGATCGTCCGTCTCGCCCATTCATGGGCGGCGTCCATCACCTCGGCGTGGCGATCCCAGTTCATGAAGCTCGAACCGCGAAACGCAGGGGGGATAAGCGTCAGCTCCTGCGGATGCTTTGGCCCGAATTGTTGGTGAATATTGCCGAAAATGCTTCGCTGGATGACCGTCCCTGGACTGGGGCAGCGCGGCAGGCCTTTTTTCCATCGCCAAGGCATGAGCAACCTGGCGATGAGGGACCGCCGCCCCGGAATGGCATCGTAGCCGAAGGTGTAAAAGCGGTGGCTGAGCGGCCGTAAGGCGACCACCAGATTGGGACCGGACTTGAGCGACGCCATGACGGCGGCCGGCACGTTGTCGGCGACCCCACCGTCAACCAGCATGTGTCCGGCAGCGTCGAAAAACGGCGGCAGAACCGCTGGAATCGCACAGGAGGCGCGGATCGCCTCCCAAAGCGGCCCTTCGCGCATCACCCGCAACGAATAAGTGGAGAGGTCGGTGGCGACGGCGAAATAGGGTTTCCACATGTCCTCGATCGATTGAAGGCCATAGCGCTCGCGCAATTCGCGGTCGAACACCTCATGATCGAGCAAAGCGTAGCGGGGAATGTTGAAGCGCTTCAGCGCGGCCCGCTCGACAAACATCTGCTGGGTCTGGGCTTTGATGTCCTTCGGGTCCATGAGGAGCGAGAAGGTGGCGGCCATGGCCGCGCCCACGCTGCTGCCGCCATGGATGTCGAACTCGACCCCGGCCTCGCGAAACGCCTTGTAGATGCCGATATGCGCCGGACCGAAGGCGCCCCGCCCCCGGCGACGTAACCGATCGCCCGCCCCGCGAGAAAGCGCGCGATCGATCGGAAATCCGCATCATCCTGCATCGCCAGATGATGCGTCATGAACACTTCACGCTTGCGAAGCCAGCCGTCAGCTGTTGCGGCGACGCCAGAGCGGCTGGGTTTGACACAAAGGAGACGGCGCCGGTCCCGCGGAAACAGCTTGAACGCGAGGAACTCCACCGGATTTGGATCGGCTGCTTCGCCTTCCGCGACCAGCAGGACCTGGTCGGAGGAGCGCAGAGCGACGTCGCTCCAGGCGGTCAATTCTGGATCGGCGATGCAGAGGACGAGACCGTGAGCGCTTTCGATCCTGGCGAGCCAGCTCGCCATCGCATGCGGATCGGGATCCGCCTGAGGGAACTCGCGCGCCGCGTCCTGCCCGGTCAAAAAACATGCCCCCGCGAATCCCAGCACGCTCGCGCGCAGCTTGGCCAGGAAGGGCTCGCCAAGCCGTCCGCCGCCGGCGGCGATGACGGTGGCTACCCTGGCCGGGCCATAGGGGCGGGCGCTGCGGTGTGCGACGATCGCCGACGCGAGCTTTGCAAGCCGCCGCGCGAGGGCTTGGGTCACCACCCGCTGAATTTCGGGATAGCGGGCCGACAGCTCCTCGAATTCGTCGCGGGCGATTTCCAGCACTTCTGAGTTGCGCACCGCGACAACGGAGGCGGTTCGCGGCGTTCCGGCGAAGAATCCGATCTCTCCGATCAACTGCCCGGCGCCGATCTCGGCCACAACCACGCCCTCGCGGCTCATCACCTCGAACAAGCCGAAATTGACGATATAGAGCGTGCGCGCCTCGTCGCCTTCCTCGACAATCCGCTCGCCGCGCGGAACTTTGCGAACGCGCATCGCGCTCTTGATTTCGTGAAGTTCCTTTTCTCCAAGGTCGGACCAGAAACTGTCCTCGGACGCCCTCGAACCCGTCATGCAGTTTCTCCGCCGGCCGTCTTCTTGCGCGCGGCCGCATAAGGCCAAGCGAAGGTTTTGAATGTCGAAAGACTACGGAGCCTCGGATCGCAGGCTCGACCGGCGGCGATGCCCTGGGGCGCACATGAAGGATTTGTTTGACGCGCCAGGCAGGGCGGAAGGCCGTGACGATAACTGTTACAGGGGCTCGATATTTCCAGCTTACCCTCTCCAATCAGGTCTGCTGAACAGCGAGATTACTAAATATAATATTACAAAAAACAGCGCCGCGCGCCAAGCTAAAAAGAAGCATAGACCTTCACGTCAGCGGCATCGAGACCGCCGCATGGTGATCGTATCGGAGGCCAGGAAGACCGGGTGGCGCACCCTGCGAAGGAGCGCTTCAGCGCCCAGCCTTGACGCCAATCGCCGGAATGCGTTCGGGGCCGTCCAAGTCCATCTTGACGAGGAGGCTCCGGCGGTGCTGATACTCGCCCAATGCAACCTGGGGTATAGCCGGCAGGCTGGAAGTCCGCACATGCACTTGGCCCACGTCCCCGATGCCGGGGCCCTTCACGTCCTCATCGCGATCCCATATACAGCCGCTCTCGTTTACGGGCTCCACTCCGACATAAGAAACTTCACGCTGCCGAACGCCGTGTCCTTGGCTCTCGCCGCGCTCTTTTTTCTCCATTGCTGGCTTTTCGCGACCTCACCCGAAATCGGCGGGCATCTCCTCACGGGAGGATGCGCCCTCCTCGCGGGTTTCGCGATCTATGCCGCCGGGGTCATGGGCGCCGGCGACGTCAAGCTGATCGGCGCCCTGATGCTTTGGGCTGGTCCGCGGGACGCTTCTGCTTTCCTGATGATCATGACGCTCACCGGCGCGGTCGCCGCCGGACTGCTTCTGCTGACGCGAACGCTGATGGCCGTCTGGCCGTCAACGGCTCGCCGCATTCCCTCGCGCCGCTTCAAGAATTGGGCCAGCCGGGGCGTTTTTCCCTACGGCATCGCAATTTGCGCCGCGGGACTGATCTTGACGCCTTCCTTCCTCGCGCCATCGCACTGAGGCCAAGCGCGGCACTTTCAACATCATTATGGCGCTCTTGGCGCTTAAGCTCTTGATCTTGCCGAGCCGAGCCGAGCCGCTAACGCCCCGTCTCCGAATTGCCGTAAGTGCGTGCTCAAGCCAAAGCGGCAATTCGGAGACGCCCGCACGAGGGCAGGCCCCTCGCTCTGAACGGCGCGGTCACGGTTAAAATGGCGGTATCGTAACTTGTCACTTCTATTCTTACATCCTAGCTTTATTAAAATGATGTGCCTTCGGCGGGTACTTTTTCAAGCACGTCATGGGCGTGAGGCTCTTGCATATCGCGATGGAAAAGCTTCCTGCTCTTCGATCCGGGTTTGCAAAGCCGAGGGACGTAGAGGCACAAAAATGATCCTAAGACTAGCGTCCCGGGGCGCGCTTGCGGCTCTTCTCGCCGGGGTGGCGCCGCTTGCGATGGCCCAGCAGCCGGAGAGCACCCGGCCCTCCGACGACGCTGGCCGGGACATGATTCGCCGATTGATTGAGAGGCAGCAGCAGCCGAAGCCCCCTTCGGAGGCCGCGGCTCAGGACGCTGCCCGTGCGAAGAGCGCCGCCCCGGATCCGCTGACGCCGCCGGAAGCGGATGGCCCTGCGCCAGCGGCGCCCCGCGCCGAGGACGCCAAGGCGCCGGAGCAACCAGCAGAAACCGCGCAACTGGTGATCCCCGAGCCCGATCCGCTTATGACCCAGATTTTGGCCCGTCTTGCCCGTGCAGGCGGCAAGGCCGATGCCCGCGAGGACGTTGCGGGGTTGGTTGCGCTCTATAACGCGGAAAAAGGCAAACCCATCTGGACCTCGAAGGACGGCTTTTCTCCGAACGCTCTCAAAGCCATCCGCGAGATCCGCAATGCCGACGATTGGGGGCTTGACGCCTCCGCTTTCCAGCTGCCCGCGAATCCCTCGGCAAAGGCGTCGCCCGAGGTCTTGGCCGACGCCGAACTCAAGCTCAGCCTGGCCGTTCTGAAATATGCCCGCCACGCTCGCGGAGGCCGTCTCGATCCGCCCTCGATCAGCGAGGTGATCGACAGGCGGCCCCATATTTACGATCCGAAAACGGTGCTGCACGCCATCGCCGCAACCGAGTCCCCCGACGCTTATTTGCGCGGGCTTCATCCCAAACACGAGCAATTCAAGCGGCTCAGGCAGGCGCTTCTTTCAATGAACAAGGGCGGAGCCGGCGCTTCCCCGGCGGGCGGTTCCGCGTCTTCGCAGGCCCGCATTCCCGACGGTCCGACTTTCAAGGCCGGCGATAACCACCCTCAGATCGCCCTTGTCCGGCAGCGGCTTGGCGCGGGCGCCGATAGCAGGCGCGACACCGTCTTCGACCGGTCGCTGCTCGAAGCGGTGAACCGCTACCAGCGGGAACACGGCCTTGAAAGGACAGGCCTCATCGATAAGAAATTGCGCTTCATGCTCAATGCGGACGCGCGCCCGCTGCCAAGCGCCAGCGCGCCCAGAAGCGGCGGCGGCCCCATGGACGAGAAGAAGCTGCGCATCCTCGTCAACATGGAGCGCTGGCGCTGGATGCCGGACGACCTAGGCAACTTTTACGTCTGGGACAGCGTCCCCGAGCAGATGACCCGGGTTTACGACCGCGGCAAGGTCGTGCTGATGGAGCGGATCGTGGTCGGCAAGCCGGCCAATCCGACCCCGACGTTCACGGCGAATATGCAGTTCATCACCTTCCATCCCGAGTGGGCCGTGCCGGAAGGCATCAAGGTCAACGAGATTGCTCCAAAGCTGATGAGCGGCGGAGGCGGCGGCGGCGACTACTTCTTCGGGGGCGGCGGCAGAGGATCGAGCAGCCAGATTTTGCAGCGCCTTGGCGGGCTTCACGTCACCTACAACGGCCGCGAAATCGATCCCGATTCGGTCGATTGGGCGAACGTCGATATCCGGCGCTTTCAATTCATTCAGGAGGCGGGCGAAAAGAATGTGCTCGGCGTCGTGAAGTTCCGCTTTCCCAACAAGCACGACGTCTACATGCACGACACGCCCGACCGCCATCTCTTCAACACTTCTCCGCGCACCTTCAGCCACGGCTGCATGCGCACCGAAAATCCGATCCATCTGGCGGAAGTGATTCTTGCGCATGACAAAGGGTTCTCGGCGGGCCAAGTGCGTGAGATGGTCCAGGCGGGCGTGACGAACGAGATCAAACTGTCGACTTCCATCCCGGTTCATGTCGCCTACTTCACGGCTGAGGTGGACGATCAGGGACAAGTCCATTATTTTCCAGACGTCTATGGCGTCGATAGCCGCGTGGCGAGCGCTCTCAGCGGACAGCAGATCCATTTCGCATCGGATCCGGTCATCGCAGCCGAGCACGAGGAGCGCCAAAGAGGCCGGCAGGATATGCGTCCGCAATACGGGTATCCACAAAACGGCGACGGCTATGACCAGCAATATCGCGATCCTAGATTCCGCCCGCGCGGGCGGCCCTGGAATCCTTTCGAGGATTGGAATTGACCGGAAGGGAACGCGACACCAAATGCTGTGCCAACGTGATGGGCAAGTCATCCCCGCGTCTTGACGCTGGCGCTCGCGCTTCCCTATTCTCCGCGCACAGGAATCAGCGGCTGTTGGCCGCATAACACCAAAGAGGCTTTTATGGCGACTTCAGCCGTGTCCGATGCAACTTTTGAAGTTGAGGTGAAAAAGGCTGAGCTGCCTGTGCTCGTGGATTTCTGGGCCGAGTGGTGCGGGCCTTGCCGCATGGTTGGCCCGATCCTTGAGGAGATTTCCGAGGAATTCAAAGGCCGGATCAAGATCGTGAAGCTGGATGTCGAGAGCAATCCCGCCGTCGCGCAGTCGTACAATATTCGCGGCATCCCCGCCCTGCTTCTGTTCAAGAATGGAGAGGTGGCCGGCCAGCAAATCGGCGCTCTGCCGAAGCACCAGCTTCGCGCATGGCTTTCCGACGCTATCGCTTCCTCTTAAGGCGGGCTCGCCTCAGGCTTATAGGTCGCCGCCCTCCGATGGGCGGCTTTTTTTATGACCATGCCGTCTTAAGTTTTTTGAGCTTTTGGTCCCTCGGTTCAAGCTTTCATATATTTAATCCAAGACACAGCTTCACAACCCCGCTAAGCAACCCAGATCTCTGTCAATCTAACCGCGGCGTGGCCTCAGAGTTGAAGGTTTAGGCCGCTGTCATTATCGTGCGGAGGTCACAATGACGGATAGCGAAGCCCCCAAGGGTCCAGAAGCGAAACAAACGCTTCCTAAAAATTCTGTAATACTTTCTCAATTAAGAAAGCGCGGCACAATCTATGTTTCCGCAGTGGCGCTCGCGCTAACCGCAATGCTTGGAACTGCGGCGTACGATCTTCGCCCAGACCGGGCGTTTGCGGAAAGCCAGTCCGTAACGCAGCAAAGACTGCCATCTTTCGCGCCTCTGGTTAGCCAGGCGAAGCCAGCCGTCGTCTCGATCCGCGTCAAAGCCGACGTGGATGCGAAGGTCGCATTTAACGGAGACGGCGAGCAGTTTGGAGGAGACAATCAGAATCCGTTCGAGGGAACGCCTTTCGAGCGTTTCTTCAATAGTCCGAACTCCCCCTTCAAGCATTTCAAGACGCCGCATGGGAACGGTCATCACATGGTGACGGCGCAAGGGTCGGGCTTCTTCATTTCTTCCGACGGCTACATCGTGACGAACAATCACGTTGCGAGCGAAGCGGTCAGCGTTGAGATTGTGACGGATGACGGCAAAATCTACACAGCCAAAGTCGTGGGCACGGACCCGCGCTCCGACCTCGCCCTGCTCAAGGTCGACGGCAAGAGCGACTTCCCGTATGTGAAATTCTCCCATGCCAGGGCTCAGGTCGGCGATTGGGTCGTCGCCATGGGCAATCCCTTCGGTCTCGGCGGCACGGTGACGGCGGGCATCGTCTCGGCGCACGGCCGCGACATCGGCGAGGGGCCTTATGACGACTTCATTCAGATCGACGCTCCGGTGAACAAAGGAAACTCCGGCGGCCCGACCTTCAATCAGGATGGCGAGGTCATCGGCGTCAACACCGCGATCTATTCTCCGTCGGGCGGCTCCGTCGGCATCGCCTTCGACATTCCTGCCAGCACGGCCGAGCGCGTCGTAAGCGCCTTGAAAGAGCATGGCCATGTCACACGCGGCTGGCTTGGCGTTCAAATCCAAGGACTGACGCCTGAACTGGCGGACAGCCTCGGCCTGAAGAAAGTGACCGGAGCGCTTGTCGCCGCCCCGCAGGACGGCAGCCCAGCCGAGAAAGCCGGCATCAAGGCGGGGGATCTCATAACCGAGGTTAACGGCTCCGAAATAAAGGACGCGCGCGACCTTGCGAAGAAGATTGCGGAATTGGTTCCGGGCTCGGAGGCGAAGATCGCGCTGAACAGGAACGGCGAGACCAAGTCCCTCGTCATCAAGATCGGCGAACTGCCGGAGAAGCCCGTTCAACGCGCAAGCGTGCAGCCGGACACATCCAAGACGGGTATGGCCGAGCTTGGCATCCGGGTCGCCCCGGCGAGCGAATTGACTGAAGGGGACGGCAAGGGGCTTGGCTGTCGTCTCTGTCGATCCCAGCGGCAAGGCGGCTGAGGCGGGCCTGGCTGAGGGCGATATCATCCTCAAAGTCGGCGAGGAGACCGTGAACCGCGCCGAGGATCTGCGCCGCGCTCTCACCGGCGCCGGCAAGGCGGGCCGGAAGAACGCGCTTGCGCTTGTCAAGCGGAACGGAGACCAGCGGTTCATCGCGCTTCCGGCAAGCGTGGGCTGACTCATAAGGCCGCATCATCGCGTCATCTTAGAATTCGAGAACGGCCCAAAGCGCCGTTTCCGGGATTTTCTTCGCGTGCTAACATTCCAATGGCTGCGGTGCGTTCGGCGAAGATCTTCGCGCAGATCTCCCGCAGCCGCCGAAATATGAAGTGTGCTGAAGTTAGCCGGAATGCCGTTATTGATCTCGGCCGCCCTTCGAGGCGGCACATCCAGGATCAACAAATCAGCCTTTTGGCATTTAAATACTCGGATGGCCGGGTCAGCCCGGCCATGACAACGGTTCCAGCTAATCGCAGCACGCTTTAAAGCTGTTTTCAGACGATCCCTCTTAAGGTGAACCGGTATAAAAAGGCAGGACGCGCCATGAGTTTCTTTCCGCACAATGCTCTTGCTCGCCGCGCTGACCGCGCTTTTCATGGCGATCGGCTACGCGCTGGGAGGCGGGACCGGCATGACGATCGCCTTTGTGATCGCCGCCGCCACGAACCTGTTCGCCTATTGGAACTCGGACAAGATGGTGCTGGCCCAGCAGGGCGCGGTGGAGGTGGACGAGAAAAGCGCGCCCGAGCTTTATTCGATCGTGCGCCAGCTCGCCGCAGAACGCGAACCTGCCGATGCCCCGCGTCTACGTCATCCAGTCCGAGCAGCCGAACGCCTTCGCCACGGGCCGCAACCCGAACAACGCCGCCGTGGCTGCATCGGCCGGGCTCCTTCGCATGCTCAGCAAGGAAGAGGTCGCCGGCGTGCTCGCCCATGAGCTGGCCCATGTGAAGAACCGCGACACGCTGACCATGACGGTGGCGGCCACCATCGCCGGCGCGATTTCCATGCTGGCGAATTTCGGGATGCTTTTTGGCGGCGGCCGGCGCGACGGCGAAAGCAGCGGGCCGGGGATCGTCGGCACCTTGCTGGCGGTCTTGTGGCGCCCTTGGCCGCCGCAATCATTCAAATGGCGATCAGCCGGACGCGCGAATACTCCGCCGACCACGACGGCGCGGAAATATGCCAGCGCCCGCTTTGGCTCGCGTCGGCGCTGCAGCAAGATCGACAACGCGGCCCGGCAAATTCCGAACGAGCAGGCCGAGGCCCATCCCGCCAGCGCGCCGCTCTATATCGTCAATCCGCTGACCGGCGGCGGCATGGACAATCTCTTCTCCACGCACCCGAACACCGAGAACCGGATCGCCGCGCTTGAGGCGCTGGCGCAGCAGATGGGGCAGACTGCAGCAGCCGCGCGGCGGCGGTGTTCAGTATGCAACCCGGTGGCGCCGCAGACCACGGCCGCAAGCTGGCGGCCAGAGGCGGCGGGCGTTATCGCTGATCGTTATCCCGTGCGCGCTGCGGCCTGACATGACGCTGCGCAGACACGGGGTCTCAGAAAGGGGCGGCTTTTCCTAACGATCCCGTGTCTGCAGCGCACCGCTCCGCGCTGCGCGGCGCACGGGATGACGCTGCGGTTTTTTATGCCATCCCACACCGAAATCTCGGGACTCCAGTCGCGGCAGCTCGCCTCGTATCTCCTCAAGGCGGTGTTGCAGGACAAGCGGCCCTTTGACGACGCCTTTGCGGGGTCGGGCGCAAAAGCCGCCTTCTCGGGCCTCGCCTTCCGCGACCGCGCCTTCTCGCGAGCCATCGCCGCAACCGCGTTGCGCAGGCTTGGCCAGATCGAAGATATGCTGCGGCGGTTTCTCGAACGGCCGCTGCCTGCGGACGCCTTCGAGGCCCGCTTCATCCTGATTGCAGGGGCGGCGCAGCTTGCCTTCATGGATGTCGCCCCGCACGCCGCGATCGGCCTTGCGGTGGAGCAGGCGAAGGCAACTCGCGCCGCGACGCCATCTTTCCGGCCTCATCAATGCGGTGCTGCGGCGCGTGAGCAGCAACAAGGCGGCGATCCTGGCGGACCAGGACGCAGGCGCGCTGAACACGCCGGCGTGGCTTTGGCGGCGTTGGGTCCGCGCATTATGGCGAGGAGGCGGCGAAAAGGATCGCAGCTGCGCATGTTGAGGAGCCGCCGCTGGACTTATCCGTGAAGGCGGACCCGGCGGCGTGGGCGGAGCGGCTCTCCGGCTCGGTTCTGCCCTGGGGCGCGGTTCGCCTCTCGGCCAAGGGACGGATCGAGGACATCGAAGGATACGCCGAAGGCGCATGGTGGGTGCAGGACGCCGCTGCGGCTTTGCCCGCGCTCCTCCTGGGCGATGTGGCGGGCCTCCGCGTCGCCGACCTGTGCGCCGCGCCCGGAGGAAAGACGGCGCAGCTTGCAGCGCGCGGCGCGCGCGTCACCGCGGTCGATGTTTCGGCCAGCCGCCTGCGCCGTCTCCAGGAAAATCTGAACAGGCTCGGCCTTGAGGCGGAAGCGTCCAGGCGAATGCGAGCGAATGGACGCCGCCCGAACCGTTCGACGCGGTGCTGCTCGATGCGCCGTGCTCGGCGACCGGCACGATCCGGCGCAATCCGGACATCCCCTATTTGAAGTCGGAGGCCGATTTAACGGCTCTTGCCGTCGTTCAGGGCAGGCTTTTGCCCCGTGCGCTGAGCCTTCTCAAGCCCGGCGGCGCGCTCGTTTACGCCACCTGCTCCCTCGAACCCGAAGAAGGAGAAGCGCGGATCGAGGCGCTGCTCGCTGCGCGGAGCGATGTCAGCCTGACCCCATACGCGCGCAGGACTTGGGCGTTCCGCCCGAATCGGTCACGCCGGCCGGCACGCTGCGGACGCTGCCCTTCCATGCAGGCGGCATGGACGGCTTCTTCGCCGCCCGGCTCACGCTCAGTCCTTCTTGATCAGCCCCGACAGCATCACGATCAGAAGGCCGAGGGCGCCCCAGCTCAGCAGCGTCTGCGCCCTCACAAGCGGCGTCCACCGTGCCTGCGGCGAGCGGCCCCTCCTCGAACGTAATTTCAGGAATGCCGAGGATCGGCAGGTCGTAGGCGTTCTGCACCGTGAGGCCCGGGAACACCATCTGGATCGGCTTGTCCGGCCGGTCGATGGGCTGCCAGTCGCGCTTCTGGCCGAGGTCGAGCAGCGGCAGCATGATGTCGAGCGAATAGATGAACGGGCTGAAGCTGGGAAGCTCCGGCGGAGCGCCCTTGCAATCCGTCCAGTTCTTGCCGCAGCTCGCCTGAAGCTTTTCATTCAGGTAGATCGTGGGGTTCGATGGCGCAAAGCCGCCCTGTACGGCGACTTCGCCATAGAAGACGCCGCCTGCGATCCAGAGCGCCAGCAGGAACAGCGTGAGGCGTCCCCAGCCGTACCAGTAGGCGGTGCCGAATCCGACAAAAGCCCAGGTCGCGGCAAGGAAGACGGACGCGATGGAGCGGTACAGCACCCTTCCGGCGATGGCGAACGGCCAAGCGGCGGTGTTCAGCGGCGATGCGAAGCCCTTGCCGAACAGCTTCGGCCGGTCGCCGCCATCCGCGCCACAGCTTCAAGAAGAGCGAGCGGTAGCGGCGGCGCTCCTTGAATTTCGCGATCTCCCGCGCGTGGCCCTCGTGGCCCATCTCGCGATAAACATTGATGAGCTGCTCGAAGGGCTGCGGCCGGAAGTTCGCGCCAAGATCGCCTGGCGGCTGCCGGTCCAGCCACCGCTTCCTTGTTGCGGTGCTGTAGTCGCCGCGCCCCATCAGTCTGTCATAAACGAAGCCATCGAGGAAAATGAAAGCGCGCGCGGACTTTCCTTCCCTGGTTCGGATCTTTTTGCTGGGCCACGAGCTTGGATGATCCACGAGTTCGTGGACGCGGCACCCGGTCAAGTTAAGAGTGCCCATAATATTCGCTTGACCATGCGGGTGTGTCGCGGACGACGCCAGCAGGAGCACCCCGTCGATTCTCGCGGCTCTTAGATTGATCGCGGTCGCCGCCCGGCGCGGCGCGGCGGCATCGGCGTCGCCGCCAGCCAGCACAGCATTGTCGAAGCGTCCGTTTCCGAGTTGCAAATTGCCCTTTATGTGCGCGCCATAGAACCTGATCTTACCTTCCGCCGCAAAACCGTCGCGCATCCAGACGCTTTCGTCGATCGTTGCGAAGGCGAAGCTTAACGCCTCGCCCTTGCCTCCCGCTGAGCCATTGACGAAGACGCCTCCGCTGCAATTCACCAAGCCGCCAATCTTTGCGCCCGAAAAGGAAACGGCGCCTTCGGCGCGGAAGCCATTGCTGAGGACGACATCCCCGGCCACATCCAAATTGGCGCAATCGAGCGCGATGCCCGTTCCGTCCTGTTTGCGGTTTTCAACAGCGCCACCCTGACAGTAAAGATTTCCACCAATCCTTGCGCCCTTCAAAACCACGCCGCCTTCGCCCACAAAACCGTCGGCGAGTTCGACATCGGCGCTTACGCGGGCTCCGTTCATGCTAAGCGAGGGGCCGCCGCCGGAATGCAAAAGCGCGCCCGCGCCAGACACCCTTCCCTCAATCGTCGCGTGAGGGAATGAAAATCCGTCTATAGAGCGGAAGCCCTTTTCTAGCAAAACGCCGCCTTGGATATGCGCGCTTTCGGCATCGACCGAACGGACGCGGCTCGTCGAAAAATCGAGGGATTTCGTAACGGCGTCCCGCAGGCGAATTCGCTGGGCGAAGTGGCAGCGTGCGAGTGTCATAGGCTGGGGGATGGCGCATCCGGAAAGGTCCAGGTTTTCCCCGACATAAGCGCCCTGCAACTCCAGCCGGCTCTCATGCACCGGCGCGGTTTCATCGCCGCCAAGCGCCATGAACCGTAGGAAACGCGCGCGCACCCGCACTTCGCGATCCTCCGGATCGACCCATCGCCACTCTTCGCGCGCATAGCGTTCGAACACCGGATCGAAATATTCCTTGAGCACGCCCTCATTTGCTTTGAGCCTGCCGGTGAAGCTCTTGTCTCCGGCGGCGGCGCGGTTCGCATCGTGGATGAGTTCGTCAAAGAAACCGCGAAGCGCGCGCGGCTGCGCATCGATCCTTGCCCGCGTCTCGGCGGACAGATTGAGCGGATCGCGGCGCAACAAAGGATTGAGCCACTCTTGCGTGAGCCTGAGCGGCTCATACGGCTTCGGCGTCAGCGCTTCGGAGACGGCTTCCGCCGCCAGGTGAAAGAAGCGCTCGTCCGTTCGCGCATGCTCGACCGTTTGCGCTGGACTGGCTTCAGCTTCGATCCGCGCAAGGTAGGCCCGCTGCGCCGAGGCGAACTTTTCCACCTCGCCCGCGTCCTTGGGTTCCCAATAGGCCGGCAGCTTGAGCTTCGCGATCGCATGCCGGGTCGCCTCTATGATGACTTCCTGCACGGCCTCCGGCGCGGCCGCGGTGAACTTAGTCATCGCCTCGACGAAGCCCATCTCCTCCGGCGGCGCTTCGGGCAGCTTGTTTCGCCACGCTTCGAACGCGGCCCAAAGAAGCGCCGCGCGGGATTGAAGGATGCACGGCTCACCGGCGACCGCCGCAAACAAGAGCTTCTCCTCAGCCGGCAGAAGGCCGCTTGCCGTGTCCTGATCGAGAAAATCCCCCAGCCATCGCCCGAAAGGCTTGCCCGGCGGCCGCTCGCGGTGCTCGCGCATCGCCGCAGCCGCGGTCTTCAAATCGATGAGCCAAGGCGGAGCCGGAACGGCTTTGCCGGCTGTCTGGGCAATGGGCGCTCTCATGAGAGCGGCCGCTTCGCCGTTGAGCGTGGATCCGTCTTGCGCCATTTCGTAAACCCCAATGCACGACCGCCTCGCATTACCGCCGAGCCTTAAGGCAAAATTTAGGGCCACGGAATGGTTTAATCGATACTTGGTTTCCGTTCGCTCCGGTTAGCAAGTACAATAGTCTTTCTAAAGGCGCCTCGAATCGCGCTTAATGAAAACAAATCTGACGGGAGGAGGCGTGTGCTTCGCCGCGGGATAGGAGAAATCCTTGCCTGCAACCACAAGGATCCCCTAAGACGTTAACCATGCAGGCTCAGATTTCAGATCAAGCGCGCCTCGCGGCGCTCGCCGTCAACAAAGCGGGGCGATCGGCTCTCAGTTTTGCATTACGGTCGCCGTTTTCACGATGGATGGCCGGCGTTCCGGCGGCGTACCACCTCCTCATCCTTCCGCAGGATCTAAGGACAGGCGATCCAAGCTTCGCCGTCGAGCTTTATGAGGGCTATTTCGGGCTTGCGGGAGCCGCCGCGCCGATTGGCTCCGAGTCGCCTTTCAATGTGCTGCCGCCGACTGTGCCCTGGCAGAAGGATCTTTATGCCTTCGCATGGCTGAGGCATTTGCACGCCGCAGGCGATCAGGCCGCGCGGGAAAGGGCGCGCAAGCTGGCCTTGGACTGGATCGCGTTCAGCAGACGCGCGCCGGCGCTCGCGCGCGACAGCGACATTACCGCACGGCGCGTGATCGCGATGCTTTCGCACGCGGCGTTCCTGCTCGACGGCGCCGGCCCGGACTTCTACGATTCCGTCATGCGGGCGCTGAGCCGCGACTTGCACGATTTGACCGTCATCTATAACGAAGGCCCGGGCGTCGCGAAGTTGCGCGCACTCACCGCGATCCTGCTCGCCGGCTTGTGCATTGCCGAGCAGGAAACATATCTTTCGTCCTATCTCCCCGCCTTTACGTCTGAGATCGAAAAGCAGATCCTCGAAGACGGCGGACATGCGTCCCGCGATCCCAGCGACCTCATCGAACTGCTGTTGGAACTACTGCCGCTCAAGCAATGCTTCGTGGCGCGGCAGATCGAGCCGCCGGCAGCGCTTTACACCGCGCTGAGCCGTATGAACGCCATGCTGCGCTTCCTGCGGCTCGGCGATGGAAGCCTTGCTCATTTCAACGGCATGGGGCCGACGCTTCTCGATCAGGTCGCGACCGTGCTGGCCTATGACGACATCGGCGGCATGTTTCAAGGCGTGGTCGCGCCTCAATCCGGATATGTGCGGCTTGCGGCGGGCGAGGTTGTCGTCATCGCCGACGCAGGCGCGCCCCCTCCGCTTTTTCTCAGTTCGCGCGCGCATGCGGGGTGCGGCGCTTTCGAGATGAGCGCCGGCCACGAGCCGCTCATCACCAACTGCGGAGCGCCGGAGGATGAGACGGGCGATTGGTACGTGGTGTCCAGGTCCACCGCGGCTCATTCGACCCTGACCATCGAGGATTTGTCTTCCTCCCGGCTCATCAAAGCCCAGGAGAGCGTTGCAGGGCGCGAGCTGTTCTGGCTTGGCGGTCCCAGGTCCGTTCATCACGATGTCGCCGACTCCGATACCGCCGTGAGCGTCAGGATCGGCCATGACGGCTACCGCGAGCGTTTCGGCCTTATCCATCGCAGGCGGCTGACGCTTCGCAAGTCCGGCCTTGAGTTCGAAGGGCACGACCAGCTTTCGGCGCCGGGGGACAGCGCTCCCGAACAAAGCGCACGCTTCGCGATCCGCTTTCATCTGCACCCGCGCGTCTCGGCGCATCTCTCGCGCAATACGAATGCGGTGACGCTGACGACGCTCGGCGGTCAGGTCTGGCGGTTTCTCGCGGAAGGCGCAGAGCTCGATATCGAGGAAAGCATTTTCTTCGCCGACCCGATTTGCCTGCGGCGCTCCCTGCAGATCGTCCTCAAGGGTCCGGCCACGAGAGCGGCGTCGGTCCAATGGAAATTCGAAAAGGTGACACAACAGCCGCGACCGGTCATAACTGGAGATAACGCGCGCCGCGCACCCCGATCTTGATCTTCTTTCGCAGCATCACACCTACGAGCAATGTTGAAGCACCACGAATTTCCCGTCCGCCGGGCCCTCATCTCCGTCTCCGACAAAACCAATCTCGCCGCTTTCGCCAAGAAGCTTGAGCTGCTCGGGATCGAAATCATTTCGACGGGCGGCACCGCCACTTTCTTGCGGGATGCTGGCATTCCTGTCATTCCGGTGTCCGAGGTCACCAATTTTCCGGAGATTCTGGAAGGGCGGGTGAAGACGCTGCATCCGGCTATTCACGGCGGCATCCTCGCCAACCTGGAGCAAAGCAGCGCGCGGGACGTGCTGGCCGCTCATGGCATCGCGCCGATCGGGCTTGTCGTGATCAATCTTTATCCCTTCGAGGAGACGGTCAAGAAAAGCGCGGACGATATCGAGACGATGATCGAGACAATCGATATCGGCGGCCCATCTCTCTTGCGCGGCGCGGCGAAGAATCACGGGATCGTCACGGTGGTCTGCGATCCCGCCGACTACGACGCCGTCGCCGATGAACTGTCGCGCGAAGGGCGGACGACAACGCTCGCGACGCGCCGCCGGCTTGCGGCGAAGGTTTTCGCGCGCACCGCAGCCTACAATTCGGCGATTGCGGCTTGGTTTGCGTCGCAGTCGGGCGAAACCTCCTCAACCGCATTCTCGATTACCGGGACGCTGCGGCAGTCGCTGCGATACGGAGAGAACCCGCATCAGCAGGCGGCGCTCTATGCGTACGGCGATCACAGCGGGCCGGGCATCGTCGGCGCCGCGCAGGTTCAGGGCAAGGAACTCAGCTATAACAATATCACCGATGCGGACGCCGCGCTTCGAACTGGTCTCGGAGTTCGCGGCGGGCGGCGCCGCCGTGGCGATTATCAAACACGCCAACCCTTGCGGCGTGGCCGTGGGCGGCACGCTTGCGGAGGCCTACAAGAAGGCGCTGGCCTGCGACCCGGTGAGCGCATTCGGCGGGATTGTCGCCTTGAACGGCGAACTCGATGAGGCGGCCGCCCGCGAAATCCTCAAGATCTTCACGGAAGTCGTCATCGCGCCGTCGGCGACAGACGAGGCGAAGCGCGCCTTCGCGAGCAAGGCCAATGTACGCCTGCTTCTCACGGGTGGGCTTTTGGGGCGCAAAAATCGCCAGCCCGCCTTCCGCTCGGTCTCCGGCGGCTTCCTGGTTCAAGACGCGGATATGGGCGCGCTCGACGAGGCTACGATGCGGACCGTGACCAAGCGCGAGCCCACCGCGCAAGAGCGGGCCGATATGATTTTCGCCATGCGCGTAGCCAAGCACGTCAAATCCAACGCGATTGTGTTCGCCAAGGATGGAGCCACCATTGGCGTTGGAGCCGGCCAGATGAGCCGCGTGGATAGCGTCCGCCTGGCCGTCTGGAAGGCGCGGGAGGTTGCCGCCGCCTCCAAAAGGGACGCGGACCGGGCGCTGTCGGGGACAGCCGTGGCCTCCGACGCCTTCTTTCCCTTTGCGGACGGCCTGTTGGCGGCTGCGGATGCGGGGGCGACGGCCATCATTCAGCCCGGTGGCTCAATGCGGGACGCGGATGTCATTGCGGCGGCTGACGAGCGGGGCCTCGCCATGGTCTTCACCGGCGTCCGGCACTTCCGGCATTAAGACGGGCTGCTCTCTTTTCGTCATTACGCGGGCCAAATGACCGATCCGGGGGGGCGGGCGGTCCGCAGCGCCCTTTGCGATATACCATGTTTGCAGGGGCGCTGCTTGGCGCTGCGCCCCGCACGGGATGCCGAAACCGCGTCTGCTTCGATTTTTGTTTTATCGTGCGTTTTATCGGAAAACCGCTTATCACTGCCGATTGGCGTCATCCCGTGCGCGCTGCGGCATGAAATGCTGCTGCGCAGACACGGGATCTTGCCAAATACACACGAGATCGCGGATAACGCTTCGCGTTTCCGCGATGACGCTTGCGGAACCGTTTCAACGGGATGCGGTATCGACGCGGTCAGGCGGCGTGAGCCAGCGGGTGTACGCTGAAGAGCCAGATGTGGAAATGGAGCACGGCCGCCCACGCCACCACCGCAATGGCGATCCGCCACCAGCCTATAGCCTTCAGGCTGAATTTCGCGCGGCCTTGCACAATCGCGACAAAGGGCCAGAACGAGGTTTTTGCTTCGAAGGCAGGCCAGGCGGAGATCGTATTGCTCTTGCGGATCTGCTGGGCGTAGCTCCCGATCAACGCCGTGGCCGCGAGCGCGCCGAAAAACGCAAAGCCGCGCCAAGTCGCCTGCGAGATCATATGTGTAATCGCCCAGATCGCGACGCCCCACATGAGGGGGTGGCGGGTGATGGCGAAGATGCCGCCGCCGGCGCCGGGATTATCGAGAACGCTTGCCCCTCCCGGCGCAGACGGATTCGGGGTGAGAAGACCGCCGAATATCAAGATGTAAGCGAAGAGGATCAGCGCAGCCTTCACCCACGACCACCAGACCGGAACGAGCCAAAGCTTGTCCCCATAGGCGGCAGCGTTGAACTGCATCACCATCCACACCAGGGCGAGCAGCGAAAGGATCGAGAAAATTGCGCTGTATGCGCCTTCTCCCGCGATCGCAACAGAGCGAGCCCTGAGCGGCGTCGAAGGAAGCATGTGGAGAATAAAGAACCAAGACGACGCCACGACCAACGTGCTCAAGGCCATCTCCCTCAATGACGTTCCGCCGTTGGAAACAGCGGATTGACCGGCGGATTCGCTTTATTCTCGATCAACCCGCTTTTGACCGGCTAATCCATCCCAAGTGCTAGAACAGCTTGCCGCGTCTAATCGGCGCGCGCTGCTCTCGCGTGGCTTATGTCTCGCAATTGCCGCGCGAGCCCGCTGCAAGCCCAAGCGGCAATTCAGAGACACTAAAGTGCGTCCGGAAAAGCGCGAAGCGGTTTTCCGATAAGACGCACGATAAAACAAAAACTTAGAGCCCGCTTTTGATTCCATCAAAAGCGGATAGGCTCTAGTTCAGCCGCTTCTTGATCCGGTCGAGACTGGCGCTAATGGCATCTTCAGCGAGCTTGCCCGTCATCTTCTGTTCGATCAGCTGTTCTGCGGCTGAGATAGCCAACTCAGCGGCTTGAGCGCGGATTTGCTTGCGCGCCTTTTCTTCCTCAAGCTTGATCTTCTGTTCGGCCATGTTGAGCCGGCGCCCGATCATCTCATCGAAGGATGTGCGCGCCTCCTTTGCATAAGCTTCGGCTTCGCGCTCCGCCTGGGCGATGATCGCATCGGCCTCGGTTTTCGCGTTTTCGGCGCGCTGCTTATACTCGGCCAGCAGCGCCTCTGCCTCGCCGCGCAACTTCCGGGCTTCCTCCAACTCACGTGCGATCGCCGCGGACCGCTGATCAAGCGCTTGGACGATCTTGTGCGGAAGTTTGTAGCGGATAGCCACCAAAACAAAAAGCATGAAGGCGATGGCGACCCAGGTCTCGGGATCCTTGAATATCTGCGGGTCCATGCTGCCTACTCCTTGGAACTCTGGCGAAGCGCCGTGCGAACTTCCTTCTCGCTGACCTCCGCGCCAGCCAGTTCCTTGACGATATCGCTCACCACGCTTGCGGTGATGGACTCCATCTCGCCCGCGGCCCTTTCAAGGAAGCTCTTGACGGTTTTCTCCGTCTCGGCCGTTTTCTCGGCGAGTTGTCCGTCGAGAATTCTACGCTTCTCGCCAAGCTCGGCATCGAGCTTTTCGCGCGATGCGCGGATTGCGATGTGGCCTTTCGCCTTTGCCGAAGCTATATCGGCTTCGTAGCGCTCGGCCTCTTTGTCGGCATCGCGCTGGGAATCTCGCGCCGCCTGGAGATCGCCTCCGATTTTCGCCTTGCGATCCTTCAGGACTTTCTCGATGCGCGGAAGCGCAAGGCGTGAAAGCGCGACATAGAAAAGGACGAAGATGATCGCCAACCAGATCAACTGAGGCGCGAAATATTCCGGGTTCAGTGCTGGGAACTTGTCTGCTTGAGACATGGATGGGATCACCTGATGGGCTGGCGATGGCGCCGCAAGGGCGCCGCCGATTTTCGATCTTAGAATACGAACAGAAGGATAAGGGCGACCACGAGACCGAACAGGCCAGTGGCCTCGGCGAGCGCGAACCCGAGAAGCAGGTTCGGGAATTGGCCCGGAGCAGCGGACGGATTCCGGAGCGCGCCTTGCAGGAAGTTTCCGAAGATGCTTCCGATGCCGACGCCGGCGCCGATGAGAGCCGAGCAGGCAAGGCCCGCGCCGATGAGCTTCGCTGATGCTGGATCCATAACAAGTTCTCCTGTTCGATTGATCGGTGAGAGGTTACGAGGTGGTTAGTGGTGTTCGCCTGCGTGGAGAGCGTCGTTCAGGTAGATGCAAGAGAGAACCGCGAAGACGTAGGCCTGAAGAAAAGCGATCAGGACTTCCAGCCCCATGAGCAGAACCATGAAGATGAACGGCACGCCGCCGGCCAGGAGGCCAACACTCGTGCCGAGTCCGACGACAAAACTGCCGAACACGGCGAGCATGGTGTGGCCCGCCATCATGTTCGCAAAAAGACGAACCGACAGGCTGATCGGCCGCGTGAAGTAGGAGATGACCTCGATCACCGTGATGAGCGGCAGAAGCCATATGGGCACGCCCGACGGCACGAACAGCTTCAGGAAACCGAAGCCGTGCTTGAAAATGCCGATCAGCGTGACGCCGATAAAGACGAAAGCCGCAAGCGCAAAGGTGATGATGATGTGGCTCGTGACCGTGAATGCGCCGAGGCCCGGCAGCGGTATCATTCCGATCAAATTCATCGACAGCACGAACATGAAGATCGTGAAGATCACCGGGAAATATTGCATCCCGGAAGCACCGGCATTCTGGCGAACCATGTTCGCGATGAATTCGTAGGTGACTTCGCTGACCGACTGCAGGCGGTTCGGCACCGTGGCCGCGCTCTGCATGCTATAGAGAAAAAGGAGGGTCACGAACCCCGTCGCCATAACCATCCAAAGGGCGGAGTTCGTGAACGAGGCGTCATACCCGAAGAGAGTTAACGGATAATACCGGGTGATAACGAACTGATGCATGGGGTTGAAACCGCCCCCACCATGGCCGCCTTCCGCCGTTGCGGCCTGCGCCGCGCTTATGAACCAGTCGATCATAGCAATCCTTGCCGGCGCCGAATGCCCGGCCGTTCTACTTCTCACCCATATCGCGCGCCGCGCGGATCACATTCAGGAACCCGGCGGCTATGCCAAGCAGCAGGAACACGATCAGGAGGAAATGCGTCCCCAACCAACGATCCAGCGCCCAGCCGATAAAGCCCCCCACAAAGACGCCCGCCACCAATTCGGTGGAGACCTTGAACGCTTTTCCGAGTACCGAGGCTCTCCTGCCAGCCTCTTCGTCGGATATGCCTTCGCGCTTATCGTCCTCCGGCTCAAGCTTCCGCTCCAGCTCGCGAAGCCGCTCTTTCAAGCGATCGCTCGAACTCGTGCAGAGGCTTGCGGCCGTCTTGATCGCCGTCGCCGGATGAGGACATCGGAACCCGATCGCGTAGGAAATAGTAAGCGCGTAAGAATTTCTGGCATTTTTCTATGCCAGCGTGCAAAGCGAAGTCAAGCGCGCGTCACGCTTCCGCGTCCATAAGCGGCATCCGCTTGTACGAAAGAAGCATGGGAGAGGGACTATTTCACCAGGGCGAGCGCCATGCCGTCATGGCCTTTGGTCCCGACGTTCTGAACGATCGTGGCCTCGACCGCGGGGTGTTTCGCCAGCGCGTCGGAGAATCGCTTGATTCCCGCGGTCCGCGCGTCCGCCGCAGCCGCGGCCGGATCGAGCACCGCGCCGTAGCGGATGACGTTGTCGGCCACGATCAGCGTGCCGGGGCGCGACAGCCTGAGCGAAAGCTCCAGATAGTCGAGATAGGCCTCCTTGTCGGCGTCGATGAAGATGAGATCGAACGGCTCTTCGCCGGTCTCGACGAGGTTTTGCAGAAGCTCCTGGGCCGGACCCTCGCGCACCTCCACCGTTCCCAAAAGCATGGCGCGGGCAAGGTTGCGCCGCGCGACCTTGGCGTGAAGCGGATCGATTTCGAGCGTCAGCAGGCAGCCGTGTTCCGGCAGCGCGCGTCCCAGCCAGATTGCGCTGTAGCCGCCGAGCGTCCCGATCTCAAGGATGCGGCGCGCGCGGGTGAGCTTCGCCAGCATGTAAAGGAATTTTCCGAGAACGGGCGAGACGCTGATTTCGGGCAAACCGGCCGCCCGCATCTCGTCGAGCGCGGAGGTCAGCGCCGCGTCCTCTTTTGCGAACAAACCTGCGATGTAACCGTCGACGGCGGTGAAAATGTCTGTGTCTGTCATGCCTCGGTTCCTAGGCTGTCTGCAAGCAGATGGCCTTCACGGCGGTTTTGTCCAAGGCCCTGAGTCCTTGTATGTGACAAGCCGTGCCATCGGGCATGGAGGGGACGGCAATCGCCCAAGACGCTCAAAGCAAAAAGATCGGTGTGAACCGCGAGCAGGTTTTCTGGCATGCTTCCGTTATTGGACGCATTTCGCGCGTCACGACGCGAAGTTTTTCGGCTTCGACTAGGGATTGCGCGGCGCATGGACAGGATCAGCAAGTTGCGATTGGGAATCCGAACATTTTTTAGGTTACGGCAAGCCAATTGGTCCTGCAGGCCCAATCGAAATCTTAGTCAGAGCTCGATGGTTCTCGATGCAGTCGGCCCGTGCGCCAAAAGAGCCTGATTGAACCTACATATGTCATTACTCCATTCAGCGATGTCGGCAGCTAGCGATAAAATATCCTCTCTTGTGAGAGACTCCGTTTGCGTTTTTCCAAAAAGTAGCCCGCCCATATCCATGAAAAGAGTTTCGCGGGTCGCCATTTTTTTCGATGCACACCAGTGGGCAATAATTTTTCTGCGATTAGAGAGTTCTTTTCCTCTGGTTATCAGTTTGGCTCCGAACTCGATAAACGAGGGGTATTCGAAACAAATAAGTTTAAGGAGTTTTTTGCAGAAATCGGCCTTCTTGGAAAAACTGATCAGGCGTTGTGATCGGAATTTTTCTTTTTGCTCTGCATCATTTACAGCTAAAAAGCATAACGTGTTTTCAAAGTAAGCTTCTGCAATGGCCCAATTTGCTACAGCAAGGCCGAGCGCTTTGAGGTCATCGTCCGACAAAGGCGGCTTTGGAAGTGAGGCTAGCCTATGGGGCATATCTCATCCAGGTGGAGTTTGCGTCTTGAATGCGCGTTTTTGCGGGCGCAAAATAAACGTGTCACGGAATCCGGCGAAGGTCGAGCCTAACTATGGAAGTTCAAAAGCCAAAGGTGATTGAGATTGAAGAGGGCGATGCGGAGGCGCTGCGACGGCGGAATGGTTGACCGTGTCGTGGCCGAATGGAAATCGCCGCAGCATGCGAGCGTAGCGAGAGTCGCAGCCACAACAACAGAGGCCTACTTAAAGGTCGCCCCATTCTATTTGACAAAGGCGGCGCGCGACCAAAGCTTTCTGCGGCCAGGATAGTGCTGCGAGGTTTCATTGACCAACCCCAAACACAAAACCCCGCCCTTCTCGCGCGAGATGGAGTTCCGCTATGGCGTTCTCGAAACCATCGCGCCCGGCGTGCGGCGCATCGTTTGCGAGAACCCAGGCCCGCTCACCTTCAAGGGCACAAATCTTTATGTGGTTGGCGAGGGCGAGGTCGCGGTTATCGATCCGGGACCGGCTTCGGGGGAGCAACTCGACGTTCTTTGCGGCGCGCTCAAAGGGGAGAGGGTTTCTCATATTCTTGTCACCCATTGCCACGCCGATCACAGCGGGGCGGCGGCGGCGCTGAAGGCGCGGACAGGCGCGCCGATCTGCGGAATGCCGCGGCCGGAAGGGGCGCTTTCGGCCGGAGCGAAGGGGCCGACCGGGAAAAGCTTCATCGCTCCTGTCGTCTTCGATAGTCCGCTGGGCCATGGCGGCAGGATCGAGGGCGGCGGATGGGTGCTTCAGGCGATCCACACGCCCGGCCATGCGCCCGACCATCTTTGCTTTCACTGGCCCGATTCGAACATCCTTTTTTCAGGCGATACCGTGATGGGCTGGAACACCAGCGTCATCGCGCCGCCCGAAGGCCACCTGGGAAGCTACATGCGCGCCCTCGATTTTCTGATCGAACGGAAAGAAGCGGTCTACTTCCCCGGCCACGGCGCGCCCGTCCACGAGCCTCAGCGCTATGTGAAGGCGCTCATTTTTCACCGGCGCTGGCGTGAGATGGAAATCATGGAGTGCCTGCGCGCGGGGCTTGGCGCCATCGGCGAGATGGTCCCGCGGATTTATAATGGACTCGATCCTTCGCTTGGGACGGCGGCGGCGCTCGCTGTTTTCGCGCATCTGGAACACCTGGCCGAGAAGGGCATGGTGACGGCCAGGAAGCCTGGGCCGCTCACCATGGATCAGGAGTTCGCGCTTGTGGATTAGCGCTCCGCAAAAGCACAGCCTCATGAGTTCGCTTCGTCGAAGGTTTATAGAATCCGGCCCCTGACCTAGAGCTTATCCGCTTTTGATGGAATCAAAAGCGGGCTCTAAGTTTTTGCTTTATCGTGCGACCGATCGGAAAACCGCTTCGCGCTTTTCCGGACGCACTCTAAGCGACTGTGCGTCCTCGGCGCGGCGCGCCGCGTCTTATACCGAATCCGGTCGAACAGCTCCGGCCTGTCATCCCGGAAACGCCGGAGGCGTTATCCGGGATCTTTCTGAGCATATGGAAAGATCCCGTGTCTGCGCGGCGGCATTTCATGCCGCAGCGCGCACGGGATGACGACAACCGGCGGTGAACTCTTCAACCGGATTTGGTATTACCACCCCCAGCCCTGCGGCGCCTGACGATAAGACCGGCCGCCGCGTTGCCGCGGTCTTTGACCGCCCCCAAAAAGGTCGAAGAAGCCGCCGCCGCCGCCGCCCCACCAGTCGCCGCTCGCGATTGCGGGCGTAGGCCGGCGCGTCACGAAGCCGCCCTGGGGCTGGTTGTTCAGCACTGCGACGAACTCGGTACGAAAGTTGGTCTCGCGGCTCAGCGGTTCGTCCGAGACAACGATCGAGGATCGCGGCGCAGCAGTCGGCGCGATGCGATCGAGCACATCCTGCGGGATGGTGATGCGGTCGAGCGCGGACTTGGCGTCGTCCCCGTTGTCGATCGTCACCGCGGCCCATCGCAAGCCCGCGTCGTTGCGCGCCATCGCCGTGAACACATGCGTGCCGATCGGCTTGTCGGGATCGCGGATCGTGACCGGAACCTCAATGGTCGAATCGAACACCTCGCCCCCGTCCACCCACGGCTTATGCGTGTTGCGCTTTACGTAGAGCTTCTGCGTCGCGCGGCTGATGTAGACCGAGACTGGCTCGAGCGCGAGCTGCGCCTCGCTCGCCGCCTTTGCCGTGTCGGCCTTCCTCTTCGCGGCCTCCTTGGCGGCTTCCTTTGCGCCGGCGTCGGCGTCGAGCCTTGATTTCGCATTGGCTCTTGCCGCATCGAGCTGGGTCCCCGCTTCCGCAGCCCTGGCGGCCGCCTTGAGCCTCAGATCCCCGGCGCGCGCCTTGGCCTGGTCCGTCTTTGCGGCGGCAAGCGCCTTTTCGGCGTAGGCGAGTTCGGCGTCGGCGCGCGTCTTGATCATTTCCAGCTTGCGCAGCGACGCTGTGAGCGATGCCGTCTCGCGCGCCGATGTCGCGGCGGCTTTCTTCGTCTCATCGGCCGTCATGGCGGCCTCCGCGGCCTCGCGGGCGAGCATTTCGGCACGCGCCGGCGCAGCGGCGACCGCCTCTGCGTTCGGCATGAACAGCGCCGCGTGAGAAAACTCGGCCGGGGCTGCGTCGTCCGGCGAGATGATCACCCGCATCCCGATCCGCGTCTTGTCAAACAGCATCTCAGCAAAGCCGAAGGGCATCCGCACGCAGCCGTGCGAGGCAGCGTACCCCGGGAGCGGGCCACCATGCAGCGCGATGCCGTTCCAGGTGATGCGCTGCATGTGCGGCATGCTGGCATCGTCATAGAGGCTGGAATGGTGGTCCACGTCCTTTTCCAGGACGGCGAAGACGCCGGCTGGCGTCTCGCGTCCCTTGGTTCCGGTCGACACCGGAGCCCGCAGGATCCATCCGTCCCCATCATAGAAAGTAACCTGCTGGGACTTGATCGACACGATCGCCATGATCGGCTCGCCTGCAGCGCGCGGCGCCGTCGCCTCCTTTGGGGGCGCAAGGCGCGCCTGCCTCGTTTCGGCGCCGGCGGGCAGCGCCGTCAGCGCGGCGATGGCCGCGAACGTTACTATGACAGGAGGCCTCCACCGCCGGATCGTCGCGGCGGAATACGCCATCCAAAATCGAAATGCCATGCCATACCCCGGTTGAAATGCCAGCAACGCTTGAGTCGATGAGGTATCAGATCACGACAGTGAGATCCACTGGCCCGTCACTGGCAATCGACGTTGCCCACTCGCTCCTAGTGTAGAGCCTGACGCAGCACGAGTACGCCCCGCGGGACGACAGCACTTCCCGCGGACAGCCTTCGCAGCAACAAGGGGGCTCGCGGATGCGCCGATCTAACAAAGTTTTTAAGCCGGCTTCATCCGGTTCCGGCCGTTCCCTAACGAAATCTCCGTGGCCAAGCCGCGAGTGCTTGCTAGGCTTGCACGGCGGCGCGCGTCTTCGCCTCAGTCCGCGACGGCGAGCGCCGGGCGGTGGCGACAAAATACGCGCCGAGCGCGATCATGGGCAGCGAATATACGACGCCCTCCGAGAAATAGGCCGTTGTGAAGAACTGGGCCGTGTCCCATTCCTTGAAATACTCCGCGAAGATGCGGAAGACGCCGTAGGCCGCCAGGAAAACGCCGGTGGTCAGGCCCGGCGAGCGCAGAGACAGGCGGCTGTGCGTGAAGAAGCGCATAAGAAAGAAAAGGACGATGCCTTCCAGCATCGCTTCGTAGAGCTGCGTCGGGTGGCGCGGCCCGAAAGGGTCGCCCTTGGCGAGCACGCGCGGGGGAAACTCCACGGCCCAGGGCGCATCTGAGAGGCGGCCATAGATCTCGCCGTTGATGAAGTTGGCGATGCGGCCGAAGAAGAGGCCGATCGGCACGACGGCCGCCGACAGGTCCATGAGCGAGCGGACCGGAATGCCGTTGCGGCGCGCGAACAGCCAGATGGCGAGGCCGACGCCCAGAAGGCCGCCATGAAAAGCCATCCCGCCTTCCCAAATCCGGAAAAGCTGAAGGGGATGGCTGAACAGCATGCCCGGCTCGTAGAGAAGGAAAAAGCCGAGCCGCCCGCCGATCACGGTGCCGAGCGTCGCCCAGAAGAGGAAATCGTCGGCCTGTTCGGGCCGCATGGGGCTCTGGCCGCCCCACAGGCGATCTTCAGTGCAAAGCCGCCGCATATAGAGCCAGCCCAGAAGCAACCCGGCCATGTAGGCGAGGCCATACCAGCGGAGCCCTACCGGCCCGAGATGGATCGCTACGGGGTCGTTGAAGGGAAATGCAATCGCCATAATCTCTGAAGCCTCTGCAGCATCGCTCGCGCGTGTCTTAGCAGAGAGCTTCGCCGGAGCCAACCACGGGCGGCGGCCTGTCGAAAGGCTAGGCGAGCGCCGCGCCCGCCTAGCTTAACGGGCTGCTGAACCTACTGGGTTTGAGTACCCTGCGCCAGCGGCGGAAGGGTTCCGGCGCGGCATTCTCTCATGAACATCCTCTTCGACTTGTGGTCTGTCCGCCACTGCGTTTTATAAGCTTTCCAGGTTTGCCGGCAGCTGGGCTTGTCCTTTACATGCGCAGCGTCTCCCGTGCCGGTCATAAGGACCATGCTTAGTCCGGCGGCCAGGGGGAGCACGAACATGGACGCATTTTTCATCTCTTAGACCTTTCGCTTCTCTTCCCAGGGCTTCATTCCGCCTGAATTGTAGGGAGATCGGCCAATCCTATGCAACGAAGGGCGCCAGCAAGCATTAGAGGCGCGTTTGGAATAACGATTTAATTTTAATCGGATTTTCAAAACCGCACGCTCTGGCGCACATGGAAAAAGGCGCGGTGTTCGCAAGACGACTCCAAGGAACGAACACCGCGCCAGTTAGCGCTGGCCGCTGTAACAGCAGCCTGGCATGCATCTTTTGCGATCAACCCTGGCCGATGCGATGTTGCATCGGGGCCGTGATGATCTAAGTCTTCAAGATAATAATCTCCCCAATAGGCAGCGTCCGAATTCATATATCATGCTTAGATATTGCTGCTTTTGACAAAACGAGCTGCATTATTAATGGCTACACCGTTACAGCACATGCAGCAATACATTTCTTTTGGAATTATATCAATTCTAAAGTGATTTACGCGTATCTGTACTGTCTGCATCAGATTAAGCCGGAGGGATTCAAGCCGCTCCGGTTGTCAACCCTTTCGGGCTTTCCGGCTCCAATTGCGTCAAATTGAACAGAGAAGCGCCTGCGCTTGAAGGAGTCCGGCGCAATGACTAGTTTGCGCGATACCAAGGCTTACGAGGATCCGATCCATGACGCAGACGACAGGCCGCTTTTTCGACGAGATCGCGAAATTCATGACGGACGCCGCGGGCGCCGCCCAAGGCGTGCGGGCGGAGGTCGAAACCGCCGCGCGCAGCCAGGCCGAGCGCTTCTTCAGGGGAATGGATCTCCCGCAGCGCGAAGAATTTGAAGCCGTCAAGGCCATGGCGTCGAAGGCCCGCGAGGAAAATGAACGTTTGGCCAAACGTGTGGAGGAACTTGAGGCCGCGCTCGGCCGCATTCAGGGCGCCACCGGCCAGAAAGACTAGGTTGCAGCGTGGTTTCCGCAAACAAGGCCGCAACACTCTCCTGCATTATTGTCAAGCCATCGTCGTTTTCCCCGTGGAGAAACTCGCAGATCGATTGCGCAAGACCTGCGGATCACCGCATAGCCTGACTGGAAATGATGCGGCAAAGCCCACACAGATCCTGCGTTGCGGCCAAAGGTCTGTATGGAGATTCTTGCTGCGGCATCAGAGGGGAAATCACGGATGACCGTCGCTGGACAGGAACAGGATTACAATCGTACTTCAAACCCTGTCGATCTTATGGAGCATATCGCTTGCCTGCAGGATTGGGTTTTCGAACGATCGAGTGAAGATGAACTGACTGTTTCTGTGGCGGGGGCGTGGTGCGATTATCATATCTCATTCAATTGGCGCGACGACCTTGAAAGCCTGCATATGGCTTGCGCGTTCGACCTGAAGGTTCCGCGCAGCCGTATGACCGAAATCTACCGTCTTTTGGTGCTGATCAATGAGCAATTGTGGCTTGGGCACTTCGACATCTGGACGTCCGAAGGGCTGCTCCTCTACCGTCAGGGCCTGATGCTGAACGGAGCGGAGCCCACGGCCAAGCAATGCGAGGCGCTGCTTCAGGCGGCGCTCGACACCTGCGAGCGCTATTATCAGGCGTTTCAATTTGTGGTGTGGGCCGGAAAAAAGGCGGAGGATGCCTTGGCGAGCACCATCTTTGCAACCGAGGGTCAGGCTTGAGCGGAATGAGCGGAAACGCTTCGATCTTTCTCGCCGGCGCAGGCCGTATGGGCGGCGCCCTTCTTCGAGGCTGGCTTGCTGCGGGAATCCCGGCGTCTTCTCTTGCCGTCAAGGAACCGCAGCCATCGCCCGAGATGCAGGCGCTTCTCAAGGAGAAGGCCATCGCGGGACAGCCTCTCTCGAAGCCGGATGCGCTCATTGTCGCCGTGAAGCCTCAGGTCATGGCGAGCGTGCTGGACGAGATCGCGCCTTATGCCGGGCCGCAAACCGTTGTGCTTTCCATTGCGGCGGGGCGCACCGTTCAAAGCATCGGCAGTCACTTCCCCTCCGGCACGGCCGTCGTTCGCGCCATGCCCAATCTCCCGGCCGAAATCGGGCGGGGGATCACGGCCGCTTTCGCCAACGCGCATGTCACGCAGGCGCAGCGCGATCTCTGCGGCGACTTGCTTCGCGCGGCGGGGGAGGTGGTCTGGGTGGAGGAAGAGGGGTGGCTCGACGCGGTCACCGCTCTTTCAGGGTCCGGCCCTGGATACGTGTTCCACATGGTCGAGTGTCTGGCGGAGGCGGGGCGCCAGGCGGGCTTGCCGGCGGAGCTTGCGGCGCAGCTCGCCCGCGCGACCGTGTCAGGCTCGGGCGAACTTCTTCACCGCTCTTCCCTTCCGGCGTCGGAGCTCAGGGAGAACGTGACGTCGCCAGCCGGCACCACCGCCGCCGGGCTTTCGGTGCTCATGAAAGAGCACGGCCTCGCCGATCTCGTCCGCGAAACGGTCGCCGCTGCCGCACGCCGGTCCCGCGAGCTCTCCGAATAGCGGCTTCAACAGGCTGGCGAAAAGCGATGCATCCTATGGTTCGAGAAGGATGAGGCCCGGTTTTCCACCTTCTTCAGTAGCCCATTAACCCTATTTGACCGTGATCGCGATCTTCTCCGACACAAGCGCGGGATCGTGGGGGACATGGTTCCCGTCGCCGACGACGAGCTGAAGCGTGTGCTGGCCTGGCGTAAGTGTGAGCGTCGCTTCCGTCTGGCCCTTGCCGAAATGCTTGATCTGATCGTCCGCCGGAAGAGGCTTCATCGCGTTTTCCCCTGTAGGCACGCTGGTGTCGATCAGGATGTGATGGTGTCCTGTATGAGGCTTGTCAGTGCCGGCTGGCGCGATGTCGATCCCCTTGACGCCCATGACGACCTTCACCGGCCCCGAGATCTCTGCGCCGTTCTTCGGCTCGATGAAGAATACCTTCGCGTCCGCAGGCCATTGCGAGTCCGCGACAGCCGCCTGCCCCGCCAGGACCGAAAGCCCCAAAGCTGCGATGAACCCAACATGCTGCTTCATAATATCCTCCGTTGCTTCGGCGTAGCCAATGAGACGCGAACGTGGAGCGAATGGCTTTTTTCCGGAAGAGCATTTGTAACAAACTGGCCGGTTCTCGCGTTGAATTTTTCGCGATGACGATCCATCCCGCTTTTCCGAACAAAGATATATGTATCGTGGATCTCTGAACCCTGGCGCGCGCGGACCCGTATCGGGCGCCGTCCGCTTTTTTTGCTATCTCGCTTAAGATAGGGGCAATCACTATGACGAAGCTCGCATTCATCGCGGCAGGCGCCATCGCGCTTCTCGCAGCGAATCCATCGCAAGCGCATGAATACAAGCAGGGCGCCTTGACGATTTTTCACCCCTGGGCGCGTCCCGCGCCTCAGAGCGCCAATGGCGCGGTTTATCTCGTTATCAAGAACGATGGCAAAGAGGCCGACAAGGTCGTGTCGGCTGAGAGTCCATCGGCTGAAAAAGCCGAGCTGCACGAAACGAGCGACGACAACGGCGTCATGAAAATGCGCGCCGTGAAGGACGGGGTGGAAATCAAGCCGGGCGCCTCGGTCGAGTTCAAGCCAGGCGGTCTTCACATCATGCTTTTCGATCTCAAGAAGGGGCTTCAAGACGGCGAGATGGTTCCGCTCACGATCAAGCTCGAAAAGGCGGGCGCGATCAATGTGGATGTCAAAGTGGAAAAAACAGCGCCGGGGACGGCTGAGGCGCCGCCGATGGATATGCACGGCATGAAGGGCATGGACCATTCCATGCATTGACCATCGATCCGCTCGCTCGCTCAGGAAACGGCATTGGGTCCAACGAGGCCGTTCCCTCGTTATCCTTTATTACAAGCAATAAAGGAGGTTCCAATGACAAATGCGACGCGCGGGATGCTGGCGGCAGGTGCCGCGATGCTCGGCCTCGGATCCAAAAAAATGGAAACCACGCCAGGGCCGTTCAGTGTCCCGCCACTTCCTTACGCTTATGGTAAAAACGAGCCTGCCATCGACGCGCAAACCATGCAATTGCATCACGACAAGCATCACGCAGCTTACGTGAATGCCCTCAATCAGGCTGCGGGCAGCGGCGGCAGTTGGACCGGAAAACCTTTGGAGGACATCTTGGCCGGCCTTAGCGCCGTGCCAGACAGCATCCGCACAACCGTGCGCAACAATGGCGGCGGCCACGCCAATCACAGCATGTTCTGGCAGATCATGGGCGGCCGCGGCGGCAGGCCGAGCGGCGACGTCGCTGAAGCCATCACTCGCGATCTGGGCGGCTTCGACAATTTGCAGGCGGCATTCAACAACGCCGGCTTGAAGGTGTTTGGCTCGGGATGGGTTTTCGTGACTGTCGACAAGGCCGGGAAGCTTGCGCTTACGACGCGGCCCAATCAGGATACGCCGCTGATGGACGGCGGGCGCGTGCTGTTCGGCAACGATGTCTGGGAGCACGCCTACTATCTCAAATACCAGAATCGCCGCGCCGATTACCTGCAGGCGTGGTGGAGTGTTGTCGATTGGGACAAGATCGGCGCCCGCTACGCCGCCGCCAGACGGGGAGCGCTTACGGTCTAGAGGTGCGTCCGGAAAAGCGCCAAGCGGTTTTCCGGACGCAGGATAAAACAAAAACTTAGAGCCCGCTTTCGATTCCATCAAAAGCGGATAGGCTCTAGGGCGCCTCATGCCTGCGGTTCGACAGGCTCACCATGAGACCTCATCCGGAGCCTGTCAAAGGATGGGGCCGCGCCGCCAGCGCCCTTCCTCGCAGCATCAAAGGTTGCCGCGCCGGACAAACCGGTTCATCCTAGAGAAAATCGATAGTCTCGGCTGCGCCCCACATGGTTCCTTCCTGCAACGCCTCCGGCGTGAAGTCCTCTGTTTTGGCTGCCATCGGCAACACGCCGCTCATCCGCCTGCGCCGCGCCTCGGACGAAACAGGCTGCGAGATTCTGGGCAAGGCGGAGTTTCTCAACCCCGGCCAGTCGGTGAAGGATCGCGCCGCGCTCTTCATCGTCCGCGACGCCATCGAGCGGGACGCGCTGCGCCCCGGCGGCACGATCGTCGAAGGGACAGCGGGCAACACGGGCATCGGGCTCGCCCTTGTCGCGAACGCCATGGGCTTCAAGACGGTGATCGTGATCCCGGAAACGCAGAGCCGGGAAAAGAAGGATACGCTGCGCCTGATGGGCGCCGCCCTGGTCGAGGTCCCTGCCGTCCCCTACAAGAACCCGAACAACTATGTGAAGTATTCCGCGCGGCTTGCGGAAGCGTTGGACGCAGCGCGGCCGGAAGGCGCGATCTGGGCCAATCAGTTTGACAACCTCGCCAATCGCCGGGGCCATATCGAAACTACAGCCGAGGAAATCTGGGTGCAGACCGGCGGCAAGGTGGATGCGTTCATCTGCGCGGTCGGCACGGGAGGAACGCTTGGCGGCGTGTCGATGGGCCTGAAGGCGAAGCGGCCCTCGATCGCAATCGGCGTCGCCGATCCGATGGGGTCCGCGATCTACAGCTATTACGCGCAGGGCAGGCTGGAAGCGGAAGGCTCGTCCATCACCGAAGGGATCGGCCAGGGCCGCATCACCGCGAACCTCGAAGGCGTCGCTGTCGACAGGGCCTACCGGATCCCCGATGCGGAAGCGCTGGATGCGGTCTTTCATCTCGCTTCGGAAGAGGGCCTCTGCCTGGGCGGCTCGAGCGGCGTCAATGTCGCTGGAGCAATCCGCCTCGCGCGCGATCTCGGCCCAGGGCATACTATTGTAACCGTGCTGTGCGATTACGGGATGCGGTACCAGTCCAAGATGTTCAACCCGCGTTTTCTGCGGGAAAAAGGGCTGCCGGTTCCGCCATGGCTTGAAGCAAACTCTTCCCTGCCGGAAGTCTTCCAGCAAGCTTGAGAGCAGCGATTTTGGGGGTGACCATGACCGATTTTTCGTCGAAATGGCTTGTCGAAACGGATTGGCTTGAGAAGCACCTTGGCGCGCCGGGCCTTGTCGTGCTCGATGCGTCCTGGTCGATGCCCGGAGCGCCGGAGACCGGTTACGATAGCTATCGCGAGGGGCATATTCCCGGAGCGCTCTTCTTCGACATCGAGGACCTTGCCGACACGTCCTCCCCTTATCCCCATATGCTGCCTTCGCCGGAGAAATTTTCGTCGCGGATGCGGAAGATCGGCGTCGGCGATGGCATGAAGATCGTCGTCTACGACTTTAAAGGCATCTTCAGTGCGCCCCGCGCCTGGTGGATGTTCCGCGTGATGGGCCACGAGGATGTGGCGGTGCTCAATGGCGGGCTGGTCAAGTGGCTCGCCGAAGGGCGGCCAACGGAGAGCGGCCTCGCCGCGTTGAGGTCGGAGCGGCACTTCGCGACGCGGAAGAACTCCGAACTCGTCCGCGATATCTCTGATATGCTGCGCGCAGTTGGCGACGGACATTCGCAGATTGTCGACGCCCGTTCGAAGGCGCGCTTTCATGGCCAGGAGGTCGAGCCGCGTCCCGTGCCGCGGGTCGGCCATATGCCGGGATCGCACAACGTTCCCGCCGGGTCGCTCGTCTCGGGCAACGGCGTCATGAAGTCCGCGGCGGAGATACGCGCCATATTCGAGAGCGCCGGGATCAACCCCGAAAAGCCAGTCATCGCCACCTGCGGCTCCGGCATTACGGCCTGCATCCTTGCTCTTGGGCTCGCGGTCGCCGGGAATGAATATGCGTCCGTCTACGACGGTTCGTGGGCGGAGTGGAGCGCCGTGCCGTCTGCGCCGGTCGTCGCGGATTAGCGTCCGGAAAGCAAAACAAGGAGTTGGAGCGCGCTTTTGATTCCATCGAAAGCGGAGGCGCTCCACGCGCCTGCAGCGGCCCGGAAAGATCGAAAGCCGAAGCGGAAAAATTCCCGCGATCCTGCGAGCGAGGAGCACATGAGGCTTGACCATGGCTCCGCGCAAGCATCTGGAGCAGCAGCGTAAAATGCAGTCACACGCACTCAATTCTGTCGCTTAAGCTGCCTTCTTTTGGTATCTTCCAGAATTGTCGAGGAAAGGAGTATAAAGCAGAAGGTCTACAACCCATGAAGTACATCATTGCTGCGTTTATCGCACTCGGAGCGCTGCTCAGCGTTTCGGCGCAAGCGGCTCCGGCGCCGTCAGCCTTCGTGCAAATGCAACAGGCCGTTACACCCAGCGGCGCAGTTGAAAAAGTCTGGTGGTATGGCGGCTGGGGCTATCGCCCATATTGGGGCGGCGGTTGGGGTTATCGTCCGTATTGGGGTGGCGGCTGGGGCTATCGTCCGTATTGGGGCGGTGGTTGCGGTTGCGGTGGTTGTTATCGTCCCTGCTGGCGTCCTTGCGGCTACGGCTACGGCTGCGGCGCCCGATGGTGGCCAGGCGGCGGGGGATGGGGTCCCTATTGAGATAAGCGCGGCGTCGCCGGCGTCGTGAGCCGGTTGTTGAGCGTTGGCGGATCATCGGCCAACGCTCGAACGCCCGCTTAAGGGCCGCGCGGCGGTCATCCCAAGTGGCGTTCCCCTGGCGTCTTCATGGCGAACGGCGGCGCAGAGGGAGGCGCCGTCGTTGGGAGAACTGGCATGAGCCTCGAAAACATCGTCGCCGTCGCCCGCGGCTCCGCCATGACAGCCTGCATTTTAGCGCGACCATAATATCCGTCTGTGAGGCGCTGTGACCCCTGCAACAGCAACTGTAACCTGTATGCAACAATTTATTCACCTCAGCGTGCGTTAATACTCACACTCAACCAAAACTCTTCACAAGTATTTGGTGTTCTTGTGTAAAATTCCAGTCAACCTATGCAATTCAGTCGCTTCTGACGCGCTTTTTTGATAACATGCAAAGTTGCCGAGGAAAGGAGTGTGAAGCTCAAGGGTGTAAACCTATGAAGTACTTAGTTGCTGCGTTTATCGCAGTGGGAGCGCTGCTAAGCGTTTCGATAGCGCAAGCTGCTCCGATTACTCCATCCGTGGCATTAACCGACCAGGCCGTCGTAACGTCCAGCGCCGTTGACAAGGTATGCTGGGGCGGCGGTTGCGGCTGGGGCGGCGGCCCCCGTTGGGGCTGGGGCGGCGGCTGGGGCGGCGGCGGCTGGGGCGGCGGTTGCGGCGGCGGAGGTTGCGGCTGCGGCGGCGGTTGCGGCTGCGGCGGTTGCTGGCGTCCCTGCGTAGTCTGGCGTCCCTGCGTAGTCTGGCGTCCCGTCCGTCCATGGGGCTGGGGCGGCGGCTGGGGCGGTGGCTGGGGCGGCGGCGGCTGGGGCGGCTGGTAAACGCCTCGAACCGATATCTCAGCTTCACACTCTGAAGCCATCAATCCAAAAAAGCGCAGGCCAAGTCTAACTCGTTAGAACAGACACAACCCGCTAAATAAAGAGCCCTCAGAACGGGCTCTTTATGTTTTTCCGGAGCGTCAGAACTTGGCCGTCACGCCGATGACGGGGCCATGCATGATGGCATCGTATTCATAGCGGGCAAACCCTAGCCCCTGTGCGTAGTCGGCTTGCAGAGCGCGATAACCGATCATGCCGGACAGGGGCAAGCCCGCGAACGAACCAACCGGGAAACTGTAGGCCGCCAGGGCGTTCCAGGTAAATTTGCTCCCGACATCGAACCCGCCGACGTCGGCGCGCAGCACGATTTCCTTGCCCGGCGTTATCTGATGTCTGACCCGTAATCCGACCAGAGGATCGACCCAATCCACCGAGCCGCTCCGGGCAATGCCGCGACTGCCCATCCTGTCTATGCCAGGGACATCGACAGTAACGTAAAAATTGGCGTCGAGGCTCTGATACCAGTACCGGGCGCCGGCGAGCACATCCACGGCAGTGAAGCTCGCGGCTGTAAGCGGGTCTTTAAAACTGCCGCCGCTGTCGATGCGATAAAGTTCGTAGGTGACGCCCGTCTCGATGACCGCCTGCTCGAACCCGATGCTTGCCTTCACCCCGAGGTTGGCGTTCGGCAGAGTCTTCGCCACGCCCGCACTCGCGCCGAGATAGGCGTACATCGAGTCATTATAAATGCTGAAGCGGCCGTTCCGCAGTTCGAGGTAGCTGAACCAGGGCATCCGTTCGAGATGCTCGAGCACCTGGATCGGATTGACATTGATGTCGACGGTATGCCCCTTCACCGTGGAGGATCCGGTCAAATAAGTGAGCCAGCCATAAGTCGTGAAGCTCGTGGACCAGCCCGAGACCGGGTAAGCCGGAGACGGTAAGGCCGCCGGCGCCGCCCCCAGATCGGCGGCCATCGCCGAAGATGTAAAGTTCAGACTTGCCGCAACAACGCCAGCGCCGATTGCAATTCGCCATCCCGCCATTTCTTGTCCCCGCCGCCCAGCGAATCAGTTGGAGCCAATTTATCGGCTCTACATTCAAGCAATTGCCGAGCTTCAAACGGCCGGTCAACCGCGAAGCGGCGCGCGCGCTTTGCCTGTAACCATTCTCGAATTGCCGAGTGCTCATTCGGCCACAGCCGCGAGTCCATTCGGGCGAAGGCGGCTGAAAAGAACTGCGCCGCTGCGACGCGGTCGTACCCCGTTCGTATCTTCATGCCGGGAATTTCTTTCTTTGCCTTCTTTTCAGGCAATACACGCCGCGAATTCCGATTGATCACACTCCGCGAATGGCACTAGATTGCGGGCGTTAGTATCGTGAATGCGCTTTGAGCCCTTTGTGAAATACAATTTTGAGGAGACATTCCGGTGATCATCGGAGGAAGCAGATTTTCGTGCAGCCGAAACGCTTGGACAATCGCGACCGCTCTACTCCTTGCCGGCGCGCTGGCTGTACCTGAGGCGAGAAGCGAAGGGGCTTCGATAGCCGGCGCGTGGAGCGGCGGCGGCGTCGTCACATACCCAAGCGGCCAGCGTGAGAGAGCGCGATGTCAGGCGACCTATTCGGGCGGGTCTTCCAGCGTGACTCTCAACGCGACGTGCGCAACGCCTTCGGGGAGCGTGACGCAATCCGCGCGTCTTCAAAAGACGGGCGCGAACAGCTACTCGGGAAGCTTCTATAATCAACAATATGGCATGAGGGGCATCATTTCTGTTTCCGTTCACGGAAACACCCAATCCGTTTCGATCAGGGGCGATACCGGATCGGCTTCTCTTTCGCTGAGACGTTCGGGCTGAGGATCTCCTATCCGATGCGTCGCGTCATCGCTGGGGCGCCGCCGCACATGCGGCGCCATCACCGGCCTTCTGCTTCGCTTTCCCGATTGCGCGCGATCCGGCGCGGCGCCAGCGCCTGCCGAAGGTCGAAGCCGAACTGCGACGGCGCTTTGTCCTCGTTAACCCGGCACGCCTGAACCTGTTCAGGAAAGCCGCCTAAGCAAGACTTCCCCGGCAGGTTGTTTAGATTCTTATCAGGCGGCGGGCCAGGTCTGGATGTAGTCCGCCGGGTCGAGCGGCGCTGGCGGTTTCGGCGCCGTCTTCGGCGTCCCGATATAGAGCAGGCCGGCAATTGCTTCGGAGGCTTCGAGGCCCAGCGCCTCCTTTACGCTTGCGTCGTAAACAGCGTCGCCCGTCTTCCACATGGCGCCAAAGCCAAGAGCGTGGCTGGCCAGCATGATGTTCTGGGCCGCAGCGCCCGCCGAAAGAAGCTGCTCGACGGCCGGGATCCTCGACGGTTCGGCGATCCGCGCGACCACCACAATCACGAGAGGCCCGCGCAATGGCTTCTGCCGCTCGCGCTCCAACACTTCAGGCTTCGCCTCCGGGTCGCGGCGCTCAAGAGCGGAAGCGAAAACATCGCCCAGACGGCTGCGGCCTTCACCGCGTACGCAAATGAAGCGCCAGGGGCGCAGCCTGCCGTGATCGGGCGCCCGGAGCGCAGCCGCCACGATTTTGCGCACCGTGTCTTCATCGGGGGCGGGATCGCCAATCTCTGTTGGGCTGACCCGCGTTATAAGCGCTTCATATGCATCCATGCTCCCCTCCTTCGATCGAAAAGAGTCCTACCACGGACGCGGCGGCGCGAAAACCGGCCTTAAATTTCATAGTCGGCGATAAGCTCCACTGCGCCGCCGGTGTTCTTTGCAACGATGAGCGTGACGTCGTCATCGGGAACTCGTAGCCGGTTTGGAAAATAACCGGTCCACGACAGTTTGGCATATGTCCGAGGAGGTTTTCCAATGCGGCAGAGTGTTGAGAAAGTCTTTCAGGGAGTCGCCGGTGAATATGGAGTGAGGCGGCCTGGGCGTCTCGATCAATCCATCCGTATAAAGAGCCAGTGCGCCGCCGTGGAGGAAAGGAACGGTGCGGCTTTCGTAGACCGTGTCACGTAGGATCCCGAGCGGCAAACTGGGCTGAGACAGTATTTCAAAGGGGCTGTCTGAAGATTTTCGATAAAGCTGCGGAGGCGCTCCGGCTGAAGCGTATTCAATGCTTTGCGCCTGGAAGTCCAGTGTTGCGCAAAACATGGTTGCAAATTGGTTGGACGGCAAAACTTCATGCAACCGCTTGTTCAACTTCCAAAGCAGCACTCCAGGTTTGTCTGTCCTTTGCCACATCATGTGGACGAAGGAGTGAAAGCGAGCCGTATTGAGAGCAGCGGCGACGCCATGCCCTGTGAAATCGGCGACATAGATCATGCAGCGCTGCGGGCCGGTGACTTCGATGCCCCAGATATCGCCGCCGATCCTGTCGCGCGCCTTGTAATAGCTCGCCACGTCCAGCGGGCAGTGAGCCTGAACCTGCGCCAGGCGTTCGGCGCTGGGGAGCATCTCGCTCTGAAGGGCGATAGCGGCCGTCAACTGGTCGTCCAGTTCGAGCGTCATCCGATGGCTGTTGATGATCGAAACCGCTATCCGGCTGAGGCCTAGAAGCGTTTCCACATCGCTTCTGCTGAAGCCGCGTGGCTTCCTGTCGACGGCGCACAGTGCGCCGATCCGGATGCCGGGCGATGTCTCCAGCGGAATAGCCACATAGGATTTGATCCCCGGATCGCCTGTCACCAGGGGGTTCCCGCAAAAGCGCGGGTCGCCGTCGGCATTCTCAACGACGAAAGGCTTCGGCGTCATGATGGTATGCGCGCAGAACGCCACCTCCCGTGGAGTCCGGTCGGCATCGAGGCCTGTCTTGCCTACATAGAGCTGTTCATTTTCGTCGACAAGCGAGACGTGGCTGATTGGCGTTTGGAGCAACTGCGCGGCGATGGCGCAAATGTGATTAAGGCCCGCGCTCGCCCCCCATTCCTTGGGACGCATCCTCCGAAGCTCCTTGATGCGTTCTTGTTCGTTCGATGGAATGGGAAACCCTGTCATGGATGCCGTCCGCGTCCCTTACTCCGCATACCGTTGCCGCGATCCCGGCTTCTCGTTCGCGCCAAAAGCCCGGTCCATGCACTATGCCCGGCCTGCGTGTGGTTTCTCTTACCCGCGCCCCTAAACTTGGATTGAGAGAAAGGTTTCCTTCGGAAGAATTGCCATCCGTCCGGTGCCTCAAGATCGAGAGACGATTTTGCGCAAGCCCCTGCAACGAAAGGCGATTAGTCTGCGTCTACTTTGCCTCTTGTATGAAAGCATGAATTTTGCAATTGTCATGCTCAAGATATTTATCGTTTACAGTTTCGAATGCGTGAATGGTAAATAAAATCTTAATCAAGAGCTTGGGTGAGGCAGTCAGATGAGCGCGATTATTTGGTGGCTTGAGTCGCCCTGGCAGCTTAGGGCGATTGTGTTTATCCTCTCGTTCTTCGCATGCTTCGTCGGTCCATGGCTCCATAGTCAGAGCTTGCTGACGAGCAGGCTTGCCGCGAGGAAATCCGTCGCGGAAAATGCCAAATCCGCGTCCGCTCCCAAGGCCGAAGCGCCGGTCCAACACTGGGAGACGGCGGTTCAGGAGAAGTCGGCCGATCAGCCGTCTCAGGCTCCCGTCAAGCCTGAAGCTCCCATCCCGGAAAAACAGGCTGTCCTTGAACCGGAGGCGCCCGTTAAAGGCTGGCAGCCTATGGTCAAGGAGGAAGCGCCTGCCGAGGCGGCGGGGAAGCCGGAAGCCCCGGCTCAGCAGCCCGCTCTCTCGGCTGCGCGGCATGTTTCAGGCGGATTCGATATCGTCAGCAAAAGCGCTGCGGTCCTGCCCATCCCGGGCGGCGGTCCCGTCGAGAAGCAGGAGTTCGCCGTGTCGACAGAAAGTGGCGGCGCGGCCGATGTCGACGCCTACGTGTTCTCGAACAGGGCGAGCTGGGCGGTTCGCCGCTCCGACCGCTTCGTGGATCCTTCGAACCGCCGGACGGATTTGTCCGCCTTTCTGGACAGCGATGCGTTCGCCAAGGCGGCCGGCGCGTATGACGCGGTCATCTGCGTTGGGCTTGGATCGCGGAGCACGACGCTTTCGCCTCAGGAAGTCACCGGGCTGATCGATCGCAGAGCGGTTCATCTCTGCGGCGTGCTTTCCCGCAAGCCTTACGTTTCGAGGAACACAAAACTGTATGGCTTGCCGCTTGGCCAGAATTCGGACGCAGCAGCCAATCTGCCGGAGACAGAAAAGAAGCAAAGGTCGCTGATCATCATCGGCATCAGATCGGCGAAAGGCGATCTGGCGGACGCAGCCGTGCAGAAGAAACTGATCTCGGAGCTTGTTCGCAGCGACAGCATCGCGAACCTCCCTCTCAGCAGCTATTCCGAAGCCGCGCCGGGAAAAGAGCTGCGCTACATCGAAATCAAGGGCGGGAACATTCCTTACAAGAACAGGCCCGTCAGCCAGGCGTCCGCCAAGGCGCTGAAAGGCAGCCTGAAGGATACTCCGGTTCAGTTGAACGGGGGCTCAAGGCCGTCCGCTTCGCGAGACCTTCCGCATGGAGCGCGCAAGGCGCAAAGACCGCACGTGAGCCCGCGCCATGGCGCGGGACGCGCGCATACCAAACGCAAGAAAGCCGGCGACGGATGCGCTCTGCCCGGCTTGCGCTTCTGATCGCCTGATCGGGGCGCGACCCGGCGAATACGCGGCGGCGACGGGCTTCGAATGAGCGGAGAAGCTGGGCCTTCCCCGCTCCGGCTTATTGGGCGGCCGCCAGCAGCTCCCCGGCCTCCTTCTTGCCTTCGAGCGGCGGGAAATCGGCCGGCGTGATGGTCTCCTTCTGGAGCAGGAGAGCAGTTCCCTCATCCAGCTCCTTGCGCCGCGCCGAGAGCGTCGTCTTCGCCTTTTCGTAGGCGTCTTCGACAAGCTTGCGGACGGCCATGTCGATTTCCCGGTTTGTCTCGTCGGAGTAATCCTTGGGACGCGTCCCGATCATGGCGTCGCCAAGAAAAGCCTGGCGCTGAGGCTCATAGACCCGCTGTCCGAGCGCGTCGGCCATGCCGAAACGCGTCACCATCTGGCGGGCGATATCGGTGGCGCGATCGAGATCGTCGGCGGCGCCTGTCGAAATCTCCCCGAACACGATCTCCTCCGCGGCCCGGCCGCCCATAAGCACGGCCATGCGATTCATCAGCTCCCCGCGTTCAATCAGGAAGCGATCCTCGGTCGGGCGCTGCATGGTGTAGCCAAGCGCGCCGATGCCGCGCGGGATGATGGAAACCTTGTGAACCGGGTCCACGCCGGGCAGCGCGGAGGCGACAAGCGCATGCCCCATCTCGTGATAGGCGACGACCTTGCGTTCCTTCGGAGACAGGATGCGCGACCGCTTCTCGATGCCAGCGACGATGCGCTCCACGGCGCGCGTGAAATCGTCCATCGTCACCTGCTCGCCGCCCCGCCGCGTCGCCGCCAGGGCGGCTTCGTTGACGAGGTTGGCGAGATCCGCGCCGGAAAAGCCGGGCGTGATCGAGGCGACCTGGTCCAGATCGATCGCCGGCGAGGCCTTAACCCGCTTGATATGGACTTTGAGGATGGCGATGCGGGCCTGCTTGTCAGGCCGGTCGAGCGCCACCTGCCGGTCGAAGCGCCCTGCGCGCGTCAACGCCGGATCGAGGATCTCGGGGCGGTTGGTCGCGGCGAGAAGCACGATCCCTTCGCGAGGGTCGAACCCGTCGAGCTCCGCAAGCAGCTGATTGAGCGTCTGCTCCTTCTCGTCGTTGCCCCCGCCGCCGAGTCCCGCCGCGCGCGTCCGGCCCAGGCTGTCCAGCTCGTCGATGAAAATGATGCAAGGCTTCATCTTGCGCGCTTGCTCGAAAAGGTCGCGGACGCGGGCCGCGCCCACGCCAACGAACATCTCGACGAACTCGGAGCCGGAAATCGAAAAGAACGGCACGCCCGCCTCGCCTGCAACCGCGCGCGCCAGAAGCGTCTTGCCGATACCGGGAGGACCGACGAGCAGAATGCCCTTCGGCACACGGGCGCCAAGCCTGCCGTAAGGCTCCGGATCTTTGAGGAAATTGACGACCTCTTTAAGTTCGTCCTTCGCCTCGTCGGCGCCGGCGACATCGTCGAACGTGACGCCTGTCACCTTCTCAACGTAGATCTTCGCGCGGCTGCGGCCCACGCTCATCAGCCCGCCGAGACCCTGCTTGTCCGCGATGCGCCGGATGAAAAAGGCCCAGATTCCGAAAAAGATGAGAGCGGGCAGAACCCAGGACAGAATATCGCGAAGGAAGTTCTGGCCCGCGCTGCCGCTGAAATCGACGCCGTATTTCTCAAGCTCGTCGGCGACAGCGGGGTCGACGCGGGTGGTGCTGAAATATTTCTTGCCGTCCTGAGGGTTTTTGAATTCGCCCCGGATCTGGGCCGGGCCGACCACAACCTTCGTCAATTCCTTGTCCTTCAGGAGTTGCTGGAAGCGGCTATAGGGGATGGACTCGATTTGCGTGTAGCTTGCCCAATAAAACTGGAACAGAAGCAGAAGCCCGAGGGCGATCGCAATGTAGGTGAGGTTAAGCTGATGCTTCTTGTCCATCGTCGCGTCCCCTGTAAGACTAGCCTTCCACTTAGGCGCAGCCGTCCGCTGCCGTAAGGGGTGGCTCTATAAAGTTCGTTCCACTTCCGCAAGCGCTCCAGGCGACAATGCCGAACGCGGCGGCACTTTGCTCCAGAAAAAGCGCGCTCGTCCATGCCAAACGACCTTTCGCGGCGTTAAGAGGCCGCGCGCCCGCAAGCCGAAGCCATTGCAGCGCGGAGCCGGCGATTCCGGTTTCTCGGGCTTGGTTCGAGACTCAATCGCCTCAGTCTGGCGCACGCTGCGGACGGCAGACAAACAAAGAACCAACGCATGGATTTGAACACTCGAAGGCGAACTGGAGACCCGGTCAGCTTCCGCCCTCTGGTCGATACCGCGTGAGTGACCCGAAACATAGGTGACAGTTCGTACCGGACACATGGGTAACACTTTTCGCTTTCTGGCGGGGGTGTTGATGCCGTGGAAAGCGTGTTCGGCGATGGAGGAACGTCTTCGTTTTGTGGCTCGGCTTCTCGATGGCGAGGGCATGAGCGATCTCTGCCGGGAGTTCGGCATCTCTCGAAAGACCGGCTATAAGATTTACAACCGCTACAAGGATGAGGGGCTCGAGGCGCTGACCGACCGTTCGCGCCGGCCGGTGCGCTATGCGAACCAACTCCCCGAACCCATTGAGCGCATGATCGTCCGCTTGAAAAAGGACAAGCCGCACTGGGGGGCAAGGAAGATCAGGGAACTCCTTGTCAGGCGGCTTGCCGGAGACGTCCGCATCCCAGCCAAAAGCACCGTGCATGCGGTTCTCGACCGCCACGGCCTTGTCGCCCGCGCCCGCAAGCGGCGGAACCGGGCGGAAGGAACGCCGCTCAGCCAGGCCTTGCTTCCAAACGATCTCTGGTGCGCCGATTTCAAGGGCGAGTTCAAGCTCGGCAACGGCCGGTATTGTTACCCTTTGACCGTCACGGACCAGGCCTCCCGCAAGCTCCTTCTCCTGGAAGCCCTTGAATTAACGAAGGAGTTGCCTGTCCTGGAAGCTTTCTGCCGCCTCTTCCAAGACCAGGGCCTGCCAGCCGCGATGAGAAGCGATAACGGCCTGCCTTTTGCCTCTCCCAATGGGCTCTATAACCTCTCAAGGCTTTCGGTCTTCTGGCTCAGGCTCGGCATCGCGATCGAGAGGATCAAGCCAGGTCATCCTCAACAGAATGGCCGCCATGAGCGCATGCATCTCACCTTGAAGAAAGAAGCGACCCGCCCCGCTTGCCAAAACAGCCTGGCTCAACAAGCGCGCTTCGATGAGTTCCTCAATGAATTCAATACGGAAAGGCCGCACGAGGCGCTTTCCATGAAAACACCGGCCGAGGTCTACACCCCCTCGTCAAGGCCCTATCACGGCCTGCCCGAAATCGAATACCCCTTGCATGACAAGGACGTCCTCGTGACCGTCTGCGGACGCATCTGCATGCACAGAAAAAAGATCAACATCTCTACCGTCATGGCAGGCCAGAGGCTTGGAATTAAAGAAGTGGACGAGGGTATTTGGCTCGTCTCCTTCATGCACTATGATCTCGGATATATCGACCTGGAGCAGAAAACCTTGCAAACCATCGATAACCCGTTCGGCACGAGGTTGTCACCCATGTCTTAGGTACAAAACGTGACCTATGTCTCCGGGCTGGACAACAGGTGATGCTGGTGCCGGCTGAGGGATTTGAACCCCCGACCTTCGGTTTACAAAACCGCTGCACTACCACTGTGCTAAGCCGGCGACCGCAGCCTCGTATGGGCCGTGGCCTAAGTCTGATAACAAATCCGGCGCGGCAAGGCAACATGTGAGCCCCGCGATTGGCGCCGCGAGCGGTCCGCCTGGGCTCGCCTTGCGCGAATGCCTCCTCGCGCCTAATGTCACGCCCATAAAGTTTCATCGGACCGAGCCGCCGGACGTTTGCCGGAGCGGCTCCCGGAGAGCATCGCAGCATGACGGACCGTTTGCGCATCGCGTGCGCACAATTGAACCCTGTTGTTGGAGACGTAAGCGGCAACGCGGCTCTCGCGCGATCGGCGAGGGATGAGGCCGCGCGGCAGGGCGCCGGGCTTGTGGTCTTTCCCGAGCTGTTCATTGCTGGCTATCCGCCCGAAGACCTCATTCTGAAGCCGGCCTTCGTCAAGGCCTGCGAGAGCGCGGTGCATGACCTCGCAAAGATCACCGAGGATGGCGGACCGGCTCTCGCCATCGGAACTCCGTGGCCGGAACAGGGAAAGGCGCACAACGCGGTTGCGTTTCTCACGAACGGAAAGATCGAGACGCGTTACAAGGTCGATCTGCCAAACTACAGCGTCTTCGACGAAAAGCGCGTATTTGCGCCCGGCCCGGCGCCAGTCCCGGTGAGTTTCAACGGAGTCCGGCTCGGCATCCCGGTTTGCGAGGACATCTGGACGCCGGCTGTCACGGAACGCCTCGCCAAAAGCGGCGCAGAGCTCCTCGTCGTCCCCAATGGATCGCCCTTTACCATCAACAAGCGCCGCCAGCGTGAAAGCGTTGCCGCCGCGCGCGTCGTGGAGACGGGCCTGCCGCTCCTCTATGTCAATCAGGTCGGCGGCCAGGATGAACTCGTCTTCGACGGCGCGTCCTTCGCTTTGAACCGCGACGCAAAGCTTGCTGTTCAGCTGCCAGCCTGGGAAACGGCTATTTTCGTCACCGATTGGCGGCGCGAAGACAGAGGCTGGACATGCGCGCTCGCGCCGCTCGCGGCCATCGAGGAGGGCGCCGGGGCGGCCTATCTCGCCTGTGTCCTGGGCTTGCGGGATTACGTGGACAAGAATTGATTTCCCGGCGTTGTCCTTGGCCTGTCGGGCGGCGTCGATTCCGCCCTTTGCGCGGCCATGGCGGTTGACGCGCTGGGCGCGGCGCGCGTGCATTGCCTGATGATGCCCTACCGGTTCACCTCGAACGCTTCCTTATCCGACGCGGCGGCTTGCGCGGAGGCATTAGGCGTGCGTTACGACATCGTCCCGATCCACACCGCCGTCGAAGGCTTCGATGCCATGCTGGCCCCGCTTTTCGCCGGCACGGATCGCGGCATCGCCGAGGAAAACCTGCAATCGCGCATTCGCGGCACGACGCTGATGGCGATCTCCAACAAATTCGGCGGCATGGTCGTCACAACCGGCAACAAATCCGAGGTCTCGGCAGGGTATGCGACGCTCTACGGCGACATGAATGGGGGCTTCAATCCGATCAAGGACCTCTACAAGACGCAAGTCTATGCGCTTTCGCGGTTCCGGAATGCTTCGCGCCCCAAGGGTTGCCTTGGTCCCGAAGGCGTGGTCATCCCCGAAAATATCCTTACGAAAGCGCCCACGGCCGAACTGCGAGAGAACCAGACCGACCAGGATTCGCTGCCGCCTTACGATGAACTGGACGACATACTGGAGAGCCTCGTCGATCGAGAGGAGCCGCTCGCGGACATCGTCAAGCGCGGCCATTCGCCCGAGACCGTGAAAAAGGTAGAACGGCTTTTGTATCTTTCCGAGTATAAACGGCGGCAATCGGCTCCCGGCGTCAAAATCACCGAGCGGAATTTCGGCCGGGACCGCCGCTATCCCATCGTCAATCGCTTCCGCGAGACGGTGGGATGAGGCCGGGAGCTGACCAAATGGTATTAGAAACTTTTTTTGATCATCCGCCCGCTTTCTGATCGCTTTGCGGACTACCAGGGATTGAGCTTCAGACGGTTAAGGTGGGACATCAGCGGCTATTTGCGCGCTTTAAGATTTCCGATACGTTCTTCGGAGGTAGGCCCTCTTCAGCATCTGGTATTGCAGGGAGGATGGATTGGCTCTCGGAAAGGGTTGGATCAAGCCCGGCCTGCCGGAAAACCTCCCAAGAAGTGCTGCCGCAGCAACTCCGCCATCTCCTTGTGGCCATTTTCTGCTGCCCAGTGCAAAGGCGTCTGCCCGAGGTCGCTCTTTGCATTGACCTCAGCTCCACTGGCGAGCAGCAACTCCGCCACGTCCTTGTGCCCGTTATATGCGGCCAAATGCAAAGGCTTCGTGCCGTAATAGTTGTCCTTGGCGTTGACGTCAGCCCCATTGGCGAGCAACAATTCCGCCACATCCTTATCGCCGGCAATAGCCGCATAATGTAAAGGCGTATGCCCGAGGTTACTCTTGGCATTGACCTCAGCACCGCTGGCCATCAGTAATGCCGCCACATCCTTGTGGCCGTATGCCGCTGCCGCGTGTAACGAGGTTTCGCCGATTTGGCTCTTGGCATTGACGTCGGCCCCCTTGGCGCTCAGCACTCCCGCCACGTCCTTGTCACCCTTCTCCGCCGCTTCGTACAAAGGTGTCCTGTGGAAGGTGTCTCTGGCATTGACGTCGGCCCCGTTAGCCAGCAGCAATTCGGCAAGGCCTTTCCGGCCGCTGTGTGCCGCCACGTGCAGGGGCGTCTGGCCGGTTTCGTTCTCGGCATTGACATCGGCTTCGCTGGCCAAGAGGAAACGCGCCACCTCGTTGCCGTCGCCAAGCGCCGCCGCGTGCAAAGGCGTGTTTTTTGAGTGGTCGTGGCGAAAAACAAGGTCAGGATTGCCTTTGAGCAACGCCTTGACCTTTTCCAGGTCACCATTCCTAGCTGCATCATGAATCGTGGTGTCGATAATCGTCGAAACCTTGTCACCATGATTGCGAAACAAGTCCACTACGTCATTGTGGTCCGATCGGGCTGCTAACTCCAATGGCGTCTGGCCGCGCTTGCTCTTGGCGTTGACGTCTGCACCGTTGGCGAGCAGCAGTCCCGCCACATCCTTGTGGCCATGAGCCGCTGCCGCATGCAGAGGCGTAAACCGGGTGTTAGCTTCGGCATCGACCTCAGCTCCGCTTGCGAGCAGTAACTCCGCCACGTCCTTGTGACCCTTCTCCGCCGCTTCGTACAAGGGCGTCCTTTGAAAGGTGTCTCTGGCGTTGACGGCAGCTCCATTAGCGAGCAACAATTCCGTCACATCCTTATCGCCCGCACTCGCCGCATAATGCAAAGGCGTCTGGCCGAGGTTGCTCTTGGCGGTGACCTCAGCGCCTTTGGCCAGCAGCAATGCCACCACATCCTTGTGGCCATGAAGCGCCGCAATGTTCAAAGGCGTCCATTCATCGTTGGCCCTGGCATTGACCTCCGCCCCCTTGGCCAGCAACAAATCCGCCACGTCCTTATGGCCGCGAAGCGCAGCCGCGTGCAAAGGCGTAAACCGGGTTCTGGCTTCGGCATTCACCTCGGCCTTGTTGAACTCTGCCACATCCTTGTGGCCCCCATTTGCCGCGTTCTGCAAAGGCGTTTTCCTTAGGTTGTTTTAGCGGAATACAAGTCCGCCATTCGTTGTCTACAGTTTTTTGCGGCCAGAATGTGCCGACGACACATTCAGGGTCCTTTTCCGCAATCAGAAGAGACAAAAGCTACGTGCGCGCCGGATTACCCCGCGGCTCTTTTTTGACAAGTTGCGTCGGCTGGGCGTCAGGCGGTTTCCGGTTAGGGTCAGCGTGCGGGATTGTGTCGACGTTTTTGGGGAAGCCCGCAATTGGATCCATGAGCCGACTTTGCGTGCATGGGATCGCGAGAAATCCGCCAGGCCCGCTATCGACCCTTCACGGAAGCATTTGCGCTGGAGCTGCCGGAGCGTGCGAGACGGCCCATTCGCTGTCGAGGCCATGAAACTCTGCTTCGCGCAATCACGAGCCTCTTCGTTTACGTCTCGCCATTGCCTATGAGAGCTTGCTACGAATGCGGTAGGCGAGCGGCGTATTTTCGTAGAGCCGTCGCAGGGTTAATGCGGTGTTGGTTAATGCCGCGGGCCAGATTTATTTCCGGTCTGCTTCGTCCTAAATAAAGGGTTTACCCGGCGCTAGACAAGAGAAGCCGCTCTTCGGTTTGGACGCGGGCCAAGTCCCTTAACCCGTTGAACAAGCTTGGATTTTGTGTTAACGGATTGCCCATTAAATCGAAACTTAATGCCGGAATTTTTTCCTTTACTGCGCCCGCGCCAAATCCGTTAAATATGACGTGCGATTGCGAATTAATCGTATTGCGCGGCGCGCAACTCACGAAGGCGGCGCGCCAAGCTTCCGCTTTTCCCTGTATTTTCAATGACTTGGGCGGCGCTTAAGGCTTCCTCAAGACGCTTTCTCCTATATGGAGAATGAAGAGCGAGCGTTTCACCGGCCTATCGGAATGCAAAACGGCAAAGACTTTCAGTTAACAGGAGGCGCCAGCCACTCGCGGTACACTCCATTCCGGCGGCTTTGACCGGCGCCCGGCAAATCGCTACAGAGTGATGTCAAAGACGCAGCAACACACAAGCATCCATGACCAAAACCGTCAAAGTTCGCTTTGCGCCGAGTCCGACCGGCCGGCTTCACATCGGCAATATCAGGCCTGCCGTCTTCAATTGGCTGTTCGCCCGGCGCGAGGGCGGCGTTTTCGTCTTGCGGTTCGACGACACCGATCTGGAGCGATCCAAAGAGGAGTACGTCGCCGGCATTCGCGAGGATTTGACCTGGCTCGGGCTGACCTGGGATGAGGAGTTCCGCCAGTCGGGGCGCTTCTCCTTCTATGAAGAGACCGCGGAGAAGCTGAAGCGGGCGGGCAGGCTTTATGCCTGCTATGAGACGGCCGAAGAGCTTGAGCGCCGCCGCAAGCGCCAGATGGCGAGGGGTCAGCCTCCGGTTTACGACCGCGCGGCATTGAACCTAACGGCCAAGGAGAAGCAGGAACTGGAGGCGGAAGGCCGCAAGCCGCACTGGCGCTTCCTTCTGGAGCACAGGCCGACGGCATGGGACGATCTGATCCGGGGACCGCAGGAGATCGACGCGGCCTCGGTCTCCGATCCGGTGCTCATCCGCGCGGATGGCACGCCGCTTTACACGTTCACGAGCGTGGCGGACGACGCCGAGACGCAAGTCACGCACATCATCCGCGGCGAGGATCACGTCACCAACACGGCCGTTCAGATCCAGATCTTCGAGGCGCTTGGCGCAAGGCCCCCCGTCTTTGCGCATCACAATCTGCTCGTGGGGGCGCAGGGCGAGGCCCTGTCGAAGCGGCTTGGCTCGCTGTCCATCAAGGGCCTGCGCGAAGGCGGCTTCGAGCCGCTGTCGGTCATGACGCACGCGTCGTTGATCGGGACCTCGGAGGCGCTGCACCCGCAGGATAGCCTCGATGCGCTGGCGAAGCTCTTCGATTTCGCGAAGATTTCGCGCGCCCCAGCCCGTTTCGATCCCGAAGAGTTGAAAGGCCTGAACGCGAAACTTCTGCACGGCACGCCCTATTCGGCGGTCGCCGCCCGCCTCGGCGAACGCGGCATCGGCGGCGGCGAAGCCTTCTGGCTGGCCGTGCGCGCGAACCTTGAAGTTCTGCCCGACGCGGATCGCTGGTGGACCGTCGTCAGCGGACCCATAACCCCCGTCGTCGAGGACGCCGCCTTCCTGGACAAGGCGCTCACGCACCTGCCGCCCGAGCCCTGGGACTCAAGCACTTGGCCGAAGTGGACCGAGGCCGTGAAACAGGCGACGGGCGCAAAAGGGCGCGCGCTTTTCCACCCCTTGCGGCTGGCCCTGACCGGGCTCGATCGCGGCCCGGAGATCAAAGAACTTCTTCCGCTCATCGGCCACGCAAGGGCCACAGCAAGGCTTAGTGGAAAAGCAGCCTGATGCACCTTAAGCGCGCACTAGACAATTTGACAATTCTCAAGGTCTAGGCTTTGATCCATACAGCTGATAATTGGTCTGCTCCTTTGAATTGTTGCTGATCGGGCTCCTTCCATCGCGCGGCTGGCCGATGCTTTTCAGCGGTAGGAGTATTTCGTTATGAGTCCGGACGGTCTTGCGGCCTTGAGGGCCTTTTTCGCCACAACCGAAGTCCACCTGCCTGGCGTCGTCTCCGTCATGTATGTCAGGTTCTTCGAAGCAAGACCGGATGCTGCGCTCCTGTTCAACGGCGACATGCGGAACCAGCAACGGCAATTCACGTCCATGCTCTGGAGCATTGTGAGGCTCACGCGGTCGAGCGAGCTGTGGCCCGTTAATGCGCTGACCGGGCAGGCCCGCCTGCCGGTTATCGAAGACCTCGGAGCCAGCCATGCTTGCGCCGGGGTCAGACCTGAGGATTTCGAGGTGATGAAGACTGTTCTGGCGCAATGTTTTCGCGAGCAATTTCCGAAGGAATTCACTCCTCCCGTTGAAAAGGCGCTTGGGTTCATCTTCGACGTCACGTCGCGGTCGACTGCCCAGACCGGGGCGCGCAAGAGCTTAAATTCTGAAAAGCAGCGGCCTGGGAACGCGAAAAATAGCACCCTAGCCGCCAGATCGGCGTCAAGCGGGCAGTAAAAGAGCGGCGCCTGGCGTCAACAGGCGCGCAACGCCGCGAAGCCAGGTTTCGCGCTCTCCCCAGCGGCGGCGCCCCTCACCCTGTCCCTCTCCCGCAAGGGGAGAGGGAACGCTCGGAACGACCCCGAATCCGGCTGGCTCATTCCCGCGTCAATCGCGCGCTCAGAAATTGCTTCGCTTCCGCAACTTGGATCGGACGGGTTCACTTCCCGGCGACTCTCTTTGCAGCTTCTCAATCTCCGGCCGTCCGATGTGGGAACGATGACCTGTTCGTTGCATTGGATTGATGTGATGGACATCAGTGCGCAGCGGAGCTTCATCGTGGAAAGAGAACAGACCCGAAGCCCTTCCCGCTCTACAGCGCCAGATAGCCCGTCGAGGCGCTTTAGTCTCCCGGAAGAATTTGCCCGTCTGCGCGGAGTTCCGAAAACACCGCAGGGGTGGTGGACCTTCGGTCTGACCGTCATGGCATTCCTCATCGCCGCCGTCCTATGGCTGGTTTAGCTTTGAAAGAGACTGCGCGGCCGGATCCGCAGTCAGGGAAGCGAGCGGATGGCTTTCTGAAACGCTTGCTTGTTGGCGCCGTCGGATTCTGCGCGAAACGGAAGTGGCTTGTGCTGGCCCTCGCGGTCGCCGCGGCCGCTTTCTGCGGCGTTTTCGTCGCCAGAAATTTCGCCATCAACACCAACATCAACGACTTGCTTTCGCCGAACCTGCCTTGGCGCCAGCATCAAGCCGAATATCTGAAGGCATTCCCAGGCCTGGGGACGACGATCCTGGCGGTCATCGATGCGCCGGCGGCGGAACTGGCTCAAACAGCGGCCAGCCGTTTGACTCGCGCCTTGAATAGCCGCCGCAATGAAATTATGGGCGCGCGCGAGGAAAGCGGAACCGCATTTTTCAGGCAGAACGGCCTCTTATACCTTTCCGATCAGGAGCTTCAATCGACCCTTCGCCAGATTTCCCGCTCCGCGCCTTTGCTTGGCGCGCTTGCCGCGGACCCGAGCTTGAGGGGCGTCATGGAGTTCATCGGCATGAGCCTCAGCGGAGTCAGGTTTCGCCGGATTTCGCTGGAGACGCTTGCGCCGGAGTTCCGGGCGCTGTCGGACACGATCGACAAGGTGCTGAGCGGACAGCCCGCTTATTTCAGCTGGAGCGCGCAGTTGGAATCGGGGCCTGCGAAACCGGCGACCCGGCGCTTCGTGACCATTTTCCCGGTTCTGAACTTCAACGCCTTGGAGCCGGGCTTGCAGGCGACCGAGGCTGTCCGGCAAACGGTCGCCGATCTGAAGCTTCCCCAGCAAGGGGTCACGGTAAGACTGACCGGGCCAATTCCCATCGCCGATGACGAGTTCGAAACCATCAAGGAAGGCGCCGTCCTGAATGGCGCCATCACGGTGGCCGCTGTTGCGATCATCCTTTGGCTCGCGCTCCATTCGATCCGCATCATCGTCGCCGTCATGATCAGCGTGGCGATCGGCCTTGCCGCGACGGCCGCCGCGGGCCTGGCTCTCGTGGAAGCGTTCAACCCGATCTCAATCGCATTTTTCGTCCTGTTTGTCGGAATCGGCGTCGATTTCGGTTTGCAATTCAGCGTCAGCTATCGAGCCGCCCGCTACGAGCACCCCGGACTTGTGCGATCGCTCCTCGAGACCGCCGCAAGCAACGGCGGCCGGCTTGTCCTTGCGGCGCTTGCGACGGCGGCCGGCTTCCTTTCGTTTCTGCCGACAGCCTATCGGGGGGTCTCCGAGCTTGGCGCAATTGCAGGGATGGGCATGATCGTTGCGCTCGTGACGAGCCTGACGGTGCTTCCGGCGCTTCTTCGGATTTTCGATCCTCCGCCGGAGCCTTCGCCGCTGGGCTATGCGTTTCTTCTCCCCCTGGACCGATTTCTTGAGCGTCACCGGGTCGCGATCGTGGCCGGCACAATCGCGGTCATCGTTGGCGCCAGCCCACTGCTTTATTGGCTTCGCTTCGATTTCAATCCCATGGATCTCCGCAATCCAAACGAGGAATTGGTTGCGACCTATCTCGACATCAGCAAGAACCCCGAGACCTCGGGGCGCACAGCGGAAATCCTCGCGCCGTCGCTTCAAGAAGCGAGCCGCATGGCGAAAACCTTGAGCGCGCTTCCCGAAGCAGCGCGCGCGATCACGCTTGAAAGCTTTGTGCCAGAGGGGCAGGAGCAGAAGCTCAAGGCCATCAAGGAAGCGGCTGACGGGCTTCATGACGGCCTTTATCCCGCGAAGGCGGCGCCGCCTCCGAGCGACGAAGACATCGTCTCAAGCCTGCAGGCGGCGTCCGCCTCGCTTGGGTCTCTCGCGAGCGCAAGGCAGGGACCGGGCGCTCAGGCGGCGAAGGATTTGGGAGATGCCCTGTCACGATTGGCGAAAGCGAGCCCGCAGGCTCGCACTAAGGTCGCGGACGCGCTCATACCGCCGCTCGACATCACCCTGACCAACATAAAAACGAGCTTGAATCCGGAGCGGGTGACGCTTGAGACCCTGCCCGCGGATCTCGTCCGCGACTGGAAGACCCCTGACGGGAGGGCGCGCGTTTCGGTGACACCGAGAGGAAATCCCAACGATTTCGAGGTTCTGCGCGGTTTTGCCGGCGCGGTGTTGAAGGTGGCGCCCACCGCCACCGGCGAAGCCATCGGCATCCAGAAAGCGGGCGAGACTGTGGTGCGCGCCTTTATCGAAGCTGCGATTTGGGCGATTCTTTCCATCGCAATCCTTCTCTGGCTATTTCTCCGCCGGCTGTCCGACGTGGGGCTCACTTTGTTCCCGCTGATCCTGGCGGCGCTCCTGACGCTTGAAATCTGCTCCGCAATCGGCTTCCAGCTTAATTTTGCGAACATCATCGCGTTGCCCGTCCTGCTGGGCCTGGGGGTGGCTTTCAAGATCTACTACATCGTCGCCTGGCGTCAGGGACAAACCGATTTGCTGGCCTCACCTCTGACGCGCGCGATCTTCTACAGCGGCCTGACGACAGCGGTCGCCTTCGGCAGTCTGTGGCTTTCAAACCATCCGGGAACCTCCAGCATGGGGCAATTGCTGGCGCTTTCGCTTGCCTGCACGATGGCCGCCGCAATCCTGTTCCAGCCGCTACTGATGGGACCGCCCAGAAAAAAAGAAGAACCCGCCCCAACCCCCGAGAAAGAAGCCTCCCTGCAAGACTGACCCGAACGCAACGGCTACCTCCTTCACACCGCAACAGGTGCGGCCAGCGCAAGCCATTTTGGGGCGCGGCTGACCTGCCAGGAAATCGAATTTCTGCAAACGGCGCCTGAGTCCAGCCGGAAATGAGGCGGCTCAATCTCGCCGTGCTTTCGCCGGCCAAGCAGCGGATTTCCTGGTTAGCTGTTCGTAAAGTCGCTGTTGAGCGCAGCTGTGGCGCGCGTGCACTTGTGGAAACATCTCCCTGGATCCTAATTGTGACAAATTGTCTGCATGGTAGTCGCTGAGCCGGGCATACGGCGGCCTGCTTCGCGGTTGCGAGAATCGCTGCTTTTGCGCATGCGGTGGGGGGAAAAGATAAGTGGCGAATTCAGCGCAAGACTTTCATCTCGTCCTTATAAAGCCAGCCCACTACGACGATGACGGTTACCCGATACAATGGGTCCGCTCAGCCATCCCCTCCAATACGCTTGCCTGCCTGAACGGCCTGGCGATGGACGCGCGCAGCCGGGCCATCCTGGGCGCCGGCGTCGATATCCACATCCACACCTACGACGAAACCAACAGGCGCATGCAGCCTCAGAAGATCGTCAAGATAATCGAGGAGCGTGGCGGCAAGGCTCTGATCGGTCTCATCGGCGTTCAATCCAATCAGTTTCCGCGCGCGGTCGACATTGCCCGCCCGTTCCTCAAGGCGGGGCTTCCTGTTTGCATCGGCGGTTTCCATGTGTCAGGCTGCATCGCAATGCTGCCGGAGTGGCCGCAGGACATGCGCGATGCGCAGGCGATGGGCATCTCGTTCTTCGCGGGCGAGGCCGAAGACGGCCGCTTCGACCAGGTTGTGCGCGACGCTTGGGAGGGCAAGCTCGCCCCGCTTTATAACTACATGAACGATCTTCCCGCGCTCCAGGGCCAGCCTGTGCCTATCCTGCCGCAGCAGCATCTGCGCCGGACGTCTGGATCGCTGTCGAGCATGGATTTGGGACGCGGCTGCCCTTATCAGTGCTCGTTCTGCACCATAATCAATGTGCAAGGCCGCAAGAGCCGCTTCCGCACACCGGACGATCTCGAGAAGATCATCCGCGAAAACTACGCTCAGAAAATCTATCGCTTTTTCATCACCGACGATAATTTCGCCCGCAACTACGATTGGGAAACCCTCTTCGACCGGCTGATCTTCCTGCGCCACAATGGATTCCCCAAGATCGGGTTTACGATCCAGGTCGACACGCAGTGCCATAAGATCCCGAACTTCATCGAAAAGGCGTCGCAAGCCGGCGTCCGCCGCGTTTTCATCGGGCTGGAAAACATCAATCCGGACAATTTGATCGCCGCCAAAAAGCGTCAGAACAAAATCACGGACTATCGCGAGTTGCTGCAGAAGTGGCGCGCTCACGGCGCAATCACATGCGCCGGCTATATCACCGGGTTCCCAGGAGACACCAAGGAGTCGATCCTGCGGGATGTCGAAATCATCAAGAACGAGTTGCCGCTCGATATCCTGGAACTGTTTTACCTCACCCCGCTTCCTGGTTCCGAAGACCACAAGGTGCTTCTGGAAAAAGGCGTGTGGACCGATCCGGACATGAACAAATACGATCTGAACCATCGCGTCACCCATCATTCCAGGATGAGCGACGCGGAATGGGAAGAGGCGCTGGGGATCGCATGGGCCAGCTTCTATAGCCGCGAGCACATCCGCACGATCCTTCGCCGCGCCGCCGCCAACCCGAAGGGCAGGGTAGGGGCGACGCTGTCGACGCTTCTCTGGTTCAAGCTCGTGCATGCTTACGAAGACGTTCATCCGCTCGAAGGCGGCGCTTTCCGCCTGAAGTTCCGGCGCGACCGCAGAAGCGGGCTTCCAATCGAGAGCCCATTCATCTTCTATCCGCGCTATTTTGGCGAAATCGTCGTCAAGGCATGGCGCTATTATTCCGAGTACAGAAAATGCAAGGCGATCCGGGAGGAGGTGATGGCGGCGCCGGATCGTTTGACCTACACAGATACCGCAATCGCGCCGCCCAAGGCCGATGAATTCGAAGCGCTCAACCTCTATCATGCGTCGGATGCAGCCGAGGCCGCGCTCGCGCGAAGGCAGCGGCATGAGGAGATTCGGTTAAAGGCGAAGCCAGCTGCAGCGGCAACGCCGGCGGCGGCGGAATAGCCGGCGGCTTGAATTCAATATCCCGGTGAAGGGAGCGCGGAGGTTTCTCCTGCGTACTGATTCCTATCTCCGGCCGCCTTCAAGCCGCGACGCCGCCAACCCGGTCATGCTCTCCATCATGCGGTCGATATCGGCGCGCGACGTGCGGTGATTGACGATGGCGCAGCGGATCACGCTCTCGCCGCCGAGCGTCGTCCATGACGGTATGGCCACGCCGGTTTCGTGCATGTCCAGAACAAGCTCCCGGTTTATAGCCCCGTCGCGGCCCCGCACGCCGAAGCAGACGATGTTGAGGGCGACCGGCGCTTTTAGTTCGAACAGGGTGCTGAGCCGCACCTTCTCCGCCAGATATTGAGCAAGTTCGCAATTGGCCAGGACGGCGTCTCCGATCCGGTCCGCTCCAAGCGTCTCGATGGTCATCCATGTCTTGAGCGCGCGAAACCCGCGCGAGAGGTCCGGCCCCAGGTCGCACGGCCATGTCTCGCCGGCGGCAAGGCCGCGGGCTGCTCTTTCCAGGTACGCGGCGGACGTCGCGAAGGCCTGCTTGTGCGCTGCGCCGTCGCGGACCAGGAGGAACCCCGCGTCGTAAGGGACCTGCCCCCATTTGTGAAAATCGAGCGCGACCGAATGCGATGTCTCAATTCCGCGAAGCAGCGGACGGAGTTTCGGCGAAAACGCAGCCATCGCGCCGATGGCGCCATCGACATGAAACCAAAGCTCTTCTTTCGAGGCGATTTCGGATATGCGCTCAAGCGGATCGATGGCGCCCGTGTTCACGGCGCCAGCCGTGGCGACAACCAGGAACGGGTTGAGCCCGCCGGCGCGATCGGCCGCGATGGCCCTCTCAAGAGCCGCAATGTCGATGCGGCCAAGGGAGTCGATGGCGATCTTGCGCAGATTGGCGGAGCCGATGCCGGACAACTCCATCGCGCGCGCGACGCATTTGTGAGCCTCGGCGGATGTATAGGCGATCAGCGGGCTGGCGAGCGGTCCAAGCCCTTCGGCGCGCGTTTCCGTTCCCAGGGCCTTCGTTTTTGCGACGATGATTGCAGCGAAGTTCGCGAGCGACGAGCCGGTCATGAAGACGCCGGACGCGCCGCTGGGGTAGCCCAGCGCTTCAGCCATCCATTTTGCGATCTGCTTTTCGACGTGCACCCCGATGTGATCGCGACCGCCGCAATTCATGTTCAAGCCGGCGGCGATCATCTCGGCAAGCATACCCACCGGCGTCCCCGCGCCATGGACCCAGCCCATAAAGCGGGGATGAACGTTGCCGGTGGCGTAGGGGATGATGCCCGTCCGGACATCGTCGAGAACGTCCGAAAGACTGCGCCCTTCGCGCGGCAAAGGCTGATCGAATTGCTCGCGGATTGCTTCCGGCGCGGGTTGCCAGACCGGACGCTCCCGGATGGTTTCGATATAGGTGATGACGTCGTCCAGCATGCCATGCGCAAGGCTGCGGAAAGCGCTCCAATCGGCCGGATCGAGAGTGCGGCCCGCCGTCTCGTCCGCGGCTGGCGCCGGGGCCGGGAAATCGACTGTGATGTTATCGCCTTCTGCAGGCAAAACCGGTCGGGACATCATTCACTCTGGGGCTGACGTTCAACGAAAGACCACCTCTCGAACCCGCGATTGTGGCCGCAAGCACGCTCGGCGCCACGAGACGCGCCGCCTGTCCGGCATGACAGATGGGCGGATACCCCGCCTCCCTCAATGCAGCCTAAAGTCTTTGCGCGCCGCTCGGCGGTCCATCGCGGGCGAAGTCCACAATTTGAGTGCGATAACGCCATTTCACCTACATGATCGCGATGCGCCGCGTCCGAACCAAGGCAGCGCGTTAAGCGGCGAGCCCTCGCGGCAGCGGGTGGCCCGGCAGCGACGCCGCCAAAGCAGCGGGTAGGAGGACTACTGCACAGAAGGGCCGGCCGCCAGCAAATTTCGAACCTGTGGCGATAACCATAAAGCCGTCTTCGAGATCGAGCTTGACCTGTGTCAAGCGTCATCGAAGCTGGCGGCGCCGGGCGCCCAGGCAAGCGCGCCCTATGGCGCTCTCGTGCAGTTCATTCGGCTGCCGTCGCGAGAGAACGGGCGCGCCGGCGTTCAAGGGCAGCCTGAAAGGCGCGGAAAAGCTTTTGCATCGCCGGGGGTTTATAAGGAAAGACCTCGACCGGATCCATGGCATGCAGGATCATCGCGACGTGCGCCTCGAAAAGAAGCAGGCGGCCGTCTGCAGTTTCCGCGCAATCGATCACGAAGTAATCGAGCCCGAGCTTTTGATAGAGGGCTTCGAAGGCCTCCGCGTGGCGAATGGCAAAATCGAAGTCGAAGTCCCGCATCCACGCCGATTCCTCGGCGCGCCAGGTCTCGTTCTCCGGCATGCCCGAATTGAGGTAATGAACCATCCAGTGCTTCGAGACGGCCAAGTGGCCGGCGAACGGCCTGCCTTCGATGAACGCGATCCTCTGCTTGCGGTAGAGCCCATCCGCTCCGGCATACTCGACGAAACGCGACAGGTAGAACTGCGGCTCGGCGTGATTCGCAAGATAGGGGGCGATGTCCTCCGGCCTGTCCATCTTCTCAAGCGCCTCGCCGGCGTGCAAATCGTAGGGCCGCAGGAGGATCGGGAATCGCCCATTGGGCAGAAGCGCGCACAGTTCGATCTCTCCGCGCGCTAATCGCTCCATCGAACTCCTGTCCGCCCGCGCAACCGGAGGCGCCATGATCGAGGCCTCATCGGCGAACATCGCGGCGACAGCGTCCCTCTTGAGCGTTAAGATGCGCTGGGGACGGTTCATGACCGACCTGCTCCAGCCTTGCAGCAGCCGATCGAGGTTCTGAAGGACGGGGACATTCGCCTCGCATTCGCCCACTCCGGCGAAAGCGACATCATGCTGAGGCGCATCCCTCAGGTCGCGCGTCCCTGCCTCGACGTAATACAGGTACAGGGTGGCGTCCGAGCCCTCCATCAGAAATTCGATGGGTGTATTCGCCATGAAGTCGCCTTCGCTCACGAAGACCAAGACCTTCATGCCGCCGCCGCTTCCGTGGGGGCGCTGATAGCAGCGCGTCAGCCGCAACGCTTTCTGCTGCAATTCCAAGCCCTTGCTGCGGTGCCCCGCCGTTTGCAGCATGATCGACATATCCATGAGAGCCGCGGCGTCTGCGGGGTCGGCGGCATACCGCTCGAGAAGATAGTTCCAGACGCTGGCAACATCGCCCTGCCGGTAGGCCAGCCCCACAAGGGAGGCCATGCCCAGGATCGGCGCAGAGTCGAATGATTGGTCGGGGCCTTTTGTGATGTTCACCTGTCTCGGCTCCTCCTGCAGATCGACAACGCCTGGCGGCCAGCATTCCCGCGCTCACGCGCGGAGTAGCCTCGGCTCAGCCTGCGGGCTTAGGTTTGGTTCGCGGCATACTCCGCGATGGCAAAGGCCAGCGCAGTGGCGCTTTGCGTCCCGCTTTGAGAACCGCCCGATACGGCGGCTGCATTCACATCGGTCTGGCTGCCGCTTTGCAGGGCAGTCGCGCTTTGCGAGTCCGTTGATGAAGTTGCAGATTGAGCGGCCTGCGAAGGCTGACCCCCATCCGTATCGGCCTGCGATTGAGACGTTTGGCCGGTATACGCCGTCGTCAGGTCGCCATTTTGCACCGCAGCCACCAAGGCGGAGAAGCCGGCCTCGATCCCCAACCCCGCGCTTCCGCTCTGCGCTCCGCCATTCGCTTTCGCTGTATCCGCTCGATAGGAGTTGAGCGCTTGCTGGGCGGCGGCCGCTTGGCCGGAGTTGACCGCGTTCAAGAGGGACTCCTGCCGGCGTTTCAAGTAACGATCCGACAGATTCGCGCTCCCCGTAATCGCAGGCACGGACATGGCAAACACCTCATAGATTTGGTAGGCTAAGCGTAGACTTACCGGGCGGGCCTTGCGCTGAACTTGACGTCAATCCAGAGAAGCGTGGATTCAAGACATTTCGTCCGCCGCGTAATATTTCTCTTCGATGATGTCTGACCCGAACAAAACGTTGATATCGCGCTTCAGCGCTGCCCGCTTGTCGTTCTCCTGATAGACGCGCCGCGCGAGCGCAACAAAATCTGGTCCGAAGTCGCCAGCGCGCTCGCATTGCCGAATCGCGTCTTCTATCTCCCAAAGTGCGGTGTTCGTGCGTTTCAGGTCCGCGGCCAAGGCGTCCAGACGACCGCCGGAAATGCCGCGGCTCTTCTTCAAGCCGCTCAGAAGTTTGAGTTCGCGTTTGACGTTGGCAAGTTTGCGAGGATCGGGAATGCGCTCCGCCTTGATTTCCAGAATGGTGAGCTTGTCGATCAGCTCTCCCACAGCCGCCGGGACAAGCAGCGAACCGGCGGCGCGCTTTCGATTTTTCTCAGCGATGAGGGGTTGCAGCGCTTCGGCCATTCGTTCGAAAACGCTCTCCCAATCGCCCATGGCGGACTGCCGGAACAGGCGCATGGTGGGATACCAGGGCGAGTCTTCCCTGCCGAGCATCCAGCGCCATTCGGGGATATGCTTCAAGGCGACCCAGACTGGCCTTCCCAGGGCTCCGGCCAGATGCGCGACGGAGGTATCGACCGATACGACGAGATCGAGATTGGCCATAACGGCGGCTGTATCGAGGAAAGCGCTTGGACCGGCGTCGAAGTCATCGCCCAGATCCTCGACAATCAGTCCCGAGGAGGCGATGTGCTCCGCGCCGAAGCCTTTCTGCAGGCTGATAAGACGCACGTCCGGGATTGCGGCCAGAGCGGCGAAACGTGCAAGCGGAGCGGCTCGCGCAATGTCGATTTTCGGATCGGGATTGCCTTGCCAGGCGATGCCGATCTTGAAGCCATGGCCCTTCAGGCGCTCGCCCCACTTTTCGGCCAAGGCCGCATCGGCCTTCAGATAGGGGACGGGCGCAGGGACGGCGTCTACGCGCGTTCGGAAGGCTCGCGGCAGACTAAAGAGATGTACCTGGTAATCGAAGCGCTCCGCCGGATTGATCGTGGTGACAAAACGAACCCCCGGAACCTGCTTGAGAAGGCCATGCATGCGCGGACGGACTTCAACCGTCGCGTCCGCGCCGAGAGCGCCGAGCATTGGAAAGTATCGCGCGAGCATGACGGCGTCGCCATGCGCGGCCTCTTCGAGAACGAGAAGCTTTTTCCCGGCGATGTTCTCTCCGTTCCAGACAGGCCAGCGCCGGGTGATCTCGGCCTTGCACCGATCGCCCGCGATGCGGCGATATTCGTAACCTTCCCAGCCGCGCTCGAAATCGCCAAGCAGAAGCTGCAAGGCGCCGAGATTGGAGCGCCCCGCCGGGAGATCGGGTTCTAGGGCGAGAGCGCGTTCGAAGTCTCTTTGGGCGCCGTCGATGCGGCCAAGATGTTGCAGCGCCAGCCCGCGCCCGCAAAAAGCCGTCGCCGATGAAGGATCGGCTGCGATGGCGCGTTCGAAGTAAGTCAAGGAGCGCTCGATCCAGGAACTCTTGAACTCGACGATGCCGCGGCCCAGCAAACCCTCGACGCATTCTGGATTTTCGGCCAGAGCCGCGTCGAAACTCGCGGCGGCCTCGGCAAGGCGGCTCATCTCGCGAAGCGTCGCGCCCCTGTTGCAAAGCACGCCCAGGTCCCGCGGCTTTTGTGAAAGAGCCAGATCGAAACAGGCAAGCGCTTCCGGCAGACAGCGCTGCTCATAGAGAATATTGCCGCGAAGGAACAAGGCATCGAAATCGGAGGAGGCCTCGCTCAGAATCCTGTCGCAGGCTGCGAGGGCTTCCTTCAGGCGTCCAAGCTTCTGAAGCGCCGTCGCTGCGCCGTATAGCGCTCTGCTGTAGGCGGGAAGGAGCGCATGCGCCTTGACGAAGCACTCATACGCCTCGGCCTGCTCGCCGCGCCCAGCGTGGACGACGCCGCAATTGTACCATGCGATCCCGTTCGATGGGTCCGCCGCGATCAACGCCCGCAGCATGTCCAGCGCGCGCCCGGACTGGCCGCCTTCATTGAGAAGAAGCGCCTCCGCCATCAAGGCCGGCGTATAGTCCGGGGCCGCCTCCAGGCAGCGGTTGTAGCACGCCAAGGCCTCTTTCGGGCGGCCGCAACCTTCATAGGCGGCGCCAAGGTTATAAAGCATCTCGGCGTTTGCAGGCTTGATGCGAAAAAGGGCGTCGTAATCGGCTATGGCTTCCGGGAAACGGCCGGACCGCTGCATGATCCGGGCCCTTCCCTCCAGCGCCTCGGCGTAGCGGGGATTTAACGCAAGCGCGCGGTCGTAAAAGGGAAGAGCCGCCGCGTCGTTTCCGCTGTTCACGTAAAGGAGCCCCGTGAGAAAGCAGGCGAAGCCATGATGAGCGGTCGCCTCAGGATGAGCGATGAGGCAGGCCAGGGCGCGGCCTATTTCATGGGCGCCGAGGTGGGCCAGCGCCTGCTGCACGATCGCTTGAATGTCCGGCGGAGAGCCGCCGCCCTGGGAAACCTCGGGAGAAACGCTAGCCATTCGGCCTCCAGGTTGTGCTGTTTGCAGGACGTAACCCGCTTAGCTTCCCCGAACCTGACCCGACAGGCCGCCAGACTATTTTTCTCCCCGGCTCGCGGCAAACGGCAAAGCAAGGCTCAAAAATCGTCCGCGCCACAGCAGGCCCATTGCGGGGCTTTCGCCGATAGGAGTAGCGTCTCGTCGTGTGAGCCCCTTGAAGAGGATGCGATGACTTTATAAAACGCGTTTTGGGTATTAATTTCTTATTATTCAATCTCTGACCTCAGCCTCTAGCAAAACTTTTCTAGATCTGGTTCCATTCCCACTCGAATTTGCGGCGCGGCCCGGGGTCCGTGCGAGGGTATACAAAATTAGGAGCAAGACATGTCACACAAGAGCCGTCATCCCGAAACGCTCGCCCTTCATGGCGGCTGGCGCTCCGACCCGGCCACGAGCGCGGTCGCGGTTCCGATCTACCAGACGACCTCGTACCAGTTCCGCGACACCGAGCACGCCTCGAACCTGTTCGCGCTGAAGGAACTCGGGAACATCTACACGCGCATCATGAACCCGACGAACGACATCCTGGAGAAGCGCATCGCCGAAATCGAGGGCGCCGCCGGCGCGCTGGCGCTGTCCTCCGGGCAGGCGGCGTCGGCCTTCGCCATCCAGAACCCCGCGCGCGCGGGCGACAATGTCGTCAGCTCCACCGATCTCTACGGCGGCACGTGGAATCTTTTCGCGAACACGCTGAAGGACCAGGGCATCGAGGTGCGTTTCGTCGATCCGGCCGATCCGGAGAACTTCCGCCGCGCCACCGACGCTCGCACGCGCGCCTATTACGCCGAGACGCTGCCGAACCCGAAGCTGACGGTGTTCCCCATCGCGGAAGTCGCCGCCATCGGCCGGCCGCTCGGCATTCCGCTCATCGTCGACAACACCGCCGCGCCGCTGCTCACGCGCCCCTTCGATCACGGCGCCGCGGTGATCGTCTATTCGACCACGAAATATCTCGGTGGCCACGGCACGTCCATCGGCGGGCTTCTCGTGGATGGCGGCAATTTCGACTGGGCCGCGCATCCCGAGCGCCAGCCCGCGCTGAACACGCCCGATCCCTCCTATCACGGCGCGGTCTGGACCGAGGCCGTGAAGCCGCTCGGCCCCATCGCCTACATCATCAAGGCGCGCGTGACGCTCCTGCGCGATCTCGGCTCGGCCTTGTCGCCGTTCAACGCTTTCCTGACCATCCAGGGCATCGAGACGCTGCCGCTCCGCATCGAGCGCCATTCGCAGAATGCGCAGGCGGTGACGAATTACCTTCTGAAGCGTCCCGAAGTGACGCGCGTCATCCATCCGTCGGTGCAGACCGGCGTGTTCCGCGAGCGGGCCGACAAGTACCTCAAGGGCGGCTATGGCGGGCTTGTCGGCTTCGAGCTTGCGGGCGGCAAGGAGGCGGGGCGGCGCTTCATCGACGCGCTGCAGCTCTTCTATCACGTCGCCAATATCGGCGACGCGAGAAGCCTCGCCATTCATCCGGCGACGACGACGCATTCGCAGCTGAACGCCGCCGAGCGGGATGCCACCGGGGTCTCGGAAGGCTATGTGCGCCTGTCGGTCGGGCTCGAGCACATCGACGACATCGTCGCGGATATCGAGCGAGGGCTGGCTGCTGCGCGCGATGAAGGACTCGCACGCGCCGCTTGAAGGAATGATGCACGAACGCTCCGGTACTTTGCGCGGGCGTTCGGCATCCGGGGTTCATGATCGGGATCGCCCGCTGGGATTGGAGAGGCCATGCAGGACATAATTGGGCGCGAGCCGCGGGTGGGCGCGCCAGCGATTGAAAAGACGCCGTGGATCAGCGAGGACTGGCTCGCCGTCTGGATCGGGCTTCTCGTTTTCGGCCTGGCGGCAGCCGGACTCTATGGCCGCGACCTGCTCGGCTGGTCCGTTACGGCATCGGTCTGGACCGACGCCTCCAAAGCGCTGAACACGGCGTCGAAAGCGTATGCCGATCTCGGCGGACTGACCGCGCTCGGTCTCACCTATGCGGCGCTCCTCGCGGTGCTGACGCTGGCCGCGATAGCGTTGAGGGCGAGCGTCTGGCGCTTCATGATCGGATTTACGATCGTGTTCGCGCTCGCTTACGCGAGTTGGATCGCCGGAAGCTACGCGCACGTCGCGGTGGTCACGCCCGCCGACCAGAAGAAGTTCGGGATCGATTGGTCGCTGAAGCTCACGAACGAGGCGGGCTTCATTATCGCGCTCCTTGCCGGGCTGATCATCGCGAACTTTTTCCCGCGCCTCGCCGGCTGGCTGAAAGAGGCGATCCGGCCCGAGCTTTACATCAAGATCGCCATCGTGATCCTCGGCGCGTTCCTCGCCGTGACCGCGGCCGGCAAGCTCAATCTCGCCAGTTCGCTTCTCATTCGCGGCGCCGCCGCCATCGTCGAGGCGTATCTCATCTATTGGGCGGTGGTCTATTTCGTGGCGCGGAAGTGGTTTGGCTTCAGCCGCGAATACGCCGTGCCTCTCGCGTCGGGCATTTCCATTTGCGGCGTCGCGGCGGCCATCGCCACGGGCGGCGCGATTCGCGCGCGCCCTTCCGTCCCGATCCTTGTCTCGTCCCTTGTCGTGATCTTCGCCGTCGTCGAAATCCTGATCCTGCCGTTCCTGGCGCAGACCTTCCTGTCGAATGAGCCGCTTGTGGCCGGCGCCTGGATGGGGCTGGCGATCAAGACCGATGGCGCGGCGGTCGCCGGCGGCGGCATCACGGAATCGCTGATCCTGGCCAAGGCCGCCTCCGAGGGCATCCACTACCAGCCCGGCTGGATCCTCGGCACGACGGCGACCGTGAAGGTGTTCATCGACATCTTTATCGGCATCTGGGCCTTCATCTTGGGGTGGATCTGGACGAACCACGTCAACAAAGACCCGAACGGAGATAAGGCGCGGGCCATCGAGATCTGGCATCGCTTTCCGAAGTTCATTCTCGGCTTCCTCATCACATTCGCGGCGGGCCTCTACCTCGCGCTCGGAACCTCCTTCGAGCCGGCGAAGGTGACAGCGGCCATCGGCGAGGCTAATGTCTTCCGCGTGATCTTTTTCATCCTGACGTTCTTCTCCATCGGCGTGCTGTCGAACTTCCGGAAGCTTTGGCAGGAGGGCATCGGCAAGCTTGCCGCGGTCTACCTCGTGAGCCTGTTCGGCTTCGTGATCTGGGTCGGGCTTGGGATCTCGTGGATTTTCTTCAGCGGCGTGAAACCGCCCCAGGCAGGCTGAGCGCAAGGAGCGAACCATGTCTCAAAACGATCTGCGCGACGAACTGAAGCATCCGGCTTATGAGCCGCTCCTGCCGGTGGAGAAGAAGCTGATCGGCTGGAGCCTCGGCATCGGGCTCACGCTTCTGGCGATCCTAATCGCGGTGAATCACTTCTTCCCGATTCAGGTCTGAAACGAAACGGCGATCCGAAGCGCGGCGGCATGGTGTGACAGGCCGCTGAAAAAGCCGGAAATCCTTGCTCCATTCTTCGACAAGCTTAGGATGAGGTCGAGCGATAGACCTCATGGTGAGCTTGTCGAACCATGGGCCGAATGGTTTTAAGCATCCTGCTAAAGAGAAATGTGGGGTGACGGCGGGCGGTGCAGCAAATTGCAAAAGCCCAAATAGATACGTAATTTCACCTGCCGCCTTACTCCGAACAAGAATTGTTCGCAGCAGAACCCCGAGCTGCGCTTCCAGCGGTTAACCAGCAACGCCTGCCAGTTGACTTTGCCCCGGGCGGCGAGTTGCGTACAACACCAATTATTGGTGGTCTTGTTCTGGATTGTTGAAAATGGCGACGCCGTCCTCCTTCATTCGCCGCGTTCGAACCATTCACGCTGGCGATGCGCCAAGGGCAGCGGAATGGATCGGCCGCAGTCACCCGGTCTCTGAGGCGCTCGCGCTGCGCCTGGCGGAGCTGCTTAAGCGCCTGATTTCAGAGGAATCCCTGACCGGCGTCGCGGTCGAGTACATCCACGCAGATGGCCCCAAGCCCGAACTCGCCGCCTTCGGCTTGTCGGGTTTCGTCGGCGAGTTTTGCGCAACCGGCCTTCTCGCTGCGCCAACGCCACACATCGAACTCGTCTTATTGCAGCGCGTCCTTTGCGCGCAGGAATCCGCCTTCCTGACCTATGAGGAGATCGCGGCGGCCAATGCCGGGGACGGCCTGACGCTCGTTCCGATTTTCTGGCTGCAACGCACCAACGATTTCGCCGATCCCGAGGCTCACGCGCTCCTTGGCCTCGCCCAGCAAACCCTGCTCCAACGGCATCGCGGCTACCGGCTGGCGCGCATCCTGAAGGAGATACCGACTGACCGGGCCGCCGTGTTCATGGGCGGCGGCTTCACGGAGCACTGCCGCCTCCCGGCCGGTACGCCGCTGAGCTTCCTCCCAGGCGCGGCGCTGAAACAGGATCACAGCATCTTCACCGTCACCCGGGCGGAGATCGAAGCGAACTGGCCGTCCTCCACCATCGCGCACATGTTCGCCTATGAGCCGCCGCGATGCGCGTTCACGCGCGCGGAACAGCAGGTTCTGATCGGAGCGGCGGACGGGCTCACCGACGCGAAGATCGCCCTTGTGCTGGGGCTTTCGACCACCGCCATCACGATGCGCTGGCGCTCGATCTATGCGCGGATTATGGAGCGCGCGCCGCCGGTTCTGCGGGAGGAGAATTCGAATGGCGCGCGCGGCGAAGAGAAGCGCCGGAGGGTCATCGCTTTCGTCACGGAGCACCCGGAAGAGTTGCGCCCCTATGTGCAGGCCCCGCGACGGCAGCGGCGGCGGGTTTCGTAGGCAGCGGCCCACTTTGCCTGAGGGCGGGATTGGTTACTGCGTCGCGGCGGGCGGAACCAAAACAGTCCCCGTCGGACCGGCGCTCGTCAACTGGAGCACCACCTCGCCGTCCTTCGCCCAGGCGTAGTGAGCCGCGTTCGGGGCCTCGGTGAAGAACGTGCCCGCCGGGAGCGCCCTCATCTTCGTCTCGTCCCATTTGTCGCCGAGCGCGTAATACAGCGTCCCCGACATGACCGCGACCGTGCGCGGCGAGTCCGGATGCGAATGCGGCATGAGTTTCAGGCCCGCCGGGAGTTTGTAGCGCTGCACGAACATGCCCGGCTTTGCGGGATCGCCATAGACCGTGGCGATGAGCGGCGCTCCGGGGAGGCCCTTATATTGGATTTCGTCCGGCAGCACGACGATCTGTGCTTCGGGCTGCGTCCCATTCTGCGCGCCGGGCGACAGCGCTTGCGCCGCAATGATCGAAAGCACGGCGAACCCGAGGACGCCCGCGTCCCACGCCGCGCCCGGTAAGGACGGCCGGATCGTCCCGCTTCGCGATTTTGACGCCTTCATAACCGTTCCCCTCGCCGTTTGCCATGCGCACGCCGGACCTTACTCCCAACCTTCATACCGTGACGTAAACCGCCGTCAGCATTAGCCTGTGCGGATAGCAGCGTTTTGATCCTCGGGCGGTTTGAATCCCCGCGCATCACCTTCTATGATCGCCGCTCGATTTCGAGCGCGCCCCGCGCGGGCGGCCCCTTTATTGCGGAGTGGTGACCGATGAAATCCATCGAACAGCGGATTGCGGACGAGCTTGGCGTGCGCGCCCAGCAGGTGCAGGCGGCGGTCGAGCTTCTGGACGGCGGCTCGACGGTGCCGTTCATCGCGCGCTACCGCAAGGAAGCCACCGGCATGCTCGACGATGCGCAGCTCCGCACGCTGGAGGAGCGGCTCGGATACTTACGCGAGCTGGAGGAGCGCCGCGCCGCGATCCTCGATTCGATCCGCGAGCAGGGCAAGCTCGACGACGCGCTCGAAGCGCAGATCATGGCGGCGGATTCGAAAGCGCGGCTAGAGGACATCTATCTGCCGTATAAGCCGAAGCGGCGCACAAAGGCGCAGATCGCGAAGGAGGCGGGGCTTGAGCCGCTGGCGGACGCGCTGCTCGCCGATCCGTCGAACATCCCGGACGCCATCGCCGCGACATTCATCGACGCCGAGAAGGGCGTGGCCGACGCGACCGCCGCGCTGGAAGGCGCGCGCGCGATCCTGGTGGAGCGTTTCGGCGAGGATGCGGACCTCATCGGAAACTTGCGCGAGGAGATGTGGGGCCGGGGCCGCATGGCCGCCAAGGCCAAGGACGACAAGAAGGACTTGCCCGAGGCCGCGAAATTCCAGGACTATTTCGACAAGGCGGAGCCGTTCGCCAAGATGCCCGCGCACCGCATCCTCGCGATGTTCCGCGGCGAGAAGGAAGGCTTTCTCGATCTCAATTTCGAGCCGGAAGACCCGGCGCAGGCGCCCGCCAGCGGCCCGAGCCTTTACGAGGCCCGCATCGCGCGCAAGTTCAACATCGCCGGCAAGGGCCGTCCTGCCGACAAATGGCTGAACGACACGGTGCGCTGGGCGTGGCGCACGCGCATCCAGGGGCATCTCTCGGTCGATTTGCGCATGCGGCTCTGGCAGGCGGCGGAAGAAGAGGCGGTGAGGGTGTTCGCGGGCAATCTGCGCGATCTGCTGCTCGCCGCGCCCGCTGGAACGCGCGCCACGATGGGCCTCGATCCGGGTTTTCGCACCGGCGTGAAGGTTGCGGTGGTGGACGCCACCGGCAAGGTCGCCGAAACGGCCACGATCTATCCGCACGAGCCGAGGCGCGCTTGGGCGGAATTGCTCACCACCCTCGGCCGCCTCTGCATCCAGCATAAGGTCGAGCTGATCGCCATCGGCAACGGCACCGCCTCGCGCGAGACGGACAAGCTCGCCGCCGAGCTGGTGGCCGGCTTGGCGCAGCTCAAGATGACCAAGATCGTGGTGTCGGAAGCGGGCGCGTCCGTCTATTCCGCGAGCGCCTATGCCAGCGCTGAACTCCCGGACCTCGACGTTTCGCTGCGCGGCGCGGTGTCGATCGCGCGCCGCCTGCAAGACCCGCTCGCCGAGCTTGTGAAGATCGACCCGAAGTCCATCGGCGTCGGCCAATATCAGCACGACCTGTCTGAGTCGAAGCTGTCCCGGTCGCTCGACGCGGTGGTGGAAGACTGCGTGAATGCCGTCGGCGTGGACGTGAACACCGCTTCTCCGCCGCTCTTGGCGCGCGTTTCCGGCATCAGCGAGGGCCTCGCCAAGAACATCGTCGCCTATCGCGACTCCAAGGGCGCTTTCAAGAAGCGGTCGCAGCTTCAGGAAGTGCCGCGGCTTGGCCCGAAAGCCTTCGAGCAGGCGGCGGGCTTCCTGCGCATCCCGAACGGCGACGATCCGCTCGACGCCTCGTCGGTGCATCCCGAGGCCTACCCGGTCGTGCGCAAGATCGTGCAGGCGGCCAAGACCGACATCAAGAAACTGATCGGCAACGCGCCCGTGCTGCGCGGCCTCCAGCCGAAGACGTTCGTGGACGAAACCTTCGGCCTGCCGACCGTCACCGACATCCTGCGCGAGCTGGAGAAGCCCGGCCGCGATCCGCGCCCCGCCTTCAAGACCGCGACCTTCCAGGAAGGCGTGGAGAAGATCGGCGACCTGAAGCCCGGCATGGTGCTGGAGGGCGTGGTGACGAACGTGGCCGCGTTCGGCGCTTTCGTGGACATCGGCGTGCACCAGGACGGGCTCGTGCACGTGTCCGCGTTGTCGAAGACCTTCGTGAAGGACCCGCGCGACGTGGTGAAGCCCGGCGACATCGTGAAGGTGAAGGTGATGGAGGTGGATCAGCCGCGGAAGCGCATTTCGCTCACCCTGCGGCTCGACGATCAGCCCGGCGCGGGCGACCGCCCGCAAGGCGGCGCGCCCAAGGGGCCGATGCCGCCGAAGAAGATGGCCGCCGCGCCTAAGGGCAAGCCGGAAAGCGGCGGCGCTTTCGCCGACGCCTTCCGCAAGGCGGGGCTTACGGGGCGGAAGTAGGCCACGAGCTGCGAATTTTACCCGGATATATTGACGGCGCGTTTTATCCGGGTAAAATTCCGCCATGATTCTGAAAACCGATACATCCGCAAACGAACTCGCGTGCACCGCGTTCGATCGCGCCCGCCGCATCGCGTCCGGTTCCTACGTCCGCGTTGCGCTTGTCGTCAAAGAGCATGCGCGCATTCACCCCGACGCGTCCGTTCTTATCTTCGACGACGCGACGGGCGAGCAGATGGATTTCGATTTGCGCGGGTCCGGCGAAGACATTTCCGCCCGCATAGCAACGCGTTTCTACGGCGCGCGAGAGGAAAAGCGCGCTCCAGGGCGTCCCAGGATTGGGGTGGTTGCGCGGGAGGTCACCCTGCTGCCCCGCCACTGGGAATGGCTCGCAGAACAGCCGGGCGGTGCGTCCGTGACGCTGCGCAAGCTCGTCGAAGAGGCCCGGCGCGCGGCCGACACGAACAAGGAGCGGATGCAGAAACTGCATCGGCGAACGTACCGCTTCATGTCGGCGATCGCGGGCAATCTGCCGAACTTCGAGGAAGCCTCTCGATCGTTGTTCGCCAACGACATACATCGGCTTGGGGAGCTTATTTCGGACTGGCCCGCCGACATCCGCGATCACATCGTCCAGCTCTGCGCCGGAGATGCATCAAGCGCACAAACAGGGAACGTTTAGCTTGGCTCGACAAAACTTGCCCGCGCAGAGATGCGCGGGCAGGAAATGAAATCAAGCGGAGAGCACATCCATTCTTGATCCCCGCCCGCTACCATGCTGGGGGGATATACGGGGTTGGGGCCATGTAAGGGCCGATCCACCAAAGCGACCTGAGAGGGATTACGACACGATGCGGCGTGCGGACCCCGCTGAAATTCCAATCGTAATCCCACACCGTAATCCTGCACTCGGCTCCAAAGCAAAAAGCGTCGCTCCCGCCTTTGATCAAGAGGCCTGCGCCGCGGGGATAAACGCACACGGGACCGAAGGAAGGATCGTAGGCCGTGACGGAGTGCCATCCGACCCTGTAATTTGGCCAAGCCGGAGGGTTGTTGACAGTGTAGCCAATCTGCTCGCAAGGCGGCAGCGCGTAAGCGGCGCCCGCGATTGTACATAGGATGAAGAGCAAGAACGCACGGCCGGCCATAGGAAACTCCCACATATTCCCGAATGCTATTCCGGCAGTATTAATCGGAGTTCCATAATTTTCGATAAATCCGCAGCTTTAGCTGGCTGCTGAAAAACCATGCATTCCAGGGTTCGACGAGCTTACCTTGAGGCCCAAGCTGTTGAAATCGTTCGGCCTCATCCTGAGCCTGTCGAAGGATGAAGCTCGATTTTCCACCTTTTTCGGCAGCCTGTTAGACCGGCATTCATGCAAAACGGCTGACGGCGGCTGCAACGAGGCGCGCTTCAGAGCGCCATTGAACGCAAATAAGTGCTATCGTAACGATCAACCTGACCGAGGCTGCGGCATTGTCGCGCAATCCAAGGTGGCGGCCCGCCCGAAGAAAAAGCAACTCGGATTGACAGCCCGCCACTATGGCGAGGGACAAGATCCCCGATAGCCCGGGCGCAGACAGCGGCGGCGCGCTCCCGCAAAGACGCGGGTTCCGTTCTGCCGCGACTGCTGGTACAAGCATGATCTCCACCTGAATCGCCAGAGGAATCGCGATTGCTAGAAGGCCTGTCGAACTCAGCGCTCGAATCCTGGGCGCGCGCGCAAGATGCGGCGGCGCAGCTGTTCGTGCCGTCCGTCCGGCTGGGCGTGACCGGCCTCTCGCGGTCCGGAAAAACGGTGTTCATCACATCGCTGGTGCATAATCTTCTTGCGGGCAACGCGCTGCCCTTTTTCGAGCCGTTCGCCCAAAAGCGCGTGCTGAAGGCCTACCTCGAACCGCAGCCCGACGATAACGTTCCGCGCTTCGACTACGAGGGCAATCTCGCCAAACTCACCGGTCACTCGCCGGAATGGCCGGAAGGCACGCGGCTGATCAGCGAGCTTCGCCTGACGCTGGAGTTTTCGTCCACCGCCATGATGCGTCGGGCCTTCGGCACGAAGATCATGCATCTCGACATCGTCGATTACCCCGGCGAGTGGCTGCTCGATCTTCCGCTTCTGGACTTGACCTATGAGCAATGGTCCAGTCAGTCGATCGCGCAGGCGCGCGAGCCGGCACGCGCCACGGCGGCAAAAGACTGGCTCGCATTTCTCTCATCCACGAGCGCCGTCTCGAAAAAAGATGAGCAGGCCGCCAAGAAGGGGACCGAGATCTTCACCCAGTATTTGCGCAAATGCCGGGATGAATCCCTGTCGCTCTCCTGCCTGCCCCCCGGCCGCTTCCTAATGCCGGGCGACCTCGCAGGCTCGCCGGCGTTCACCTTCTTTCCGATGGAGACGCCGGACGCGGCCATGGTGCCGAGAAACAGCCTCTGGGCCATGATGGAGCGGCGCTACCGGTCCTACAAGACGCATGTGATCGTGCCGTTCTATCGCGATCACTTCGCGCGGCTAGACCGCCAGATCGTACTCGCCGATGTCCTGACGGTCGTGAATGCGGGCGCGGCGGCTGTCGCGGACCTGGAGCGCGCCCTGACCGACGTCCTGCTCTGCTTCCGGCAGGGGCAAAACGCCTGGCACTCGATGTTCAGCGGGCGCAAGATCGACCGCATCGTCTTCGCCGCCACGAAGGCCGATCATCTCCACCACACCAATCACGACCGGCTCGAGGCGATCCTGCAACTGATCGCCAAGCAAAGCATGCAGCGCGCGTCCTTCTCGGGCGCGGAGGTGCGCGCCTTCGCGCTTGCCAGCGTGCGTGTCACGAGCGAAATGGATAAGCGGCACGGCAACGACATCCTGCCGTGTATCGCCGGGGTTCCGGTCAAGGGCGAAAGGCTCGGCTCGCGCGTCTTCGACGGGAAGGAGCAGTTTGCGATCTTTCCGGGCGATCTTCCGGACGATCCGGCCCTGGCTCTCTCCCCGGAATGGCTCGACGCCGGGGCTGGCGCGGCTCATTTCGTCCGCTTCCGGCCGCAGAAGCAGATCGGACTCGAATTCGGGAAGAGCGCTTTGCTTCAACATATCCGGCTCGACAAAGTGCTCAATTTTCTGATCGGTGACAAACTATCATGAGCGTCCCACCCAAAGGCCGCCCGCCCATTGCATTCAGCCTCGACGATCCCCGTTTGAACGGCGCTCCGCTCGCCAAGGAAGCGCCGGCTTTCAAGAAGGAGGCGCCAGCGGCGGCGAAGGCGGCGCCCAGGACCGAAGCGCCGGCCGCCGCGGCGATATCCGCGCCGGAGCCGGCTCCAGCCGGCGAAACATCCTCCGTCCCCGAATTCGTGCGCATTGGGCGCAGTTGGGGCAGCATCTTCCTGAGCGCCGTGGGAGGACTGCTTTTCCTGGCTTTCCTGGTCTGGGTCCAGGACACGTTCCTGACCTTGCTGGGGCGGAAGGACTGGCTTGGAACAGTGGCCACGCTCCTTTTCGTAACGGCCGTCGTCGCTTTCTTCATGATCCTGGCGCGTGAGATCGGAGGGCTTTACAGGCTTGCCGCGATCAACGCGGTGCGCAAGCGCGCCGATGCGGCCTTGGGCGCGGAAAACGCCGCCGAGGCCCGAAGCGCGTCCGCCGAGATTCGTACAATGCTGGAGGAGCGCCGGGAACTGGCCGATGGCGTCGCGCGCCTGAAACAGCACCAGGGCGACATCATGGACGCGAAGCAGGTGCTCACGCTCACGGAACGGGAACTGCTGCTGCCGCTCGACCGGGACGCCCGCTCCACGGTCGGCAATTCGGGCCGAAGGGTTTCGATGGTGACCGCGCTGAGCCCAGCCGCGGTTTTCTCCATCGGATTTGTCGCCTATGAGAATTTCAGGATGCTTCGCAATCTGGCGGGCATTTATGGCGGAAGGCCGGGCTTCATCGCGATCCTAAAGCTGATGCGCCTGATCGCGGCTCACCTTGCGGTCACGGGCGGCATGGCCTTTACCGACGATATCCTTGGACAGTTCGTCGGCCATGGCATGACCTCGCGCGTCTCCAAGCGGCTCGGCGAGGGTCTCATCAATGGCGGCTTCACGATCCGGATCGGGCTCGCCGCTGTCGAGGTCTTGCGCCCGTTGCCCTATATCGAAGCGCGCCAGCCGCGCCTGCGCGAGTTCGTCTCCGAGTTTCTGAAGGTGGGTCAGAAACCGGACGCTAACCAGCCTGGAGAGCGGGACCGCGGCTGAAAGGCCCGGCCGGAACGAACCCGCAGGTATGCTGTTCCCATGAAACCGGTCGCAAAAGGGCGGCTAAGTTCATGGAGACGGTTTATGAAAAATTTCGTGATCGCCGCGGCGGCGTTGTTGGTCGCGGGCTATGTCAGCCCCTCGGAAGCGGGCTCAAAATCGCGGTCGTTTACAGCCGCTGAGCCTTTTGTCCAGGAATTGAAATCCAGCGGCCAGTTTGAGATCAAGTCGAGCCTCGTCGCCCTGCAGAGAACGAAGAACGAGGCCATCAGAAACTTTGCTCAGAAGATGGTCGAAGACCATCAGGCTGCTGACCAGAAGCTCATGGAAACGCTGAAGCAGGCAAACCTGCCTGGTCCCACTTATGGAATGACTGCGGAAAAGGAGGACGTGTTCCACCAGCTGTTCGCCACGACCGAACCGCTCTTCGACAGCCAGTACGTTCAAGACCAGATCAGAGGCCATCAGGAGGCGGCGGCGCTGCTGGAGACCTACTCGCAGAAGGGCGACAACGACGCGCTGAAAAAGCTTGCGTCGACCCTCCTGCCGACGATCGAGGAGCATCTCCGATTGGCGGAAGGCCTGCGGGCTGGCGTGACTGCGCGCCGCTAGAGCCATCCGTTTTTGATGGAATCAAAAGCGGGCTCTAAGTTTTTGTTTTATCGTGCGTCTTATCGGAAAACCGCTTGGCGCTTTTCCGGACGCACTCTGGAGCACGACGGGCGGCGCCCTGCGGTTGTCATGGCTGGGCTTGATCCGACCATCCAGGCAGACACTGATAATGTTGCCTTTTTTGATCTGGATGGCCGTATCAAGTGCGGCCATGAGCTAAGACGCATTGAAAGGCCCGCGATGCGACCGCATTCGCGGGCCTTTCCGCCTCTACCGGAAAAGATTGCATCCGCCGCGGTTCCTGTCCAAATCTGCGTTCGTAATCCCAGAGCGCGCTTTTGATGAATTGAAAGCGCGCTCTGGCTTTTTGTTTTATCGTGCGTCTTATCGGAAAACCGCTTCACACTTTTCCGGACGCACTCCAAAGGCGACGCGGGACCATGGCGGCTCCACTTCTCACGCTCCAGAACATTGCGCTCACTTTCGGCGGAACTCCGCTTTTCGAGGACGCCGCCTTGAGCGTCGGCGAAGGGGATCGCATCTGCGTTGTCGGACGCAACGGCTCCGGCAAGTCGACGCTCATGAAGATCGCGGCCGGTCTCGTTGAGCCGGATCGCGGGACGCGATTCCTGCAGCCCGGCATCACGCTCCGGTATCTTCCGCAGGAACCCGACTTCGGCGAACACAAAACCGTGCATTCCTATGTGGAGAGCGGGCTCGGGCCGAGCGACGATCCCTATCAGGCCCGCTTTCTCCTGGGCGAACTCGGCCTCTCGGGCGACGAAGCGCCGTCCTTGCTGTCTGGCGGCGAGGCGCGCCGGGCGTCCCTCGCGCGCACGCTGGCGCCGCATCCCGACGTTCTTCTTCTGGATGAGCCGACGAACCACCTCGACATCCAGGTCATCGAATGGCTGGAGAAAAAGCTCGCAAACATGCGCTCCGCGCTCGTCCTCATCAGTCACGACCGCCGCTTCCTGACCAATCTTTCGCGCGGCACGGTTTGGGTGGACCGGGGCGCGACGCGGACGCTCAACTTCGGATTTGACGGCTTCGAAGCCTGGCGCGACGAGTTCCTGGCGCAGGAGGAACTGGAGCGGCACAAGCTTGCCCGCAAGATCGAGGGCGAGGCCGACTGGCTGCGCTATGGCGTGACCGCGCGCCGCAAGCGCAATGTGCGCCGCCTTGCCGAGTTGCAGGGCATGCGCGATGCGAAGAGGAACGCCAAGCGCGCGCCGGGACAGGCCAAGCTCGAAGCCGTGGACGGCCCCCTTTCCGGCAAGCTCGTCATCGAGGCGAAGACGATCTCGAAAGCCTTCGGCGAAAAGACCGTTGTCGATAAGTTCAGCCTCCGGATCAATCGCGGCGATCGCGCGGGCATGGCCGGGCCCAACGGCGCCGGCAAGACCACCCTCGTGAGCATGCTGACAGGGAAGCTTGAGCCGGATCAAGGCGCGGTGCGGCTCGGAGCCAATCTCGAGATCGCGAGCCTGGAGCAGAACCGGGACAGCCTGAAGCCGGACTGGACCGTCGCCGACGCGCTGACCGGCGGCAGCGGCGATCTTGTCGTCATCAACGGCGTTGCGCGGCATGTGGCGTCCTATATGCAGGACTTTCTCTTCCTTCCCGAGCAGGTGCGGACCCCTGTGAAGGTCCTATCGGGCGGCGAACGCGCGCGCCTCATGCTGGCGCGGGCGCTCGCCAAGCCCTCTAACCTCCTCGTGCTCGACGAGCCGACCAACGACCTCGACCTCGAAACCCTGGATGTGCTGGAAGAGATGCTGGCGGACTACGCGGGCACGCTCATCCTCATCAGTCACGACCGCGATTTTCTCGACCGCATCGCGACTTCGGTCATCGCACCGGAGGGCGGCGGCCGCTGGATCGAATATGCGGGCGGCTACACGGACATGATCGCCCAGAGAGGCGGGCGCACGTTTGCGGCGGACGCCCCGGCCAAAGCGGCGAAGCAGCCTTCGGAAGGGGTGAAGGGCAAAGCCGGAGGCGGCGAGCCCAAGGCGAAACGGCGGCTGAGCTTTAATGAGAAGCACGCGCTCGAAACCTTGCCGGCCAGGATCGCCGTCCTCGAAAAAGACATCGCCGTGCTGCAAAAGAGGCTCTCGATCCCGCCCTCTACGCCAAAGACCGCCCGGCGTTCGAGCAGGCCAGCGCCAAGCTTGTGAAGGCGCAGGAGGAACTGGCGGAGGCGGAGCATCGCTGGCTGGAGCTTGAAATCCTCCGCGAGGGGATTGCGACGGCGCGGGAACTCTTAGAGTGCGTCCGGAAAAGTGTGAAGCGGTTTTCCGATAAGAACCTGAGCGCTCTCGGGAACGCCTCGGCGTCCAGCAGGGAAAGACCGGTTGCGCTCAGATTACGAGGCTTGTACGGCCGATTGAGATTGGCGCGGCTGAAATCGTCGGCTATTACGAGCGAACCTAAAAAGGCAGTCGCAAACGCTACCCCTAGTTCCCGAAGGTTCCGCCATGCAAGTACCGTTGCAAATCGCGTTTGAAGGCATTCAGCATTCCGATGCCATCGAGGCGCGGATCAAAGAGGAAGCAGAAAAGCTTGAGCAGTTTTCCGACCGCGTCTTGAGCGCCCGCGTCGTCGTCGCCCGGCCCCAGCACCGGCATCACAAAGGCGACACTTATCAGGTCCGGATCCACCTCATCGTGCCAGATGCCGCCGACATTGTGGTCAGCCGCGAACCTGCGGCGGACGGCGCGCATGAGGACATGTACGTGACAATCCGCGATGCGTTCAAGGCCGCGCGCCGGCAGCTTCAGGATGTCGTCCGGAAGCGGGACGAGCACTGAGACCAAAGAGCGAGCCGCGGCTTCAGGCCGTCGTCATCCTGGGTATGCCCAGAGTTGCGAAGCTGTTTCGGGCTTCGCGGAGCGAACTGGCGGCGTCAATCGCCCGGCAGGCGTCCTCTAACACAGCGCACGAAAGCCGCACCGGACGGCGTCCTCCGGGATGGCAAGCGCGCCTCCCGCGCAGAAGTCGTTCTGGACGGCGATCACGAGCAGGACGTCCGCATCGCCGGTCTCGATATCGCCGATCATGAGGGAACGGTCTTCGAGCGAGCGAGACGGCGGTCGGTTTCCTCGGTGAGCTTCAGCAAGGCCTCTCCTATTGTGACCGGGTAAGCAGCCTGCGGGGAAAGCCGGCGCAGCGGTTCAGGAAGCCTCTCCATATCGCGAGCGCCGCGCTCCCTGATCTCGGCGAGCGTGGGCGCTGGCGCGGTCCGCCGGCCCGCCGTCATGACCGGCTGCAAGAGCGGCTCACCCGCCTGGGGATCGTTTTCGAGGGTAATGACGTCGCCTGCCATCCGTCCGTCCGGCACATAGCGCCGCCAAACCTGTTTTCGTCCAGGCCAGGTCGCCTTGCCAGAAGAATGTTTTCGGCGAGCCAGGCCGTCGTATTCTTGGAGCTTGTAGGCGCAATCGAGCGCCGGACAATCGAAAGACGTCGTCAAGCTTGTCCCAATGCCGAACCCGTCGATGGGAGCGCCGCTTTCGCGAAGCTGAACCAATTCGTCTTCCCCAATTCCGGCGCTCGCAAATATTTTCACGTGCCCCAAGCCACCCTCGTCCAGAATGCGCCCGACGTGCCGCCAGGCGCTTCAAGCCGCAGGCCAGAGCCGGCCTCGGTCTGCGTCAGCCTTTCATGCCGGGCGCCTTGAAGGTTGCATCCAGCCGTCCAGCCCTGTCGAAGGCTTGTTTCATTTCGCTGGAAGTCATCGCGAGCGAGGTTTTCATATCGGTCACGCCGCCAGATGCCGCTGCAATGATCAGCGGCGTAACGGCATTGTCTGCTGGACCCTCTGAGATGAGAAGGAAATCATACTCGCCGAAGGTCATGTAATAGCCGAGCAGCGATCGTGCCCCAAGTCGTGGTGTAGTTGACGGCTGGCGTCGCCGATGCACCGGCAGGGCCGGGAAGGTCAGGCAGCCACAGCGGGCAGCCCGGCGATAGGATCATCGCTCAACGGCGCGATGGTTTCCAGCGTCATGTATCGGGCGCGCTGCACGGCCCATTCGTCGTTCTGTTCGAGCAGGATCGCGCCAATGAGCCTAGCGATGGCAGCCTCGTTCGGGAAGATGCCGACGACCTCGGTGCGCCGTTTGATTTCGCCGTTCAGCCGCTCGATGGGATTTGTGGAGTGCAGCTTGGTCCGATGCGCTGCCGGAAAGGTCATGTAGGCGAGCACATCCTGCTCGGCGTCGTCCATCAGGGCGGCGAGCTTGGGCAGCTTTGTCCTCAGTTGATCGGCGACCTTGCGCCACTGCTGTTTGGCTGCTTCGGCGTCGTCTTGCGCAAAGGCTGTGGCGATAAAGGCGGAGACCACGCGTCGTCCACTTTTGCCGGCATGGGCGAGCGCGTTGCGCATGAAATGCACGCGGCAGCGTTGCCAACTGGCGTTCAGCACTTTCGAGACGGCGGCCTTGATGCCCTCATGCGCGTCCGAGATGACGAGCTTCACCCCGCGCAAGCCGCGGCGGGCAAGCTTTCGCAAGAATGCAGTCCAGAATGTCTCAGCCTCGGAGGGGCCGATGTCCAGGCCCAGGACTTCGCGTCGGCCGTCCGCGTTGACGCCAACGGCGACAATCACCGCCACGGAGACGATGCGGCCGTTTTGACGAACCTTCACATAAGTCGCATCGACCCAGAGATAGGGCCAATCCCCTTCGATGGGGCGATCAAGGAAGGTCTTGACGCGGCCGTCGATCTCTTCGCACAGCCGGCTCACCTGGCTCTTGGACACGCCGCTCATGCCGAGCGCTTTCACGAGATCGTCCACCGAGCGCGTCGAGACGCCCTGGATGTAGGCTTCCTGGATTACGGCCGGCAGCGCCTTCTCGGCCATCCGCCGCGGTTCGAGAAAGCCGGGAAAGTAGCTGCCCTTACGAAGCTTCGGGATGCGCAGTTCGACAGTTCCGGCCCGCGTCTCCCAGATGCGGTCCCGGTAGCCGTTGCGTTGCACGAGGCGGTCCGCCGAGCGCTCGCCAAGAGCGGCGCCGGTGAGGCCGGAGACCTCAATCTCCATCAAGCGCTCAGCGGCAAAGCCGATCATCTCGCGCAGGATATCGGCGTCGGGCGTCTTCTCAATCAGCGTGCGAAGGCTCATCATGTCGTCGGTCATCGGTGGTTCCCCGGTTGCGTTGGAAGTCGCAACCCGATCCTACCGGTGAGTCGCCGATGACCACCGCAAACCGCTCACTCGCTACGGCGCCATTGAGGGCGCGCTTCGCGAGCGGCTTGCTACCGTTGAGTTACACCACTACCCGGGACGTGACCCCGAGCAGCTTTCCACCCGCTTTTGCGATCAGTTTTCCGACAGCCTCTGCGCGGTCTTCAGGGTTCGCCAGCATGCCCTTTATGGCGTCATGGGTAAAACGGCCCTGAGTGATAAAGACAGGCATTTGCCGCCTCCTTGTTGGAGCAAGATGTCTCATGCTCCCAACGCGGGCCAGCTTCAGGAAATGATTAAGATCAAAAATACCGATCCGATTCGAAACCCGGTGAATAATTGGTTTATGCCTTGGACAGGATTTTGTGTGACTCCAAGAGGCCGAGTCACTCGCCAATTTGTCGCGCATTGGAACTATTTCGTAAACGGAGTGTTGGAAACGCGGAGAATGCAGGGGGTCGCTGGAAGCACGGGCATTCGCTGCGAAACTATGCACAAAGAAATGGGGGACCGCTGATGCGGATGCTCGGAAATTCTACACAGGGCCTGCCGTCAACGAAGCCGGTATGCGGTGCTGGAAATGGTTGCGACGAAGAACCGGAACGTCCAACGGGTGGACTGCCGCAAGGTTCCAAGTTGAAAATGTCGATAGAGAAAAAAATAGAGAATATCTGGCTTGAATCCCAACAGCTTGGATGGGATTACAATGACTTTGTATCCCATCTCATTGAAGTTGTCATTGTGTTGAATTATCGATCGTTCCACGCGAAACTGAATGCAAATCAGAAGAGCGAAGCAACACCGATCTGACGCGGGCGCTAATCTGAAGGGGTCGTCCGTTCTGGCCGGCCCCGATCCCACCTTATGCGCACGCCCGGCGGCGACATCCTGGGGCTCGTCAAACTGATGACGCTTTGCAAACCGGCGCTATCTCACCTCAGTCCGCAGCCGCTGAAGCAAATCCTTGATGGGGTGATGCGCCCAGGCTTGCGTCACGAAATTCCGGTGCTCCGTTTCCGGCGCCGTTGAGATAAAGGTCACGCTGCCTGCGCGTAGCGGACCTTTCAATTTCGTGGTCACCGTCACCTGATGCCCCTTCAAGGTGTCGGCAAACTCAGTATTTCTCGCTCTTGTCGAGTTCGCGTAAGCGCTCAGGAAGAAAGCTTTGTCCCGCGACGAGATCCAATTCGCGAAGGTGTCCATGTCGCCATAAAGCGCATCGAGAAGAACAATGCCGCGGACGCGAGATCCGGCGCCGCCATGACGAATGCAAGAGGCGGCAGTCATGTAACCGCCGCTGTATGCGACAATCACGATAGGCATCTTCTCGAAAACCGCCTTCGAGCGGGGATCGCCGTGCGCCTTTGCAAGCTCCTCGCTCGCCTCTTCGAGGAAGCGCTGCAGGCCGCCCAGTTGCCAAAGCTTGCCGGCGCTGGAATCTGCTGCATCCGAGGCCAGCTGAGGAGCGATGAGAACAGCGTTCACGCCGGCTTCTGAAACTTGCTCCGGCACGCGCTGACGTTCGATCACGTCCCTCTGGAGCATAGCGCCGTGGCCGTGCAGGAAAAGCACCATGAGCGACGGCCGCCGGAGGTCGAAGCCTTTCGGGATATGCAAAAGGATGCGGCTGTCGCTGTATGTCTTGTCTTCCCAATAGACCTCGCCGCTCGACGTGCGGTGACCGCGCCTCCCGCCCTCGCTGACGTCGAGAAAACTCCGGCCAGTGTTGGGGTTCACGCCATGATAGGGGAATGGCGCGTTTTCAAATTCCACGAGCTTCGTTCTTGTGTGCTTCAGAGGCGCTAGGGGAGGCTCGGATTTTATGGTCGATCCCTTTTTTACGGCCTTCACCGGAATCAGAAGCGGTTCGGGCATGTCCGGACCCCGGCTCGCAGTCATAGAGAGAAACGCCTGTTTTGCTTCCCTGTTCGGATGGTCTTCTCTGATAGGGGCGGACGTGTCGCGGTTTTGAGCAACCGGCGCGGTTTCGCGCACGAAGTCGACGGATTCAGTCTCGCTCCGGCAGCCGCAAACGATGACGGCGAAGAGCGCCGCCAGAGTAAAGCGCAGGCTGTCTCGTATGCTCTTAATCATCGGCTTAGGCTGTTCCATACGCATGTGCACATTACAACGACCAACCGCAGACCTCCCGACAACGAAACTCCGCGTTCAGATAAAACCGAATCGTGTCCAGATCATGAGCTAAACCGGCGCCGAACTTTGACGAAAGGACTTTCTAAAGGGATCTCCCTATAAAATTGCTTTTATGATTTCCGCCCAGCTTAAGTTGCCACAAAGCAACTACCATAACATTAACCAAGAGCGCAATTGTTGAACCGCCCGTTAGTTGGTAAGAGCAGGTCATGAGCGATTTATCGGTGACCATGGATGACTTCCCCCGGAAGCGACGCAGCCGGCCGCGAGTTGAGACTACTAGATTTGCCGAAAGTGTCCGCGCTTACCGCGACAGCGATTGCGGTCGCGGACATGATCGGCACGGGCGTGTTTACAAGCCTTGGCTTTCAAGTCCGCGATATCCCGTCGCCTTTTTCCCTGATTATGCTGTGGGTCGTGGGCGGGCTTGTCGCTTTGAGCGGAGCGCTGTCCTACTCGGAGCTTGCGGCGGCCTTTCCCCGTTCCGGCGGGGAGTACAATTTCCTGTCCCGCTCTTTCCGCCCGGCAATCGGCTTCATGGCTGGCTGGATATCCGCGACCGTCGGATTCGCGGCGCCTGTTTCGCTGGCCGCGATGGCGTTCGGTCAGTATTTTGCCGGGGTTTACCCAGGTGCGCCCGTTCTCGCGCTCGGGATCGGCGTTACCTGGCTTGTCTCGCTGGTGCATCTTTTTGGCGTCAAGAGCGGAAGCGCCCTGCAAAACATTTCCACGCTCATCAAGCTCGGGCTGATCGGCGTTTTGATCTTGGCCGGCCTCGTATCGGCCAATACGCAACCTATTTCCTTTGCGCCTTCGGTCGCGGACATCGGCTACATCACCGGCGCCCCTTTCGCGATCAGCCTTGTTTTCGTTCTCTATTCTTATTCGGGTTGGAACGCCGCGACCTACATCGCCGGTGAGGTCAAGGATCCCGAGCGCAATCTGCCGCGTTCTATCATGGCAGGCGTCACGATCGTCACTCTGCTCTATGTTGCGCTCAACGCCGTGTTTCTCTACACGACGCCCATGAACGAGATGGCAGGCCAGCTCGACGTTGGGCTCATCGCTGGCCGCCACATTTTTGGAGAGGCCGGAGGACGCATCGTCGCGGGCCTGATTTGCGTCGGCCTCATCTCCTCGATCAGCGCCATGATGTGGATTGGCCCCCGCGTAACCATGGTGATGGGCGAAGACAATTCGCTGCTAAGGGTGTTTTCGAAGAGGGCGACGAACGGAGTTCCCGTCAATGCGCTGTTGTTCCAGCTCATTGTGGTGACAGCGCTCCTGCTTACACAAAGTTTTGAAGCGGTGCTCGACTTCATCCAGTTCAGCTTGACGCTGTGTTCTTTTCTAACAGTCTTGGGAGTTATAGTTCTGCGTCTGCGGCAGCCGCACCTGCCCAGACCTTATCGCGCATGGGGATATCCCGTCACACCCCTTGTCTTTCTCGCCGTCACCAGCTTCGTGCTCTTGCATTTGCTGGCGGAGCGCCCCTTCCAATCCTTGGCGAGTCTCGCCACAATGATGGCAGGGCTTTTGATCTATGCCGCGTCTGCGCGGCTTTCCAAAAGGGACTAGCACATATGACCAGAGTGAACGCGGTTTTGCGATCCTTCTTCTTTTGCGTGCTTCTCGTTGCGCTTGCGCCGGGGCTACTTCGTGCGGCGGATGGGCAGACTTCCGATGACATCGCGCACTTCCTTGCTGGAATGCCGCCGTCAGCGAATTCACCGCTCGCAGGTCTCGCGAAGGACGCCGTCTGGAAGAAGCACGCCGAGATTTTTAATGCTGACTGGAAAACGCTGGAAGATCGTCAGCTTGGCAAAGTCCGGGCGTGGTCTGCGGCCAACGTGAAGCAATCGCAGCCGGTCCTTTTTTATCTGTTCAGCGGGCCGGATTATCTCTATGCCAATGCCTTCTTCCCCGACGCCAAGACCACCATCATGGCCGGCCTTGAGCCAAGCGGAAGCATTCCGGAATTAAGCGATATCTCCTCTCAGGCCTTAGGAAACGAGCTTGGCGGCATCCGCGCCGCGCTCGGCAATCTTCTCAAGCACAGCTATTTCATTACCAGCGAGATGGGCTCGCACCTTTCTCGTCCGAAACTCTCTGGCACTCTTCCCATTATGTATGTTTTCCTTGCGCGCTCTGGGAAGACGATCCGCGACGTGAGCCTCGTGGCGCTCGACAAGGAAGGGAAAGTCCATGGGCAAGGCGAGGATGGCTTTGAGCCTGCCGCCAAAGGTGCCAAGATCGTTTTCGCTGGGAGCGACGGAGAAGAGCGCACGCTTTACTATTTCAGGACCGATCTTTCCAACAAGGGCGTCCCGAGTGGCGGTTTCATCAAGTTTTGCGAGAGCTTTGGTTCTGGCGACGCGTTCGTAAAAAGCGCCTCCTATCTCTTGCATAATCCAGGTTTTTCGATGGCCCGTGATTTCCTGCTGAAGAACGCGGTTTCGCTCGTTCAGGACGACACAGGGGTTCCTCTCAAATACCTGGATTTCAAAGGAGTGGCAGTTCCATCCCTTTGGCACCTATCTCGCGCCCATCCGGCAGTTCAGCCATGCGCAACAGCCAAAGCTCGTCGAGCTTTTCAAAAAGAGCAGCGAGGGACCTTTGAATTTCACGGTCGGCTATCACTGGGGCAAGCCGTCGAATTTGCTGCTTGCCGTAAAAGCGACGCCCAGGGTGCAATAGCGGTTCTTTTGACGTAGTCTGGCTTACAAAGGTTGGCGGAGCGGCTTGCTCGGCTTAAATATGGCTTCGGTGCTGAAACAGCAGCGAAGCCATTATGATTTTTAGGCCGTTTGAAAAAATTCTGATCGCCAACCGCGGGGAGATCGCCTGCCGGGTAGCGCGCACAGCAAAAAATATGGGCTATCGGACCGTCGCGGTGTATTCCGATGCCGATGCAGACGCCTTGCATGTGCGCATGGCCGATGAAGCGGCGCGTATCGGACCGCCCCCTTCAAAGGATAGCTATCTCGATATCGCCGCCATTCTTGACGCCGCCCGAAAGACAGGCGCCGGCGCCGTCCATCCAGGCTATGGCTTCCTCGCGGAAAACGCAGACTTCGCCGAGGCTTGCGAGCACGCCGGACTCACTTTCATAGGCCCGGCGCCTGATGTCATCAGGAAGATGGGCGACAAAGCCGCCGCCAAGTCGCTGATGCAAGCGCGTGGCGTGCCATGCGTGCCCGGGTACTTCGGGGAGGATCAGTCGGACAAGCGGCTCACCGCTGAGGCCGGAGAGCTTGGTTTCCCGCTCCTGATCAAAGCGGTTGGCGGCGGGGGAGGGCGCGGCATTCGCGCTTGTTACAGCCCCGAAGAGTTGGGCGATCGCCTTGCTGCTGCGCGGCGTGAGGCCAAAAACGCATTCAACGACGACCGGCTCATGTTGGAGCGGCTGATCGAGCATCCCCGGCACCTCGAAGTCCAGGTGTTCGGCGATGCGCATGGCGACATTGTTCATCTTTACGAGCGCGACTGCACGGCGCAGCGGCGGCGCCAGAAGATCGTCGAAGAAGCCCCGAGCCCGATGGTGACGCCGATCATTCGCGAGAAATTGACGGGCTACGCGGTCGAGGCGGCGCGCGCCGTTGGATACCGGAACGCGGGAACGGTGGAGTTCATCGCCGACGCGGACTTGAACATATATTTTCTGGAAATGAACACCCGGCTTCAAGTCGAGCACCCTGTCACTGAAATGGTGACCGGCTTGGATCTTGTGGAATGGCAGTTGCGCGTGGCGGCCGGGGAGCCGCTGCCCCTGCGGCAAGACCAGATTTCGCTTTCCGGTCATGCCATCGAGGCTCGCCTGTGCGCCGAGGATCCCTACGACGGGTTTCGGCCGCAGACGGGCGCCGTGCTGCGTTCACTTCACGCGCAGCATGGCGTTCGGGTCGATACAGGCGTCGAGGAAGGCAGCGTCATCTCGCCTTTCTACAACTCGATGGCCGCCAAGTTTATCTCTCACGGCGGCAACCGCGCCGGCGCTGCGCGAAAGCTCATCACCGCCCTTGAGGATGCCCCCCTTCTTGGCATGCGGTCGAACCAGCGCTTTCTCGCTCAGTTGCTTCGAAGCCATGAGTTCGAGCAGTCCCTGCTTGACACACATACACTCGATTCTTGGATGGAGGCAGGAGCGCCGCTCTTCAAACGGGCGGCGCCGTCGAGAGAGGTATGGGCGCTGGCGGCTGCGCTTCACGCGGACCGCGGCAATTCGGGCGAATGGTTCTGGTCCGGAAACGCATTCGGCTTTTCGCTCGAACTTGAGTGCGGCGGCGAACGGCGGGTTCTGCGCTACAGCCGCTCGCAGCGGGGGGAAATCACAGTTTCTTCCGCTGAAGGAGAAGCGAAGGTAGCTCTGATGGGCGTTCGGCTTCCCGAGATAATATTTGAGGCGGACCGCGTGCGGCGGCGCGGGATCGCGATTTGGAGCGGAGCGAGCCTTCACTTGAGCGTCGCCGGCTCCTCGTTTGTCTTTAGCGAAGCCGAGAACCATCAGGCCGGGGACGACTTCGCCGATGGAGGCAGGATTATCGCGCCTGTGGCAGGCCTTGTTATAAATGTTTTTGTCGAGTTAGGGCAACAGGTTGAAGCAGGGCAGACGCTCGCGCTCCTTGAGGCCATGAAGATGGAAACGCGGATAGCGGCGGTACACGCGGGCCGTATCACAAACGTGCATGCAAAAGCCGGCGTCCAGGTCGGCAACGCAGCGCTTCTCTTCGAGATTGAGAAACTGGATGAGCCAGCCGATGTCTAAGGCAATCCTCACATGCGCCTTGAACGGCGTTTTGACCGACCCGCGGCAACATCCGATGGTGCCGGTGTCCCCGGAGCAGATGGCTCAATCGGCACGCGAGGCGTTCGAGGCCGGGGCCGCCATCGTGCACGTGCATTTTCGCTCCCAAGCGCCGGGCATGGGGCATTTGCCGAGCTGGGAGCCAGATGTCGCCGCCGAAGCCGTGGACGCCATCCGGTCCGCATGCCCTGGCGTCATCGTCAATCAGACCACCGGCGTCATCGGCTTGGACATTTCCGGCCCCGTGGCCTGCATCAAGCGCACGCGGCCGGAGATCGCCGCCTGCAACGCGGGCAGTCTCAATTATTTGAAGCTGAGGGCGGACGGTCAATGGGCATGGCCGCCTTTGCTGTTCGACAATCCGGTGGCCAAAGTGAAAGCTTTTCTCGATGCGATGCTGGAGAGCGGCTCGCGCCCCGAATTCGAGTGCTTCGATGTCGGCATTGTCCGGTCTGTCGGCCTCTATGTCGAGAACGGGATGACGAAAACCGCACAATACAATTTTGTGATGGGGGTCGCCTCGGGGATGCCTGTCGATGCCCAGCTTCTCGAACTTTTATTGAAATATCGGCGAAAAGATGCGCCGTGGCAGACGACGCTGATTGGCAGGACAGAGATCTGGCCGGTGCATCAGCGCGCGGCCGAGCTTGGCGGCATGTTGCGTACAGGGCTAGAAGACACATTTTATCTGCCAGGGGGCGAGAAAGCCGCGAGCAATGGCGCGCTCATCGAGGCCCTGGCCACGTGCGCGCGCGATACCGGCCGCGAAATCGCGTCGCCGGAAGAAGCAAGAACAATGCTTGAACTGGGAGTTGAGGCACGTGGGGAGGAAGGCGCCGGCATCGCCAGCTAACGGAAGCCAATACTTCATATCGCCGCCGCGACGCTTCCTCAACACGGCGGCTTGCAGGGGAAGCGCGCCGGCGTATTACGTGCGGGATGATACGGATTGGACGCCCACGTCCTGGAGCGCCTACCGCGATGAGGTGCGGCGTGCGGCGCGCTCGCTTGTCGCTCTGGGGGTAAAGCCGGGCGATGTGGTCGCGGTCTTCGGCTACAACAAGCCCGAATGGGTTGTAATGGACCTGGCCGCGATGATGATCGGGGCGTCGGTCGCAGGGATCTATTTCACATCCTCCGCTCGGGATGCGGCTTACATCATCAACCACTCTCAATGTGAGATCGTGCTGGCGGAAACGCAGGAACACTTCGAGAAAATCACAAAAGAGCGCGCGCAACTCAACGTTTTGCGGCATGTGGTCATGATGAAGGGCGCGGCAGCTGAAGACCCGCTGCAAATGACGTGGGAGAAGTTTCTTTCCTATGGCGATAGCAGTTTCGATATCGAGGTCGAGCGCCGTCTACAGGCCATCAAGCCCGGCGACATTGGATGCCTCATTTACACGTCCGGAACCACCGGTCCGCCGAAGGCCGTCCAAATTAGCCACGGCGCCCTGAATGAGACTGCCAACCTCATTCATAAGCTTTGGGATGTGTCGGAACGAGACTGCACGATCTCCTATCTTCCGCTCGCGCATATCGCCGAGCGCATGATAACGGTTCATTTCCCGCTCACGGTCGGAAATGCGGTGTATTTCGCGCGCGATATTCAGCAGCTGCGGCAGCACCTCCTTGAGGTCCGTCCGCACCTGTTTTTCGGGGTGCCTCGCGTTTTCGAGAAAATCGCCGAGGCCGCGCAGGCGCAGATTGCAAGCGCGAAAGGCATCAAGGGGAGGGTTGCGCGCTGGGCCATTCGTACAGGCCAGGCATGGCGCCGCAAGGAGCAGATGGGCCGGCGCCCTGGGGTCAAGACAGCGTTCGCCAAGGCTGTCGCCTCGAGGCTCGTCCATAGGAGGGCGAAGCGAGCGATGGGCTTTGACCGTCTCCGCTATGCGGCTTGCGGCGCAGCGCCGATACCGGCGGAAACTTTGGATTTCCTGAGCGGACTCGATATCCCGATTCGGGAACTGTGGGGAATGTCGGAGACTTGCGGGGCGGGAACGACCAACCTTCCGGGCGCAACGAAGGTTGGATCGGTGGGCCGGCCGCATCCGGGGCTCGAACTCAAGATCGGCCCGGGGGGCGAAATCCTGGTCAAGGGTCCGTACATATTCGCGGGCTACGCCAAGGACCCGGAGGCGACTGAGAGGGCCCTCGCCGGCGGCTGGCTGCACACTGGCGATGTCGGCCGGCTGGATGAGGACGGGTTTCTTTACATTACGGGGCGGAAGAAGGACATCATCATCACGTCTGGCGGCAAGAACATTGCGCCCTCTAATCTGGAGATGGAGCTTTCAGCTCTGCCGCTGGTCGAGCATGCGCTCGTCTGCGGGGAACGCCGTCCCTACCTGGCCGCGCTCTTCACCTTGAATGCGGCCGCCGTGGCGGAGTTCGCGGCTCAGCGAGGGCTCGCCGCAAATGGCGCACGGCTTGATGATGCGATCCGCCAGGCGCTGCAAGATGGGATCGACGCAATCAACGCGAGACATGCTCGCGTTGAGAACATCCGCCGGTTTACGATCTTGCCGCAGCCGCTTACGATCGAAAGTGGGGACCTTACGCCCACAATGAAGGTCAAACGGGCGGCGATCCTGGGGCGCCTCGCCCCTGTCATCGATGAGATTTACCGGCAAGGCGCGGAGGAGGGGCGGTAGCGGGCCGCGGCTGTAGCTATGCCAAGGAGCTTGCGCTTGCTTCCAAGCCAATTCTAGCCACCCTTAAGGACGTTTGCAGACGTCCCGAAGCCTAACCCGATGGAACGCTCCTTTATGAAATCGAGGCTGTCCGCCATCGCTCTCACATGCGCGGCTTGGCCACCGTCGCGCACGTGCCTGTCGCGCAAATCATCTGGATTCGCTTTTTAGTGAACGTCCTGCTCATCGTCGCCATGCTCGGTCCGGCAACTACCATTCGGGCGCTGCCATCGCGCAAGCTCAAGCATCAGCTCTTGCGAAGCGTTTTCCTCGTTGGAGCGACGGCGTTCAATTTCTTGGCCCTTCAATATCTTCAGCTCGACCAGACGGCGACGATCTTCTTTCTGTCGCCCTTCGTCGTAGCAGCGCTTGCAGGCCCCATGCTGAACGAATGGATTGGCTGGCGGCGGTTCTTCGCCATTTGCGTTGGTTTCGTTGGCGTCTTGTTTGTTACACGGCCCGGCTTCGGCGGGATTCACTGGGCGGTGTCGTTCTCGCTTGTGGCGACTCTGAGCTACGCGCTTTACATCTTATGGAGGCGGTATCTCGCACTGACCGATGACGCACGTACGACGCTTGTTTATACGCCGCTTGCTGGCGCCATTTTCGTCGCGCCTTTTGCGCTCATGAACTGGGAAATCCCGGAATCGGGTCGGGTTTGGCTCGTTCTTGCCTGCACGGGTCTCTTCGGCGGGTTTGGACATTGGGTCCTTATTCTCGCCCATGAACGGGCTCCGGCGCCCATCCTCGCGCCGTTTGGCTACATCAATATAATTTTCATGATCGCGCTCGGCTATCTCGTCTTCGGCGATGTTCCGAGTTGGTGGACCCTGGCCGGCTCGGGTATCATCATCTGCTCTGGCGTCTATCTGCTTTTTCGGGAGCGTCACGCGCCGGGATCCTCAACACCCGCCTCCTCTGCGACCGTAATTGAGGGATAGGCTTGGCGAATCCGGGCTGCGAGGTCTGCGAATCTGCCTTCGCGGATGGACTGGCGAATGGCCGCCATCAGGTCCTGGTAGAAATGGGTGTTGGCCCAGCTGAGGATCATCGGCGCCAAATACTCGCCCGCGCGCAAAAGATGATGGATATAGGCGCGAGAGTAATCGCGTGCGGCAGGGCACGCGCTCGTTTCGTCGAGGGGGCGCAAGTCCTCGATATGAGCGGCATTGCGCATATTGAGCTTCCCGGCCCATGTGAAAGCCTGGCCGTGGCGCCCCGATCGCGTCGGCATGACGCAATCGAACATGTCTATGCCGCGCTCGACGGCGCCGACAATGTCCGATGGTGTGCCCACGCCCATGAGGTAACGGGGTTTCGTTTGGGGAAGAAGCGGCGCCGTCGAAGAAAGGGTTTCGAACATCAGCTTCTGACCCTCGCCAACAGCCAAGCCGCCGACTGAATAGCCATGGAAGTCCATGGATGTGAGGGCCTCGGCGGATTGGGCGCGCAGTTCTGGGTAAACGCTGCCCTGTACTATGCCGAACAAAGCGCGCCCTTCCTGGCCGTTCTGTTCGAACGCCGCGAGCGAGCGTTCCGCCCAGCGCAACGAAAGCTGCATCGACGTCTCGGCCTCGGCGCGGATCGCCGGATAGGGCGTGCATTCATCGAACTGCATTTGAATGTCGGAGCCGAGAAGGTTTTGCACCTCGATGGAACGCTCGGGCGTAAGCTCGTGAAGCGCGCCGTCGATGTGGGACCGGAACCTTACGCCCCGTTCGGAAACGGTGCGGAGCTGACTGAGCGACATGACCTGGTAGCCGCCGGAGTCTGTCAGGATCGGCGCTTCCCACCGCATGAAGCGGTGAAGGCCACCAAGCCGCGCGATCCGTTCGGCTCCCGGCCGCAGCATGAGGTGATAGGTATTGCCGAGAATGACATCCGCGCCTGCCGCCTTGACGTCGTTAAGGAACATGGCTTTGACCGTCGCAGCAGTGCCAACGGGCATGAAAGCCGGCGTACGGATGGCGCCGCGCGGCGTCGTAATCTCGCCGAGACGCGCCGCGCCGTCATTCGCGAGCAGCTTGAAGGAGAAGGGCCCTGTCACAACGCAGGACCTTCGGCGCGACGCAGCAGGCAGGCATCGCCGTAGGAATAGAACCGGAAGCCTGCCGAGACGGCGTGGGCGTAAGCCCGTTTCATGAGCGCCGTCCCTGAAAAGGCGCAAACAAGCATGAACAGAGTCGATCTCGGCAGATGGAAATTCGTCATGAGGAAGTCGGCGCTGTGAAACTCGTGGCCTGGCGTGATGAAGATCTTAGTAAAGCCTTGACCGGCTTCGATCAAGCCGTCCTTGCGCGCCGCCGTCTCAAGCACGCGAAGCGATGTGGTGCCAACCGCGATGAGCCGTCCTCCCTCAGAGCGGCATCGGTTGATGATGCGGGCGGCATCGTCGTCAATCCGGCACCACTCGGCATGGATAGTGTGATCGCTGATCTTGTCGGTCTTCACGGGCAGGAATGTTCCCGCGCCAACATGCAGTGTCACGAAGGCGCTGCGTACGCCTCGGGCCGCCAGGCTGTCGAGAAGCTCGGGCGTGAAATGAAGGCCCGCGGTCGGGGCGGCGACTGCGCCCTCCATTTCTGCATAGACGGTTTGATAATCGGTGCGGTCGCGATCGTCGGCCGCGCGCGCCCTTGCAATGTAGGGCGGCAGGGGCATCCCGCCATGCCGCTCCATGATCGCCTGCACGGCTCCGTCCCCGAATGCCGTTACGACGATATCGCCGTCTTCTCCTTTCGCGGTCACGTTCAGGAGCGATGGTTCGGCGCCTTGGCCGAGGATGATCGTGTCTCCGGCGCGCAAACGCCGGCCGGGACGAGCAAGCGCCTTCCACCCGCCATCGGCAAGCCTCTCGATCAGCGTGAGGGAGATTTGCACGTCAGGCGCGCCAGGTTCCCGCGCCGGACGAAGGCCGCTGAGCTCAGCATTGAGAACCTTGGTGTTGTTGAACACCATCACGTCGCCGGGCCGCAAAAACGAAAACAAATCTCGCACCTGCGTCTCGGACAGGGGCGAGGAGGCAGCCGGATCGACACAGAGAAGCCTAGCCGAATCCCTCGGGGAGGCCGGTCGAAGCGCGATTGACGATTGGGGCAGCTCGAAATCGAAGTCTGTTAAAAGCACGGTTTTTCAGCCGCCCAAATATTGTTGAGCGCTTCAACAATTGCTCCTAGGTGGCATCCCCGACGCGCATCGTGATGATCTTGTCCGGGTTCTTGACGGGTTCGCCGCGCTTGATCTTATCGATGTTCTCCATCCCCTCGATCACTTTGCCCCAGACGGTGTATTTGTTGTCGAGGAAGGTCGCGTCATCGAAGCAGATGAAAAACTGGCTGTCGGCGCTGTCAGGATGGTTTGCGCGGGCCATGGAGACCACCCCCCGCACATGCGGCTCCTTGCTGAACTCAGCTTTCAAGTTCTTGCCGGAGCCTCCGCGTCCCGTGCCGGTGGGATCGCCTGTCTGGGCCATGAAGCCTTCTATGACGCGATGGAAAACAACGCCATCGTAAAAATTCTGGTTCGCCAGCTCCGTTATGCGAGCGACGTGATTCGGCGCAAGATCTGGCCGAAGCTGGATCACGACACGGCCTTGGGTTGTTTCCAGAACCAATGTATTCTCTTTATTTGGAGGAGCCATGTTTTACTCTTTCCTTGCACCGGCTAGTGGGAGAATCCTAGCACCCAATCACGGCGCATTCATTACTAATCTCTCCAAATGTGGTGATTAACGGGCGTCTGACGCAAGCTGCATTTTGATAATCTTATCAGGGTCGGACACCCGACCGTTTCCTCCCGTCCCCTTCTTGATCCGGTCAACGAATTGCATGCCGTCGATTACCTGCCCCCATACGGTGTAGCCTCCGTTTAGATGAGGCGCGTCGTCAAGGCAAATGAAGAACTGGCTGTTGGCCGAATTGGGGTCGCTGGAACGCGCGGCGCCTACGGTCCCGCGTTTGAACGGCGTCGGCGTGAACTCCGCAGGAACATTTGGGTGCTTTGACCCACCCGTGCCATCTCCTCTGGGATCGCCGGTTTGGGCCATGAAACCCGCCATAACACGATGAAAGGTCAGCCCGTCATAGAACCCTTCTTTGACGAGCTTCTTGATGCGTTCAACATGCAATGGAGCAAGATCGGGACGAAGCTCGACAACGACGCGGCCATCCTTGAGGTCCATGTAAAGTGTGTTATCGGGACTGGCGGCGCGGGCCGCGGGCGAGGCTAAACCGAGAGCCACCGATGCGAGCAGCGCCAAAAACAAGTGGGAACGAACCATGATTAACCTATGTGGATATTGATTGTCTTGATCGTTCGAGCGCCTAACGGGGCATCGGGGCGGGATTTGGGCCGAAATCACGGTTAACCGAATTTGTCTTGAATCCGCTGGAGCACGGCAGGCGAGACGAAGGGCGAGACATCGCCGCCGAGGCCGGCGATTTGCCGGACGAGCGTTGCGGTGATGTGCGCGGTTCCGGGAGACGCGGCTAGGAACACGGTTTCGATGTCCGCCGCGAGCCCCTTGTTCATGCCGGAGAGCTGCATTTCATAGCCGAGATCCACGGCATCGCGGATCCCTCTCAAAATGAAAAGAGCCCCGTTCTTGCGGGCGGCATCGACGGTAAGACCTTGAAAGAGCACAACAGCGCTCCCGCCGCCGGCGCCAAGGCTGTCGAGTTCTCCTTGAAGCATCGCGACACGGTCCGCATCGGCGAACATGGGTGATTTTGAGGGATGTATGCCGACGCCGATGACGAGACGATCAAAGAGAGCGAGACCGCGGCTTACGATATCGCGATGGCCCAGCGTCGGCGGATCGAAGCTTCCTGGATAAAAGCCGCAACGCATGCTGTCGCCTCGCCTCCGCTACTCCGAAGTCTCGTCGCCGCCCTCAGGATCGCTGGCTTCGCCGCCATTGGCGTTGCCGTTGCCATTCCCGTCGTCGTTGATGAGCTCGGCGGACACAACGCGCTCATCCTGATCCGTTCTGAAGATCGTAACGCCTTGAGCAGAGCGTCCCGTGATCGAGATGCCTTCTACCGGGCACCGGATCAGTTTGCCGCCATTTGTCACGAGCATGATTTGATCGGTATCTTCGACCGGGAAGGATGCGATGAGCCGGCCATTGCGGTCATTGACAGCCATCGCTATAATGCCTTTGCCGCCCCGCCCGGACGTACGGTATTCGTAGGACGATGTTCGCTTTCCGAAGCCCCTCTCCGACACCGTCAGCACATACTGCTCCGCTGCACCCATTTCGGCGTAGCGAGACGGGCCGAGATCGGCGATATCGGCGCCTTCGACCGCCTCGCCGTCGTCCAGCACACTAAGAGTTTCCGCCATATCGGCAGCTTCCGGGGATGCCCGTTCGCCACTCGCGGCGCGACGCATGGCATTCGCTTGTTTCAGGTAGGCCGCGCGCTCGGCCGGCGTTGCATCCATGTGGCGAAGAATGGCCAAGGAAATAACTCGATCCTTGCCGTCGAGTTTTACTCCTCGCACGCCGGTGGATTCGCGTCCTTTGAAGATGCGCACATCTGTAACAGGAAACCTGATCGCCTGGCCATCGGCGGTTGTCAGCAGAATATCGTCTGTCTCGCGGCAAAGCTGCGCGCCGGCAATCTCATCGCCCGGATCGAGTTTCATAGCGATCTTGCCGTTCTGACGGACCTCTGCGAAATCTGCGAGCTCGTTTCGCCGCACATTTCCCGAACGGGTCGCGAAGAGGATGAATACGCCGATGTCGCCACGTTCTTCCTCGGGAAGTGGCAGGATGGATGTGATGGTTTCTTCCTGCTGCAGCGGAAGGAGATTGATCAGCGCCTTACCTCGCGCTTGCGGGGCGGAGAGCGGGAGGCGCCACACCTTCATCTTATAGGCCATGCCGCGCGATGATAGGAAAAGGACTGGCGTATGCGTATTCGCGACGAAAAGCCGGGTGACGAAATCTTCGTCACGCGTTGTCATGCCGGCACGGCCCTTGCCTCCGCGCCGCTGTGCACGGTAGGTTGAGAGAGGCACGCGCTTGATGTAGCCGCGATGGCTGACCGTAACGACCATATCCTCTTTCTGGATGAGGTCTTCGTCCTCCACCTCGCCCTCAACATCCAGGATTTCGGTGCGGCGGGGGGTGGCAAATTCTTCCTTTATGCCGATCAGTTCATCTCGAACGATGCCAATAACGCGCGCTTGCGAGCTCAAAATATCGAGATAATCGCGAATTTTATCGGCCAAGCCCTTGAGCTCGTCGCCAATTTCATCGCGGCCCAGCGCGGTTAGGCGCTGCAAACGCAAGTCGAGGATGGCCCGCGCCTGATCGATGGACAGCCGATAAACTTTGCCCTCGTGGATAGCCGAGCGCGGATCGTCGATGAGCGCGAGAAGCGGCTCCACATCCTCAGCCGGCCAGTCCCTCGCCATGAGCTGCTCGCGCGCTGTCGCCGGATCGGGCGCTGTGCGGATCAGCTTGATCACCTCATCGATGTTGGCGACAGCGGTGGCAAGGCCCACAAGGACGTGCGCTCTTTCTCGAGCCTTCGAGAGCAGGAACTTCGTTCGGCGCGTGACGACATTCTCGCGGAACTGCGTGAACGCCTGAATGAAGTCGAGAAGTGTATGTTGCTCCGGGCGGCCGCTGTTCAAGGCGACCATATTGGCGGCGAAGACGGATTGCAGCGCCGTGAAACGATAGAGCTGGTTCAACACGACGTCCGGCAGGGCATCGCGTTTTAGCTCTATGACAACGCGGTAGCCATCGCGATCCGATTCGTCGCGGACATCCGCAATTCCCTCGATGCGCTTTTCGCGCAGGAGTTCGGCGATGCGCTCTTGCAAGGCCGCTTTGTTGACCTGGTAGGGGATCTCGGTGACGATCAGCGCGTCTCGATCCTTCCGGATCGTTTCGACGTGGACCTTGCCGCGAACAGCGATCGAACCGCGTCCTCTAAGATAAGCGGCGCGGATGCCTGCGCGTCCCATGATGACGCCACCCGTCGGGAAGTCCGGGCCGGGCACGTGCTCAATGAGTTGCTCGATGGTGATGTTGGGCGTCTCAAGATATGCCAAGCAGGCGTTGATGACCTCGCCCAAATTATGCGGCGGAATATTCGTGGCCATACCCACAGCAATTCCGCCGGCGCCATTGACAAGGAGATTTGGAAAGCGCGCCGGTAGGACCTTAGGCTCGCGCTCGGAATTGTCGTAGTTATCCTGGAAGTCGACTGTATCGTTTTCCAGGTCCTGAAGAAGGGTTTCTGAGATTTTTTCGAGCCGGACCTCGGTGTAGCGCATCGCAGCCGGAGGATCGCCATCGACCGAGCCGAAATTGCCCTGACCATCGATCAGGGGGACCCGCATAGAGAAATCTTGCACCATGCGCACCAGCGCATCGTAGACCGATTGGTCTCCGTGGGGGTGGTATTTACCAATGACATCGCCGACGATACGAGCCGACTTCCTGTAGGGCTTGTTCCACTGGTAGCCGTTCTCGTGCATGGAGTAGAGAATGCGGCGATGGACAGGCTTCAGCCCATCGCGAACATCTGGCAGCGCTCGCGACACGATAACGCTCATCGCGTAATCAAGGTAAGAACGCTTCATCTCATCGGTGATGAGTATCGGACGGATCTCACCCGCGCCGTGATCACCGTGGCTGCCGTTGGAACTACCCGTCAAAACTAAACCCTCGGCTTCTAAAGGGACCCCTGCCTGAAGCCTTTCGACCTTTGCACAGGTTTATATATAGGAAATGCCCAAGCACAAGTGGAGCGGGCGCGCGTCCACTATTCACTGGAGGATTTCGCTAAAAGGGAATTTCGTCGTCGAGGTCCTTTTCAAACGACTTCGGCGCGGAGTTGTCGCAACTCTTTCCGCTGCCGGAGCCTTTGAAGCCGGCGCCGCGGCTTTCCTTGCTATCGAAATTCGCGGGCTCGCCGTCGTTGAAGCCGGAGGCTCCGCCGCGCCCGTCGAGCATGGTGAGTTGACCGTTGTAGTTTTGCAGAACGACTTCGGTCGTATAACGGTCGTTGCCGGAGTTGTCTTGCCACTTGCGGGTTTGCAGCTGGCCCTCGACATAAACTTTTGCGCCCTTTTTCAGGTACTGCTGGGCGATTTTGCCGAGCTGCTCGTTGAAAATCACGATGCTATGCCATTCGGTCTTTTCACGCTTCTCGCCGGATTGCTTGTCGCGCCAGCTATCCGTGGTCGCGAGCCTCAAATTACAGATCGACCGTCCATCCTGAGTGTGGCGCACTTCCGGGTCGGCGCCCAGATTACCGATAAGGATGACTTTATTCACTGAGCCCGCCATGAGAGCTCCCTTCCAGACTGTTAAATCGCTCCGAGTGTACATCAAGCGGTGAGGCGCATAAGCTGTTCCGGCGGATTTTCCACACCTCAGGCCGATGGAGTGTTCGCCTTATGTTCTAAGTAACGCTTCGCCTTCTGTCAAGGCATGCGATGTATTGATCTGCGGCGCCTGTTCAAATGAGCCTTTTTTAGCGGCGCAAAAACCACACCACGCTGCAAATTCCGCAAAGGGCGCGGTCGAAACAGGTCATTCTAGCGAAAGGTTATTGACGGGGAAGCCTACACGGCTGGAATGTTCTATCGGCCAACAAGGCCATTTCGGTCTGATTCTGTTGGCATAAACGCAAGTGATGCTCTTGACCGAACCGGCCGAAGGTGCAACATCCGCTTTGGATTGTCCTGCGGCCCGCAGCCAGAGAGCGCCGCATTGCTCCTTAATAAGAGGAATATATTAAGAGGAACCGAGATGACGAAAACGCAAGCGGCGGCGGCGCCCAAGGCGGCTGCGAAACCGGCAAAGGCCGACATTGTCACTCTTCGCCATCTAGCGACGGAAGTCGCCGAAACGCATGGCATTTCTCAGAAGCAGGCAAGCGAGGTGCTTGCGGATGCCATTACCAGCATCGGCAAGCATCTCAAGAAGGGCGCACGGATCCGCATCGCCGGACTGGGAACGCTTGAAGTTCGCAAGCGGGCGGCGCGAATGGGCCGTAACCCGGCGACCGGCGAAGCGATCAAGATCAAGGCCAGCAAGAAGGTCGCGTTCCGCGCCGCGAAAGACTTAAGCGAAGCCATTTAGCGTTAATGGACCGGCGCGGGCTGGTTGGCGCCGGCCCCCGTCACGGGCTCACTTGGGGCGGCCAAAGCAGCCGTTAGGTATTTCAGAGCGCTCAGCGAGAATGTTTTTGATCGCCGTCACCTCCTTCTCGATGGCGCTTAATCGCTTGTCTGTTTCGGTTTTGTCTCGCGCAATGCCGGACATGATTCCTCCGGCCGTGTATCCGGCCACGACCGAAAACACACCGAACCCTATGACCATGGCGAAAGGCAAATAGATCCGCGTCAAAGATATTTCGTGGAGGCCCTTCGCCGCTGCGCTAGGATGCGCCGATGCGGTCTTTAAGTTCTGAGCCTCTAGCGTCATCGGGCGCGCCTTTCTCTCGGCGCGGGGCAGGGCTTCTGAATCGTCACTATCTTCGGCTTTGCAAGAGCTTTACCCTCCTCAATGTAGTGGTAGCGCAGGTAAAGAAATCCGAGCAGCGCCACGACAAGGAAAAGCGTGATGCGTCCCTCGGCGCTTTTGGACAGTGCGGCGAGGATCTCCCCACTGCAGTTACTGCGGCGCCTATAAATTGGCCAATTCCGTTTATGATCGGGGCTAATGGGCCGAAGAAAGCAAGGGCAGTTGCTGACAGGCCGAGTTTGGCTGCTGCTGCCGCCAGGGGTCCGACCAATGTGCCGATGAGGGTCAAGAACGCACTCATGATGCGGCCTCCGTCTTGGAAGAAAGCGTTTGACCCTGCGCAGGGCCTTGATAGTCGAAGTTTTGATAGGCCTTGACGTGTTCGCTGCGTAACAGCCGGATGAGGGCGATGGCGGCGACGAACACAGCGCAAAGCAGAAGCCAGTGATTGGCCGAGGCCCAATGCCAGATGTTCTCCAGCGGCTCGAAAACCGAACGCGCTCCATTGATGCTGTCGAGCACGTTATCGCTTCCAAATGTCTCCGCAGCTGCCGCGCTGCCGAAAAGCCATGCGAAGATGCGTTGCAGCAAATTCATCCGATGTATTTGGCTGTCACCGGCCTCTTCAAGATCGCGGCGGGTCGCGTTTTGACGCTGGGGCAGCATTGGGCCAAACTCGGCAAGGACGCGATTGTATGAGGCCTGCCAGACGCCTGGATCGCCGCCAAGATCATGGTCGTGCTGGAAGAGAACGACTGCCCTGTATGTCTGCTCGCCGTACACGCCATCGATCGACCCGGCAGGATAGCCGAGGTTGCGAAGCCGTCTTTGAAGGGCGGAAACTTCCGGCCCTTTCATGCCAGCATGCAAGGTTTCATCCCTGGAAGGCTGCGCTTCAAGCCGGCCTGTCATTGCAAGGGCTTCGAGCCGGATCGAGGCAACCCGGCGGCGCCAGCCTGCGCCGAACACGCGCCAGAGTCTGCCGAGGCGTTGAAGGTATTCAAGACGGAGGTTGCAGTAAGCTTCGATGTCGTGGCCGGGGGCGGACTGCATCCACTGCCTTGCCCGGCCGACGCCGGAATTGACCGCAGCATCGAAGACGCAAAGATCGAAACCGGCGGGCAATCCATCGCAACCCATCACGGTCCAGTATTCGTTGAAATAGATGGCCTTCAGCTCATCATCTTCGATTTGCCGGACCGGGCGGAGCCGCTGGCCCTGCTTTTTGCGCCAGGCGTCGTATTCCCGCTGGATGATGCCCCGCATGGTCGGACCCCCGGGGTCGTCGGGATGATTGGAATAGCCGCCTTCCCACATCAGTGTAATGGCAAGGCAATGCTCAAAATTGTCAGAAGCCATTGACTTCTTCCTTGGTTGTTCAAATCAATATTGAGAGATCGGTTCATTCAGAAATGAGCAGCTGCGCCGAAGAGGCAGCGCTTGACGGCTCGCTTTGGGCGCGACCGGCGCCACGATTGAGCGAAGCCCCCATGAGAAAAGGGGCCGTCTTGCTGGAAGAGCAGCCCCTTAAGGCCGGGGGCGGGAACGACTTTTCGTCATGTCGCCTCGTTTCAATTCAGCGTGCGCCTGCTGAAGAGACGCCGCTTATCCGCGGGCTCCAAGTCCTTCCGCCGCCCGTCCGGTCTCGGAATACGCGGCAGGGCTTGCCGGAAGTTCACTCAGGGCCTGCTCTATCCACATGAGCGCCATCGCTGCGGCTTTCATGCCTTCAACCCCGGTTTGCGGCGATTTACCGCCGGCGACAACAAGGTCTGCGATAATTACAAGTTGATGCCTGCTAAGCATTTTTTCCTCAGTAGTTGCTTATTGAATTCGTGACGGCTTGTTGCTGATCCGCAGCCGTAAAGTTGAGAGCGGTCAAGACCTGCGTCCAAAACGAATTGGTCAAATCCCATTGGTCCGCGGCAAACGCGATTTGAGCGGCCACCCGCGTTGGCGTGTCCGAGATTGCGGAGATGCCTGTCTGGATGGCCGATAAGGGATCGGCGACGCCCGCCGCGACCAGCGCGCGAAGCGCCTGCGCCTTCGTGCATTGCGTCACGTTCGGCGGTGGCACAGTCTGCCACGTCCGCTTGATCGACGCTGTGACGGGCGGCCCCGCGTTGACCGTGCTGGATGCAAGGTCGAACCCCGTGCGGACGCTGTTTGCCGGTTCCTCATCGGAGAATGAGGCATCGACAAATTGCGCCCCGTCCGGCAGGACGATGCCGGGGGTTGCCGCAGCGACCAGGAACCCGCCGACGATGCCGGGAATTGTGTCATAAACGGCGGTTATCGCCCCGCCTTTAATCAGCGCATATGGCATTTTTTACCCCAATTTGTTGGCTATGGCCGCTATTTCGACGGCGCTTAGCGCCCGGTTGTAGTATCGAACATCTTGCAGACTCCCGTTGAAATCCACGCGCATGATCGGAGGAACGATTGCCAATACACGGGGACTGTACTCCCGGAGTTATAGTGGGGCTGCTAGCCGTTCCCCAGCTAACGCCATTAGAATAATACGTCACGGTTGTTCCTATCAAAATGGCCCCGACATGCGCCCATGACCCGAAATTATAAGCATTGGTACTGGATGCGGCCGTTACGTTGTTATTTGCTAACCACATTAGAGAATATGGATTGCTGTTTGAGACGGCCAAACCGGCATTATTAGCGGCGCCGTTGCATGGATCGAATATGCGGCCGAGATTATTGCCGCCATAACCCGCGACGTTCACCCAGGCGCAAATGGACAACGGCGCGGCTACAGCTACGCCGGAATCGCTGCCAAGATCGATGCCGCTATTCGTGCTTCCGTCGAAGGATATTGCTTTTCCTGGGAGACCTGGAACCCCTGTAACCCAAGCATTATTCGACCTTAGCGTCCCGGCTATCCCACTGGGAGAACTGTCGGATGCAGTCGTTCCGGTCCCTTCGAGGAATCGCCACCAGCCAACCAGGCCGTTGGTGATGCGCGCGGGCGCGAGTTGTTCAAACCCCATTTGTGGCAAAATCAGCGTCATCTCGGCCCCGTGATGGTTATCGTGGAATATTGAGTCCCACTTGTGTTGTCACAGAAAATAAATGCGTTGAAGACCTTGGCGTTTGTTGTCACGTATGAAGAAACGTTGCTCGTGTTGGTGTCAAATCCACCACCAAGAGTGATCGACCCAGCGGACGATCCATTGGTGATTGTCAGGTAAAACCACGCCATATAACCGGACACGACGGAGGGCGGGTTGAGTGTATGCGCGCCGTTATTTGTGTAGTAACCAGCCTGTCCATTCGACAGCGATGGCGTTAGGCTGCTTCCAGAAATCGTGCCGTAATTGTAGGGAACGACGCTATAGCCGGCCGACAAATTCGCGCTCGCATTCGACTGCACCAGGTTCAACGAAGAAGCCGATGACCACTGCGGCGCCGTTGCGCCTCCATTGACGCTCAAGAGCTGGTTAGCAGTTCCGATGCCCAGTCGCGAACCGGCGCCCGACGCTCCGCCGTAAACAAGATCGCCGGCCGCTGTCATCGGCGACAGCGCATTGAACGCCGCCGCCGCCGTTGTCTGCCCCGTGCCGCCATTGCCAACAGCGAGCGCCGTGCCGCTCCAGTTTGAATTGTTGACCGCTGAGAGCGCCGCGAGACTGCCAAGCGTCGGCAGGCCACTGAGGCTTGAATAAAGCCCGGACGTCGCCACCGCTGCAAAAGCGCTGGCGGGCAGAATGGCTTCCCACGAGCCATCGTTAAAGTATAGCTTGTGATCCGTCGTATCGACCACGACAGGGGAATACCCGCTGAAGGCCGTTGGCGCGCCGGTTGGAGCGCCCGCGCATGTCGGGACATAGAGGAATCCGTCGGTCGCGTTCGTCGCGAGCGCGCCGCCGCCAACTTGCACATTGGCGTTTTGATTGAGGATCAGGCTCTTCGGGTAGGTCGTGGTGGCGTAGCTAGAATTGACGCCGAAGGACATCCGGCCGCCATATTCGGTCTGCCAGTTGAAGCCGCTCACCGTGCTCCCGGTGACTTCTGTTCCGATTACCAAATTGCGGTAGGAGCTGCCACCCTGGTATATATCCGAAAGCTGATAGATGAGCCGGGCGACAGGCGTGCTCGCCTGGATTGGCGCCGCAACATTTATGGCGTTGCTCATTACCCCGCTCCATCCGGCGAGATTGATGCCGAGCGCGATATACTTGTTGTTCATCTCGACGGCGAGAACGCTTTGCCACGCATCGTCCGTGAATGAGCCCGCCCCGTAAGGGTAGGCGTAAAACCCGCCTGCATAATAGCCCCGAGACTGTAACGAGAACGCTGCGTTGCCAGAGAACTTCGCAAACGTCGCGTGCGCCGTTATCAAGCTTCCGTCGTTGGCGCCAACATTGCCAAGGGTCGCGTTTAGATAGACACCATTCCGATATTGCGAACCCCCAACGAGTTCCGCCGTCCGAAAACCCTTGAAACCGGCCGCCGAAGCCGTTGTCGAAGCCGCCACCGGCGTTGCCGCTCGGCATGTTGAAGCAGAGCGAGTGATCGCCCAACGTGTTGCTGCCGAATGTCGCGGTTGCGCTTTCATAGTTAAATACGCTGGCGTCTTGCGTGAAGAGGCCCCAGCCGCCATTGCCTTGGGCAGCGAGAACAGTGCCGCTGTCAATTTTCACGCATCCCATTGTATAAAGACCGACGCCATGCGAGCCGTTGCCATTCGCGATGAGACGATCGCCGGTGCTGACTATGCCGCCAGCAAAGCAGTAAAAGCCAATTCCGCCGTTCCCCGAGGAAACAATTGGCTTAACTTCGGCGACGGAGCCTGTATCCATGTAAAGGCCGTGCTCACCTGAGCCGGAAATATATAGCTCACCGTCGCCATTGAGTTCTGAATTATAGTTGGCATAAACGTTGATGCCGCCGAAATTCATAACAGCGACGGCGCCGTTGATGAAGCACCGGCCAACGTCTTGCAAATTCAGGCCCGTATTTGAGCCTGAATTGTCGCCGATGATCGCCATATCTTGGAGATTGAGCGCCGTTCCTCCAGAGTAGATGTTGATTCCGTAGCAGCCGGTGAACTTCAGAACGGTTGTCAACACCAGAACGGTTGCGGTGACCGCGCCAGCCGGGATATTCGTGGACCTGTTCGTGCTCGTGACGGTGATGCGGCTGTTGATGGCATCCACCGACGAAATCAGCCACGGCCCCTCCATGTAAAAGGGGTTTGTTCCCCCCGAGCAGGACTTGAACACGGCGACCTGCCCCGCCGCCATGCCCGAGATGCTGTTCAGATTGACCGTGATCGACCAGGCCCCGGCGCTGCCGCTTGAGCTTTGCACGCTCGACATGGCCGCCGAAATCGGAGTCGCTCCCTTGAAGTACACAACCTTCGTGAATGGGCTTTGAACTGTAACTTCGCTCGAATAGTTGTGTGTTCCGGCCCCCAGATCGACAGTGAGAACGTCGGAAATTGCGGTTCCGATCAAATTTTGGCTGAAATAGTCAAAGGCCGCTGCTAGATTGGCGAAGTCGCCGGACCCGTCGGCATTGATGGTGTAAGACGGCGTACCCGTGATCGCGAGCGACGCCCATTGCGGATTTGCGCTAGCTCCCTGCGTTTGAAGAACTTGTCCCGAAGAGCCGTTCGAAAGCAGCGCCCATCCGCTCGCCGCGCGGTAAAGAACATCGCCCTGCGCCGCACTGCCAAGCGTGTCGAGGAGCGACGACAGCGAAGACCATTGTGGCGCGCTTCCGCCGGCGGACAAAATGCTGTTCGTGCTGCCAAGAGCCAGCCGCGAGCCCGCGCCTGAGCCTCCGCCGTAGATAAGATCGCCAGCGGCCGTCATCGGAGACAGCGCATTGAACGCCGCCGCCGCCATCGTCTGCCCGGTTCCGCCATTTGCGATGGCAAGAGGGGCGCCGGACCAGTCGGTATTGTTCACGCTTGACAGCGAAGCGAGTGCGCCGAGGCCGGACACTTGGCTTGCCGCAATCGAGACGGGATCGCTGCCGCCGCTCGCATGTGTCGCGGCGTAAGTCGAAGGCGTGAAGGACGAAGGCTTGCCTGAAAGATCGTCATATGAGCCCGAGGTTGCGACGGCAGCCAAACCCGATACATCCGACGCTTCGATTGCAAGCGCGCTTTTGAGGGCCGGGCCAGCGATGTCGCCATAAAGGCCCGCGACTGAAATCACCTCATTTGTGATGCCGTCGATCTTGTCCCAGGCGGTTCCGTCAAAAATAATGCTGTCGCCCACATTCCATTGCGAAATACCGTCAATGGACGTCGTTCCGGCGACATTGACCTTATAGTAATAGCCTCTTGTTCCGACGCCGCCTGCCAATTCGGGCGTATTCGTACCGGCGTTCCACACGCCCTGGTAGACGACAGCGCCAACAATCGAGGCAGGTATCTGTGCGGAAGCGAGCTTCCCGGAGCCATCAAGCGTGGCGATGCCGCTATTGGCGCCCAATTGCCTGTCGATGTAGCCGGTCGTGGCGATCTTTGCCGAATTATCGCCCGCGGCCTGAGTTGGCGCAGTGGGGTCGCCGGTGAAGGCGGGCGAAGCCAGAGGCGCGCGTGAGGTGTCGACCGGGTGAACGTGATCGGCGCGCGCGAAGTTTGCCGAAGCGCCAATCGCTGCGGCGCCGTCCATGGCGGGCGTCGTGCTGGATGCGGCTGGGATCTCCGGCTGGTTAGATATATCATTGTAAGAGCCGGAGGTTGCGACCGCAGCCAGCGTGGGCTTGTTCAGAATACGCGCGACGCCGGAGCTTGCATTCCAGTCGCTACTCACTTGGGCCGCTGGGATCACGGGCTGATCTGCCAGGTCGTTGTAGCTTCCCGACATCGCAACGGTTGCAAGACCGTCGATTTTGGCTGCGCGGGTGCTGTCAAGAACGCCTGCCGATGTCGATGTGGCGGCCGGGATTATCGCTCCCGACCCGGTTGAGGACGAAATTGAGACTGTGCTGGCCGTTTCCGTCACGGACAGATTGGTGGCGGAACCGCCTCCCGGCGCAACGGCCCAGGTCCCGTCTGCCTTGAGGAACTTGTTCGCGAGCGCATCGCCTGCGGTTGGAGCTGGCACCAAGCCCGAGGTTCCGCCCGAGCCGCTATCGCCGGTGAAAATGGTGATATCGGTTGCGCGCACGATGTTATCGTCCGGCCAAGGCGAAACGGTTGCTGAGGATGTTGTCAAAACCTCCTTATAGTCCGCGGCGGAGCCGAGATTCACGTCCACCGGCAGCCGCCCTGAGCCGTCGAGCACGATCGGATTTGAGTTTGGCACCGCGCCCGCGCTGTCGGAATATGTATCCTGCAGCGTGGTTGTGCCCGCGATGTAATAGAACAGGTTCCCAAGAGCGAGCGGATTACCGTTGCCATCAAAGAATTGATAGCCTTTCGGGTAGCGAAGACGAGTGGCCATAGTTTCCTCATCTATTTTGATGACTATCTGCGGGATGGGAGGCATCTCCGTCGCCGCACCTGCGCGTACGCCGCCGACGGCGTTTGATTTCCCCAGGCCGTAACGCACAGGGGCATTGGCCAAAGCGCATCGCTTTGGCTAATCGATATAACTTTTTAAGCTGTTTTCTGTGCGCCGGACCGGGGCTGCGAGATCGCGCGTTTTCTTGCGGTTCAAGAAAACTTTATGGCGCAGTTCGTCGCCACGCTTGGCCGCCAAGCGGTCCAGCCATTAAACTTGCAGGCCAGAACATGCCGCCGCAGCGGTTTCCAGCCGCGCTTGTCTTGTGCGAGAGAGTAGTGTGCAAATGCAGGCCAAGGATTTTGCTGACTTCCATGAGCCGGCGCTCGAAGCTGATGAGATCAGGCACAGCCTTCTTTTGTACATCATCGCCCATTTGCGGAGCGAGGAGGGAAACGGCATTAGGGCCTGGACGCTCGGCGGACCGGGAGAGTGCGCCATGCGAACCCCGGGCTATCCGATCGTTCTGGGAAATCTTTCAAGAGCCCAATGCCACAGTTTTGCAGAAGCAATGAGCAGCGAAGATTATAATGGCGTCATGGGCTCCGGGCATACCGCGCTCTGGTTTGCGGAGAAAGCACAGCAGCTCGGCGCCGAATTTTCCGAAGAGATCCCACAGCTGATCCGCGCACTGCCAAAGATTCCACTGGTGCCAAGCGTGCCCGGCTTTCCCCGCCAACTTACGCTCAATGAGCTCAGGCTCTTTCGAGTCTGGACCATTTCCTTTATGAACGAAGCCGTTCCTCACGATCCCATCCCTTCCGAAGAGGCGTCGGTGGCTGATCTTAAGTCCAAGCGTCATTGGCTTTGGACCCTGGAGAATAGGCCTGTTTCAATCGCCGCCATATGCCGGCGGACACGCAGAACGGCATCGATCAATTCGGTTTATACGCCTCCCGAGCATCGAAATAAGGGCTTCGGCGCGGCGGTTACGGCCATCGTTGCAAGGCAGATCTTCTCGGAAAATCGAATTGCCTGCCTTTATACCGACCTTCGCAATGCTGCTTCCAATCGATGTTATGCCAAGCTCGGCTTCGAAGCCTATTGCGAGAGCCGGCTCCTTATCCGCTTCGGGCGGCAGCATTTTTAGCGAATTCTCAGGGATGAGCGGAAACCGGTAGCGCGGAAGTGAGCACCCTGGTTGCAGCAGCCGTGTGAGGCGCCGGTTTCGGTTTATCGGCGAATTTGAAGACATACCGCATAGCGTCGTCAATCGTCGACGCCCACACCTTCCAGTTGTGATCGCCATCAACGACGCGCAGTTCAACCTGGTCGGGCTGACGCTCGAATATCCGCTTGAACAAAAGCGCAGTCTCGAATGCGACGCCGAATTTGTCATTGTCGCCGGATACTAAATACAACGGAACACGGTAGGACTGAGCGAAATACTGGTCGAGGAGCGCCGGATAGTTGTGTACGTTCCACGACACTTGATTAAACTGGCCGTTCTGTCCGAGAAACGGTGGTTGTATTCTTGCCGCCGAAGTCGCCGGCACGGACTCCGTGTAAACGGCGGGGCTGAGGGCGGCGGCGGCGGCGATGCGATCCGGATAACGAAGAGCAAACCGAACGGCGCCGTAACCGCCTGCCGAAAGGCCGGCGACAAGACGTCCCCCTCGTGCGTCGATTGTCCGGTATTTCATGTCGATCATTGGAACGAATTCGGACCAGAAAGCGGTTTCGGCCTTGTCCTTGGCGCCGTCAATCCACCAGCAGCCAGGGCAGCCTGGCATCACAACAATTGCGGGAGGAATAGCGCCGCTGGCGATAAGCCGGTCGGTCTTCTCCCGGATGTGCCCCAGCTCCGGCCACGACCGTTCGTCGCCGCCCGCCCCATGCAGCAGGTAAAGCACCGGGAAATGCTGCCGTCCGCCTTGGTACCCGTCAGGAAGATAGACAACATAGGACATGTCGTGGCCGAGCGCCTTTGAAGCGAACGACTCGTGACGAAGTTCACCCGCGCAGGCAATCCATGTTTGCCACGCAAAAAAAGCAATAAACGCTATTAGAAGTCTAGCCATCAGCACCATAATGCCGCGCTTTTGCGTTCCCTCTTTTGGCTCTGGCTCAAAAAAATACCTCCTTTCCCGCTTAAATGGGTCAGGATAGGCAATTCCTCGCCGGAAATATGGTCGACGAAGAGTAGCATGAGCTGATCAAAAAAGAACCCCTTCTGCGCAATATTTAGGCGAAAAGAAGCGCTAATCTGTTCAATCTCCAACTTAGGAACCCGCGAAAAAATGCCTGACTCCTCTATTGACAGCTTCGCTTGCGGGTTCCTAGCTGATACTCCACGCAATCAAGGGGCCTCCGAAAATCGACCATGGCTGTTTTGCCTGTTTTGAGCGATGCAAGCGCTTACAGTTTCTTCTTCGATTTTGACGGCACTCTGACGGAGATCGCCGAAACACCTGCGGCAGTCGTCCTTGAAGAGCGGGCGCGCCGGGCGTTGGAAACGCTCTTCGAGAGCGCCTCAGGAGCGGTCGCCATCGTCACCGGACGGGAAATTGATGCTATCGATAGATACTTTGCTCCGCTGAAGCTCCCAGTGGCGGGTGTACACGGCTACGAGCGGCGCAACGGGGAGACCACAGTTGCAGCTCAAAGAGCCGAAGAAAGCGGTGCGCGGGCTATCGAAAAGGTCCTTGCAGCCTTCGTGAAACACAACCCCGGCCTTCTTCTAGAGAAGAAACGCGGGGCTCTCGCCCTGCATTGCCGCCTCCGTCCGGAACTTGAAACGCTTTGCTTGTCCCTCATGGAAGACCTCGCCGCGCGGGCGCCGGACGTCGTTCTCACGCGAGGAAAAATGGTCGTTGAGATGCGTTTGCATAAGGCGACAAAAGGCACCGCAATCGCCGATTTTGTTCAAGAGGAGCCTTTCAAGGGGCGCATCCCATTCTTTGCGGGCGACGACGTAACCGATGAGGACGGGTTCGCAGCAGTCAATGCCCTGGACGGGATCACGGTCAAGGTTGGCGACGGGGAAACAGAGGCGCGGTTGCGCGTTCGCAGCGTCGATGAGTTTCTCTCTTGGCTGCTGGCCACGGCTCAAACGCTTAAAGGAACTTGATTGTTATGCATAAACTCGATCTTGGGCTGATAGGAAATTGCAGCATCAGCGCCCTTGTCGATAAGCAGGCCAGAATTGTTTGGTGCTGTCTTCCCAGGTTTGACGGCGATCCTGTCTTTCATCAGTTGCTCGGCAGCGCCAGCGGCGATCCCGGCGATGGCGCCTTTGCCATGGAGCTGATTGGCTTCAAGAGTTCCGAGCAGGCCTATGTACCCAACACCGCGATACTTAAAACCGTTTTGCACGGTGAAAGCGGATCGGTGGAGGTTACCGATTTTATCCCGCGCTTTTATCGCCGGAACCGGCCATTTCGTCCCCAGACCCTCATCAGAAGGATCACTCCCATAGAGGGGCGGCCACGCATTCGCATCAAGATCAGGCCGCGTTACAGATACGGCGAGTCCGCCCCGTTGGTGACGTCCGGCTCCAACCATATCCGTTACTGCGGGCCGGACATGACGCTGCGGCTAACGACCGACGCTCCCATCGACTACGTCCTTGAAGAAACGGCGTTCAACTTGGGCGACACAATCAACTTCGTGCTCGGGCCGGACGAAACGTTGACCGACAGTCCTCTTGGCATCGCTCGCGAGTTTGAAGAACACACCCACCTTTATTGGGTGAATTGGAGCCATCGGCTTGCGTTGCAGCCTGAGTGGCAAGAGGCGGTGATCAGGGCAGCGATCACGCTGAAGCTTTGCTCTTATGAGCCCACAGGCGCCATCGTCGCCGCCATGACGACGAGTATCCCTGAAGCGCCCGGCACAGGAAGGAACTGGGACTACCGCTATTGCTGGGTCCGCGATGCCTACTTCGTCATCCGCGCATTAACGAGCCTGGCTGCCGGCCGCACCCTCGAGAATTATTACCGCTGGATCATGAATATCGTGGCAGGCTGCACGGACGGCCACATTCAGCCTGTTTACGGGATCGCTCTTGAGGAAGCGCTTCACGAACGCACGGCGGATCACCTCCCCGGGTTTCAGAACGGCGGGCCGGTCAACAACGGCCCGGTGCGGATCGGCAACCAGGCTTACGAGCATTTCCAGCACGACACGTACGGCAACCTCATCCTCGCCTCGGCTCAAGCTTTCATCGACAAACGGCTCTCCGTGAGAGCGGGCATCGACGATTTTCGAAAGCTGGAACTTGTGGGAGAGCAGGCTTTTAAACTTCATAATCAACCCGATGCCGGGATTTGGGAGCTTCGGTCAAGGGCAAGGGTTCATACCTCATCGAGCGTGATTTGCTGGGCCGGTTGCGACCGGCTCGCGAAAATCGCGTCTTATGTCGGAGAGGTTGGCCGGGCGGCATTCTGGCGCCAAAGGGCGGACCTTATAAGGGAGAGAATCCTGGCATCGGCTTGGTCGGACAAACGCAAGGCTTTTGTCGAGAGTTTCGGCGGCGAGCATCTCGACGCGAGCGTTCTCTTGATGGGCGAGGTTGGTTTTATAGACGGACGGGACCCGCGCTTTCTCTCTACCGTTTCGGAGATGGAAAAGATTTTGGGCAGGGGGCCTTTCATGATGAGATACGAAGCTGCCGACGACTTCGGCGTTCCGGAAACAGCGTTCAACATTTGCGCCTTTTGGCGCCTTGATGCCTTGGCTCGCGCCGGAAAAAAAGAGCAGGCCAGGGAAATTTTTCAATCGCTTTTGAACTCTCGGAACCATTTAGGGCTTATGTCCGAAGACACAGACCCAGTTACAGGAGCGCCTTGGGGCAATTTTCCTCAAACCTACTCGATGGTCGGAGTCATAAATGGGGCGACGAGACTATCGAAACCGTGGGAGGCATTCGTTTGAGCCGCCTTGTCATCGTATCCAACCGTGTCGCCGACCTTGACAACCAAGTGCAATCCGGCGGCCTGGCGGTCGCTCTCGGAGATGCGCTGCGGACGATCGGCGGCATTTGGTTCGGCTGGGATGGCAATATTGTCGATGACGAAAAGGCCATCAAGGTGGGCAGGTCGGTTCAGAATGGGGTCACCATTGCCACGATCCCGATGACAGAGCGGGATTACGAGGAGTATTACCTAGGGTTTGCGAACAAGGTTCTATGGCCAGCTTGCCATTACCGGCTCGATCTCGTTCAGTTCGAGCCCGCCTATTTCGAGGGGTACAAACGCGTTAACAAGGCCTTTGCGACTGCCCTAATGCCCCTTTTGCGGGGAGATGACACGATTTGGGCGCACGACTACCATCTCTTTTCGTTTGCGGGGGAACTGCGCGCGCTGGGTGCACGACAGAGGCTTGGCTTCTTCCTCCACATTCCATTTCCGCCGCCGGAACTCTTGCAGGCCATCCCCGCCCATCACTGGCTCATTGAGGCGCTCTTTCAGTTCGATGTCATCGGCTTTCAGACGTCGAATGACGTTGGAAACTTTCGCCGTTTTGTCGCGGAGCATGTCGGCGGCGAGGTTTTTGAGGACGGTCGGGTGAAGGCCTTCGGCCGAACCATCATCGCCCGCGCTTTTCCGATCGGCATCGACGTCGACGAGTTTGCAGCCGCTGCCCGGACCCCTGAGGCCGCATCGCAAATAGAAAGGCTCAATCGCCGGACAGTCGTGCGCTCCCACATTATCGGCGTCGACCGGCTTGATTACACCAAGGGGCTGCCCGAGCGCTTCAAGGCCTTCCGCAAACTGCTAGAGCTGCATCCTGAGCATTGGAAAACTGTCACGCTCATGCAGATCGCGCCGCCAACGCGGATCGAGGTCGAGGCCTATGTCAACATTCGCACCGAGCTGGAGGGGTTGTCGGGCTCCATCAATGGCGAGTTCGGCGACTTCGACTGGACGCCGCTGCGATACATCCACCGCGCCATGCCTCGCGACACGCTTGCTGCTCTTTTCAGGGGAAGCGAAGTCGGGCTGGTCACGCCACTGCGAGACGGGATGAATTTGGTGGCGAAGGAGTATGTCGCGGCGCAGAATGAAGAGGATCCGGGGGTTCTCATCCTATCGAAGTTCGCCGGAGCGGCGGAAGAACTCGAGGAGGCGCTGATGGTAAACCCGTACAATATCGACGACATGGCGAATGCAATGCAAACAGCGCTCCGCATGCCAATAGGGGAACGCAAGGAGCGGCACGCTGCACTTCTTGCCCGCATCAAGACGAATAACGTCCGTTTATGGCGGCAAAGCTTCCTTGACGTCCTGGGAGCCCGCGCTCATGAGGCTGTTTCGTGAGGTACTGGCGTCTGATCGCCGATGCCGGCGGCACCAATGTCCGGTTCGCTCGCGTCATAGATGAAGACAATGTGGTTGAACGCTGCTCCTATCCGGTTTCCCGGTTCGACAGTTTTCTGGACGCGCTTCGCTTCTATGCAGATGAAACCGGCGGCTTGGCAGGTTGCTCTGGCGCGGCAATTGGCGCTGCCGGGCCGATTTACCTTGGTTCCGCAAAGTTTACAAACAGCTCTTGGACGATATTGGAAGCGGAGGTCGCCGCCGAAATCAAGGCGCCTTGCTGTCTCATAAACGATGTCGAGGCGGCAGCCTATTGTTTGCCCGGCCTGTCAGGCGCCGAGTATTTTGTGCTTGGCAAGCCGATGCCCAAGCTTGAAACCGCACACCGGCTTTTGGCCGCCAATATCGGGACAGGCTTCGGAGCCGCAACCTTGATCAGGACGCCGGGGGGGTGGTTGCCATCTCCAAGCGAGGCGGGGCACATGTCTCTTGCCCTGCCGGAAGGGTACGAAACGCGGTTGCGGCCCAAGTTCAAATCGGTGGAGCATGTTCTGTCCGGGCGCGGGCTTTCCAATCTTCACGCCGTGCTGAGCGGTGACGAGGTTCTGTTACCGGCGGCCGACATTTGCGTCCGCGCCGCGTCGGACCCCAAGTGTTCCGCGACCCTGAAGCTCTTCACGCAGATTGCGGGTGAAGTCCTTGGCAATTTGGCGTTGGCGGCAGCCGCCTGGGACGGCGTCTATCTCTTCGGAAGCGTCGCAATAGGATTCGCGTCCGTGGCCGACCACGCGGTATTTCGCGAGGCATTCGAGAACAAGGGCGCAATGAGCGAATGGATGATGCGGATCCCTGTGGCGCTTGTCGTGAAGGAGGACGCCGCGCTTTATGGGCTCGCCGCACTGCCGATCCGTCCGCGACCGTGAGTTCTCCCAAGCTTCCCCTGCCGCAATCGCCCAACGCAAGCGCTGCGATTTGAGCACAGTGTCCCTGAAATCGATCAATCACCCCCCTGTGCCTTGATCGGGACACAGCTTGGCTCAAAGGTGCCGTATTCCTCAGGCCTGTTTTGAAGGGGTGCGGCTTCCATGTCAGAAACGCCGGCAGCGTATAACCCTGCAGTTCATAACGTTCAGCGCGTGTCGAGAGTCCGGCTCTTTGTGCGGGCGCTGGGCGTATCGTTCTTCAGCGTGCTCAGCATCATCATTGCGTTTTACGCCTTCTACGGCCTTCCCCAGGTGCAGGACCTGCTGTTCGACGCGCGTCCCTATTTGGCGCAGGAAATCATCTATTGGGCCGGCTTCTACGCAATCGGCATCTTCATATGGGCGTTGCCGCTCGTGTTCACGGCTCGCCTGCTTCTGCTCCAGAACTTCGATGTGATCGGCATCGACACGGAAGAGCGCTTTAAATTCTATATTTTCCGATTTCCAAGCTTTTTCGTGGTCCTTGCCTTTGTCGCTGTTCTCATCGGCGTCATCGCGGCTTCGGATAACCTGCCCGTGCCCATTCAGGACGGCGGCAATCCCTACGAACGCCCGATCCGAAGCCTTTTGGAAGCGCATTTGATCACGCTGCTCCTGGCGACCGCAGCTGTTCTTGTCCTCGTCCTGCTCCGTGACGTTTTCCTTCGCGGCTACGACCGGTCGATGAAGCGCATGGAGGAAAGGGATCCGGATGGCTTCAAAAAATCTCTTATCCGGATCGAAGGGCTGACGAGAAAGCCGAGCCGGAAGCTGGAAGAGCTCGATCTTCACCTGACGGCCCTAAAGCCCGATTTCCTCAGCATGGAAACCTGGGTCGCGGCTCAGCGCGTCAAGGAGTTCATGTGGCGCTATATGGTTCGCCTCACCTGGTTCCTGCTTATCCTCGTCGCGATCCATTTCCTTTCCTACTCGGAGGCTGTCCAGCGTTTCTTCGCCCTTCCCGACTTCTCATCCGATCCGACCGTCAGGTTCATCCTGCACTTCATAACGGACACGGTTTCCATCAAGCGCGCCTCATTCCTCTTTGTTGTTTTCGGCGCTTGGTTGCCGTTTGTAACAATCCTCGCCTTGCTCTCCAATCGCTATCAATTCCCTTTCATTGCGGTCCTCGCCATCGTTTTGATGGGCCTGACGCTTTTCATAGGCGACGGTCACGATGTGCGGGTAATGACGATACCCAAGGACCAGCAATCCACATTGAGGCCGACCGGCTTCGCCGACGCCGTCAAGCAGTGGAAAGCATCCAGTGGCTGGGACGCGAAGGGTTGTGAATGGCTGGCGGAGGACGCGCCGGCACTTTCGAATTGCCCGCGCCCGATCATCGTTGCGGGCGAGGGAGGCGGCAGCCGCGCCGCCTTCCTCCTGGCCAGCGTGCTCGGTGCTCTTGAGGACGAGAGCCTCGACAAATCGAAACATCCCTCGGCCCGCCCATTCCATCAGCAGCTTTTCGCAATATCGAGCGTGTCCGGCAGCTCGGTCGGCGCAGCCTTCTTCGTCAGCGCCCTGAAGGCACAGCCGTCTTTGAGCGTCGATGCGCTCAAGAAGTCGCTCTACAGGCAGCGGCTTTGGTTTCCGAATGTTGCAACCGCCAATCCAAGTATCGCCGATGCAAACGGGGAGAAGCTGACCAGGGAATTCCTGACCGATTTCGTCACTTACAAAGATGCCCTGCAAGCTGCCCTCTCGAACGATTTCATCTCGCCCGTAACAATCGGCTATATCGCGCGGGATGTGCTGATCCTGTCGCGCATCCCATACGTTCTCGATCGTGCGGGCGTGCTCGAAACGGCTTGGGAGGATGCCTTCAATGGCGTTTATGGAACGACGCGGGAATTGTCGCCGCTGTCCGCGCCCCTGCAGACAATGGCGCCGGCGCCCGGTGGCTGGACGCCGCTTCTCTTCCTGAATTCAACATCGAATGAGACCGGCCGCCGCGTCATCGTAACGCCCGTGAAGATGGCCGAGCCAGTGAGCACGGGGAACGCCCTGTTCATCGATGCTTACGATCTTCATGAACTGCTGTGTTCGCCTTATATCGATCCCAAGACGAACGCCTATCCCGACATCAGCACGCTCGATCAGATAGCGCGCAGCCTTCCTCAATTTTTCAGCCCCGTGGCAGGCGCTCAATGCGAGAATAAGAAGCCGGAATCGATCGATATTCGGCTTAGCACGGCCGCGGGAACGAGTTCCCGTTCACCCTTCGTGTCGCCTCATGCAAACATTCGGGATAGAAGGGCTCAGATCGCCGACAGCGTTGTCGACGGCGGATTCTTCGACAATTCCGGGGTTGTCACGGCGCTGGAAATCGTGACGAATTTGAAATCGGTCGACAAGCGGCTCAAGCCGTTCATCCTTCAGGTTTCAAGCGAGCCGGACTGGTTCAAAGACACAGAAAACTGCGGCTCGAACGGAAACTCCGGTGAAACGCCTCAAATCCCCGATCAAGCCGATTTCCGCCCCCTTGGAAGCATAACAGATCTGTTGACGGTCAATTCCACACGGATCGCGCGGGGATACGAAACGATCCTTGAGCTTCCCGAGCAGGCGCGGCGGCTGAATGGCGGAGTTCGCTCCGCGGCGCAAATCTATATTTGCCCGCAACAGAGAGAAAGCTTCTTGCTCAATGCGTTCTGGAAGTTCACCGAAGCCGATGAAGCGGCGAAAGAACAAAAGAGGGCCTTGAGCATTCGGAAGAAGGCTAGGCAGCAGGCACAATACAAAAACATATCATTGAGCTGGTGGTTGTCTCCGCCGCTTCAGGCGTTTCTCGACGGGCAAATCTATTCGAGCCACAATCTCAACGAGCGCAACTGCGTGATTTCGCTCCTGCAAGATAATCCGGCCGCTATCAAGCAATACTGCAATTGAACACGATTACATGAACCTTGATCGCCGCATGACACCGATATACCGCCCCGACATCGATGGGCTCCGCGCGATAGCAATCCTGCTTGTGGTCTTCTTTCACGCAGGGTTCCCGGAGGTATCGGGGGGATTTGTCGGTGTCGATATTTTCTTCGTAATTTCGGGCTTTCTCATTACAGGGATAATCCTGCGGGATCTCAACGCAGGGGAGTTTTCCTTTGCTCACTTCTACGAGCGCCGGATAAAGCGCATAGGCCCTGCGCTTTTCGTTACGCTTGCTCTCGTTGTGATCGCCGGGCTTTTTCTGCTCGTGCCGCGAGATCTGTACGAACTTGGCCGCTCGCTGGCTGCCTCGGTGTTCTTTTATGCCAACTGGCTTTTCTACACACAGGTCGGCTATTTCGATGGACCTGCTATTGAGAAGCCGCTTTTGCACACTTGGTCTCTCGCCGTTGAGGAACAGTTTTATCTAATTTGGCCAATTCTACTTTATGCGCTTTATCGGGTCGCGGGCAGGGAAGCGCTGCCTCGCGTCATCGTGGGACTGCTCGTCTTATCGCTTGTGGCGTCTCAGTTGGTCCTTGATAGCGATCCAGCCCAGGCCTTTTATCTGCTTCCCTACCGCGCGTGGGAACTCCTTCTGGGCGGCTTCCTCGCGACGACCTATGCCAGTGTTCCGTCAAGGACGGCGGCGCTTGCTGCGGCTGCAGTGGGGCTTTGCGCAATAGCTTATTCAGCAGCGGCTTTCGATACTAAAACGCTATTTCCCGGCTTCCACGCAGTTCTTCCATGCGGGGGCGCTGCGCTTCTCATCTTAGCAGGCGCATGCCAGAATCCGGTGAGCGCTTTCGTTCTAGGCGCCAGCCCCCTTCGATTTGTCGGCAAGATTTCCTATTCGCTCTATCTGATCCACTGGCCGATATTTTCGTTCACGCGCATAGCGCTGGACAGGGACACGACCCAGGTTGAGGGCCTCGTCATCATTGCCGTCAGCATTGGCTTGGCGGCGCTTTCGTGGCGGTTCATAGAAACCCCCGCGCGCAAGGCGCAGATCCGCCTTCCTGCGCTTATCCGCGTCACCGCAGCCGCCACGCTCTCATTGGGGCTTTGCGGGATCCTGTTTCACGTCACCAACGGGCTTCCGTTTCGCGTCTCCAAAGGCGTGATCGAGGCGGACGCGGCGAGGGAGGGAGGCCAGAAGAAGAATATCGAGTGCGGAAAAGACGCCGCTTTGGGCCGTCTCGGTTGCGCCATCGGCTCCCCACCCCACGGAACTCAATATGATTTCGTGATCTGGGGAGATTTACACGCGCGCCATCTAGCCCTGGCGTTCTCAGCACAGGCGGCTCAGCGCGGTCTTGCGGGTATCGTGGTATCCAGCGGCGGCTGCGGTCCCTTCACCCCTGAGTCGAGACTTTTGCCCGGCTGCGTCCGGGATGCCGAACAAATTGAGCGTTGGATCAAGACGCAACGAGATCTGAAACTGGTGGTCCTGGCAGGGTACTGGACAAAATATGTGAGCGAGGGGGTGCTCACCGCGCCGGATTACGATGACTTGGCGCTGAGCCAGAAAACGGTAGGCCAGCCTGGACTTGCTCCCACGCTGCGGCTTCTGCGCCCGCTCAATGTCCAAATTGCGATTGTCGAGGATGTACCAACGTTTCCTCACAATGTCGGCTTATGCGCGGCGCGGGCTAGAATGTTTTCGCGGTCCGACCGGCAGTGCCTCGCCTTGGCCAAATCTGAGTTTGACCGGACCGAACGGGAAGCATCCGCTATCCTCCACACAATCAGCGACCGTTTCGGCATTCCTCTCATCAACACGGCCCACGCTTTTTGCGATGAGGACGCCTGTCATGCAGACAAGGCCGGAATAATCTACTATCGCGACAGGACACATCTGAACAAGGCAGGCTCGACATATCTGGGCACAACGCTCCAAATTCCTTGGCCTGAGGTGAAGACGGCGGGGAACAGCTTCGATGCGCCCAGTCCTGCGCGCTTTTCTCAATGATTATCGCTTTTACTTCTCTTAGGCGGGTTTCGTCTGGGTTGGCTGCGATACTCCCTTAAAAGGCCGCACAAGCGCGTTTGCGATTAAGAGGGCGGCCTTGTCGATCCAGGCCAGCACTGGGTCCAGGATTTGCAAGGCCAGGAGATGAGCCGCGATGACGCCGATCGCCATGGCTATCGAAACTAACGGTGTGAAGTCAGGCCAAGCAATCTGCTGGATGTAGGGCGGCAGGAACGTCGCCACGAACCCGTTGATGATAAAGAGGTTCAGGCTGCTTCTTCCTGTATAAGCGAAGATCTCCGAAATCTTGAAGCGAGCCAGGCCGCTGCTAAGGCTTACAGTGGCGACGGAGCCGAGGAGAGCGGTGAGGAAAAAGAGCGGTAGGAAGCCGTAGCTTCCTCCGAACATCCTGATGCCGAATGGAGCGGTGCCGTAGAGTTGGCATGGTCCGCTGAATGAGAAAGAACAGCCGCTGTTCAATGGCGCCAGAACGATGACCGCGGCAAAAAGCGGAACGCAAAGCCAAACGGGCCACCGCACCTTCCACTCCGAGAACAGATAGCCCAGTGCGAAGAAGGAAAGGCCCGGCATCCATGTCCTGAACAGAAAGTAGTTCGGCGCATCGAAATAGATCACGACCGCTGTCGCCGCCATTGCGCTCAGTGCAACGGCGAGTGCGGGAATGCGCCGGAGCAGGATGTAGGCCAGCAACTGCACGAAGCAGAGCGACGTGAGAAACCACAGCACGCCGACGGACCAGCAATAACCTTCGAGGATGGGGTCTATGATGTAGACCACAGCGTCCCAGACCGAGCGTTTGGCTTCAGGCGCGTAGCCGAATGACATCGCGAAGATGGCGCCGATGATCTGCACCACCCAGGCCAGCGCCAACAACCGGAGCGACCCGCGAAGGGCGTCGGGCCAAGCCTTTTGGGGCAGCTTCAGGTTTACCGCGCCGGAGACAAGGAAGAACAGCATCATGTGGAAGGTGTAGATAGTCTGCCATTGAACGGCCGCCGATTCCATGAGCGGGCGTCCGAGCGCCGGATTGGCCGGATAAATGGACTCCAGGAGGTGGCCGTAGATCACGAGCATCATCCCGATGCCCCTTGCGATGTCCCAGGTCGTGTCGCGGGCCGGCTTCTGAGCCTCAACCATTGCTCTGTCCTTCGCTGAACTGCGTCCCTTATAGCCGTCTTGTGAGACGCCGCCAATTCGCTCGTCGGGGCCCGCCTACCGCCCTTTCCATTGCGGCGCGCGCTTCTCCAGGAACGCCGCCATACCTTCGCGGAAATCGTCGCTCATGTAGCATGCCAGAATGAGGTCCTGGTCCTGTTCCTGGCTTTCCCGGGAGTGCAGGCGCCGGAATGCTTCCTTCGTGCATCGAAGCGTCAGCGGAGCGTGGCTTGCGATCTGTGCGGCAAGTTCCGCCACACGGCTCTCAAGCGCGGCGCGATCCTTGACCGTCTCGGTGAGGAACCCGATTCGCAGCGCCTCGCTGGCCCCGAGCAGCCGCGCCGTGAAGATCATTTCTTTGACGCGCGAGGGGCCGACAAGAGCCGAGAGCCGGGCCAGGTTCTTGACCGAAAGACAATTGCCAAGAGTGCGAGCGATGGGAAAGCCGAATTTCGTGTCCTCGGTTCCAATCCGCAAATCGCAGCAGGCCGCAATCGCGCCGCCGCCTCCCGTACAAGCCCCGGCGATCGCTGCAATAGTAGGCACGCGGCATGTCTCCAGCGCGCCCAGGACGCGATCCATGAAGGACTCATAGCGGAGCGCATCGTCGGGCGTCTTGAAGTCCTTGAACAAAGCGATGTCGGTGCCCGCAGAAAATGCCTTCTCCCCTGCGCCGGTCACAATCAAGACCCTCACCGATGCGTCCGCGTTCACGGCCTCGCAGGCCTGAACGAGTTTCTCGTACATGTCGAAGGTGAAAGCGTTGCGTGCTTCAGGCCGGTTTATCGTGATCTGCGCAATTGCGCCGCTCACGCTGAAGAGAAGGTCCTGCGCCTGGCTCTCGATCGTCATGAGGCTCCCGTCGATAGCGTCGCGGACAAAGACGCCCGCCGAAACAACACCCTGACGGATTACCTTGATCCTGTCACGGCCTTGATGGGCCACCGGTACGAAAGGCGAAGCCCTTACGCCATGCGCTTCACGACGCCATCCCGCCGGATGATGCCATGATAGGCGGCGCCCAGAAGATGCAGCGTGATAAGCAGGATCAGCACCGCCGCCCCAAGCTCATGCGCTTCGCCAAACTGTTCCGCGACGGCTTTGTCCTGCTTGCCGATGGGCGAGGGTATCAAGAAAAGTCCGAACCATTTCACCTGGAAGCCTCGGGCACTGGCAGTGAGAAACCCGATAACCGGTTGAATTAAAAGCATGGCGTAAAGCGCGTAGTGATTGAGCCGAGAGCCGATGCGGATCAGCGCAGGCTGATTTTCCAGCATCGGCGGCGGATTGCCGAGTCGCACGAACAGCCGCAGCACAACGATAAAGAATAGAAGAATACCGAAGCTTTCATGAAGGTTATAAAGCTCTCGTTTGAATGCCTCGTCTTCGGGCGCGAAGTCCTTGATCCATGCGCCCAAAGTGATCATGACCACAACAAGTACAACCGTGGTCCAATGGAAGAAACGGGCAGCCGGCCCATATCGAAAGGTCATGCTCGCTCCAAAGCTAGACGGGCTCGTCATGCCAGTCTAACTCAACGCCGCCGCTACTGGATGAGCCGCGCCTTGCAATTTCCCGTGAGCGATTGAAACCATAAAGCCGATTGACGCGGCTCGCGATGCCAAGTTTAATCCTTATCCCTACGCTTGAGCCATGTTCCGACCGGCGCGTGCGCAGGATGGAAATCGAAGACAGACGGGTCCATGCATGGTGACACTGCCATCGCTCATCCTTATTAGCGCCGCTGTTCTCTTCGGTATTTACCTGGGTGTTTTCTACCTCCGCCGTATTCGGTCCGGCCTCGCCTTAAGGGGCGCTCACATCCTCATGGGCCTGGGCGGCGTCGAGCAAGTGGCGATACTGATACGCGGCGCCCCGAGCGGCGAGATGATGAGCGGATCTTTGGTCAGGATGGCCTTGGGGCTTTTCGCTGTCGCGATCTTCGCCGGTTTCACGGCCCCGATTCTGGCTCAGAGGTCGCGGCGTAACGGGGAGGCCATGCTCGCTGCGCACGCTGGCCTCGGCCTCGCGGGCTTCGCCCTGTTTCTGTTCTGGATTTCAACAATGTGACGCGGAGTCGTCGCTTCACAGCTCATCCGAGCCGCCCGAAAGAGGCGCGACGCCGGATGCGGCAATCGCCAAGGGACGGCCCTTCTCAAAATCTTCATAGCCTACGGGATCGATGCCGTGCTGCTTGAGGAGATCGATGGTTGCAGACCATTTTTCAGGCGTGTCCGATAGCACGGCGGCATGGCCGATCGCGCTCTTCAGAAGCTGGCTCTGAACCGCTGGCGGAAGTGGCGCGGGAGCGTTGTTCGCCGGAGCGGAAACTGGGGCGCCTGCGATAAGGGCGTTCCGGCCGAACGAGTTCGGGGAGATAGGCGAGGTGAAGGACATCTAGGAAGCCTTTTGCTGAGTGCCGTAATAGTAGTTGGCGTAGTTGTTAGCCGCGCCAGAGAGAGCGGTTCCGGTGTTGGAAAGGCTCGACCCCTGATATTGGCCGGCTAGAGCGGTATCCGACCTGACTGAATCGGAGGGGATTCCCAAAGCGGAGCGGATCTGATTCAAACTGTCTGCCGGAGCAGGGAGGCCGGCGGACATGTCGAAAGCCCTTTCGCCCGATCTTCGTGTGCGTGTCGTGAAGGCCGTTGCTGGCGGGATGTCATGCCGCCAGGCGGCTGAGCGCTTTGGCGTCAGCGCATCGAGCGCGATCCGGTGGCATTCGCTTGAGCGGTTGGTTGGCGATGTGCGGCCGAAAGCGCTGGGCGGCGACCGGCGTTCGGGCCGAATAGAAGCGCACGCCACTCTGATCCTCACGCTCCTCGATGAAACGCCGGACATGACGCTTCAAGAACTGAAGGCCGCGCTTGAGGAGAGAGGCGTTTCAGCCGGTTACGGCACGCTGTGGCGCTTCTTCGACCGGCACGGGATCACACGCAAAAAAAGACGGCGCACGCCAGCGAACAAGACCGCCCCGACGTCTTGAGACGGCGCGAAGCCTGGTTCGAAAGCCAGATCGATCTCGATCCCGAGCGTCTTGTGTTCATTGACGAGACCTGGGCTTCAACCGCCATGGCTCGCCGCTACGGCCGGGCGCCGCGCGGCCAACGACTGCGAGTTGGCGTTCCCTACGGTCATTGGAAGACGACCACGTTCGTGGCCGGGCTGCGCGTAAGCGGCGTGGTCGCGCCGTTTGTTCTCGACGGTCCCATCAACCGTAACGCTTTTGAGACCTACGTTGAGAAGGTTCTCCTGCCGGAACTGCGGCCCGGAGATATTGTGATCATGGATAATCTGTCGAGCCATAAAGGGCCGAATGTGCGGGCGATGATCGAGGCTGCGGGCGCGAGCCTGCTCTACCTGCCGCCCTACAGCCCTGACTTCAACCCGATCGAGAACGCTTTCGCAAAGCTCAAAGCACTGCTCCGAAAGGCCGCCAAACGAAGCCTCGAAGGGCTTTGGACTGCCATCGGGCAATTCATCCCCTGCTTCACGCCCACCGAATGCGCAAACTATTTCGCCGCTGCAGGCTATGACGCAACCTGATCGGATTCCGCTCTAAGTTATTGTAGTTGCCTTGATTGGAAGCGCTGGACGTGCTTGCCGAGGCCAGCGTATTGGCAGAGTTCGCGCCCAGCTGCGCGCCCTGGAAAAGATCCTGCAGCCTCGTTTGATATTGTTGTGACATCGCATTCTGAGAATAGTTCTGAAGCGCGGCGAGCGTGTTGCCCGATAAGCCCATTCCTTGCGCCGCGTTTTGCGCCTGGATCTGCTGCAATCCATAATTCACGCCGGCTTGGAAGCCGGGATCGTTCTGAAAGCTGTTGTAGTAGGACTGCTCCGCCGCCGAACCGTTCACGCCGATTGCATTGTTGTACAGGTTCAAGGAATTCTGGCCGCTTTGCATGAAGTGCTGCTCGTAGCCCACGGCCTGATTGAAGCGTTGCTGCTGAAGGGCCGCCGATTGACTGGCCGCATTTGCCGCGGTCTGTGCACCGAAGTAATTTCCGAGCGCGGACGCGGCGCCGCCTAGGAGGACAGGAAGGGCTGCTTCTGCCATGGGAGATCCTTTGAATAGACCTTTTCGAGAGGATGGTAATGAAGCCGTTCGAGCAGGCTGAGCGTTCTCTCATTGCGCCCCGCCACGATGATGCGGCGAGCGCCTTTTTCTTTCGCCCATGCCTCGAACGCGCGGAGCAAGTGTGCGCCATAGCCCCTGGCGCCGGGGATCGCATACCAAGCCGTTTTGAACGCGGTCGGCTCTCCGGTGAGATAGTGTGGCGCGATCATGCCGCAGAGGCATGCGGCGGCAGGGTCACCAGCTGCGAAGTAAACCCTGTTGGGGTCGCAGAGGTGAGATGCGGCGAAGCCGGCGAGAGCCTCGGGACACGCCGCGCGGCCCCCCTCCTCCCGGTAGAACCGCAGGCCCAACTCCACGAAGCGGGCCACGTCCTTGGGGGTGGCGCGCCTTGCAATTCGGCTGCCCCCCCTCATATCGCGAGCCGGTTTTGCGAGCGAAGCTTCGTGAGAAGCGCATTGATAGCGTTCGCCGCTTCCGTAGGCGTTGGGTCGAGGGAAACGGTGGCGATCGGGGCTCCCTGGATGAATTCGATCCCTTCGAAGAAGTCGCGATATTGCTTGTCGAGCTTGCCGGTGGCGGGATCGACGATATAGGGGCTTAGGGGAGCGTAAGTGGTTGCAACTGCCATACTATCGAGCTCCTGCGGAAGAGCGTAGGTGGAAAGTTTTCCGCCGATCCAATGGCCGAAGATCCAATTCGGACCGTCGCTCCAGATCGATGTGTCTATCGGGAAGTCAGGGTAGGGCCTCGCGTCCCAGGTGTAGATCATCACCCGGGTCAGATCGACCATGCGCCCGCCGTAGACCGGACTTTGCGGATTGCGATCCTCGGTAAATTCTGGATCGTCCGGGTTGAAGAATCGCAGCACCGAGGCGAGATAACGCCGCTGGATCAGATTATCGGGAGCGCCATCCGAGAAATAGGGGAGGGCGCTTTCAGACGACTTCGGATCGTAGAAGACGTTGGGCTGGTTGGAGCCTTTGTCGACCGACGGGCATCCGAGCTCGGTAAACCAAATGGGCTTCGATTGGGGGACCCAGGCCGTCGGCGGGGAACTTTCGACGCCGCCGAGCCTATTGAAATGCTGGTTCGACCACCAGTTCCAGATGTCCTTGTAGCGGTAAATCCACGGCTTGTTATAGGCGCCGTCGGTGATCGGTGATCGGGTTTGCGAGGTCCGGTCGGCTTGGCTCGCATAATACCAGGCATAACCTTCGCCGCCTCGGACATTGCCCATCAAGTAATCGTAGTCAGTGATCGCTGTCAGCGTTCCGTCTGACTTCACCACCTCGTCGATGTTCGGCGCTGTGTCGCGCCAGTCGGATAGTGGCCAGTAATTATCGAAGGCGACCGCGGCGATGTTGGCGTCGGACCAAAGCGGATCGAGATGAAAGAAGACGTCGCCCGATCCATCCGGCGGTTGATGTCCGAACCATTCCGACCAATCCGCCGCGTAGCTCAGTTGCGCGTTCGGCAGGATAGCTTTCACGTCCGCGGCAAGCTGCACAAGCGCGGAAACGAATGGATAGCTTCCCTCGGCATCGCGCAGCCATGTCAGCCCGCGAAGCTCTGTGCCGAGCAGAAACACGTCCACCCCGCCAGCGAGCGCGCACAAATTGGCGTAGTGCAGAACAAAGGTGCGGTATTGGCTCACGAACGCAGCCACCTCCGCCACCACCGCCGTGGATTTGTCGTCTGTGCCGTAAGCCTTTGTGATGCGGCCGCGCCAAGGATAAACGGGTTGGCCTGCGTTGCCGCTGTAGGGATCGGGCAATGTGTTTCCTGCTGGAATATCCATCAGAATGAAGGGTGTGAGGCAGACTTGCAGTCCGCGCGCCTTCAGGTCCTTGATGGCGGCGATCACAGACTGATCGTCCGGGGCGCCTCCGAAAGCCGCGCCGCCGTTGACGGTCGAAATCAGATGCGCCTCGCCCCTGCCCAGGCCATTGCAAGCCCAGTCATGAGGCATGTCGCCGCCGTCCGCGCGCGTTACGCCCGGCGTCAGCGTGCAGGATCCCGCGCGCAAGTCGTTGCCGTACCAGGCGACGTACAGGTTGACGAGACCGAGGTTCGTCAGCTGATTTTGGATGCTGTTGAGCGAGTTCGCCCAATCGCACGCGGCTCCTCCGATGCGGCCTGTGCTTGCCGCCTCGCCGTAAGAGATGAGCCACTTAGAGCTGTCGTAGGCGCTATACGCGTTTTCCGTCGTCACAAACTCGGCGCCCGCTGTGATCTGATCACGCAGCACCTCATAAGGCGCATACCCCCACTCGGTGGCTGCTGGGATCATGGTCACGGCCTGGATCGCATCGGCGAACGAGGTTTCGTCTGCGTCAAAGCCTTTTTGGATCCAGCCTTGCGCTACGAACTCCTTGATGAGCGCATTGGTCGTGACCGCGATTTGCGCCCAGGAGGCGTCCGCCTGCAAGTCCGGGATGGCCGGCCCGGTGCGCCCCTTGTACTTCGAGAAGAAGGCGCGGGTATAGTTATCGATCTTTCCGTCCGGGCCGACCTGAAACCCAAAGCGGCTGAAGAGATTGGCTCGCCCGGTCATGCGAGAATCGGCCTTACGCGCGCCTCGGCGTTCAGGATGCCGCGCATGACAGGAGATGAGGAGGACAGCCTGAAGGTTCGTCCCGCTCTCCGGGTCGCTCCAAGCGAATAGAAGCTTGCAACCGCGAACCGTTCGCCAACGCGTCCGAGCGAAGCCGTGCGGCCACCCGTCCAGGTCTTGCCGCCGTCATCCGACCAGTCAAGCATCAATGTGGGATCTTCCGCATCGGAGCCGCCGCCGGTTATTCCCACGCCGGGTATGATGTCCACGTCGAGCTGGTCGATGATCAAGCCTTTGGGAAAGGCGTGCACGGGGGCCGACTGCGCCAGAAAGAGATAGGGGTTTCCGCTCTCGGTTTCCGAGGCGTCGTCAAGCACATGCAGGCTTGCATCCTGGCTCGACCCGATCACGACCTTGCCGCTGAACAACTCGAAGCCTTGGGCGAACCAGTTCGTAAGGCCGCCGCTTTGGCGCTCGTGCCAGAGCCCCGTGGCGAGGTCGAACTCCCATGTCCAGTACGGGCTGGTGACGGCGTAGAAGTCGTGACCGTTGAAATGGGTGTAGACGGCGCGGAGGGCTCGCCGCTCGTCCCATGTCAAGTCCGAGATGGCCCGTTCGAGCGCATGCGTCGAGATGCGGCCCGGCTCGGAGGCCAGGAGCTGGCGGACGACGCCATTATGATCGACCCACATCAGCGCGTCAGCGACGGTCGCCACCGTTTGCTCCGCGATGCACCCGATATCGATGTCGGCGCGGATGCGCGCGAAGGCGAAAGGCGTCGTGCCGGCGTCCTCCCATATTTCAAGGCTCGACTCGCCAAGCGCAATGAGAGCGCCGCGATGGGTGACGATCCGGCGAAGCCCATCGGAGCGGCTTGACGCGGTGGCGTAAGAGAGCGCGTTCACTGTCAGCGCGTCGTTCAGCGCGGTGTGGAAGATGCGCCCGTCGGGAATCGAGAACACGAGGTAGCCGTCCAGAAAGGTCACACTGTTGGGCGAGGGCAGGGCGGAAACGGCGGGTTGCGAGATCGTGTTCGTGCCTGTGTCGAGGACAAAATAGGCGTTATCGGCCACAATGGCGATTTGCGGGTTCGTTTGCTGATTGGCCGCCATGATGACCATGGAACTGCCGCCGACCGTTCCCGAAACCGGTGTGGCGTTGCCTTGATCGTCGAAGAGAGCCGCCGATGTCCCGCAGACGACATAGAGGCCCTTACCATACACATAGAGCATTCCACGGCACGGGCCGGTTAGCCCTGTCGGGCCCGTATCGAAGCGCGATGTTCCCGGCACGCCATAGATTGGAAGCGGAGACTTTGCCTCCTGACCTAAAGCCTCTGCATAGCCGTTCAAAAGGCGCTGGTTCGAATGCCCGAATTCGACTGCAACCATGGATGCTCCTCCGGCTGTCATGGCCGTGCTCAATTCCGGCGAGAAAGGCGGCCCGTTGGCCGCCTCGATGCCTATCCAGTCGTGCCCACTTAAGAGACGGCCTGTGTGTTTCCCGTCGCTTGCGCCGCTGGCATCGCTGTCGCGGCCACCGGCGCAGGAGTTACGGCTGGCGCGGCGGTTACCGTCACCGGGGTGGTGCTGGCCAGCTTCCTGGCCAAGGCCAAGCGCGCTCTCAATCGTTCCCAGAATTCCGCCGCTGTGCTGCGCGGGTTGCTGAGGTTGAGACGCGGCCGGATGTGAGACCTGAGCAACAGGAGCCGCAGGAATAGCGGGAGCCGCCGAAGTCTTCACTTGCGCCTGAGCGGCGCCCCCTTGCTGGCTGGCCTGATTTATGAGCGCGACGAATTGAGAAACGACAGAGAATGCCCCCATGCCGTTGTTACGCAAGGCAAGATCAAAAAGCTGCTGGAACGCATTTTGTTCAGCACTAGTGAGAGAAAGCGTAATAGTTTCCATGTAACCTCCAGGTTTGCCAAATCAGGACAAATTGCAGGGTCCAGCCGGGACGGCTCGCTCGTGTGGCGTCTCGCGATCGCCTACGCCCTTTGCGGCAGGCTCTCATAGGCAATTGCGAGACATAAGCCAGACTAGCCTATTGTTTTTGCTAGTGTTCCTTTGTCTATTCGGAACGGGACACTAGCGAAACCCATACCGGCGGAGGCTCGGCATCCAGGTCAGTCCGATGTCCTGGCCCGCTTGCGGCGCAATCACATAATAGGCCAGCAGCGCCTCGTAGGCTTTCTGGGCGCGTTTCTGGATCGAGGGCTGCGGTTCGATTCCGCTCTGCGGGCCAACTCCACGGCCAGCATCGCTTTTGCCCCTGCGATGAACTGAGGAAGGAACGGGAACGCGTCGTCCAGGCCGTAAGACAATTCCGAGCCAGAGGGCGGCGTTGAGGTATCGCTCGGGCCGAAGGGAGGGTAAGCCCCGCCGGTCAAGGCGATGCTTCCGTCGATGAAATCGCCGCTCGCATTGAAGCCATCAGCCTGCTGGATCGGCGGATAGGGGCCGCCGGGAAAGATGCCGTCGGCAGCCCAGGCGTTCAGCATATCGTTGTAGGCGGAAAGCCCCGCCGCGGTGCGTTCGGGATCGAGATCGGCGCCAAGCGGCAGCAGGCCGAGACGCCGATAAGCGCCCGTTATGATATCACGCGCGACTGTCATTCAAGACCCCGATAATGGCTTGTTTGAGCTGGGCTTTCGTCCAGCCGATGTCGAAGCGGATGCCGCAATCGGCGGCGATTTGCATGAGCCGCTGGCGCGGCGTGCGGCCGAGCTTCTCTTCCTGCGAAAGCTCCGGCGTTGTGGCGCCGGGACGCGTTTCAGCGGCAGGAATTGCAGTCTCATCCGGCAAGGGAAAGCGCCGCCAATCCTCATTCTCCGGCACATGATCGGGGTGTTCGAAAAGGCGAGCCTCGCCTTTTCGGTACATCCACAGGCGCGTGTCGGCGCTCATCACTGACCTTTCATGACGCCGAGGCCGACGAGCGTGGCCCGGATCTCGTTCAGAAGCGTGATGATGGCTGCCGCCTGCGCCTGGCTGAAACCGTAAGGGGTCGTGTTTGTCGGCGTGGTGGTTGGCACGGCGGCCTGTGCAGCGCCGGAGCGTTGGGTCACCGGCGTCGCGTTATAGAAGGAGATGAGGTCGGCTGCGCTCTGTCCGAGAACGGTGCCGTCGGGATTACCGTCGGAAAGCTGTCTTACGGGCATGGTGAATTCCTTTAGGGAGGATTTGCCGAGAATTCCCTCTCTCATTGGGAGAGGGTGGGGTGAGGGGGCTGGAGGTTGCGCCCCCTCATCCTGTCCTTCTCCCCTGGGAGAAGGGACGACTGAACCTGGCTAATTGGAGCCGGAGACCCGCGTGGCGAGATCGGGGTAGATGGGCTTTACGCCGTACAGGATATCGAGACGCCACATGTTGATGTCGTTCACGATGTCGTAGTCGCAGATCACGCGGATCGAGAGGCCCTTGTAGCTCTGCCGGGCCTTTTTGATAGCGCCCTCTGGCAGTTCCATCGGCACCATGCAAAGGGCGAACGCATTCTCATGGAAAACGAGGTTCTGGGGATAGGATGATCCTGCTGTGCCCATGAAGGTCAGCGCTGCGTTCTGGGCGGGCGCCGCGCTCACCGTCTGGTATTGGCCGGAGACGATGATCGCAGGCGAGATCGTGACCGCGTCCGCCGATCCAGTTGCGGTGACCGGAGCGCTCACGACAAACTGCTGCAAATACGGAAGAGGCTGTTTCGTAACTGGATTGACGGCGTAGACACCCGCAATTGTGAAGACATCGCCCTGGTTGAGCGTCGCGCCCGCGGTCAGGCCGTCCACAAGGATTGAAGTCTGGTTCGTGTTCATCGACGCCAAATATGTCGTGACGCCTGTGTTCGTGACGCCGTTCGCAGAAGCTGTCGCCGAGATGACTGGCGTGCCGGCATAGGAGCCCACCGTGTAGTTGACAACGTTCGGCGACGAGTAGCAGTCGGTGTTGCCGACCATCGGCAGCTTCGATTTTTCGAGCGCGGTCTTTGCGACATCGGGCATATAAAGCCCCGTGAAACTGGACGCCATGCCGTAGAAATCGGAAGGCGACAGACAGGCGGCGCGAGGCGAAGGAACGGCCATCTCATCGAGCCGCTGCGGGCCCTTGATGAAAGGTTTGTAGCCCGAAAGCGTCTGCCCCGGCGTTCCCACCCAGTTCCACACATATTTGTAAAGGGACAAAATATCGAGATCGACCTGGTTCGCCAGCGCGATCATCGGATGTTTCAGGTATCGCTCGGAAAAGCGGTCGATGGTGAGAGTCAGATCTTTCGTCGGAAAGCGAAGGTCAACACCGCGCTGCGTGTTAATCTGGATCTGCACCTTGCCTTCAGTCGCATCCTGCATCTGCGCGACGGAGCCAGTGCGCACGGCATACTTCACCGGCCTCCTGATGGTGAGCGTATCGCCGATCTTTGTCTCGCCGAACTCCGATTCATACGCGCGATAAGCCATCTTCGCCGCGACAAGATTGTTGTCGAGTTGCATCAAGCCTTCCTTGGCGATGATGCTGGGGGTAAGCAGGGCTGAGGCCATTTGAGGTTTGCTCCGGGTTGAATTGAGTTCTGGACGCAGTTCCCGAAGCAAGCCGCATTTGTCATGGCGGCAAGCTGTCGGGTGGTTCTGGATAGCGGGGCCAAGCCCAGCCATGACCATCGAAATCAGAATCCGCGGGCCCGGCGGTATTCCTCGAAGCTCATGTCTTCGAGCGGTTTGCCTGCGCCGCCTGAGCGCCCCGAGAGTGTGCCCAAGGGCTGCGGCGCCCGGCTGACAGAGGCGTGCGTGGAGCCGGCCCGGCTTTCAAGGCGAGCGATTGCAGTGGCCTGGGAAACCGGAGCCAGGCTGGCGATGCGGGCGGCCTCGGCCGGATTCTTGCCAAGGTAATAGGCGATTTCCGCGCCCCGGCTCAATTCCCGGATGGCATCCGCCATGACGGGCGTCACAGCAAGGTTCGGGTTGTGCGCGACTGCGTCGAAGTCCGGCACTTTCTGGCGGAAATCCGCGGTAAATTCCACCCAGGCATCCTGCGCGGCGCGGGCGGCGATCTCCTGCGCCTGGCTTGCCTGACGGCTCAGAATTTCCGCTCCGACCTCGCGCACGGCCTGCTCGGCGACGGCTCGCGTGTAATCTTCCGGCGCGCGGTAATCTTGCCGGTGGCCGGCGTTCTGGAACCGCTCCCGCAGCGCGGCAGCCTGCGCTGCGCTGCTGGCGGCAAGGGCATCCGCGGTTTGCTTGTCCCGGATGAGCTTCTGAACGCGGCCGCTTTGCTCCTGCGGGGCGTCCAGGAACGCCTGCGCCGCCATCGTTTTCTTTCGGCTCATTCTCCGCAGCCAATGCCAAAGCGGCATCGTCCACGGACGAGATGTCGTCGTGTTCGGTCATGTCAGGTCCTGCGGTTGCGGGAATCGCCGTCCTGCAGCGTGCCGGGACGGCGGCCTTCAAAGCTTATAGGGCGAAGGATCGGTGAAGCGGGCGCGCCTCATTTCGTTATCGAAGACCTTGCCCTGGAGTTCGGCTTCGGTCTTGGCGGCGCTCGCCTGACGCTCGCGCAAGCCGGCTTCCTGCAGCGCCGTCTTGAGCCTGTCCTCCGGCGAGAGCGGCGTTCCATAAAGGATGGCGGCGGCGTTTGACGCGGCGCGCGACGCAGCGTCCTGCGCTTCGGCGTGGGACTTGGCGGCATCGGCTTCCGACTTCGCGGCAAGGCCCTGCGCCCGATTGAGGTGGGCTTGTGCGAGCGCCTCCTGATAGGCCTGCTGCTGCGCCTGCGCGATTTGCGCGTTGAGCGGAGGCGGATCGCCGGTCACTTGCGGCGGCAGCATGCGCCTCAACCGTTCGGCGATTTCGTCGGCGCCGGGCCAGTCCATGTTGCGCGCCACGAGATCGCCCGCGACGCTCGCCGCCTGCGGCACGGCCTGGATGAACTGGAGCATGCTGTCGGCGGCCTCCGCGCGGCGCGTGGCGTAGGATGGGCCGATCTTGACGCGCACGTCGTAAGTTCCCTGACTCAGATCGTTGAGCAGCATCGGCTTGCCGTTGACGCCCATCACGGGCACGTTGATGCGAACGGGGACGTGGGTCTCATCCTCGCTCATGATCCGTACGGTGCGTTCGGTATCGTAAATTTTCGGCACGAGGTCGATGAGCGCTTTGCCGAGATGATTGAGCGTCGCCATCAGGTTGTCCTGATAGTGCAGCGCGGAAACGCCGCCCTGACTTTCCCGGGCGCGAATGGCGACGCCCGATATCTCGTTCGAGCGGGCGCCAAGCGCCGCGTCGTAAATGCCGGTCGTCGCCTTCATCTCGTCGGAGGCCAGCGCACTCTCGTTGACGAGCGCCGCCGGAATATCTGGCGGAGGCTCACGCATCGGCCGTCCGCCCGGCGCGTCTGGGTCTGGTTCATACAGAAGATAGGGCCGCGAGACGGTGTTCTGAGTGTCCCATTGGCCTTTGAACTTCGCGATCATCGCCGGCGTCGCCAGGAACGGCGCGCGCGGCGCCAACGCGATGGCTTCCGCGGCGGCGGAGCGCCAGAAATTGTAGAGCTGTTGCGGATCGCGGCCAAAGCGGATCAAGCCGCTGCGGATCACCTTGGTTTCGAGCGCCGTTTCCGAACCGATCACCGGGAAAATAGGGATATAGCGCCCCGGCCATTGGTTAGGGCCCTCCAGCACTTCCTCGCCGCTCAGGAGGTAGTGTTCGACCTTGTGCGACTTCACCTTGCGTTCTGCGATTATTTGAGACGCAAGACTGATGTCATCACCGGGATTGACCCGGTGATGCCGGGAAGCAACGGAGGAGCTTTGCTTCTGGATGGCCGGGTCAAGCCCGGCCATGACAATCGCAAGCGGCGCGTTCACATCCACATCGGTGATGTCGATGGTTTCGCCCGTCGCAAGCCGCGCAATGGTGCGCTCATGCGGCCGCTTCAGCCAGTATTCGCAGACACGCACGGCGTCCCGGCTGGCCCAGTAGAGGCCGCTTTCCGCGCTCAAGTCTTCCGGCGCCGCGAAATCGGTCATGGCCGCGTCGGGAAAGCGCTTCTGGAACTCCTTGCGTCCGATCAGCTCGGTGACGAGGCAGTATTCGGCATCCGACCGGTCCGGCTCTACCGCGCCCGGCGCCCAGAATACCGAAAGCGGGTGCTGGATGCGCTTGATGAGGATTTCCTGATCGAACGCGTCGTCGTCCACATACTGTGTGACGAGCCGGAAATGCCCGATGCCGCAGGCCACCGCGTAATAGACGGCGTTGGCGAAAACATGCGTGGCGTTCGAGCGATACTGGATCTGCCGGAACAGCCCCGAGTAGATTTCGGCGAGCTCCTGCGTGGCCTCGCCGCCGACAGGGATCGCCTTGATGGCCGGCGGGTTCATGCGCACGGTGTTCGCCACCTGGTTCACGAACTGCGGCAACCGGTTGATGGTGAGGCACGGGCGGTTCTGCGCCTCGCGCTGCAGCCGGATGGCGTTGGGCCATTGGTCGCCCGCAAGGAACTTCAGATCGGTGAAGGCGTCTTCGCGGTTCTCGCGATCCTGCACCCATGCGGCTTCGAGGCGCTCTTGCGCCTCTTGAACGATGTCAATCTTGGGCAAGGGAACCTCATTTGCGCTGCGGCGGCTTGCGAATTGTGGACGGCGACATAGATTTGGCCTATGCTTCGGCATATGCCAGAGGAGGCGAAGGTGGGAATGGAGCGCCACGTTAAGCTGTTCAAGAACGGCCGCAATCGGGCCGTCCGCATTCCCCGGGAGTTCGATTTTCCGGGCGATGATGCGATCATTCGGAAGGAAGGCGACAAGCTCATCATTGAACCGGCGCCCAAAAGAAAGTCCCTGCTTGACCTCTTGGACGAGTGGGAACCTATCGAAGAGGACTTTCCAGAGATCGAAGACTTGCCGCCCGAGCCGTTCGATCTCTGATGCGATATCTGCTCAACTCGAACATCATTTCCGACTTCATCCGTGATCCCAAGGGGCGCGTCGCCAATCATATTCGGAGAGTTGGGAGACAAGCTGTTTTCACAAGTGTGATTGTGGCGGCGGAGTTACGCTTCGGCGTAGCGAAAAACGCATCTCTCAAGTTACAAAGACGCGTTGAAGAAACTCTTCAAGCTCTCGTCGTAGAGCCCTTTGAGCCGCCAGCGGATACTGCATACGGAGTAATCCGAGCAAATCTGGAGAAACAAGGACGGCCCATTGGCGCGAACGATCTCTTCATAGCCGCGCATGCCCTCACTCTTGGCTGTACCTTGGTGACCGCGAATGAGCATGAGTTCGCCTGCATCGAGGGGTTGAGGTGCGAGAACTGGCTGCGGTGACATTCTCCCGTCGCGCTTAACTGAGACGCTGCCGCGTTTACTATGAATGCTGACTTTGCATAAACTTGCTCTGAGTGAGCGGTGAACTATTGTGACTGCTGTAACAGTGGACGCTGGCCCGCTTCAGAGCAGCCAGCTTCCCCCGCCACCCGCCTCATCCTCCCACGTCACATTCGGGACCGGCCTCACCATGCGCGGGAACAGATCCGACAGCGCCCACACCAGCGCATCCACCCGATCCGCCGCGCCGTCTCCCTCGATGCCGAACGGCGTGAACAGCGCCATCTGATCTTCCAGCGCCGGGAACGCGCCCGCGTGACTCACACGGCCCTGCTCGTAGAGCGCGGCGATCGGTTCGGCGCGCACGGTCTTGCCCCGGCTCGCGCGGACCTGCCGCAAGGGCAAGCCCGCACGTTCTGCGCGGAGGACTGTTTCGACCATGGCGCCGCCCTGGTTTATCTCGACCACCAAGGCGTCCGCCTGATAACGGTCGAAGGCCGCGACGGCTTTTGCGGCCCAGCCTCGGGGCGACAGACGGCACGATAGATCGTCAAGCACGTATCCCCGCCCATCGTCACCCAGTCCGGCAACGATGAGTCCTGTTTCGGAGGTTCGATCTCCGTCGGCGCTGGCTTTTGCGGCGGGGTCGATGCCGACGACGACGCGCTGCATTGCGGGAAGTGAAATGCCGCCAGCAACGCGGGATTGATCCAGGAGAGCGCGCGTCCAAAGAGCGCCAGCAACGTCATCAACGAGTTCTGCATTGAGTTCCTGCCTTCCGAGGCGTGTGCCTTCATAGTGCTTGACGATGGTCTCGAAGAAAGTCTGGGCGAGGTTGGCGCGGTTGTCGTAGGTGGCGCCGCGCGTCACGATCACGCCATGTCCTTCGCGTGCGAGAAGATCGCGGATGATGGGGATTGGCCGCGGCGTCGTGGTGATCGCTTGCCGCGGATCGTCGCCGATCCGCAGCCCGAATTGCAGCATGTCCCAGGTTTCGCGCGCATAGCGCCATTTCGCGAGTTCGTCGCACCAGGCGGCATCGTGCTGCGGGCCGCGCAGTTGATCGGGCTCGGTCGCGTTGTAAAGCGTCGCGATTGCGCCATTCGGCCAGGTCACCCGGCGTTTCGAAGCCTCGAATTTCGGGCGGAATGCGGAAGGGTGAATTGCGAGAAGTCCGCTCGGGCCTTCCACCATTACGTCGCGCGCATCCGCCGCCGTCTCGGCCACGAGCGCGATGCGCCGGCAACTGCCGCCAGTCAGAGGCGTCGACCCGCAGGCGCAGGCCCGTATCCATTCTGCGCCGCTTCGCGTTTTACCAGCGCCGCGCCCCGCCATGATCAGCCACGTGCGCCAGTATCCGGCTGGCGCGCGCTGTTCGGGGCGCGCCCAGAAGCTCCAGTCATACTGAAGGCTTTTCAACTCCCTCGGCGTCAGATCCGCCAAGAACGAGATCCTCTGCTCCTGCGTCAGCGATGCGAGATAGCTTGCGCTCCATTTCCGCGCGGAGTTGCTCGGCATTCACGCTCTCCTCCGGTAAGTTGTCCTGCGAGGGAAAGCGATCGCGGAATTGATCCCGGAACCGGTTGTGCATCTGCAGCGCCCATCCGCGTGCGTTCCATATGCGCATGAACTGTCCTTTGCGCCCGGCGGTCAGCCACCACGCGTACTCCACTTCCTTCGCGCGGCTCATCGCCTCGCGAAAGTCGTCATGCGTTTTGATCCAGGCATTCAGTGTCTTGGCGCTGATTTGAAGCGCCGCGGCTATTTCGGCCTTCCCGCAGCCTTCCGCGGCAAGTTCGAGAACACGATCGCAATAGGCGGAATTGTACCGGGATGGCCGCCCGCGCGCCCGCGCCGGCAAGACTTCGAGATCGACGCTCATAAGACCTCGTAAGACATTGCGGAAATTTGTTCGGGGAGAGCGCAGTGCCGCGACGGATTTCAAATCCTCATCTCAGACCTTGATCTGAGGTCGACTGCAAGCTTTCTGCGACTATAGTGATTTATAGGCGATGTCACCGTCGCAGATCAAGCCGGCTTTTTGAGAAGGTCGTGAGTTATCAGTGTCTTGCCTAAGATTTTATTAAAGTGGCAGTCTATGCCTTCTCGCCTAAACATCGCCATTGACGCGCCCGGCTTCCCAGGAGACGGCGGTGACGAAGGGCTCCAGGCTCAGGCGGCCGACGATGTTTTCCAAAGCCGCATCTTTTCGGGAGCCGGGAGGCGTGTCGGCGGTGACGCAAACTTTGCCGCTATCGTGGAGATCCTCGCTTTCAATCCGGCGCAAGCCCAGCCCTCCCTGCGACAGGGCCTGAAGAAGAAGCGAACGGACATGAGCCTCTTCCGAGCTGCGGCATGTCACGGCGATTGTATATTGGGTTTCGGCGTCGTCGGCCGCCGAGGCTTGCTGACGGCGATTGATGCCCAAAACGACACTGCGCATCGCAATATTGGTCGCGACAACCAGCAGGGCCGCGCCAAGGCTCAGCACGTAAAAACCACCCCCCGCGAACGTGCCGACCATCGCGGAGCACCAGAGAGTGGCGGCAGTATTAAGCCCGCGAACATTGATCCCTTCCCTCAAAATCACGCCAGCGCCAAGGAAGCCGATGCCGGAAACAACCTGCGCCGCGACGCGGGTTGGATCGCCCTGGCCAATTACGCTGGAAAAGGCGACGAAGCCGGCGGAACCGAGGGCGACGAGGGCGTTGGTGCGCAAACCCGCCATTTTCTGATTCCATTGCCTTTCAACGCCAATCGCCGCCCCCGCAACGAGAGCGGCGGCAAGGCGTGCAAAAACTTCGCCGAGCATGAGAATATCGGGCATGAGACGCCGCTTTCGCCGTGAAGGATAGGGAGCAATGCCCCAGTCGCCGGGCACATTGCAAGACTATTCGTTTTGGACGCTTGCAGGTTTCATAGGAGTGGGTAGCACGCGGCTGCCTCTTGCCAAACCCGGCGCGGCTTGCAACTTGTGAGCTTTGCGCTCGGTTGAAGATTCGCGGTGCGCGAAAGCATCGGTTAAGGGTGACAAATGACCAAACAGAGCACGGCTTCTACGCGGGACCTCTTCGGTGGCGATGAGGCCGGGAAGCCGAAGGCGAGTGTCAGCCGCTTGCCCACCCAGAAGCTTGGCGAAAGCTACACCGCGGCCGACATCGAGGTTCTGGAGGGACTGGAGCCGGTGCGGCGCCGGCCGGGCATGTATATCGGCGGCACCGACGAACGGGCGATGCACCACCTCTTCGCGGAGGTGCTCGACAATGCCATGGACGAAGCCGTGGCGGGCCATGCGAGCTTCATCGAGGTTTCCCTCGAAGCCGATGGCACGCTTTGCGTGACCGACAACGGGCGCGGCATTCCGGTGGATCCGCACCCGAAATATCCCGGCAAATCGGCGCTCGAAGTCATCATGACGATGCTGCATTCGGGCGGCAAATTCAATTCGAACGTCTACTCGACGAGCGGCGGATTGCACGGCGTCGGCGTGTCTGTGGTGAACGCCCTCGCCGAGCATCTGGAGGTCGAGGTTGCGCGCGGCGGCAGGCTCTACCGCCAGATCTTCTCGCGCGGCGCGCCCCAGACGCGCCTGGAAGACCTCGGCGCGATCCGCAACCGCCGGGGGACGACGGTCCGTTTCCGGCCCGACCCCGAGATTTTCAAGGAGCGCGCGCACTTCAAGCCTTTGCGCATTTTCAAGATGGCGCGCGCGAAGGCCTATCTCTTTGGGGGTGTCGAGATCCGCTGGTCGTGCGCCGCAGAGCTTCTGCGTGGCGATGCCGATGTGCCGGAAAATGCCGTTTTTCATTTCCCTGGCGGCCTTCGGGATTTCCTTACCTCGCGGATCGAAGGCTTCTCGCCAGTCACGAAAGATGTATTTTGGGGCCGCGTTCAGAGGGAAGGAGGCCACGGAAGCGTCGAGTGGGCCATTGCTTGGCTCGCCGATGAGGATGGCTTCATCCAGTCTTACTGCAACACCGTGCCGACGCCCGAAGGTGGCGCCCACGAGCAAGGTCTTCGCGCCGCCCTCTCCAAATCGCTTCGCGCTTACGGCGATCTGACGAACAACAAGCGCGCAGCGCAGATCACGCCGGACGATATTTTCGTGTCGGCTGGAGCCATGCTGTCGGTGTTCATCCGGGAGCCCGAGTTTCAGGGCCAGACGAAGGACCGGCTTTCTTCCGCGGAGGCGGCCCGCGTCGTCGAGGGGACGGTCAAGGATGCTTTCGATCATTGGCTGGCGGCGTCGCCTCAGCAGGCCAACGGCCTTCTCGAATTTGTCATAGAGCGCGCCGAGGAGCGGCTGCGACGGAAACGCGAAAAGGAAACCGCCCGGAAGAGCGCAACGCGGAAGCTGCGCTTGCCTGGAAAGCTTGCCGATTGCTCCAAGAACGCGAAAGACGACACGGAGATATTCATTGTGGAGGGCGACTCGGCCGGCGGCTCCGCCAAACAGGCTCGCGATCGCGCCACCCAGGCGGTGCTTCCTCTTCGCGGGAAAATTCTCAATGTTGCGAGCGCCTCGCGGGACAAGCTGGCACAGAACCAGCTTTTGGCCGATCTAATGCTTGCGCTCGGTTGCGGCGCCGGCAAGCATTACAATGAGGGTGAGCTTCGGTACGATCGGGTCATCATCATGACCGACGCCGATGTGGACGGCGCACATATCGCCTCGCTGCTCATCACCTTTTTCTACCGGCAGATGCCTGAACTCATCCGCAACGGACATCTATTTCTCGCTGTGCCGCCGCTCTATCGTTTGAGCCAAGGGGGCAAGACGGCGTATGCGAGAAACGATGCGCATCTGGCGGAGTTGAAGGCGACCCTGTTTTCCGGGCGCGGAAAGCTGGAAGTCAGCCGCTTCAAGGGGTTGGGCGAGATGATGCCTGCTCAGCTCAAAGAGACCACCATGCACCCAGGCAAGCGCACGCTGCTTCGCGTTGAGATCACTGGGCGCGCAAGCGATCTCAACGGTTTGGACCTCAAGGCGGATGAGGCCGCTGCCGCCGACATTGTCGAGCAACTCATGGGCAACAAGCCGGAAGCGCGCTTCCGTTTCATCCAGGAGCGCGCCGCCTTTGCAGAGCCTGATGCCCTCGATATTTAGAAAACGATCCCGAAGAAGTGGCGCCTGACTTGGAAAGCGAAGCGGCTTACCGCTGAGGCGTCCACTGCGCGGTTTCAGTCTGAATGCGCTCAAGCTTGAGATCGCTGAACCAAACTTCTCCGGACACAAGCTCTTCTGACGCCGAACGTGAGTCATGAAAGAGCCAAAGTTTTTCTCCGTGGCATTCCGCATGTTGCGGCACATCTGCCTCAAGCGAGAAGATGCGCCACTGAAGCGATTCGCCAAGAAGCATCTCCGTCTCTCCTAGAAGCCGGTAATCGCCGGTTGCACACCCTATTTGCCAGCGCAACCCGCGCTTTCCCAAGATGGCGCCGCGGAGCTTACCTTCCAGGTGGTAATGGCCGGGCGCTAAAAGCAACACTTGGCTTACCTCGGGGAAACGCACGCGCCCATCGCTGAAGTGGATGTGCAGCGCGTTGCCAACGCTGTTCTTTCCCAAGGGGACGATATCCGCAATGGCGTTTACGCCAGCTCCGATCTCCCAATCAAATGGAAGCCCGCTAGGCTTGCTTTCGAAGCTTGCGTTTGTGAGGAAGCCGAGCCGTTCAAGCTGTTCGCTTGGCAAGAACTGCAGCCACGCATTGTAGGCGAGATCGATTCGGTCCGTACCGATTAAGAAATTAAGGTAGGGTGCTAATTCCCCGGCCTTAACGGGATTTCCCGTGTCTCGCAGCCCTGTCATAATGGACAGGGGCGTTGCTGTGTTCCTGGCTTGCGAGGGAAGCGATGCAAAGAATTTGGATCGCCACGCGGGTTCCAAAGCCAGCCGGTCTACGATAAGGTCACGTCCGCCGGGCGCTTCGGCAATAAGTGAGAGATAACCGAAAATGTATGTTTCGAGCTCAGGACGCGTGCGCAGCAACAGGTCGGAGTAGCGAAGCGCCTCTTTGAAATTTTTGTGGTAATAGGCGTCGTTGAGGAGCCAGAACGCTGCAATGGAGTCGTGCCGGGAGTGGTCGAGTGAAGCCTGCATGAGCAAACGGACCTGATCGGTTCCGGCTGTCACCTCCGCCAACGCGCGAAAAGCGCCAGCGTTCATCTCATCGTTTGCGAGCGCTCGAACAGCAAGGTTCCGAATCTCGGCGCGCAAGGCTTCCCGCCCTTCATAAGGATCGCCTCCGTCTTCCGATGCTCGGGGCAAACGCGACAGTGTGTTGGCCTGGCCGTCACGCGATTCGTCTTGGTCCTCTTTTGTCTTTTCTAGCCCAAGGCTTGAGAGCGCCACGAGCTTCGTTCTGAGTTCCTCGGCCTTGACTAGAAGAGCCTCCGGATTATTAGGATCCAAGGCCAGAGCAGTATTCGGACTGGTTGGCGCTAGAGCGTATGGCAAACTCTTCGTCAAGACGGCCCAAGTCGCCGCGATGCTCAATAATCCAACGAAACACGCCTGCAACGGACGGGCGGTTACGCTTGCCCACGCTTTTGCTGCGCGCCGCGCGATTGCGGACGTCTGTGAAACCCGTTTGCGGACACGGCGATTGCTCATCGGAGCCCCCTTAGCAACTGACGAAGCCGGCTCCAAAATCCTTCAGATTCAACTCGCTTGATAACGAGCCTCTTTTGGGACCGGGGCCGGCTTGCTCTGACGGCGTCGATCCGGGCAGGCCTTTTGACCTGTTTTATCCCGGTGCTCTTGGCGACTTTCAGCTTCACTTCGCTTTCCTTGGTGGCCAATGACGCATTGTAGGCCACGCGCCGCTCGTCTGTTTTGATACACTCCCAAGCTTGCGTGATCCGATTGGCAAAGAGGCTTCTGTTCAAGTGATTATCACTGGCCCCCCCTAACGCCACGTCGGGATGCAGCCACCTCATCAAAAGGGCCATGTTCCGGCGCAATTCAGCGGCTGGCGCCGCTTTATCGCATCCAAGAACACGATAGCTGTCAGCTCCTGGATGCAAAAGGACCTGTTCGATGAAAAAGGCGGCGGCTTTTTGCAAAATTGCTTCTGGCCGCCCGGTTCGCTGCACCGCCACTCCGAGGGTCTGCTGCTCACCGGCGGCGATTTCCAACACGAGTGTTACCCCATTAGGCAGTTGAGATGACAGGGAAAGCCTTGCAGCATGCGGGCGCTCAATCATGGCGAGGGCTGCAATAAGTGCGTCGGCTCCCGCCATATTCAGCTCGCCGAATACTTAAAAAGGTTTCGCTCTTCCTGTCCTTTGGTTGCCTGCATCGCGCAGCAATCCTCCTCGCCGTTTTGGTTCGTGGAGCTAAGACAAAAAACATACATTCGGCAACTCATACTTTTCCGTTAACCACTCAGCGCCAACGCGTTTGTTAAATGTATGGAGCGACGGTCGCGAGTGGAGCCAAGCGCAACAATATGTCCAACCCTTGTTTTGCAGTCGAAGTGGTAACAACGATGACATCGTTAGGTTCAAGTTGAATATCTTCCTGTTTGCCTTCGCGGATACTGCCGACGTCAAATTTCCCGCCGGCGGATTTTCCGTTCACCTGGCGGACAAGAAGAACTGTCTCATCGGCTTTGTCATCAAAACCGCCTGCAGTGGCAATGGCCTGAACGATCGTCATTCCCCCTAGCATAGGATAGACTCCAGGCTTCTTCACCGCGCCTTCCACAGTAACGCGTTGGCTGTTGTACTCTTTGACAAACACGCCGACCTGTGGATTCTGCAAATATTTCGCACCTAGGGACTTCGTGAGATCCTGTTCGACCTCGCGGCCTGTCCGTCCGCCGGCACGCACTTCTCCGACGAGAGGGTAGCTGATTGTGCCGGCCTCCGAGACCTGGACGGTCTTAGAGAGATCCGGAACTTTGAAGACGGTCACCTCCAGCACATCGCGCGGCCCGATCTTATAGCTATTGCTTTTTGGATCCGATACCGACGACACGGCCAGCGCCGCCTTCGCCGCCGCTTCCTGATCCCGTGTCACGGCATCGGTCTCCTTGGGCTTATCTGAATTGCTTGAGGCTTTGCTGGCGGGCTCAGGCGGGCCGTTTCCAAGCCGCTGATTCTCGCCGCCGAACTCGTTCATCGAGGAGGCGCCGCACGCGCCGAGCAGGGCAATTGCGAGCGCCAGCGCCAAAAATCTAAGCAGAGCCATGGTTTCCTTGCCTAATCCTTGCCGTTGCAAAAGGCCTAGCACCCAATTTGATAGAACACCAGGCTCCTCTCAGACAACTGCATGTTGTGGCTTTTCCTCATCGACGTTACGTTCCCCTCCCCTCATGCACAATGTTGCGAATCATCCGGCGCATCCGCGGGGATCGAAAAGTTCGATCCAGCTCCCATCGGCATTCTGGATTTTCTCGATGAAACGGTTCTGATTCTTTGAGGCTCGGATCAAGCGATCCGGGCGCGGGGATGGAGATGCGATACGAACTTACCCGCCGGCAACCCGCGCGTACGCAGGATCCTTTAGTAAACGAAGGCGACCCAGGCCGGAGCCACGTACGGCTTGCATTCCGCACTCACGAAACCGGATTCATTGGTCGACCGCCGCCAGCGCAAGCGTTGTGGGACATCAAAACTCCATAAGCTTGAGGGGGGCTATGATAACAAATGTAGCTACTTTGTCACAGACACACACAAAACACTGCTTGGTTTCCGGCAGGAATTGCTCCCCCCGTGAAGCGGTGATATCCCGGATGAAACTATTTTAAAGATCGGAGGGTGACATGTTTCGAAAACTCGGTGTGAGCGCGTCGATACTGGCGCTTCTTGTTGTGCAAGCCGATGCGGCCGTGTTGCAGCTTGATGGGCTGGCTTCCGTAGACTTCGGTCGCGGATTTGTGGCAGCCACAAACAATATGCAGTTAAATCCAGGGGATCGCGTCCGCGCAGCCAACGGGTGCGCGTTGATCGTCTATAACACAGGCAGTCAGTCGAAGCTTTGCAACGGTGAAATGGCGGTCGTTGTTTCGGAACCGCCTTCGCCGGTGACTGGAGTCTCGCTCAAAGACGCTCCGGTTGTGGCTCCGCAGTACGATTTCCTCCCGGGGTTATTGCTCGTAGGGGCAGGCATCGGCATCGCCTGCGGCATCGCCTGCGGCAATCATGAGAATCAGGTTAGCCCGTAGTTGATGTTGCTGCTTTAAGTGGCAATGTTAGGGTGCGGGGAGAAGCGGAAGACCTCGGGGCGGTTCTGTCTGATAAGGGCCGCCTCCCTAAGCCCTAGTATGGTTTGTTTTTGAACGGAATGCGCTTGGGGAGTGGGCGGCCTTAGTCGCTCCCCCGTTTCGCCATCATCTTGCTATCACCATAGAGTTTACTGCCTCGTCGCTCGTGGGCTGGCAGTCCGTGGCGGCGTTTTCGTTAATGGCTTTGCTCTGTATGGGGACAGGAGCTGCTATGAGGCGTTATGTATTACTAGGTGTTGATGTTGCTCTTATTCTCCTGGCGACATTTCTCGCGTTTGCTCTAAGGGAGAATCTCGAGTTCATGCCTGGCCGGGTCGAGGCTTTCCTGCCCTACCTGGGCGCTACTGCTGTCGTCTCTATTATTTTGGCGGCGGCCGCCGGTCTGAATAGATCCATATGGCGCTTCAGCAGCATGCACGATTATCTGCTGGTCACGGGGGTGGTGGCCGGGGTCTGCGTAGGCGCAGTTGCCCTATCCTTTGCATATAATCGCCTTGATGGCGTGGCGAGATCTATGCCTTTTCTTCAAGGGATTATTTGCGTCATGGTCTTGGTGGGCGCTCGGGTGCTCCATCGTTTGCGCCATGCCGCCCGGCGAAGGAGAAGAGGCACGGCGGTCTTCTGCGACGCGGCGGCGAAAGGGAGCGAGCTTAGCGTCCTGATCCTCGGTGTGAACCGGCTTACGGAGACCTACATCCAAGCTCTTAATGAGCTCGGTTCGGGGCGCATTCACGTTGCTGGTATCGTTGGACGCGCAGACCGTCACGTGGGACGGTTGGTTGCGAGTTACCCGGTTCTTGGGTTGCCTGAGGACATCGAAAGCGTCCTGGACAGCCTTGAGGTTCATGGTGTCGCCGTTGACCGCGTCGTTGTGACAGTTGCATTCGACAGTCTTTCGGAAGAGGTGCAGAAGGCCATTCTTCGCATTGAGCGTTCGCGCGGCGTGTCCCTTCAGTTCTTGACGGAGGTTTTGGCTCTTGATGCCGGAGCTAAGGGCGGTGCAGCGAAGGCAGCCGCCTTTCCGGAAGATCGGCCTCGCTTTGAAATAGATGAAGCGGAGTACCAGGCGCTTTCGATGCGGGCCTTCTGGAAGGTAAAAAGAGTGATTGACTCAACAGCTGCGCTCATAATCTTGGTTTTGTTGTGGCCCGCCTTCATTCTAGTAACCGTTCTTGTCGCGACAAGCGTTGGCTTTCCGGTAATGTTTTGGCAGCGGCGACCAGGGCTCGGAGGTCGCCCGTTTCATCTTTATAAGTTCCGCTCTATGGGAGCGGCTCACGCACCGAATGGCAGGCGACTTTCGGATGCAGAGCGGGTATCCAAGATTGGCACCTTTCTTCGGCGAACGAGGCTGGACGAGCTGCCTCAGCTTATCAACATCTTGCGCGGCGATATGTCATTCGTCGGGCCGAGACCTTTGCTCCTGTGTGATCAGCCAAAGGCGTGCGCAGCGAGGTTGCTGGTACGCCCCGGGCTTACGGGTTGGGCACAGGTAATCGGCGGACGAGACATTTCCCCAGAAGATAAAGCTGCGCTTGATGTCTGGTATGTGCGCAACGCAAGCCTGCTTCTGGACTTGCAGGTGGCCGCTCGGACCCTGCCGATCATCCTGTTTGGAGAGCGGATTTCACAATCGCTGATCGAGCGGGCCCGGCGCGAGCTCGTCGGATCGGGGGATAACACGGGCGAGGATTCGTTCGGATTAGAAAATCGCTTGCGGGTTGCATCTTCCAACTATAGATAGCACTATCAATTGCTACCTAAGGTTTAGGGGCAGGGGGCGCGTCGAGCGTCCCCGCTCGCTTTTCCGAGGTAATTGATAAGCTTCTTCTTAAGTAATAGCTTTGGGCGCCACCACCCGAGCTGCGGTAGCTTTGGAACGGTGCAAGCTTTGACTTGTGCTCTTCCGGAGCTGCGCTCACACGTCTCAACAGGCGCTATCGGGGCGTCGTCGATTGCAGGCATCACGAAGGTTCTTCAAAGCGCCCGGCGGAAGATGTCTTGAGGGCTCCGAGGTCTGGTCGCCACGGGCGGGAAGGCGTTTGGCATGGCTTGTCCTGGGGACGAGAAATGCCTGCTGCAGTCAGACCCCGCGGAAGGAGGGCCGAGGTTTTGGGTGTTGTGCGAAACGTTGCGCTAGGAGCGGCTCAGCTTACGCTTTGCAATGTCTTTGTGCGCGTGCTGTCTGTAGCGGCAATGCCCGTCTTGACGCGGCTTTTGGAGCCCAGCGCCTACGGCGCCGCGACGCTTGCAACAACTCTGATCTCGTTGATTTCCGTTTTCGCCCTGGCAGGGGCGGATGTTTCTTACATCCGCGCCTGGCACGCGGGAGAAACCGCCGATTAGCTTTGCGGTAGAGGCTCTAACATGGCGATTCGCGATAGGCTTGGCGCTCATCGCAGGCGCCATATCAATTTTGTGCTGGAAATATATTTCGGAAGTGCTTTCGCTGCCGCTTTATTTGGGGCCGCTTATAGCCGTTGGAACGGTGTTGAACGTTACAGTGGTGATGAGTACTGCGCGTGCGAGATTGCATGAGCGTTATCGGGCCATCGCCCTCGCGACAGTAGCGTCGGGCATCGGGTCGACTGCGATTGCAATCGTTGCCGCGTTTCTCGGACCCCGCAACGAACTGCCGCTTATCTTATCCGCCTTGGCCATCTCCGTGATTTCGCTGCTCATGCTGGGGCTGCCGCCTACTGCAGTCCTGCTGAAACCTTCAGGCCTTGGCTGGGAGGACCGAAAGCGCATTCTGAGTGTTGGTGGCGCCATCGTCGTTACCGCCCCGGCCTTCTGGGTTATGGCTTCCTCGGATCGCTGGTTTCTGGGCTATTTCTCGGACACGGCAACCGTAGGCATTTATTCTGTAAGCGCCGGCGTCGCTGTCATTGGCTTCACGGTGAACAGTGCGATTGCCTTGATCTGGCTTCCAGAGGCTTCCAAGCTGTTTGAGGGGAAATCCGGTGGGGGGCTGGAAGAGCTGGGAAGCGTAACTGAAGCCATATTTGCCGCTCAGGCCTGCGTCTGGCTTGCAGTTACAGCCGGAGGGGGAGACTTAGTGCGGGTGCTGACCGCTAAATCATTTCATGACGGTACGTTCGTCATTCCATTAATTGCCGCAGGTGTGCTTCTCCATGGTATAGCAAGCCTTTCAAACACGATTTATATGCTCGAGAGAAGGGTTCATCACACTATCTTTTGGTGGGTCGGCGGTGCGGCTACCACTTCAGTGCTATGTCTGCTTCTTGTCCCGAGATTCGAAATGTTAGGCGCTGCAGCGTCTCAGCTTGCGGGTTATTTCGTTGCAGCTATCGGGCTTTCAATGGGAGCTAGGCGGTTACAGTCACATATTAATTGGATGCGTCTTCTTATTATTACATCGACTATATTGGTGGCCGCATTTTTTATGATACCAGCATGGTCAGAAAACCCTATTCTCAGTATGTGTTTCAAAGCCCCAGTCGGTTTTACTGTTGTTATTATTGTTTTGAGCTGTTTCAAGATGCCTTCGATGGTTGAGATGGAGCTTGGAAAAGGTATGGTGCTGAAAAATTTTATTGGACGTTTTCTGCTATGATGCATAGGAGTTTATTTGGCCGGGTTCGCTCTCTGGCATGAGCTTCGGGCTCTACATCTTGTGCATGTCCATTAGGGAAAGTGATAGAGACGGAGTCTCATCATGAGAGAGTTACGCAGATATCGATGATGGTGAAGCACCCAGCTATAGCCATTCTGGTTCCGTGCTACAATGAAGAACTTACTATAGCTAAAGTCATCAAAGACTTCGGGAGTGTCTTGCCAGACGCAGAGGTCTATGTTTTCGACAACAACTCTGCCGACCGGACAGCGGAGATCGCCCAGAGTGCTGGCGCTCATGTTCGTAGGGAGCCATTGCAAGGAAAAGGCAACGTGGTACGCCGCATGTTCGCCGATGTGGAGGCTGACATCTACGTCCTTGTCGATGGTGATGACACCTACGACGCGGCATCTGCACCGAAGTTGGTTTCGGCGCTTCTTGAACAAAATCTGGATATGGTGAACGGTCTGCGCGTATCGGAAGAGAAGGAAGCCTACCGCACAGGGCATCGCTTGGGAAACAAGCTTCTCACAGGGACAGTGGGCAAGCTGTTCGGAGATCGTTTCCTTGACATGCTCTCGGGTTACCGGGTTTTCTCAAGGCGCTTCGTGAAGAGCTTTCCTGCGCTGGCAACTGGCTTTGAGATCGAGACTGAGTTGACAATTCACGCCCTCGAGCTCCGCATGCCGATTACAGAAATACCAACACCCTATAAGGGGCGCCCGAAAGGATCGGAAAGCAAGCTCAGAACGGTGCGTGACGGCGTCCGTATCCTGCTTGCCATCATTGGTTTGGTAAGTCGCGAAAAGCCTCTGTCCTTTTTTGGATGGTTGTGCGCTTTGCTTGTTGGATCTGCGCTTGCGATCGGCACGCCCGTTGTTCACACATACATCGAAACAGGCCTCGTTCCGCGCCTGCCGACCGCGGTTCTGGCCACGGGTCTCGTTCTCCTTGGCTTTCTCTGCTTGGCCTGCGAACTCATCCTCGACACCGTGACCCTTGGCCGTCGGGAGATGAAACGGCTGTTCTATTTGCAGCTCAAATCTTAGCGGATAGATAGAAGGTAAACTCACTCGAAGTCTTCTCAAGTTTTGCTTCTTGTGGGGGCTCACTCACGAGTAGATATTTGCTGGGGTTGGAATTCACATCGACTGCTCGCGTTAGCAAAATTTGGATGTCATTTATATGACTTGAGCAAGAAAATTGATTACTTTGCATATGCTATGCACTAATGGGCCAGAATAACCCGCCGCCATGAATACATGCATACGATGGTACCGGCAGGGGAGCGGAATTGAAGACGTGGCGAAGTTCATTATAAGGGTCGACGACGTGTGCCCGACTATGGGCTGGGACAGGTTCAATGAGCTTTCAGAGACGCTTTTGGATGCTGGAGCTCCTTGCCTCATCGGCGTTATACCCGATTGCCGCGATCCTGCACTCCATCGTTCGCCTGCGAAGAGCGATTTCTGGGACGTCATTCGGGGGCTTAAAGCCAGCGGATGGACGATCGCTCAGCACGGCTACACCCACGTCTATGATTGCCTTAGCCTCGACAGGCTCGGCCTTATGCGGAAAAGCGAGTTCGCCGGCCATAACTTGGAGACACAGGCCAGCCGTTTGGCGTCTGGTGCAAGTTTGCTGGCTGATGAAGGAGTCGCCAGCGATGTCTTCATGGCGCCAAGCCATGCATTCGACGACACGACAATGCTGGCCTTGCGCCAGACAGGGTTCAGGTTTGTCACAGACGGCGCTGCCTTATGGCCTTATGAAGAGCAGGGCCTGACCTTCGTACCTCAGCTTTTTTCGTATCCACGTCACTTCGGTATCGGTGTCTACACGATATGCTACCATCTCGACACAGTGGATGAGTTCAACTTTCAAGAACTTCTTCGCTTTGTGCGGTCTAATGCTCACCGTATTTTGAGCTTTGACGAAGCGGCCCGGTTTCCACGGAATGATCTCATTGCAAATGCGTCAAGGCGTGTCCTTGAATACTTCGAATACTCCCACCGGTCAGCCCAAATACGGCGGGCGAAAGACGTTGCTCGAGCGACATGCAGCCGGTGTTGAAAGGCAGGCCCATGAAGCTCCTATTCTATATTTTCTCTCTGGGGCAAGGCGGCGCAGAACGGGTAACAACGAATCTGGCGAACCATTGGGCTGGGAAAGGATGGGAGATAACTATCTTGACCCTCACGCCAACAACGAAAGACTATTATGAACTCGATCCCGCGGTCCGCCGAAAGGGCATGGACTTGGCGAGGCCAAGCCGGGGTCTGGTCGATGGGGTATCGCAAAACATAAAGCGAGTGAGAGCCGTAAGGCAATCGCTTCTGGATGTTAAGCCAGATGTAGCCGTCGCGATGATGGACACCGCCTGCGTAACGTTGGCAGGGGCCGCCTGGGGCTTGACCGGTGTCGTGGCGGTGGGATCGATCCGGTCTCACCCCGCAATCCGTCCCACCAAACGGGTCTGGAAGCGGATAGAATCGATTGCTTTCGGGCAATTGACTGCGATTGTGTCGCAAACCCAGACAACAGCCGCTTGGCTCGCGAGCAACACGACCTCGAAGAGGATCGAGGTCATTCCCAATCCCATCAGCTGGCCGCTTCCCGAAGGAAAGCCAAGACTTGATCCCGGCGCGACTTGTCGGAGGAATAGGAAAATACTTCTGGCCGCTGGGAGGCTCGTTCCCGAAAAGGGATATCGCCTGCTTGTCCAAGCTTATGCTTCAATTGCCGAGAAGCATCCGGACTGGGATCTGGCGATTGTTGGAGACGGCCCCGAACGCGCAGACCTGCAGTCGCAAATAAGCTCAATAGGAATGAGCGCTCGAATCCTGATTCCCGGCTGGGCTGGAAATATGGCCGAATGGTACGAGAGAGCTGACTTATATGTCATGACCTCCCGCTTCGAAGGCTTTCCAAATACGCTCGCAGAGGCCATGGCGCACGGCCTGCCGGCCATAAGTTTCGACTGCGATGCGGGTCCAAGGGATATCATATGCAACGGCCAGGATGGTCTGCTGGTCTCTGCCGAAGATGTTCCGGCTTTAGCGGAAGCCTTGGACAGCTTGATGAGCGATGACGGATTACGTTATCGGTTCGGCGATGCCGCCCGGGACAAGCGGAGCCGTTTCTCGATGGAGACGGTCGCTTCGATGTGGGAAACGCTTTTCGCTGAATGTTCGAGCCGCGAGCCGCGTTCGGCAGACTTGCGGCCAGTAAGGACCGAGGCAGAATGACCGCTCGGCGCCAGCACGTTCTTTTTTTGATTCCGACGCTCACCGGCGGCGGGGCCGAGCGTGTGATCGTCACGTTGCTGAAATCACTTGGATCGGGCAAAGTTCCGCTTGACCCTGGGTATCGTTGACACGAGGAACGCCGCATTTCTCGAAGAATTGCCCGCTGACATCTCGTTTCTGGATTTGGGCTCATCGCGAAGTCCGGTATGCTTTACCAAAACTCATTCGTCTGATTTGGCGGCTCAGGCCGGATGTGGTCTTTTCAACCCTGGGTCATCTCAATCTTGCCTTGGCCTGCGTCCGTCCGATCTTGCCTCGGAACACCCGATACATAGCGAGAGAAACAAGCGTAGCCTCAAAGGCCTTGCAAGCTTTCCCAGCATCCAAATCATGGATGTGGGCATATAGCCGCTTTTTCCGAAAAATCGATCGGATTGTTTGCCAGTCTGTGGATATGCAGCATGATTTGGCGACGAACTTTTCCATCCCGCGTTCGAAGCTTACCGTCATCAATAATCCTGTCGACATTGAGAAAATTAGGAAGTTGGCGGCGTATCCGATAGACTTCCCCTTTGTCCATGAGGCGAACTCCACGGGTCCGAAAGCTATCCATTTTATTGCCGCCGGCCGCTTAACCCAAGAAAAGGGGCTCGATCTTCTGATCCAGGCCATCGCACTGACTGCTCAGAAACGATTGAAAGTAACCATCCTCGGTGAAGGTCCGCTACGGAAACCTTTGGAAGAACTCGCGCGCTTAAAAGGCGTTGAGCAGCAGATCTGTTTTGCCGGCTTCCAAAAGAATCCTTATGCTTTTATGGGCCGCGCCGACGCGCTGGTTCTGTGCTCCCACCATGATGCATTTCCCAATGTAGTTCTGGAGGCATTAGCCTGCGGAACCTCAGTCATCGCTACACCAACCCCAGGAGGCATCTCCGAGATTGCGCAGGCGACTGGCGGCGTTCAAATGGCCGCGGCAGTGACAGCTGAAGCTCTGAGCACTGAGTTGCTTCTATTTGCCGAACATGGGCGCAATAAGACGGCAAAACCCTGTCTTGAAAGCTTCCGCGTTAGTAAAATCGTCCGGCAGTATGAGAATATTTTAATGGGAGATGCGGCATTAGCCGAGCAGAAACTGGAACTGATATGCTAGTCTATCAAAAATATTGGGGTCTCAGCAGGTTATCGACGGCGACAGTCGGAAACAGCACATTTTCTAATATACCGTCTATTGCGGCAACTCTCATTTTGATTACGCTCATTTATCTCGACATGCCGCAGTATATGAATACCGTTGATCCAACCTGGCTGCCAAAATATTGGTATTATTTCTTTATCGCGGTTTCTTTGCCATGCATTCTCATTGCATTGAGTGGAAGAGGGGTATTTCTTACTTATCCATTTAATCAATGGGCAGTTGTAATGGTGCTCCTCATGTCGGGGCACCTGCTTCTGGCGTTCTATGACGGAGAGATCGAGCGTGCAAATATTATACAAACGAACATACAATACATAGCTTTGGGAGCATTTCTGGGTGTAGCATTTTCCACGGTTCCGCAAAGGTACTATGTATACATGTTTCCAATACTGAGCATTGCAATCACCGCCTCGATTGTATTTGACTTTATTAATCCGGGCAAGTTCTATTCCTACACTCACCCAAACGCTGTTCTGGGGCGAGGTGCGGGTACGTTAATCAATCCAAACAGGGCCGGAGAGGCGCTCATTATCACATTGTTGTTTTCAATTTGTTTTTCTGAGGGGAGGAATTTGCTTCTGCTTCTCATGGTGTGTGGTATTGGAGTACTGCTCACTTTTTCGCGCGCAGCGATCATGGCTTGGATTTTGTTATGGTTTTTTTCTCTATATTGGAAGAAAGTTCCATCCTATACCTATGCCGTGGTGGCTGCCCTTATTGTTGCAGTTCCTTCGGTAGTCGCTATAGTAACAACCTATGTGCTTAGTTCATCTGAATTTTCAGGCGCAGCTGCAAATATCTTTGAGCGCTTGGATTTTTTTGGAAAGTTTTCTCTGGGAGATCAGAGCGCTCAAGGACGTTCCGAAGTTCTCTGGGCCGGGATAAACGCTTTCCTCGAGCATCCGTTCTTTGGCGCGGGATCAGCGTCCACTTATGTTTGGGTCAATGGCAGCACTCATAATGAGACCGTGATGCTCGCCGCTGAATATGGTGTTCTAGGGTTGGCGCTATAGGGGTGGCTCGCTGGGATCTTGTGGAAGGGTGGCTGGCTTGGCAGAAGAGAATATCAGATCGGCATTGCACTAATCTTCATTTTCCTGTCGATGTTCAGTCACAACCTCCTAAATTCGGTCTACACCTCACTAACATTCGCTCTGGCCAGTCAGAAGCAAAAGCCAAGGACAGCGTCCGTGTAACGCTGCGCATTTTCTGTGGTGTGAAATAGAGCCTCCTCGCAAGCTTAACCTCGGACCCGTTGGCCGCCGCGCCCACGGCTTGCTGTATGCGGCGATACCCTTCCGCGGGCAGAGGCGGCGGCGATGTGCGAAGTTTGAAGACACTTAAGTGCCGCTCAGTGATTTGAAACGTCAGTTCGGAGCATTCTTTCCGTCGGCGGGAGACGTAAATGTCAAATAATAAAGTTATTCAGTATGCCAATATATTCTATTCCTGGAATCTAAAGAAGACGCTTGTTCCTGCGTACGTGCCTGAAGACATCTCTATCGAGGTTACAAACACATGCAACTTCAGGTGCGCGTTCTGCCCGCAGTCAGATGCAAAGCATCATGACCTGGTTCCCCGCACTTATCTCGATCCCGGTCGCGCCACTCTAATATTCAAGAGGCTGCGGGACGGAGGCGTGACAACGGACACCTTGCATTGGACGCTTGATGGCGAACCATTTATGAATAAGAAGTTTTATTTGCTTTGCTCTATTGCGATCGAGTTTGAATTCACAAATATGTATTTCGCGACGAATGGTTTATTGTTGAACCAGGATAGGCTAAACAGGCTTCCCATTCCAGAAGAAGGGAGATATACATTTACGATAGATTATAGCGCCGATCCCGCATATTTTGAGAAAGTCAGAGGGAGCGAGGGATCCTGGCAAACAATCTATGATAATATTCTGTCCTCTTTAAGAAACATATCTCACTCACATATTTACTTTGTCTTGAATGACATGACGGCATACAAGACTTTGGATAAGGGCGTCAGGGACGCTCAGTTCGGGAAGCTCAAGGCTTTGTTTCAGGGCTTCGAAGACCGGGTCGCTTTTCGTCGCAAAACATTTCACAATGCAGCCGGCTTGAGGGCCAAGCTTGTCAGGACGAGCTCTGAAAAGCGGTATCACCTTTGCCCTTATCCCTGGACCTCATTTGTTATCGCATCCAGCGGAGAGGTCGTGGCTTGCTGCCGTGATCTGCGGCGGCAAACCGTTCTCGGCAACATTCTGGAGCAGCCCCTCGAAGAGATATGGCGCGGCGCCGCGTTCCAAGAGTTACGAAAAAACCTCATAGAGCGCCATCCCTCGAAATCGGCGGCGTGCGACGGGTGCGACCTGCCTTATGACGATGCCAAATTCTCGCTACGGAACATGGCGAAGACCGCGCGGGGGCGGCTTCAGATATTTCGTAAGTGACTTCGATCAACGCGGGCAATGCTTGGATCATTTCCGCTCTCCCAGACAGTGACCCACAGGTTGCGACAGACGGCAGCGAGATTACACAGCTATTGACAGCGTTTTCCAGGTCGGGATGGTGAGTATTTCGATCATGGACCCGGCTGCCTGTGGCTGGTCACACTCCCAATGGCGTACGGAATGAAGGTCTTTCATCTCATAACAGCGCTTGAACTGGGTGGGGCGGAAGGCGTGCTCTATAGGCTCGCCGTCGCTTCGCGGGAGCAAGTCAATCACGTGATTGTTTCGATGACGGATGAAGGCGATTACGGGCCTCTGCTGCGCAATCTTGGCATCACGGTTCACGCTCTCCAGCTTCCACGCGGCCGGCTAACCTTGCGCGGGCTATATCGATTGTGGAGCCTCATGAGAGAGGCGAAGCCCGATGTCGTTCAAACCTGGATGTATCCCGCCGATCTGGCCGGCAGCCTTGTTGCTCGCCTTCAGGGAATCAGCCCCATTTGCTGGGGCGTCCGCAACTCGAACTTCAAGTCGTGCGGCAGGACGGCCAAGCTTGCAGGCCGGCTCTGCGCATGGGTTTCCGGCTGGGCGCCAACGGTCATCGTGTCCTGCTCCGAGCATGCGGCGCGCGTGCACGAGAAATTGGGGTATCCGCCCGAAAAATTTGCGATCATTCCCAATGGCTACGATCTCTCGGAATTTTCTGCGCAGCCGGGTGCGCGTTCCGCTTTGCATGAAGAGTGGAAGTTCCCGCTGGCGTGCCGGTGATAGGGTCCGTGGCGCGCTGGGACCCACAAAAAGACTACGAAAACTTGTTCAGCGCGCTCGCCCTACTGGCCAGGCAAGGCCGCGATTTTCGCTGCATTCTGGTTGGACCTGGGTTGGAGCGGTCGAATGCCGATTTGTGGAGCCTGATTGCCGGAAACAGCCTTGAGGACAAAGTCGCTCTCCTCGGATTGCGCAGCAATATTCCAGCGGTTATGAGCGCTTTCGACCTTCTGGTGCTGAGTTCCTATGCGGAGGCTTTCCCCAACGTTGTCGCGGAGGCCATGGCCTGTGGAACGCCGTGCGTAGTCACCAATGTGGGAGATGCGGCGCTCATTGTGGGTGATACAGGCTGGGTTGCGCGGCCGCGCGACCCGGATGCGCTTTCTGTCAGCATCGATACGGCGCTGACCGCAGTTCAGTCTGCGCGTCGCGATGCGATTTCGCATGCGTGCAGGCAAAGGATCGTCGAGACGTTTGGGCTTGAGCAGATGGCTGCGGCCTATCGCAGGGTTTGGTCGAACTCTCCTGCCCGGTAATGAAGGATTCTTCAAGATGTGCGGCTTCGCGGGAATCATAGGCTGCAAATTTTCGAAAGATAGCTTTGAGAGAAGCCTGCACCGGATGGGGGATGCCATCGCTCACCGGGGCCCGGATGACTGGGGCGCGTGGCTCGACTGCGATGCAAAGGTGGGCCTGGTCCACAGGCGCCTGTCCATTCTCGATCTTACGCCGGCCGGGCATCAGCCCATGATCTCGGCCTCAAGCCGCTTCATCATCGTGTTCAATGGTGAAATTTACAATCACCTCGACATCAGAAGCAGAGTCGCGGGTTTGGGCTTAAAGGAGTGGCAAGGGCATTCCGACACGGAAACCTTGCTAGCGGGTTTCGATGCCTTGGGAATAGAGGAAACGCTAAGGGAAGCCATTGGCATGTTCGCTTTGGCCGTGTGGGATCGGCAAAAGCGCACTCTCAACCTTTCGCGCGACCGGATGGGTGAAAAGCCCCTTTATTATGGATATGCGGGAGACGCGCTCGTCTTCGGTTCCGAACTTAAAGCCTTGGTGAAGGCGCCTGGTTTCGCGCCCAGAATCGATCGAGGGGCTCTGGCGTCGCTGCTGCGATATGGCTACGTGCCGGCGCCTCACACAATCTATCAGGACTTCACACAGTTGCCCCCCGCGACGATGCTCGAAGTCTCAGGCTACGAGGTCCAGCATCGCGCGTGGCCCGCGCCCAGGGCCTACTGGTCGGCCAAGGCGGCCGCGGAGGCTGGGGCTGCAGACCCTCTGACCTTTGCATCGGATGACGAGGCTGCCGATGGTCTAGAGACCACGCTACGCCAAGCTGTAGCGGAGCAGATGGTGGCCGATGTTCCCGTGGGCGCGTTCCTTTCCGGCGGTACAAACTCATCTCTTGTCGTCGCTCTCATGCAGGCGCAGGCGAGCCGCGCTGTGAAGACCTTCACAATCGGCTTCAACGAGAGCGGCTACGATGAGGCGGTGTTCGCAAAAAAGGTGGCCAGGCATCTGGGGACCGAGCATACGGAGCTCTATGTCTCCCCTCAGGAAGCCTTGAATGTGATCCCGAAGCTTCCCGAGATCTATTGCGAGCCGTTTTCCGAACTCTTCGCAAATCCCCAACTATCTGATCTCCCAACTCGCGCGCCGGCATGTCACCGTGTCGCTCTCCGGCGATGGCGGCGACGAACTTTTCGGCGGATACGAACGCTATTTTGTAACGGCGCGCCTTTGGAACAACCTGGAGCGCCCCCTTTGGCGTTGCGGCGGATGGCGGCCAACACGATTAAATCAATTCCTCCCGGCGCCTGGACGATGTTGTCGGCGCCATTCGCCGGCCTGATACCTGAGAGGCATCGCCGCTCACCCGTCGGAGAAAAGCTGCATAGGGGTGCCGGCTTCCTGCATTTTGAAACAGGCCTGTCCCTCTATCGCCACATGGTAAGCAAGCTGTCAAATGTGGTGCCTGGAGCGGATGAGCATCCAACTGCTTTCGAGCAGGGCGCAGCCAGCCTGCCTTCGCTTACAGAGCAGATGATGTTGCTCGATACGGTCAGTTACTTGCCGGATGACATTCTCGTCAAAGTCGATCGCGCCGCCATGGCCGTCAGCCTTGAGACACGGGCGCCGCTTCTCGATCATCGCCTCTATGAGTATGCTTGGCGGCTGCCTCTCCACTACAAGGTCCGCGATGGCCATGGAAAATGGCTGCTGCGGCAAGTCTTATACCGGCACGTGCCGAAGGAAATCGTCGATCGCCCGAAAAAGGGGTTCAGCGTCCCAATCAAATCCTGGCTGCGGGGCCCGTTGCGGGACTGGGCCGAAGACCTGCTCGATAAGTCCAGGCTTCGGGCCGAGGGCTACTTGAACCCGGCTCCGATACGGCGAAAGTGGAACGAACACCTTTCAGGCAAGCAAAATTGGCAGGACGAACTTTGGGGGGTCTTGATGTTCCAGGCGTGGCTCGGTCACTGGGGGCACGGTTCGCACCTAGACACTGAGATCGCTTGCTCGTTCAGCTGAGGTCTGGGAATGGGGGTCTACTGCGGCGATGGCCTTGACGCAGGCGCGCCTTTGCCTCACATCTAGCGCAAATTCCCGCATCGCAACATGATCTCAGAAAGGCGCGGCTCGGCATGAACTTGCGCAACATCGCCATTATTGCTCACGTCGACCACGGCAAAACGACACTCATCGACGTGCTCCTGAAACAATCGGGCTCGTTCCGTGAGAACCAGCGTGTGGCCGAGCGCGCGATGGATTCGAACGACCTGGAACGCGAGCGCGGCATCACCATCCTCGCCAAGGTCACATCCATTCAATGGAAGGACGCCCGCATCAACATCGTCGACACGCCAGGCCACGCTGATTTCGGCGGCGAGGTGGAACGCATCCTGAACATGGTGGACGGCGCGATCGTCCTCGTCGATGCGTCGGAAGGGCCGATGCCGCAGACGAAATTCGTGGTGTCGAAGGCGCTCAAGATCGGCCTTCGCCCCATCGTCGCGATCAACAAGATCGACAAGCCGGACGAGCGGCATGTCGAGGTGTTGAACGAAATTTTCGACTTGTTCGCCAATCTCGACGCCACCGAAGAGCAACTCGATTTCCCGATCCTCTACGGCTCAGCCAAGCAGGGCTGGATGGCTGTCGACCCGAATGGGCCTAAAGAAGACATGGCGCCGCTGTTCGATCTCGTGCTGAAACATGTCGCCCCGCCGAGAGTGGGCGGCGGCCACTTCCGCATGCTGGCGACCACCATCGAGGCGGACCCATTCCTTGGCCGCATCCTCACAGGGCGTGTGTCGAACGGCATGGTGAAGCCGAACATGGCCGTGAAGGCGATCAGCCGCGAAGGCAAACTGGTCGAGCAGGGTCGCGTGTCGAAGGTGCTCGGCTTCCGCGGACTGGAGCGCACAGCCATCGACGAAGGCAGGGCCGGCGACATCATCGCCATCTCCGGCCTGACCAAAACGACCGTCGCCGATACCATTTGCGACCCGCAGGAGTCGAACGCTCTGCCCGCGCAGCCCATCGATCCGCCGACGCTGACCATGACCTTCCGCATTAACGATGGTCCGTTTGCGGGCCAGGAGGGCGACAAAGTGCAGAGCCGCGTCATCCGCGAGCGCCTACTTCGCGAGGCGGAGGGCAATGTCGCTCTTCGGATCGCCGAGACACAAGATAGCGACGCCTATGAGGTGTCGGGGCGCGGTGAATTGCAGCTCGGCATCCTGATCGAGACCATGCGGCGCGAGGGATTTGAGCTGACCGTATCGCGTCCTCGCGTCGTGTTCGAATTCAGACCCGGAAACCGGGCAGCGGCTGGAGCCCATCGAGGAAGTCATCATCGATGTGGACGAGGAGCATACCGGCGCCGTCGTCTCCAAGCTCTCCGAGCGAAAGGGCGATCTGGTTGAAATGCGTCCCTCTGGCGGCGGACGTCAGCGGCTTATTTTTTATGTCCCGACACGCGGACTCATTGGGTATCAGGGCGAGCTTCTGACCGACACGCGCGGCACGGCAATCATGAACCGCCTCTTCCACGAATACGCGCCGTATAAGGGTGAGATCCAGGGCCGCCGCAACGGCGTCCTGATCTCGAACAGCACAGGCGAAGCCGTCGCCTACGCGCTTTGGAACTTGGAAGATCGCGGGCCGATGATGATCGATCCGCAGACAAGGGTCTATCCCGGCATGATCGTGGGTGAGCATACCCGCGAAAACGATCTCGAAGTGAATGTGCTCAAGGGCAAGCAGCTCACCAATATCCGCACGACGAGCAAGGACGAGGCGGTGCGCCTCACCCCGCCGATGAGGATGCCTCTGGAGAAGGCTCTCGCCTATATTCAGGACGACGAACTGGTCGAGATCACGCCGAAGTCAATCCGGCTGCGCAAGCGCTATCTCGACTCGAACGAGCGCAAGCGGATGGAACGCGCGACCGCTGCAATGGCTGGGTGAGCGCGGCCGATTGGATCGCTTGAGGAAGCGTCGCTAAGAAGAGCTCGCCCGTGTGACCCCGGGTTCGAGCCCCTCAACCCAGGCCTCTCCCCGCGGGAGAGGGAGTCCGGCAGCGAACGTTGCAACCGCGTTCCCTCTCCCTGAGGGAGAGGGACAGGGTGAGGGGCTGTGCCGTTGGGGAGCCGGGTTGCCTAGAGCGGAACGCCTCGCTGCGAAAGCTCCTTCCGGACCTGCTGGTCTATTTCCTGCCCAATCTTGCGGCCCCAGGCCTGCCCGAGCGCCATCTGCTGCTGCAGCAGCTCGGGCTGCAGTTGGACGAACTTCGCGCCGATGGGGCTCTTGTAAAACGCAATAAGTTCCCGAAGCTCCTCGGTCGTCAGCCTCCCGGCGTAGAGCGCTGCGATCTGGTCCAGAAGCTCCTGCTTGCGCTCCGAAAACCTCTCCGGCATCAACTTGAAAACATCCTTGATCTCGGCAGCGTGATCGGGCTTGAGGTTGACGAAGGCATTCTCCAGCTGCTGGGCGATCAGCGGAACGACGACGTCGAACTGCTTTGCCGATCCGGCAACCTCCAACAGTTCTTTCGCTGTGGCAAGGCGAGCGGGGTCGATCTCTTTTTGCGCATACCCGCTCACGGGCGCCGCCAAGGACAGGATCGCCATCCACAAGAACGCCAGCAGAAGCCGTGCTCCAAATCTTTTTTGGTGTATCAAGCAATGCCCTTTCTGCTCCGGTTTCTTCAGTAAGCTTTTTCGTACCGGCAACGCCGGAGCGATGCACTGCTTTTCTGGCCGCGCAGCGAACAAGGTGTGGACGACAGCGGCCGATCAGTTGGAGGCGATAACGCGCTCAATCCCGTCTTGCTGTCCAGCCCGGCGCAGGCTGCCCTGACGCAGCAGATGGTTCACATGGGCAAGGACCTCGCTGAATGCGAAGCTTATCTCGTGGGTGTCGAGGTGGCGAGGAAAGAGCGCGGGCACAAGCTCCGCTGCAGATTTCGGCCTGCGGGCGGCTTTCAGGAGCATCGAGCAGCGCCGTTCATGATGAGTCGCGATCTGGTCCAGCCGCGCATGCAGGCCGGTGAAAGGCAGGCCGTGGCTCGGCAGCACGACGACGCTGTCAGGCAAGGTCGCCTTCAGTTGGGACAGCGATCGCAAATAAAGTCCGAGTGGATCGCCATGCGGCTCATTCGCCCAAACGGAGATGTTCGGCGATATGGTGTCCAGCACCTGATCGGCGGCGAAGAAGAGCCTTTCCTGGGAGCATGCGAGCATGGCCAGTTCAGGCGCATGTCCGTCGCCCGTCAGCACGTCGAAAACCCTGCCGTTCATGGTGAGCCGGTCGCCGGCGACGATCCGCTCGAAGACGGGCGGCAGGGGCGTCATCATGCTCATATACCCTTCGCCCTGCACCGCCAGCAAAGCAGCCACCTCGGTCGTCAATCCATGGCGCAGATAGAAGTCGCGATATGGCTCTGCGGCAAGGCCGCCCGGATTAAGCGCAATGGCGGCGCACTGAAGATAGGTCGTTTGCGTCGTCAGGAGCGGCACGCCATGCTTTTCGGCGAACCAGCCTGCGAGCCCGATGTGGTCCGGATGATAATGCGTCGCGATGAGGCGGGTCAGCTTTCGGCCCTGGAGCCTGTCTGAAATGAAGAAGCTCCACAGATCTTTCGTGGCTCTGTTTGCGATCCCGGTATCCAGGATCGCCCAGCCATCGCCGTCGTCGATGAGAAAGATGTTGATGTGATTCAGGCGAAAGGGAAGAGGAAGGCGAAGCCAAAGGATGCCGCCGGCGATTTCGATGAACTCCTTCTTTTTAGGCGGCTCCGGAAATGGGTAGTGAAGCGAGCCCTCGTGCGGCTTTTGTGTCATGCGTCATCCTACCCAGGGACGCTTCCTGGCGGCAGCTAAAATCGCGTCAGGCAAGTTGCTTCCCTTTGGCGCTGAGAGCCAACTGATGCAGAGACGGCATCCACTCTCGAGGATGCCGGTGTCCCATAAAGCGTTCCGGCGATGATCTTCCCGGCAAGAGTGAACCTGCCCAGCCGTTCGAGGGCAGAGGCCCTCTTTAAGGCTCAGCCCGTCACATCGAATGCGGCGAGAGCGGCCATATTCACAAGGTCATTGTCGGTCGAGCCGAGCGACGCAATCTGCACGGGCTTCGACAGACCGACGATCATCGGTCCGATCACGGTTCCCCCGCCAAGCTCCTGAAGCATCTTGGTCGAGATGCTGGCCGCGTGGAAGGCCGGCATGACCAGCACATTCGCGGTGTCCGTCAGTCGGCAGAAGGGGTAGAGCGCCATGGCGCGCCTGTTGAGCGCAACGTCGGCCCCCATGTCGCCGTCATACTCGAACTCAACATTGCGGCTGTCCAAAAGTTTCACAGCTTCGCGAACGCGCTCGGCCCGCTCGCTCGGCGGGTTGCCGAAGGTCGAGAAAGCCAGGAGCGCCACACGGGGCGTCATGCCGAAACGGCGGGCGGCCTCTGCAGCCTCGACCGCGATATCGGCCAGTTCCTCGGAGTCGGGCATGGCGATGACGCAGGTGTCGGCGACAAGCACCACCTTCCCACGGCTGATTATCACGGACACGCCAATGACCCTTCGGCCGGGCGCTGGATCGAGCACGCGCCGGATATCCTGAAAGGCGGTCGAGAAATTCCGGGTGACGCCCGTAACCATGGCGTCGGCATGCCCGTGCGCGAGCATGCACGCCGCGAACACGTTGCGGTCGTTCTTCACGAGCCGCTGACAATCGCGGTAAAGATAACCCTGCCGCTGCAGACGCTGATAAAGGAACTCGGCGTAGGTCTCATTATGCTCGGAGTGCAGGGCGTTATGGATCTCGAATCCCTCCTGGTGGTTGACGCCCGCCATGAAGGAGGCCTGACGGATCTGCGCATCGCGCCCAATCAGGATGGGATGCCCAAGCTTCTGGGCGGAAAACGAGCTTGCCGCGCGCACAACCAGCTCTTCCTCGCCCTCTGCGAAGACCACGCGCTTCGGGTTGAGGCGCAGCGAATCGTAGATCGAGTTGATGAAGCCGGCGGCGGGATCGAGGCGGGCGGAGAGCCTTTGCCTGTAGCCTTCCAGATCGATGATCGGCCGGCGCGCGACGCCCGAGTCCATCGCTGCTTTGGCGACGGCTGACGGGATCTCGCAGATGAGCCGCGGATCGAACGGCGCCGGGATGATGTAGTCCGGCCCGTAGCGCAAGCGCCTCCCGTAAACCCTGGCGACGGCGTCCGGCACATCGGCGCGCGCGAGTTCGGCGATCGCCTGGGCGGCGGCGATCTTCATCGGCTCGTTGATGGTCCGCGCCTGCACGTCGAGCGCGCCGCGGAAGATGTATGGAAAGCCGAGCACATTATTGACTTGGTTGGGGTAATCCGACCGGCCCGTGGCGACGATCGCATCGTCGCGCACCTGGGCGACTTCCTCGGGCGTGATTTCCGGATCGGGGTTCGCCATGGCGAAGATGATGGGCTTGCCGGCCATGCTCGCCACCATCTCTTTGGTCAGCGCGCCCGCCGCGGAAAGACCGAAGAACACATCCGCCCCTTCAATCGCGTCGGCGAGCGTCCGCGCCCTGGTGTCGGCGGCGTGGGCGGACTTCCATTGGTTCATGCCCTTTTCGCGGCCCCGGTAGATAACGCCTGTGGTGTCGCAGAGGATGACATTCTCGTGCCGAACGCCCATCGCCTTCGCGAGTTCGAGGCAGGCGATCCCGGCGGCGCCCGCCCCGTTGCACACGAGCCTGATATCGGACAACTCGCGGCCGGTGAGCTGCGCCGCGTTGACAAGTCCCGCCGCTGCGATGATGGCCGTGCCGTGTTGATCGTCGTGGAAGACGGGAATGTCCATCAACTCACGCAGGCGGCTTTCGATGATGAAGCAGTCCGGCGCCTTGATGTCTTCCAGGTTGATGCCGCCCCAGGACGGACCGAGATAACGGACCGCATTCACGAACGCGTCCACATCCTGTGTATCGACCTCGATATCGATGGAATCGACGTCTGCGAAGCGCTTGAAAAGGACTGCCTTTCCTTCCATCACCGGCTTTGAGGCCAAAGCGCCCAGATTGCCAAGGCCGAGAATGGCGGTTCCGTTCGAAATCACGGCGACGAGGTTGCCCTTGGCTGTGTAGTCATAGGCGAGCCTCGGATTCTCGGCGATGGCCTCTACGGGGACCGCGACGCCCGGCGAGTAGGCGAGACTGAGATCGCGCTGCGTCGCCATCGGCTTCGTCGGCACGATTTCCAGCTTGCCGGGCTTGCCTTCGGAATGGAATTGCAGCGCCTCCTGCCGCGTGAACTTGCGCTCGGGGCTGATGACCGCCTCACGCGGCGCGGATAGCGGAGTTGCGGAAACAGTTTTAAGTCTCGCCCTTGAGGCGGGTTTTGAAGGGGACATCTGATTTTTCTTTTGATGGCTCAAATGGCTTGAAGCGACTCGGCTCGCTAACTGCTCGGCTGAGAGGTTAGCCCCGCCGGTTGTGGCGCACAAGCGCACAGCGATCCGGTCACGAAGACTTTTATTCTCAAGCGGCGGATTGCCAACAGGATTTGGGTTCCTGTCCGAAACGATCCCTACGGACGGCCTGTCCGCCGGAGGCGAAGTTCGCGGTTGATAGCCGTAAGAGAGGCGAGCCCTCGTCTGCGAGTCGCGCTAGGCTCGCGCAGGCTTCAAGGGAGGGATTGCGCTTGGAACCGTCGATCGTTTGCCCAAACTGCCGGACCGAGATCAAGCTTACCGAAACTTTGGCCGCTCCGCTCATAGAGGCGGTCAGGCGCGAGAGCGATCAAAAGCTTCGATCCAAGGAATCTGAAATCGCCAAGCGCGAAGCCGCAATCCGCGCACAGCAGGAGGCCGATGAAGCAGGACCGGGAAGCCATCGAGGCGAAGCTTGCCGAGCGGCTGAAAGCCGAGCGCAAGAAGGTCGCCGAGGAAGAGGCCAAGAAAGCCCGCGCGGCGTTCTCTCTCGATCTCCATCACAAGGCGCAGGAGCTCGAAGACCTCAAGCGGCTGTACAACGAGCGCGAGGCGAAGCTCGCGGAAGCCCAGAAGGCGCAGGCTGAAGCCGTTCGGAAGGAGCGCGAGCTTGCCGAAGCGAGGAGAGAGCTCGACCTCACCATCGAAAAGCGCGTCGCGGAAAAGCAGGGCGAGATCCTGAGCCGCGCCAAGGCCGAGGCCGAGGCGGGGCTGCAGCTCAAGGTGCAGGAGAAGGAGCAGACCATCCTTTCGATGCAAAAGCAGATCGAGGAGCTGAAACGCAAGTCGGAGCAGGGGTCGCAGCAGCTTCAGGGCGAGGTGCAAGAACTTCAGCTTGAGGCGCTGCTTCGGGCGAGCTTCCCGCACGATACAATTGCTCCGGTGCCCAAGGGTGAGTTCGGCGGCGACGCGATCCAGCACGTCACCACGCCGTTCGGGCAGGCTTGCGGCAAAATCCTCTGGGAATCGAAACGCACGCGCAACTGGAGCGACGGCTGGCTGCAAAAACTGCGCGAAGACCAGCGCGTCGCCAAGGCCGATGCCGCAATCATCGTCAGCCAGGCGCTGCCGAAATCCATCGACACCTTCGGGCAGATCGACGGCATCTGGGTCACGTCGCCGAAATGCTTCGTCGCGCTGGCCATCGCAATTCGTCATCTGCTGATCGAGGTGACGGCCGCGCGGAAGTCCGGCGAGGGACAGCAGTCCAAGATGGAGGCCATGTACCACTATCTGACGGGGCCGCGTTTTCGCCATCGCGTGGAAGCCATCGTCGAGAAGTTCAGCGAGATGCAGACCGATCTCGATAAGGAGCGCAAGGCCATGCAGAAGTCATGGGCCAAGCGCGAAGCGCAAATTCGCGGCGTGATCGACGCCACGGCCGGCATGTATGGCGACATGCAGGGCATTGCGGGGCGGTCGCTTCAGGAGATCGAGGGGCTCGATTTCGAGGGGGATGCGGCAATCGCGGCCAATCAGCGGGACGGCGGCAAGCTTCGGCTGATCGAGTCCGAGGGCACGCAGTAAAGGAGCCCGCTGCGCGCGCTCCTTTACTAGGACCTTATCGGTTTAAGCTGAAGCCGGCCTTTTTGGGTCATGGCCGCACTTGATCCACGGATCAAGTCCGAGGACATGTGCGGCCATCCAGCTCGAGAACTCAGCTTTATCAGAAAATATGGATGGCCGGGTCAAGCCCGGCCATGACGACTACGGTTCAACTGACCTGATCCTTGTCAGCAGCCTCTCAATAATTCTGCTGCGTCTTCGCGCGGTACTCGTCGGCCTTCATCGACTTGCGCTGCGCATTCCAATTTCCGGGCGACGAAAGCGCTTTCGCGTCGGCTTCGGCCTTCTGCGAAAGGTCGCGCAAGGGCGCGGCGGCAGCTGGCGACGACGCCTGAAGCCGGTCGGCCTCGGCGCGGAGATAGGCCGCGTTCTGCTCAAGCTGCTGCTTGGCGTCTCCCACGTTTCCGGCATCACGGGCAAGAATGGCCTTTTCGCTGCGTTCGTTGGCGATCTGCTTCGCCACGTCCGCCGCGACGCTCGCATTGGCGCTCTGGGACACGGCCTCCGATGACGCGCTGAAGCTCACTTCCGCCTGCGCGCCGAGCTTGGCTCGCGACTTGGTCTTCGGGTCGAGATACGAAACGGAAACATCGGCGATCGCGGAGCTGCCCTGAGCTCGGTCTTTCGCCACTTCCAGCTCGAGAACGAGATAGCGTTCCTGCTTACCGCCGATCTGGTTAAGCCGGAAGGTGATGTGACGGCCATTGATCTTGACGTCGCGCCCAAGCCCGCGAAGCGGGGTCACGCCTTCGGGGCAGTCGATGTCGATATCGACGTCTTGGCCGACGACGGACAGAACGTCGCCGAACTCCTTGTTGAAGATGTCCGCGAGTTGCTCGGGGTTCTCGACAAAAGCGTGATTGCCGTCGCTTGCCAGCGCAAGCCGCGTCATGAGTTCCTCACTGTAATCGAGGCCGAGGCCAATGGTCGTGACGGAGATGCCGTGGCCGCCAAGTTCGCGGCCCAGTTCTTCAAGGTCCGCGGGAGAGCTTGGGCCGACATTCGCCTGTCCGTCAGACATGAGGACCACCCGGCTGACGCGATCGGGCGAGGTTGCTTCGCCGACGCTTTGTCCCGCCTGCCGGACCGCGGCGTAGATCGCCGTTTGACCGCCGGGCCCGATCGCTTCGATGCGCCGCCTCATCTCATTGAAGTCCTCGAAGGGGCCGGCTGGAACGACGACCTCGACGCGGTGATCGAAAGCCACGACCGAAACGCGGTCTTGCCGGGACAATCGCGACAGGGCGAGGATCGCAGCTTCCTTCGCTTGTTCGATTTTTGCGCCCGTCATGGAACCGGAGCGGTCGATCACGAGCGAGACATTGATCGGGGGCCGCGCCGACCTTTCTTCATAGGGCAACCCTTCAAGCTTAACCCTGAGATAGGCCTTGTTGCTTTGACCGGCGGTGAGAACCGACTGGCTGGGTTCGACCGCAAGCTTGATGCGCTGCTGGGCCTGGGCCGAAGTCCCCAGCAGGCCGAGAAGAAGAACGCTCAGGAGGCGCCAGTGAATGCCGGCAAATGCGGACATGATGCCATGACCTTTCTATCATCCAAGCCAAAGCTACCGCTAACGTGGGGCTTGGGCTGCAATCGGGTCGTGGCTTGGCCGATTCACGGCGCAACGATGGCGTAAGCGAGAACGGCAAGGTCCGGGTCAGCTTCGGGAAGAGCAAGAGGCGTAAACGCGCAAGCCCGGTAGAAACGAACGGCGGGGGATTGCGCGCCCGTCACCACGTGAGTGCCGGTCGAGCTGGCGGCGGCGCAGGCGTCCAGGAACCGCGCAACGAGCAGGCGTCCAACGCCATGGCCCTGATAGCCGGGTTTGACGTTGATGTGGAAATGGGAAGGGTACGCTTCCACTGCCTTCAGGAAGGCGGGCGTGTAACAGGGGATGTCGCGGATGATGCCGCGAGCGGAGCGCGAAAAGCTGTCCAGGCATCCCGCAAGATATCCGATCGCCGACCCGCCGCTGTCCAAGGCCAGAAAGAAGGCGTCTGGCTGGGTATCCAGATAACGCCCGAACCAGCGCTCGCAAAAGGCGCCTTTGGCCAGAGGCGTATCGAAGACCTTGATGTGTGCGGTCTCGAAGAAAATCTCCATCGCCTCTCCGAGCAGGCGCGCCTTCTCGGATGAAGCGATGATGTTGAGCGGAACGATGCTCGTCACGGCTGAAACCCTGGCACAGACGCCGCGTTGGAGCCGCTATTCGGCCGCGCGCGGCTCCCTTTGAGGAGCGGGCTCGTCGGCAAGAGCTTCGCTGTTTTCGACGAGGGTTTCGATCCGAGGCATTGCGACGATATTGTAGCCCGAATCCACATAGTGGATCTCGCCGGTCACAGCCGAGGAGAGATCGGACAGCAAATAAAGCGCGGCCCCGCCGACCTCGTCCAAAGCGGGTGTCCGGCCGAGCGGTGAATGCTGCTTCTGATAGTTGAAAATAACGCGCGCATCCGAGACGCCGGAGCCCGCCAGCGTGCGCATCGGTCCCGGCGACAGGCCGTTGACGCGGATGTTCTGCTGCCCGAAGTCGACGGCCAGATAGCGCACGGACGCTTCAAGCGCCGCCTTCGCCACGCCCATAACATTATAACGCGGCACGACCCGCATCGACCCGCCATAGGTCAGCGTGATCATGGAGCCGCCATTCTTCATCAGCGCAGCCGCCCTCTTCGCGATCTCCGTGAACGAGAAGCAGGAGATGACCATCGTGTTGATGAAGTTTTCGCGTGTCGTGTCGGCGTAGCGCCCTTTCAGCTCATTTCGATCGGAGAAGGCGAGGGCATGAACCAGAAAGTCGAGCGAGCCCCACCTGGAGCCGATCTCGGAAAAAACGGCATCGACCGAGTTCAGATCGAGCACATCGCATGGAAGAATGATCTTGGCGCCAAGGCCCTGCGCGAGCGGCACAGCGCGCCGCCCGAAAGCATCGCCCTGGTAGGTGAAAGCGAGCTCTGCTCCCTGGCCGGCCAGAACGCGGGCAATCCCGTAGGCGATTGACCGGTCGTTGGCTACGCCCATAATGAGCCCGCGTTTGCCTGCCATCAATGGCGCCGGCCTTGCAATATCCACCCTAGTCATCGATCGAGACCTTTTCTTAAATCCTGGCTAGCGGCCCCGCTTAAGCATCATAGCGCTTTAAGATCAATGTAGCGTTCGTTCCGCCAAAGCCAAAACTGTTGGACATCACGCAGTTGAGTTCGACATTATCGAGTCGCTCACGCACTATGGGCATATCCGAGAAAGCGGGATCAAGCTCCTCTATATTTGCGGATTCACACACAAATCCGTTATTCATCATCAGGAGCGAATAGATTGCTTCCTGCACACCGGCGGCCCCCAGGGAATGGCCGGTGAGGGATTTCGTGGCGGACAGAAGCGGAACCTTCGATCCGAACACCTCGCGAATCGCCTCGATCTCCTTCAGGTCGCCGATGGGCGTCGCGGTGGCGTGCGGGTTGATGTAATCCACCTTGCGGTCGAGACCTCGCATGGCGAGCTTCATGCAGCGCACCGCGCCTTCGCCCGACGGGGCGACCATGTCGAAGCCGTCAGATGTCGCTCCGTACCCTCCGATTTCGGCGTAAATTTTGGCGCCCCGCGATCTGGCTCTTTCGAGCTCTTCCAAGACAAGCACGCCCGCACCGCCCGCGATAACGAAGCCATCGCGGTTGACGTCATACGCTCGGCTTGCTTTTTGCGGAGTTTCATTAAAGTTTGATGACATCGCGCCCATTGCGTCAAAAAGGACCGAAAGCGTCCAGTCGAGCTCCTCGCCACCTCCCGCGAACATGATGTCCTGTTTCCCCCACTAAATCATCTCCGTCGCATTGCCGATGCAATGAGCCGAGGTGGAACAGGCGGACGAGATGGAATAGTTGACGCCCTTGATGTGGAAAGGCGTCGCCAGCGTGGCCGAGTTGGTGCTCGACATCGCCTTCGGCACTTCAAACGGGCCGACCTTGCGCGGCCCTTTTTCGCGCGTTGTATCCGCCGCTTGGACGATAGCGCGCGCCGACGGGCCGCCGGAGCCCATGATGATGCCCGTGCGCTCGTGGCTAACCTCTTTATCATTGAGGCCGGCATCGACAATCGCCTGCCGCATGGCGATGAAATTCCATGCTGCGCCCGCCCCCATAAAGCGGCGAACCTTGCGGTCGATCATGTCTTCCCAGTTGATGTGCGGCTCGCCATGAACCTGGCAGCGAAAGCCTCTTTCGGCATAATCTTTCGCCTTTACAATGCCCGACCTCGCTTCACGCAAGGATGCGAGCACCTCCTGGGTATTGTTCCCGATGGACGAGACGATGCCCATTCCCGTGACAGCAACACGTCTCATGTCTTAACCCCACGTTGTCGCAAAAGGTTTTTTTAAAGGCCGATTGTTTCGCCGAAGCGCAAGCTTAGCCCGCAGCTTGCATGCCCATGTTCGCGTCGGCAAACAAGCCGACACGGAGTTCTTTCGCGGAATAGATGAGCGTTCCATCTGCTTTAAGTTGCCCGTCGCCGACGCCAAGCGTGAACTTCCGCCTGATGACCCGCTTCAGGTCCACGATATACTCCAGCCGTTTCACGCTCGGCAGGACCATGCCCGTGAACTTCACTTCGCCGACGCTGAGCGCGCGGCCCTTGCCCGGGGCGCCCGCCCATCCGAGAAAGAAGCCAAGCATCTGCCACAGCGCATCGAGGCCCAGGCATCCCGGCATGACCGGATCGCCTTTGAAATGGCAAGCGAAAAACCAAAGGTCTGGGCGCACATCCATTTCGGCGACAACACGGCCGCGTCCATGTTCGCCGTCCGTATTCGCGATGCTCGTGATGCGGTCGAACATCAGCATCGGAGGAAGCGGCAATTGCGCATTCCCCGCGCCGAACAATTCGCCGCGCCCGCAAGCGAGCAAGTCATCGTAGTCGTAGCTGTGGCGCCGCTCAGACATCATTCCTCTTTATAATCTCACTCCGCCCGCCCGACGGCAAGGCGTTCCCTTAACTATCATACCTTGCGGCTCTCGCAACATGTCTCCAAATCCATGGAGACGCACCGGCTCGGGGCTGCGCTTGCGAGTTAAGACGCCGCTCTTTATAGTACAAGGCGAAGCAGGAGGAAATGCCAAGAGAAATGGCTGAGGACGTTCCCGAATTGCCCAGTGAAAGGCTTCGGATGACGGGTCTGCGCCCGACGCGTCAACGGGTCGCGCTGGCTGAACTTCTGTTCGGGTGCGGAGACAGACATTGCACTGCGGAAATGCTGCATGCCGAGGCTGTCAAGAACGGCGTCCCTGTGTCCCTGGCCACGGTCTACAACACCCTTCATCAATTCGTCGAAGCGGGGCTCCTGCGCGAGGTCGCCATCGAAAGTTCGAAGACCTACTTCGACACGAAGACGTCCAACCATTTTCATTTCTTCTTTGAAAGGGAAGGGGTGCTCGTCGATATCGAAACCGGCGGCATCAAGGTGGAAGATCTGCCCGAGCCTCCGGCGGGCACGCAGATCAGCCGAATCGACGTGCTTGTGAGGCTGGCGCCGTGCGACTAGCGGCGTCAGGGAGGGGCGAGGAGGGTAATTTGGGGCGCAAAAGGAGCGCAAAGGCTTGAGGGATATGGCCGAAGAAGAGCGTCACCCCCAGAAAAACGTCTTTGGAGAGCCGCTGGGAGTGTGCTCGAACTCTCCGCTCACCGGATTTTTCCGCGATGGCTGCTGCAACACGAGCGCCCAGGATGTGGGCTCCCATACCGTTTGCGCGGTCATGACCGATGAGTTCTTGGCCTTCTCGAAGGCGGCGGGCAACGATCTTTCCACCCCGATGCCGGAGTATCAGTTCCCCGGCCTCAAAGCGGGAGACCGCTGGTGCTTGTGTGCGGCGCGCTGGCGGCAGGCGTTCGAGGCAGGCATGGCGCCAAGGGTCGTGTTGTCGGCCACGCATGAGCGCGTCCTGGAAATCGTCTCCCTGCAGGATTTGAAGCGTTACGCGATCGATCTGTCGTAGGCTCTACGGCTTGGATCGACGCTGAGGTTTTCGAGAAAGTGGCGGGAGTGACGGGACTCGAACCCGCGGCCTCCGGCGTGACAGGCCGGCGCTCTAACCGACTGAGCTACACCCCCACAGGGCAGGCGCTTGTAAACGCCTTCGGTCCCTCTTCATAACGCGCTCTGCGGAGCTTCTCAAGCGCTAGTTTCGGTGTTGATGCTGGGCCTTAACGCGCAGCGCGGCCCAGGACCCCATCCTTCTCGCTATTTCGCGCTCGCAGACGAGCTTTTCACTTCGCCCTCGCGGAAAAGAACATCCACGCGCATCCCCGGAAGAAGGGGAACGCCTTCCTCAAGATCCAGAACAACCGCCAGGACTTCCACGTCCGTCTGCTTCCGGCGGTTCCGCGCTGAAAGCTGCGGCGCGCCGAGCGATTTTGCGATCACCGAGACCCTGACGTCGAACGATCGGTCTGGGAAAGCGTCCGACTTAACGACGGCCGGCTGCCCCGCATAGATCTTGCTCACATCGCGCTCTTCGACCTCGGCGCGGACCTGCAGGCTGGCTATGTCTCCAAGGGCAAGAAGCGGGCTTTCAGAAGCAAGACTGGCGATCTCCCCAATCTTTGCATTGAACTCAAGAACGGTGGCGTCGATCGGAGAGCGAATGCGCATGCGCTCAAGGCTGGCGCTTAGAGCGGAGACCTCGGCGCGGGCCGCCGCCAGCGCAGCTTCCTCGCGGGTGAGCGCCGGCAGAGTCTTGGCCAGCGCTTTCTTCAGCTTCTGGTGCTCCTGCAGGACTTTTTCGGTAGCCGCCGTGACAGCCGATCTGCCGCTTTTAACGTCCGAAAGCGTAGCCTTGTTCGTTTTGAACTCCGCAATCAAGCGATCGAGATCCAACCTCGCGTCGAAGGCGGTCCGCTCTGCGTTGTAGAGATTATCCTCGGCCTTCCGGCGGTCGAGCGCTGTGCCCGACGCCTTCACATTATCCCGGTCTGTGGTTTTGACCGCGACCTGCGCCTTCCCGGCGGCAAGCCTCGCGATGAGTTCTTCGTCATCGAGCCGCACCAGGAGATCGCCCTTTTGAACGTGATCGTTCAAGCTCGCCCAGACCTCTCTGATGATGGCCGGAGATGGCGAGACGATCCTCAGCTCCCGGCCCTTCGGCTCGACCCGGCCTGGAGCGGCGGCGGCCCAGGCCGTAGTGGCGGGTTGCTCGGAGTAGGCCGGCGCGGGGCCGGGCACAAGCACCCCGGTCGCGCCGAGGAGGGCCGCGCCAAACGAGAGCATGCCGGCAAGAAATATCCAGGACGAGGGTTTGACTTTACGCATGAACCTGCCGCTTTGGTTGATACTCATTCGCGGCGTTCCCATTCCCTAGGTTTATGTCTTTTGCAATTCTCGGAAATTGCAGGTTTTTTTTCTGATCGATGATCTTGCCGTCCTCGATTTCGATCACCCGGCCCGCGTAAGGTATTGTTCGCGGATCGTGTGTCACTGCGAGAATGGCGCAATTGTGCTTCTTCGCGATGCCGGCGAGCAGTTCCATGATGGCGTGGCCGTTTTCCGTATCGAGGGCGGAGGTCGGCTCGTCGGCGAGGAGGATCGGAGGCGTCGACGCGATGGCGCGCGCGATCGCCACGCGCTGCTTTTCTCCGCCGCTCAAGGTTTTTGGATAGCAGCGGAGGCGATGATCGAGGCCGACATCGTGAAGGGCCGCCTCGGCGCGCTGTTTGCACTCGGACGCCGAAAAGCCGCGGACATCGAGGCCAAGCTTCACGTTGTCGAGCGCGGTGAGCGTGGGAAACAGATTGTACGATTGGAAAATGAACCCGAGATGCCTGCGGCGCAGACTTGCGAGTTCTTCGGCGGCGCCCGCTTCGGCGCACTCGCCGGCGAGCGTCAGAGACCCCGATGTTGGCGTCAAAATGCAGCCGAGGATCGACAGAAGCGTCGTCTTTCCGCTTCCGGATGGCCCCATGAGCAGCGTAAACTCGCCCGGAAAAAGGGTAAGGCTGACGTCGTTCAGGGCAAGAACCTTGCCTTCTCCCTCGCCAAGTTCCTTGACGATCCGGCGCGCTTCGAGAATTGGAACTCTGATCATCGCGTAAACACCATGGCAGGATCGATCTTGGTGACCTTGAAGATCGAGGAGATCGCTGAGATTGCGCACATCGCCACCGTCGCCCCCAAAAGCAGCAACGCCAGCTGCGGCGTCAAGATTATGGGCATCGGGGAGTGCTGACTGAATTGAGTGAGGACTAAAGATACAGCAATACCGAGGGCGTAGCCGGTAATGGCGCTTACGCTCGCCTGCATCAAAATCACCTTGTGAATGTAGGAGGAGGAGGAGCCAAGCGCCCTTAGCGTTGCGAACTCGGTGAGGTGGTCCTTGGTGCTCGAATAAAGCGTTTGGGCCACAACCACAGTCCCGATGACAAGACCCAAAAGGGCGCCGCCCAGGAGAGCCACGCCGGCCCCGGTTCCGAAAAGCCAATAATCGAGATTGAGTTTCAAGAACTCCGCCTTGGTGTAGATGGAGATATTGGTCATCTTCGCCGCCAGGTCCTGCTTCACCCGGGCGGGCTCCGCGCCTGGCAGGAGCTTCACCACATAGAAAGTGGCTTGGTCGGCGGGCACGGACATGAGCGTGCGGGCCTTGTTCATGTTCGTAAACACGAAGGGAGATGTCGTGAAGGACCGGATCCCGTCCGTCAGCCCCTCCACGCGCACGCGCTGGCCGTTGATTTCCGCGTTCGAGCCTAATCCGGAGATGCCGAGGGTTCGAAGATAGGACCGGTCCACAATAACGCCATCCGGCAGCGTTGGCGAGGCGGCGCCTTCGACGACATTCCAGGGTTCGAGACTTTCCTGTCCTCTTGTCAGTTCCAATGACGATGACGTTCGCAGTGCCTGAATCCGGCTTGCGCCAGCCCGAGAAAGACACGAGAAGCGGCGTTACGGAGGAGACGCCCGCCGTGGACAGAGTTGTGAAGCGTTCCCGCCCCGTAAGAAAAGGGGCCTGCTCGAAGCTGTTTGCGCCATAGGCTGAGAGCCAGATGTCGCCGTTTGTGTGCTCGATCATGCCGACGATCATTTTCCGGGCGCCGAGATAAAGCCCGAGTTGAACCGCCAGCAGCACAACGGCGAATAGAATGCCGATCAGCGTCACGAGGAAACGCGCGCGGTCATGCAAGAGGTTGCGTATCGCAAGTTTAACAATCATTCGTACTGACAGACTCCCAGGTTACGCGGGGAGGGCCGGGCTGGTGGAGGCGACAGGCCAAGGAGCCGGAAACGGCGCAGACATGCCCAACTTCGAATTGCAGCGGGTTGTTTTGAACAAACAACTGTGGCAGGAACCGGGCAAACCAAGCAGATGCGACCCCTTGAGCCTTCTTGACTTGAAAGGCGTTGAAGGTCATAACCACTTCTATCATCGCGATTGTAATCTTAGCATCCGGTTTTCGCTATGATAAGTGGGAATGTTCGTTGGGAAAGGGGGCGACATGGGCGGCACGGATCTGCCTCCAGATTATAAGCCGTCTGAAGACGAACCATTCATGAACGAGCGCCAGCGCTTGTATTTCCGCAAAAAGCTGATCGCCTGGCGCGACGAGATCCTTCGGTCAAGCAAGGAGACACTGGACGCGCTACAGGAATCCGCTCAGCATCCCGACGTCACCGACCGTGCGAGCTATGAGTCCGACCGCGGCATAGAGCTTCGGGCGCGCGACCGCCAGCGCAAGCTCATCGCGAAAATCGACGCGGCTCTTGAGCGTATCGAGGGCGGCTCCTACGGCTATTGCGAGGAGACGGGCGAGCCTATCGGGGTGAAGCGTCTCGATGCGAGACCGGTGGCGACGTTGAGCCTCGAGGCTCAGGAGCGCCATGAGCGCCGCGAGCGCATCTACCGCGACGATTAAGCAAATTTTCCCGGCTTCCCCCGCCGCCCCTCGCGAGAGGGAGTATGGTGGCGAACGTTGCAACGGCGTTCCCTCTCCCTGAGCAGGCGAGTGGTGCGAACCCTCGGTCAAGCCAGCGATCTCTGCGCATATTCAACCGCTTCCACGATTTGATGGGCACCACCTTTCCCAGAACGTGTCAGAAAAAAGGCGGCCATGAGCGCAAAGGGCCGAATAGAGCGCCCATGCAAGACCACGTCCCGACGGCATAGCCCCGGCGCATGGCGACCCGGCCGGTCAGATAGGTAAAAAGAACCGTGATCGTCAGGACGGCTACGGCCTGCATCATGAGCTTGCTTCCTCCCTCCTGTGAGACCGCTTCATCGCGTCGCAACAATGAAAAAGCGCGGGTACGGCAAGATTACGTCGCCGCCGGCGAACGGCGCGTAGCTCTTGGCCAATTCGTCGCGATAGGCTGCGAGATACGCGGCTTGCTCGTCTTCGGTCAGCGGCTTCAGAAACGGAATAAGCCCGGTCCCCTTCACCCATTCCACGATGGCGTCCACTCCGCCGGGGAGGAGATGGTAATATGTCGTCCGCCAGATATCGGCGCGAGAGACAAGGGGTTTCAGAAGCCCGTAGTACCACTCCGGGCCAGGCAGAACCGCCCGGGCTTTGGCGGCCTTGCTCAGCTTCCCGGCGAACGGCGCGCATGCGGCCACCGTGCGCATCGCCGCGTGCGATGGCTCATCGAGATTATCCGGCATCTGGATGGCGAGGCTGCCTCCGGGCGCCAGGCGTTCGGTCAGCCTGCATATGAGCCGCTCATGGTTGCCGATCCATTGGAAAACGGCGTTCGCGAAAAGCAGATCCCAAGGGCCTGGCTCGTTCCAATCCTCAAGCGAGCCGAGCCGAAACTTCACATAGGGAAGCCGCTTCTTGGCAGCGCGGATCATTGCGGCGGAGTTGTCGATGCCCACGATGCTCGCTTCGGGATAATGCTCGGCGAGGAGCTCGGTGGAGTTGCCGGGGCCACATCCAAGATCCGCAGCCGTTGCGACACGCACGGTTGGGACGGCCTGGAGGAGGTCGCGCGCCGGGCGCGTCCGCTCGTCTTCGAACTTCAAATATTGCTCGGATGACCACGTCATTGCCGCCACCATGCTTCGCTTTCATGGTGAGGCTCGCGGCGGCTCCGGGTCAAGTCTTGCGGAAGAAATGCAGGGCCGTATCGCCATAGGTCCGCTCATCGAGCGGCTCGAAGGCTTCAGCAGGCGCAAGGGCGCGCGCCGGCGCGCTCTTCCAGGACGCAGACGCCGCCGGGCGATAGCCAGCCTCCTTCCGCCGCCGCGCGAAGCGCCAATTCCCCGAGCCCTTTTCCATATGGAGGGTCGGCGAACAAAAGCTGGAAAGGCTGCATCGGCGCGGCGGGGCCTAGCTTCGTGGCGTCGCGCCGCCAGACCTTGCTCGCGCCGGTCAACCCAAGCGCCTCGATATTCCGCCGGATCGCGCCGCGGGCATCGGCATTGTCGTCAACGAAGAGGCAATAGGCCGCGCCGCGCGACAGCGCTTCAAGGCCCAGATGCGCCGGAGCCTGCGAAGACATCGAGGACTCGCGCGCCGCCGATGTCAAAGCCGTCCACCCCGTGAGCGAGGATATTGAAAAGCGCCTCCCGCACCTTGTCCGAGGTGGGACGGGTCAGCGTGCCCGAAGGCGCGATGATTGGCCGCCCGCGAAAGCGCCCGCCCGCGATCCTCACGAGGGCTCCTTATCTGTATGCGGCTTCGGTGTGCCGGCGCGCGGTTTGGGCGATCCGGTTTTGCGGCGCTTGAAGGGCTTGCCGCCGCCGCGCGCAGGCGCTTCGCGCTTCGGTCCCTTGAAGCTTCTTTTCTCGAAGGATTTGGGCTTCCCGGACTCGCCGGAAGTCTCGTCTCTTCTGGCCGGAGGATGCTTCTCGCTGCGCTGCCCATTGCGGCTTGCAGCGCCATGATCGGCGCTGCTCTTTTCACCCGGTGTTCGATCCCGCCATGAGGGCCTGTCTGTCTCGGAGCCGGCTTGATCCTTTCGGAAGCGGTTGCCGAACTTCGGCCTGCCTGCGTCTCCCCCGAATTTCTTGGCTGGGCGCTCCCCCTGGCGCACTTCGCCGCTTTTCCCGGCGGTGCGATCAGAGTCGAAACGCCGCCGTCCCCCTTTGCTTTCGTCGCGAGGGGACCGGGAGCGCCGGGGCTCCCCGGATTGCTCCGTACGCGGTTCCCAGCGCGGACGGTCCCGCCCCGTGAATGATGGGCGTTCGCCGCGTGCGCTCTCCTCTTTCTTGCCGCTGTGGACGCTCGGAATTCTTCGCCGCGGCGGGCCTCAAACCCGGCGCGAGTTTCGCGCTGCGGCTTCTCGCTCCAGCGGCGCTCGCCCTCGCGATTTCCCGGCGCCCTTCGGATGCGGAACCGGGCTTCCCGGGTCCGGCGTTCCCCGCTATCGCGGCGGGGTGGATATTTGCGCTCCTCGCGTTCGGGCCGATCCTCCCGTGCGCGACTTTCCGGAAGGCCCTGGGCTGCGGAACCGGGCCTCCCGAACCGGCGCTCCCCGCTATCGCGGCGGGGCGGATATTTGCGCTCCTCGCGTTGGGGCCGATCCTCGCATCTGCGATTTTCCGGAAAACCTTCGGCTGCGGAACCGGGCCTCCCGATCCGGCGTTCCCCGCCATCGCGGCGGGGCGGATATTTGCGCTCCTCGCGTTCGGGGCGATCCTCCCGGCGCGACTTTTCCGGAAAACCCTCGGCTGCGGAACCGGGCCTCCCGAACCGGCGCTCCTCGCCATCGCGGCGGGGCGGATATTTGCGCTCCTCGCGTTGCGGGCCGATCCTCCCGGCTCCGATGAAAGGTTTTCCGGACGCTTCGCCGCCGCGGTCGGCGGTCGAGGCCGCCGTCTCTTTTCAGGCACGAGTTCTACCTTGGGCGCTTCGCCGCCGTCCTCCTGAAAGATGCGCCGCCGCTTCATCGGCCGTTCTTCCGCTGGCCGCTCCGGCGCGGCGGCGGGGCTTGGCTTCCGCCGGAGATAGGTCGGTTTCGACCGCCCGGGTGCGAGCTTGCGGTCTTCCCGAAGGGGCTCGCGCTTGACGCCGAGCTGCCGGGCGAGGCGAGGGCCAAGCTGATCCTTCAGGACGCTGGTTTTCACTTCCTCGATCTGGCCGGGTTCCAGATCGCCCAGTATGAACGGCCCGAAGGACACGCGGATGAGCCTGTTCACGGTAAGGCCAAGGTGCTCCATGATGCGGCGCACTTCGCGGTTCTTGCCCTCGCGGATCGAAAGCGTAATCCAGACATTGTCGCCCTGCTCACGTTCGAGCTGAGCTTCGATCGGGCCGTAGTTCACGCCGCCCGTTCTGAAGGCCCTGCGCCAGCTCATTCAGCTTGGCCTGCTCGATCTGTCCGAAGGCGCGGACCCGGTAACGCCGCGTCCACCCGGTCGAAGGCAATTCGAGATGCCGCGCGAGGTCGCCATCGTTTGTCAGGAGCAGAAGGCCTTCGGTGTTGAAATCGAGCCGCCCGACGGAGATGAGCCGGGGCAGGTTTTCGGGCAGAGCCTCGAACACGGTCGGCCTTCCCTCGGGGTCTTTATGCGTCGTGACGCGTCCCTTGGGCTTGTGATAACGCCAAAGCCTTGGCGCCTCGCGGGCGGCCAAAGGCTTTCCGTCGACCAGAACCTTATCGGCCGGCGTTACGTCCAGCGCCGCGCTCTCGATCACCGCGCCGTTCACCGACACGCGCTTTTCCCCAATCAAGACTTCGGCGTCCCGCCTGGAGCAAAGCCCTGATCGCGCAATGACTTTTGCGATCCGCTCCCCGCTTTCCTTCCCATGTTCCGGTTCTTCGTTAAGAGCAGCCATGATCTCGACCAATAAAAAGAGTTAGCATCCCGCGAGCACGAAGCGATTCGGGCCAGGGGAAGGAGATAGGTACATGCGGCGCGAGAGGATTATAAAAGCCGTGAACAGTCTGCGCGAGGCCCTTCATGCCGCGCAGATTCGCGAACTGTTGCGCGTCGCAAGAACAGGCCAGCAAGGGGCGCTGACAGCGTGAACCGCACGCAGCGCATCCTTCTCGCATATAATGAGTTCATGCGCCACTATCAGCAGTTCGGCGAGGAAGAAAAAGACCTGATGGCCTTTTTCGGCCTGACCCCGTTGCTCGAAATCGGCTTCTGGTCCGGCCTGATCGACGGCGAGCAGGCGGTGAACCGCAAGCTGCTCTCCGATATCGATGTCGGCGCGTACAACATCATCTTTGTGATGCCGAAGCTGCGAGAGCTGCTGACGCGCGAAACGGACAAGAACGAACTCATCATCGCGGACAGCCAGGGCACGGAACGCGAGATCAAGCGCGTGCGGCTTCTGATTGCGGAGAAGGAGCGGTCGCTGACCGACCCGCAGATCGTCATCAATGTGATCCGCTCCATGGACGAGCTTTATTCCGCCCTGTCCGCCCTGCATGTCGACGGCGGCGTAAGCCTCGCCATAGGCTCCATCGACTCGGGCAGCGCGAAGTCATTCGATTTCTTCGGCGCCAGCGACATCATGGAAGACATCGGCACGCTGCTCACCAATGTTTGGGACCGGATCAAGTACACGACCGAAGACAATTTCCGGCACCAGATCGAGGTCGCCATGATGGCGGCGGGGTTCGTAACACGCATCAAGGAAGCGCAGGCGCAGCAAATCCTTCCCGAGGAGCAGGGGCAGCGCATGACCCGCAGCGTGGCCAAGTCGATCGAGACGCTGTTCCGCTCAGGCGCCTATACCGAGGAGATGGATTCTCCGCGCGAGATCAGGGCCAGCCAGGTGCTGACGCCCAGGACCCACATGATCGAGTATAAGCATGAGGAGCGCGCCGAGGCGAAGCGGGACGACATGCGGCCCTCGCTCGAATCGGCAGCCGCTTCGCCGATCGCCAAGGCGTCGGAGATGCCAATGGCGAAGGCGTCCGAGATCCTGCGCGATTTGAAGGATCAGCTTGAAATAAAAGAGCCTGTCGAGATCCTGATCGGGCGGGCGCGGCTATGCCCTCCGACCCGGCCAACCATTTTTTGTTGTCATGGCCGGGCTTTGACCCGGCCATGCAAGCTTCTGATGAGGCTGAGTTTTATTGAGCTGGGTAGCCGCACATGTCCTCGGACTTGATCCGTGGATCAGGTGCGGCCATGACGGAAGAGGCTGACCTCCACTTGAGCCGATAAGGCCCTAAGTCTCCTCTCCATACTTCCAGCGGGCGTATTCGCGCGCCCTCGCTTCAGCATCGGGTCCCTGGAAGAAGGCTTGAATGAGTGAGCCCCCGGTGTCCTTGGCTTCGACGGCCCAGCATCCCTCCCCCAGCTTCGCGACCGCCACGCCTTCGATGGCCGGAGCCAGCGGCGCCTCGGGGACCTGCGGGACTATTGCCGAAGCCACGGCGCCCTCGCTTCTCCTCGTCGGGCTCTCATTGGCCTCGTAGAGCTTCGCCGCTCCCCCGCCTTGGGACATCGACCGCCGATGTCTTGCGGCGTTGGTGCTGAGCTGGCGCATGAACTCGTCCACAGGGTCTGGCGCTGGCTCCGCGCGTCCCTCAACGGCAGGCTTGTCGCTCATTCTGATTCCCTTTTGATTCGAGGCGAATATCCAGCCTAGCAGCTGCGTCATGCCTCGAAAAGAGGAGGCTGGCGCCTTTCGACAGGATCGTCGCCGCGCCCAAAGCGCGGTTTGCCGATGCCTTAAATCGCTCTAGGCTCCTTGCGGCTGCTGCAATTCGGGCAGCGGCGCTTCGGCTCGGAGGGAAAGTCAGATGGACAACGAAATTTACCTGAAGCTCGCCGTCCTGGGCGTGGTCTTGATCATAGCGCTCCTGTCCCCGATCCTCTCGGCGCTCGCCCTGACCGGCATCGTCGCCTATGCCATCCGGGACAAGAAGATCGGTGATGTCGCTGTCGTGAAGTCGCTGGTTCAGACGGTGCCGCCGGCCATCAAGTCGTTCTTCACGGTGAAGTAGACCGCAGGCTGTGCCTGCGTAGAGTGTTGCTCTCGCCATAGGAGCTAGCGGCTTGTCTGAAGTGGGGCTGATGCGAAGCCCGCAACCGGCAAGGCGTTGAGGTGGAGACTAGACTAAAACTGCCAATGAACGCGGCCCGCGAAAAGACTGACCGGCCCGCGGTCCGTATTGTAGGCGGGATTGTCTATGAACTGATAGTCGAAGGTGAGTTTCGTCGAGGAGTTCAAAGAGTAGCTGTAATAGGCCTCGATAATCTTCTCCAGCCCCGGATACGGCAAGATACCGTCGCCGATAACAATGCCTAGGCCTCCAAGGTTGAAGTACTCCTGGTGCACACAGGCAATATTGTTGACGACACCGGCAATGCCCACTCTGTCCTCCGGCCTTCCCCATTGCTTTCCGGAAAACGAGACGCCTGCCGACACAGTGCGGTCGATATCGGTGGTGTCCCACGGTTCGACGGCGCCGTCGGACCAGCCTGCACGGGCGAAGACGCCCAGATCCGGAGTAATCTGCTGCTCCAGGTTCACGCTCACGCCCGGCCGGGGATTGTAATGGTTGCGCACCTGTGTGATGTCGGCGGGCTGACCGGTGATCAAGGCAAGATCGATGGCGTCCTGAAACAGGCCTGCGCGGCCAACGGCGACGAACCCCGTGACTTTGAGCTTGCCGGGTTGGCCGTTGATGTCATGCCGTTCCTCGATCTCGCCCACATATTCAAGCTGCTTGAACGTCGGATCGAGGCCATAGGCGAGCGGGCTGTTGCCATCGGAGGGGGTCGGAGACAAATCGAAAACGCCGGCGCGCAGCGTCCACCGGTTCTGGTACCATTCGACAGCGGCGCCATAAGTGAAGCCCCAGGCGTCGCCGGCATAGTCGAAGGTGCCCGCGTTCACGAGCGACCAGTTGAGGAAATCCGCCTTGGGGTTATTCGCATATTGGTTGGTGTCGAAGAGGTCGGTGACGGTGAATCTCCCGGCGGTCAGGACAAGACGGTTCGCGGTCTGGGAGCCCTCGAACACGTTGATGCCGCCCTGCACCTTCTCCGTCTCGCCGCCGAGATCGATGGTCTGCCGTATAAAATAACGTTGAACTCTCGCATAGGGCGTCTCGGAGCCAAGTTTGTAGGACTTCGCCGTTGGGATAGCCGGCCGCCCCGTGCGTGTCTCCAACGCCGAAGCCTTGGTCGACCTCGGGGTCGATCCAGAATTCGGCGCCCTTCCACAACCGGACCCCGGCGAAGAGCGTGAAATCCGAAACCTCCCGGCCCTCGCCGCCGCCCGGCAGACTATACTGCCCCTGATAAGGCGACCGGATCGACGGATAGCCTTGCCAGGTCAAAGTTGACTGGCCATGAAAGTCGAAGATGCTGGGCTCGGCTTTCGCTGCCGGTTTTGGGTCCTTCTCCGAAGCGGCCGCATCGTCGCCGATCTGATAGTTCAAAGCCAGGCGCACTTCCTGCTGCGAGAAGTCGGACTCGAAGCGCTGCGGTGCGAAAGGAAAGGTGGCGCCGCTTGCCCCGTAGCCCGTGTAGAGATATTCGAGGCGCGCGGTCCAGTGCGGCAAGAAGGGGGTCTCGACGCCAGCCCCGGCCGTCCACCCAAGGCGCCATTTCTTCACCTCTTCCCTTTCGCCTTCCAAAGGCTCCAGCGCCGCCTGGTTATAGGTCCACGCGATGCCGCCGGTCGAATAGAGGAGCCAGTTTCCGGCGGCATAACCGAGGCGGCCTCGCACCGTGCCTGACATGAGCACGGTCTCGCTATAGGTCTCCGGACCTGAAGGAGAGGCAAGTGTCGAGATGCCGCCGATGGAAATGCCTCGCACATTTGGAAAATTCGGGAAGGATGCGTCGGCCTCTGCGCCGATGACGAAATTATTCGGGAGCCTGAAGGTGTAGCCGCCTTGAAACCCTTCGAAGGAACTTCCGGACTCGAAAAAGGTGTTGATTGGCTGCGCCAGGCCAAGCGTGCCAGTTGCAAAGGTTTCCGCGGGTATTGTCGTTGTGGTCGCGGCCCAGTTGGAGTTGCCCCAGGCATAGCCCACATGGCCGCCGACATAGAAACCGGTCCAGTTGAAAGCGGGCGGAGACGCATAGCCGGAGTCCTTCAAGCCCATGTCGGCAGCAAGAACGGCGCAGTTTGTGAGCAAACTCACGGCGCCGGTTGCGGCGCACATCGAAGTCCGCCAAGCTTCGAACCGGCTTTTGACGGCCATCGCATCCCCCAATTTAGCCACCCGTTATCCCGCGACTCAGACGAGACCAGCTAAAAGCAACGTCGGGATGTCAGTCAACCGGGCGCTTTATCGGCCACAGTAAAAACACGATGCCAGTGCACGATTGACACACAAAAGCAGAGGTTTTGCCCTCCGCTTTAGAAGCAGTATAAATCTACGCTTACAGAACTTTTAATAATATTTGTTAGAATAATTATAATTTAAATCCGAAGCGCTTCTAAGATCAATCAATACCGAAAAAAAAGCTGGGCGCCATCCGCATCGGAGGTCCAGGCAATTCGCTTGGCGTCGCATCGATGCCGCCTCCCCCAAATGCAAGAAGAGAGGGCTTGCAGCGTGTTAGCAAAGCCTGACAACCTTACAGAAAACTACTCGTTTCCAGCCGGTTTTTTCTTGTCCCTGCCATAACGGTACAACTGGACTTTTTCAACCGTCGCAACACCGCCGTTCAAGAGGTTGCCGAGAATGCCGATAAAGGCATTCACCTTGTCTTCGGTGTCGAGAATTTCCACGACGATTGGCAGATCATGCGAGGCGCGCAAGATTTTTGCGGCGTGAAGTCCGCTTCGCGCTCCATACCCCATATACCCCTTGAAAACGGTTGCTCCCGAAAGGTGAGAGGCCTGCGCCTGCACCACGATCTCCTCATAGAGCGGGCGGCCCTTGTATTTATCGTCCTCGCCGCAAAAGACGCGTAATCGCACCGCTGTCTCGACCCGCAACATTTGTATCCAGCTTTCTTCGATGACGCCTGCGTTCAATTAGAAAAACATGATTTTGCTGAACGGTAAATCACTGTTCTGAAATATCGGTGCGAGCCTGCTGCCTCGCTTGGGCTGCGATCTTAAGAAAGCGCCCCTTGCCGAGATGTTAATGGCGTTCACATGCGGCTGCCGCCCTTGCGCTAAGATTGGAAGCGCGCGGCAAGGCGCCAGCCTGGCGAAGCCGGCTTAGGCTTAAACTGTCTCGGATGCTTCCTCTGTTTGAGAGGGGTCAGAGCCGTTCCTGTCACCCAGAAAGAAAATCTGAAGAGCGGGTACGACAATGAGGAGCATAATCGGTCCCATAAACATCCCTCCGACGACAACAATGGCCAGCGGGCGCTGCACCTGGCTGCCGATGCCCGTTGACAGCGCGGCTGGGAGAAGTCCGATGCAGGCGGAGAGCGCCGTCATCAGCATCGGGCGCATCCTCTGCGTTGCAGCCTGGAACATCGCGTCCAAGGTCCCGATGCCCGAATGCCTCAATTCATTGAAATAGGTCATGATCAGAATCCCGTTCATGACCGAAACGCCAAAGAGCGAAACGAAGCCAATCGCCGCCGAAATCCCAAACGCCTCGCCCGATGCGGAGAGCGCGATGATGCCCCCCGCCACTGCAAAGGGGATGCCTGTCAGCACGAGCAGGGCATCGCGGAATGAATTGAACAGGGCGTAGAGAAGGCCCAGGATCAAAACAAGGCTCAGCGGCACGATGATCTCAAGCCGCCTCTGAGCCTGCTCGAGTTCCTCGAACTCCCCGGCCCATTCCAGGCGATAGCCGTTCGGCAAGGCGATCGCCTTGGCTATCCTCTCTTTGCCTTCGGCGACGGCGCTTCCCAGATCGCGGCCCCGCACGCTGAATTTGATCGGGATGTATCTCAGGTTTCTTTCGTGAAAGATATACGATGCGCCGGTCTCGATTGAAATGTCGGCGACCTCTGTAATCGGTATGTAAGCGTTGCCGTTCGGCGTCGTTACGTTGATTTTGGCATTGCGGATGGCATCGATGGTGTCTCGGAATTGCGGCGCGGCCCTGACATTCACACCGAAAAGACGATCGTATTCGTAGACGGTGGTCGCGGTGCTGCCGCCGAATGCAGTCTGCACGAAGGTGTTGATGTCGCCCGTGTTCAGTCCGTAACGGGCGGCCCTGTCGCGATCGCCCCGGACATTAAGGTTCGGCTGACCCAGCACCCGGAAAATCCCGAGATCGGAGACGCCTGGAACGTCGCTCATGACCTTCTTGACCTGATTTGCGAGGTCTTCGAGCTTTGCCAGATCCGGGCCGATGATCTTGATGGAGTTCGCGCCTTTGACCCCCGACAGTCCTTCCTCGATGTTGTCCTGGATGTACTGCGAGAAGTTCATGTCGATGCCGGTGAATTCCTTCGCGAATTCCTCCTGCAAATCCTTGACCAGATCGTCTTTGACGCGGCCTCGCTCCCATTGATCGAAAGGCTTCAAGGGCACAAAAAACTCGGCGTTGAAAAATCCTGTTGCGTCGCTGCCGTTATCGGGGCGGCCATGCTGGGAGACGACAGTGATGACTTCCGGATGGCTTTTCAGGATCGCGCGCATCCGGTTCACGATGGGCATTCCGGCATCGAGAGAGATCGTCGGCGGCATCGATGCGCGAATCCAAAGATTGCCTTCTTCGAGCGCGGGCAGAAATTCCGTTCCAAGGTTTGACGCCAGGAACACGCTGAAGCCTAGAAAAGCGATGCCGAGCAGGATGAAGAGCTTGCGCGCCCTGAGCGCCAGCCGCAAAATGGGCGTGTACACGGCTCGGATTGCCCGCACGACAATAGTTTCGGTCTCCTGCACATGTTCGGGTATTAGAAAAGACACCAGCACCGGCGTGACCGTGAATGTCGCCAGCAACGCTCCGACCAGCGCGTAGCCGTAGGTCCGGGCCATCGGGTTGAAGATCTGACCTTCGACGCCCTGCATGGTGAAAAGGGGAATGAAGGCGGCGAGGGTGATCGCGGTTGAGAACAAAACGGCGGTATCGACCTGCGTCACGCTGATGTAAATGAGCCGGATGCGGTTCAAAAGGCCCGTGTCCGAGGCGTAAGGGCCATTCCGGCCCCGGCCGATCGGGGTCCGCCTTCTAAGGAGCTCTTCTCGCTCCTGAGCCTGAAAAACGCGGAAGATGTTTTCTACAAGGATCACCGCCGAGTCCACGATGATCCCGAAATCGACAGCCCCGACAGAAAGCAGATTGGCGTCCTCGCCCCTGATAACCAGTATGATAATACTGAAGAAAAGCGCGAACGGGATGTTGACGCCTACGATGATGGCGCTCCGCAAGTCGCCCAGAAAAATCCACTGGATCAAGAAGACGAGGAGACAGCCGAAAATGAGGTTATGAAGCACCGTGTTCGTGGTGACGTTCACGAGACTGGAGCGGTCATAGTAGGGGACGAGCCTGACACCGGGGGGCAAGGTTCCGTCGCTGTTGATCCTCTCGACTTCGGCCTTGATGCGGGGAATGACGTCGTTCGTATGGAGGGTGCGGTTCATGACAAGAATGGCAGCCACGATGTCGTCGTCATCGTCGCGCCCTGCCTTGCCAAGCCGCGGGACGTAACCGATGGACACCTTGGCCACGTCCTTGATCTGAACCGGCACGCCGTTGAACTGGCCAAGCGTAATATTTTCTATGTCGGTAACCTTGCGCCCGAGAATGAGGTCTGTATCGCCTCCGTCGTTGATAAGCCCGACGCCCCGGATGGTGACGGATTGCTTCCCGATATTGATCGTGCGCGCGCCGACATTCACGTTGGCGTTGCCGACAGCACTCACGAGCTGCGCTAACGTCAGATTGTAGGCTTCAAGCTTGTTGAGGTTGGCTTCCACCTCGAATTCTTTTGTCGTGCCGCCCCAGGTGTTGACTTGCACGATGCCCGGAACCGTCAAGAAGCGCCGTTGCAATACCCAGTCTTGAACGGTTCGCAAATTGGTGATGCCGAAGTGTTTCGGCCCGGTCACTTGATAGCGGTAGATTTCGCCGACGAGGCTCGATGCCTGGATTTGCGGTTGAATATTGTTGGGAAGGCTGACGTTCTGCAGAAGGTTGATCTGAGTTTGCTGCAGAGCGAAGTAGAAATCGACGCCGTAGTCGAACGTGACCCGAACGAAGGAAAGCCCATAGAACGAGGTCGAGCGGACGTTGCTCACGCCGGGCGTCGGCGCGAGGCCGACTTCGATCGGGATCGTGTAAAGCCGCTCCATTTCTTCCGCGGAGAGGCCGGCCGACTGAGCCGTGATTTCAAGGATGACGGGAGCCGGGTTCGGATACGCCTCAATATTAAGCTTCGTAAAGGCGACCAGGCCGCCAACGACGAAAGCGGCTAGAAACAGCAAAATAATGGGGCGGCGCGTAAGCCCAAATGCAACCAGCCCCTCAAGCACGGCCTACCTCATGAGAATTCATAGAGCCCGGGCCTTCAGTTGCCAGCGTTAGCGTATTGATTAGCAATAAAGATAGAGCCACCCGTGGCGATACGCTCGCCGGCGCTTAGCCCTTCGAGAACCTCCGTAAACCCGTCACTGAACAAACCGGTCTTAATCACGCGCTGAAAAAATGTGTGGCCGTCTTTCGTTGTCCAGACGGTCATGCTTCCATCGCCTTCGCGGATCACCGCATCCTGAGGAACTGCGAGCGCCTTTTTCGGCGGCGCGAGCGTGATAACGAAGGTCGCGAACATGCCTGCGCGGAGATCGTAATCCGGGTCTGCGATCTCGGAACGGACAAACACGCGCCGCGTATTCGAATCGATATTCGGTCCGATTGTCACGATCTTTCCCAGGTAAGTGCGCCCCGGATAGGGGGTAACCCTGGCCCGGACCTCCTGACCCAGTCTGAGGTCAGCCGCTTGTCTTTCCGGCACGTTGGCGACCATCCACATAACAGAGGTGTCCGCGACGATATACACCGGTGGTGGATTTCCCGGCTGGACGAAAAGGCCCGGCGCAGCATTCCGGGCGGTGATAAGGCCCGTGATCGGCGATGACACGGTCAGCGCAGCGTCGACCTTACGCTCTTTCACGATGCGGTCCATTTCAGCATCGGTCTTGCCGAAGACATTAACCGCGCCGCGGGCCGCCCTGTATGCGGCTTCCGCTGCTTGCTGATCCGAGATCGACTGTTCATAGTCTTTCTGAGCGGCCGCGCTTTGCTTGAAGAGGCTTCGCTGCCTCTCAAGGTTCTTGGTATTGAGTTCTAAAACGCCTGCCGCCGAAATCAGGGTCGATTCCGCCTGCAAGAGATCCGTGCTCTCTATCGTGAAAAGGGGCTGATCTCTTTTTACGGTGTCTCCGACCTTGGCGAAAGCTTTGATGATGCGGCCCTGATATTGGGTAAAAACCTGGGTCAATAGATCCTGATTGAAGTCGATATTGCCAACCGCCTGCATCTCCTGGGGAAAGGCGTGCTGGCCAACCGGTTCTACTTTAATTGACGTAAGCTGCGTATCGGCGAGCACGACGCTGGGCTCGCCGGCAGGGCCCACGCCAGCTAATGGGGTGGCTTGCGCCGGACACGGGAATCTCACGGCAAACAAGGCCAAGCCGCATAAGAAAACGGCGATTTTGCATGAGTGAACATGAATGCGCATCAGGTTACCGCTCTGGACATTTTTCTTTAGAGGCATCCACGACGCAACGCGCTTCGGCAACGGTTGCTCCAGGGTACTCCCGGGCTATGGGCTCAGGCCTCGGCCCCAACACGCTTGCAAGCCAAGCCTGCGGTTCAGGAGTAGGTGGGGGCAAGTTCCTGTTCCACCAGCCTCCACCTAAAGCCTGAAACAGGCCGACCGTATCTGTATAGCGGTTCGCCTGCGCCTGTATGACGGCCAGCGATGCTTGCAAATTCGTTGTTTGAGCGCCAAGCACTGTTTGAATGGCGACCTGCCCTTGGCTGAGCTGCGTGCGCGTCAACTGCAGCGTCTTCGCTGTCGCCCTTTCCGCTAAAACAGCCTTTTGGAGAGAGTTCGAAGTTGTAGCGGATTGCGTACAATACGTCCGCAACATTCTGAAATGCTGTCAAAACTGCAAGCCGATAGCCTGCTGCAGCCTGATCGACGCCCGCTTCTGCCGCGCGTTGACGTTGTTGCAAGGTAAAGCCATCAAAGAGCACCTGGGATGCGGAGGCTATACCAGTATAAAAGAAAAAGGCCGGGTTATTACTGAAAAGCTGGTTAATCGAAATTCCGCTTCGGCCAATATCTCCGGTGAGAGATAGTTGTGGAAGCCGGTTTGCGATTGCAACACCGACGAGCGCGCAGGACGCATGAAAATTTTCCTCGGCAGCGCGCACATCCGGCCGCTGGGATACGAGGTCCGAGGGCAGCGAGACCGGCAGATTGCGCGGAAGCTTGAGGTTTGTGAAATCGAAGCGTTCCGGCAAACCTTCTCCCGGAAGATGGCCCGACAGGACGATGAGCTGGTCGCGCTGCTGGGCCAGCGCTTTGCGAAGCGGCGGCAGCGTCGCTTCCGTCTGTGCTACAAGCGCCTCCTGGGCCGCGACGTCCAGGCCCGATACCTGGCCAGCCTGGTTCTGCAGACGGATCTTCCCCAGGATGTCCTTGGATGTCGTTATGAGACGTTCGGTTGTGTTGATTTGGGCTCGCAGAGACGCTTCCTGGATCGCGCCGGCGGCGATGTTCGAGGTCAAAGTGAGGAACGTCGCTTCATTCATGAACCGCTGGTTTTCTTTTGCGGCTTCGAGATTTTCGATCTGCCGCCGGACTCCGCCCCAGATGTCGGGCACATAGGACACCGTGAACTGCGCCGTATGGAGTTGGTAGTAGGAGGGATTCGTGCTTCCGGGTCCCACAATGGGCGCCGCAACACCGCCATTCACGCCGCCGGGTGACGTGGCGACCTTTCCGCCTTGGCTTGTTACATTGCCGGTCGCCAAGGGGAAGAGTTGCCCCACTTCCGCATACACATTGGCCTGGGCGACGTGCAGGGCCGCCCGCGCGGCCTCGATGTTCGGGTTGTCATGCAGCGCGCGATTGATAAGGCTGTTGAGCGCAAGCGAGTGGAACATCTCCCACCATTCCGCTGGCAGCTCGCGGCTGACGTCGAGATGTTGCGTCTTGCCTTGCGCCGAAGACGTTGCCGGCTGACGATCGGGCGTGTAACTGCCGATTTCGGGTGGCTCAGGGGGCAGAAAATCCGGCCCGACGCAACCGTCGAGACTCAGCGCGGCACAAAGCGCCGCCGCGATCCAGAGCATTGGCGCGAACCTGACCGGGAGAACCGCGCGCCGTTCCCGTTGAGCCATCCCACCTAGCCTAGCCCCTATGCCGTTCTCAGCGTCTGCTCTTACAATGCTATTAAAAGCAACGCATATACGAATGAAGCTCCAGGCCCCTCGTACAATGATTCGGTCGACGGCGCCATGAATGCGTGGCGTTGCCGGGCGGCGCGGAACACGACGGCGCCGGCCCTTCGACACGAGTCTTGTGGTTACGTGTGTCAAGTTCTGCAAAAGCTTGCGTCAACCGCGGGCCTCAGCCGGGGGGGGTTGACACAGCCTGGATTTGGCTTTCGTTCCGCGGAGGCTATCTTGCGGAACGCAGACCTGGGATTTTTGGGCTTAAGTCCTTGATTTTAATGGTCGGGGCGGAGAGATTCGAACTCCCGACCCTCTGGTCCCAAACCAGATGCGCTACCAGGCTGCGCTACGCCCCGACACGGTTCCCGTTTCCTAACCGTTTTACTCCCGTTCCGCAATCCTGTCGTGTTGCAAAAAGCACCGGCACGCAGGCGCTAGCCGTCCAGTTCCGGATAATGGCGGAAGATGTCCTCCTCATTGAAGGGCAGGCGGCGTTCGCTCGCGAGATAGGCCTTGATGCGAGGGCGTTCGCCCACGGCGCGATGAAGAGCTGCAACATGGGGCGCATCGGCAAGCGCGCGCTCCATCGCCCGTGGAAAGGCGTAGCAGAGGCCGCCGACCGTCTGAAACAGCGCGAGATCGGCGTAGGTGATGGAATCGCCGACGAGATGCCCCGCTCCCTTCGGGTTCCGCGCCAGGATTTTTTCGAACCAGCTTAAATATTTAGGGAGACGCCTTGCGCGAAAGTTCTCCGCGCGGCGCAAGGCCTCCGGCTTCTGGTCCTCGTAATACAGCGCTCCGGCGATGGGGTGATGCGTGTCGTGAGCCTCGCCCACGAGATCGTTGATCGTGAGCATGATTTGATGAACCCAAAGCCGCGGCGCCTCGTCTTGCGGCGCGAGGCCGAGCCTCGGGCCGAGATAGAACAGGATGGCCGCCGTCTGTCCGATCACGGCATCCCCATCGACGAGAAAGGGCGGGGCGAAGGGCGGGTGGCCATTCGTCGCGCCATTCATGATGCCCATCATCCTCGCCATGCCATCTGCGCTCCGCGCGATATCCTCATAGGCCGCGCCCGCCTCCTCGAAGGCCAGCCGGATGAATTCGCCGCGCCCCTGTATGGGCCAGTAGTAGAGTTTGTAAGCCATCGAAACCTCCATCATACGCAGTGCTGGCGGTGATGCTTCGCCAACGCCATGCCTTGCTTTCCGCACGCCGTCTTCCTACAACATCGGCAGAACAAGGCGGCGCTCGCGCGAGCCAGAAGGTTGCAAGGCATGACAAGAACACTCTACGACAAAATCTGGGACGACCACGTCGTCGAAACGCAGCCCGATGGCGCGAGCCTTCTTTATATCGACCGCCACCTCATCCACGAGGTGACGAGCCCGCAGGCTTTCGAGGGCTTGCGAGTCGCGCGCCGCCGCGTGCGGGCGCCCGAGAAAACGCTCGCCGTCGTCGATCACAATGTGCCGACCACCGATCGCAGCCACGGCATCGACGATCCGGAATCCGCGCTCCAGGTGCGGACGCTCGCCGAGAACTGCGCCGAATTCGGCGTCGAATATTACAACGAACTCGATCATCGCCAGGGCGTCGTTCATATCGTCGGCCCGGAGCAGGGGTTCACGCTGCCCGGAACGACCATCGTCTGCGGCGACAGCCATACCTCCACGCATGGCGCGTTCGGCGCGCTGGCTCACGGCATCGGCACGTCGGAGGTCGAGCATGTGCTGGCGACGCAGACGCTGATCCAGAAAAAGGCGAAGAATATGCGCGTCACGGTGGATGGCGCGCTTCCCGCAGGCGTCACCGCGAAGGACATCATTCTCGCCATCATCGGCGAAATCGGGACCGCGGGTGGCACCGGCTACGTCATCGAATATGCGGGCGAAGCGATCCGCGCGCTCTCGATGGAAGGGCGCATGACGGTCTGCAACATGTCGATCGAGGGCGGCGCACGCGCAGGGATGATTGCGCCGGACGAGAAGACCTTCGAGTATCTCAAGGGACGGCCGCGCGCGCCCAAGGGCGGAGCGTGGGAACTTGCTCGCAAACACTGGGATCGCCTGCCTTCGGACGAGGGCGCGCATTTCGACCGCGAAGTGCGTCTCGACGCGGCAAAGCTGCCGCCCATCGTCACCTGGGGCACCAGCCCCGAGGATGTCGTCGCCATCACCGGCGCCGTTCCCGATCCGGCGAAGGCTGCCGACGAGGGCAAGCGCGCGGCTATCGCCCGTTCGCTCGCCTATATGGGCCTTCAGCCGGGGACGAAGATGACGGACATCGCCATCGATCGCGTCTTCATCGGCTCCTGCACCAATGGCCGCATCGAAGACCTGCGCGCCGCAGCCGCCGTGATCGACGGCCATCGCGTTTCCGAGCGGGTGAGCGCCATGGTCGTGCCGGGCTCGGGCCTCGTGAAGGAGCAGGCCGAGGCGGAAGGACTCGACAAGATATTTATCTCCGCGGGCTTCGAGTGGCGGGAGCCGGGGTGCTCCATGTGCCTCGCCATGAACGCCGACAAGCTTGCGCCCGGAGAGCGCTGCGCCTCCACATCGAATCGCAATTTCGAGGGGCGGCAGGGCTTCAAAGGGCGGACGCATCTCGTGTCGCCGGCGATGGCTGCGGCCGCAGCGATCGCCGGGCGTTTTGTCGACGTGCGCGAGTTCCGCTGACCGGCCTGGGGTCCCGGCCATTGATGCTTTTTAGCCGGCCATCTAAACTGGCCAGGTGAAACACAACAAATTCATGGAAGAGGCCTTGGCGGAAGCCGAGCGCGCTGCGCAGGCAGGCGAAACGCCGGTTGGGGCCGTCGTCGTCTCCCCCGATGGCCAGATCGCGGGCCGCGGGCATAATCTTGTCATCGCGGCAAGCGATCCGGCAGGGCATGCCGAAATGCGCGCTCTCCGGCAAGCGTGCCTTGCGGCGAAAAGCGAGCGCCTGCCTGGTTACGATCTCTACGTGACGCTTGAGCCGTGCACGATGTGCGCGGCCGCCATTTCGTTCGCGCGCATCAGGCGGCTCTACTTCGGCGCCCCGGACGAGAAAGGAGGGGCGGTGGAGCACGGCGTCCGGTTCTACTCCTCGCCGGCGTGTCATCATGCCCCCGAGGTTTACGGGGGGATCGCCGAGGCCCGCTCGGCCGCGTTGCTGAAGGACTTCTTTCGCAAACTCCGCGCTTGACAGCCAAGACAGTGTCTCATCCTGTCCCTTCCCCCTCTCGGAGGAGGGACGGAGGAGCAACGGCTGCGGCCCGATTCCGGGTTTCATGGCCCGGGCGTCTGCCCGGGGCCAAACGCCCCCAGGTTAATCTGCACCGGACGCACGCTGAAGGGTTCTTCGCAGAGCGGCTTAACGCCGTTGAAACGCGGGCGAAGCTTGGGGAACGGCAAGTCTAGCTTCCATGCGGGAGCTTTGATTGAGTTGCGCGACCGCTCGTTCGCCGATTTGCCCTTGGCCGAGAAAAAGGTAGCCCGCCAAACCGATGGTGATGCCCGAAACCGAAACTGCGATCACATTGCGCCAGGGCGCCCGCCTTGGAGACTGAGACCGTGTCGGCTGCGCTTCCTTCCGGGCCGAGACCGTTACGGGAACCGTAAGCGCCGTAACCGTGGACGAGGGCAACGCCGCCGTCTGCTCTCTGGGCGCCTGTGCCGAGAGCGCCATAAGTTCTCGCGCCAGCATTTCGCGGCTCTCGGCAAATGAGAGTTGCGGCGAAAGCCTGCGGGTTCCAACAGGTTCTCTGCCTATGGGGGTTGCGTACGCATGGCTGAAGACAGGGGCGGCTGTTTGTTCGAGCTCTATGGAAAAATTCTCTGCCGCCCTTTCAAGGATATTACGCCAGGACTCCGTCATCACATACCTTCTTAGACGCATGACCTGGAGTATGGGTAATAGTATATTATGGCATTGCTGGGGTGAAATTGAGGTAAAAGGTTAACAAACAACTGCAAACGAAAAGCTTATAATGAGGCCTGAAACAGTACAACCTAGATAAGAATGTGGCAAGTTCGGGATTATTCCTTGATGTTTTACGTTTAGGCAAAGGAAAAGATGCGGGGGGTCTTGCTCATCCGTGTGAATCGGATGGGCTTGCGATGGTCCAATACACGCCGCCGGCGACAAACCCGGCCATTGCCAGCGCCGCAGCTGGTGGAGCAACCCCAAGCGGTCCGCCTTCTTGCCAGAATGCGGCTGCAAACACGGCGGTCAGCAGTCCTGTGGCTCCGGCATAAAAAATCAGAGAGCGCGTCCTGAAGACCTCTCCGAGCAGAACGCCCGCGATGGCCGCCGCAAGAAAGACCGCAGAACCGCCCTGCATGGTTGTGACGGCTCTTTCAAGAACGGAAGGGAAGTACTCGACGCCCGCAGCGTCAGGTCCGAAGGCTTCCACCGCTTCGAAGTGCTGCCAGACCTTGACCGCGGCGAACGCGGCGAGGGACATCCAGCCGAGCGCGCCGGAGATCGCAATTGCAAACACGACCCTCAAGATATGGTACAGGCTCATTGGTGCTCCCGCCTCAAGCCCCGGCCGCGATGGCGTCGCGCAGAGCGCTCGCTTTCAGCTTCTCGCTCGCCGATTTCAGCTGTCCGCACGCCGCCATGATATCCCTGCCGCGAGGTGTCCGGATCGGGCTCGCATAGCCCGCCCGGTTGACGATATCGGCGAAGCGCTCGATCTGCTCCCAGCCGGAGCATTCATAACGCGTCCCCGGCCAGGGATTGAACGGTATCAGATTGATTTTTGCCGGGATGCCGGCCAGCAAGCGGACGAGTTCCCTGGCCTCGGCTACGGAGTCGTTGATCCCCTTCAGCATGACGTATTCGAAGGTGATCCGGCGCGCGTTCGACAAGCCGGGATAAGCGCGGCAGGCCGCAAGCAGCTCCGCGATCGGATATTTCCGGTTAATTGGCACAAGTTCGTCGCGGAGTTCGTCGCGGACGGCGTGGAGCGAGATCGCGAGCATGACGCCCATCTCCGCGCCAGCCCGGCCGATCGCCGGAACCACGCCAGAGGTCGACAGCGTGACGCGGCGCTTCGAGAAGGCGAGCGCATCGGGATCGGCGGCGACAGCGACGGCGGCCTTCACGTTCTCGAAATTGTAAAGCGGCTCCCCCATGCCCATCAGTACGATATTGGTGATCTTGCGCTCCGCCTCGGGAATGCCCCGCGGATCCGATGGAGCGGCCGCGCCGGGCCAATCGCCGATACGGTCGCGCGCGATCAGGATCTGCCCGATGATTTCCGCTGGCATGAGATTGCGGACGAGCTTTTGCGTGCCGGTGTGGCAGAAGGTGCAGGTCAGCGTGCAACCGACCTGGCTTGAGATGCATAGCGTTCCGCGGTCCGGTTCGGGGATGTAGACCGTCTCGATTTCGGGCGCGCGCTCGCCCGTCCGCTGCGGCTCGAGCCGCAAGAGCCATTTGCGCGTGCCGTCTTCGGAAATCTGCTCCGCGGCGATGTCAGGCCGCGCCAGGGTGAAGCGCGCCTCAAGATCGGCGCGAAGCGTCTTTGCGATGTTCGTCAGCGACGAGAAATCCCGCGCCCCGCGCGCGTAGATCCAATTCCAAAGCTGAGCGACCCGCATCTTGTTCTGGCTTGCCGGCACGCCCGCAGCGGCCAGCAACTCCGCGAGTTCATGCTTTGTCATTCCCGCGAGCGACGGAAGTGAGACAGCCAGGGGCCCGGCGGCGGGCTCAGGATAGAGCGGAGTTGTCATGAGCGGAAAATAGAAGAGCCGCGCCCGTATAACAAGCGCCTAATGTCCCGTCTCCGAATCGCCGCCTTGGCTGGCAGCCCGCTCGTACGGCAATCCAGAGAGAAAGGGACGCGAGCAAAAACACGAGGTTAGCGCGCCTTATCCCAGACAGTCATCGCCCGCCGCATGGGTGTGAGTCCGCGGGCGCGCTGACACTGCGTCACTCGTATTGGTTCCGGTCGGGCACAAGCTTCTCGCCTTGCTTCGTTACGCGAAGGCTGAGATGTGACGGCCGGAGATTGACAATAAACGCAGCGATCGCAAGAAGCAAAATCGCGCTCGCTTCGTAGATGATGTGCAGAGGGTCCTGCTCCTTCTGCAAGATAGCCATTCGCGCCAGCGCGGTTATCGCGATGAAGATCGGCAGCGTGATAGGAATTTGCTTGCTGTCCGAGTAGACGCCGACCATTCCCAGCACTTCGACGTAAAGAAACATCAGCAGCAGATCCTGAAGGCCGACATCGCGCTTTCCCAGGATCAGGTAGATCTCCTTAACCGCGCCGACCACCGTCAGAATCGCGATCACAAAAAGAAAAAAGCTCTCAAGCTGCTGAATTGCCTTCGCTATAGTCATGACGGTAGGACCTTTGTGCTTTTGCCGGCGTCAGATGCCGGAGCGGCATTGTGGCTGCCATTGGCCGAATTCTTATTAGACGGGCTGGCCATATATTGGTTCACGGCGTCGCGCAACCACTCCGTCTCGCGGATGAGAACCTCGGTATGGGTTGAGGGCATCGCGATCCCGGCGGCATCGAAGGCCTCTAGAATTGCGATCCTGAGATCAGTTCTCGTGCCGATGTTTTTGTTCAAATCGTAGACATAGGCGTACAGCTTGAAGTTAAGAGCATCCCCGCTGAAGTCTTCGAAATCGACGAAAGGCTCCGGCGATGTCATGACGTTTAAGTGATCCTGTGCGACCTTCAAGAGAATGGCCTTGACCTGCCGCGGATCGCAGCCGTGGGCGACCCGGACGGGGATCGTAACCCGGGCCGTATTGTTACGAAGCGTCCAGTTCTTAACCTTGTCCGTGATGAAGGATGAGTTCGGGATCAGAACATTCGCGCGGTCGTAGGTTTCGATCTCCGTCGAGCGCACGCTGATTTTTCTGATGTAGCCCTCCTCGCCGCCCACAGTGACGAGGTCGCCTACTTTGATGGGCCGCTCCGCGAGCAGGATGAGGCCGGAAACGAAATTGCTGACCACGCTTTGCAAGCCGAAACCGATACCGACGGAGAAGGCGCCTGCGACGATCGCGAGGTTCGACAGATTGAAGCCCGCGTAAGACAGCGCGAGCAGCGCCGCCGCGAAAACGCCCGCGTAACCGACCGTGGTGCGGATGGAGTCGCGCAAGCCCCCGGAGAGGCCGGCTGGCTTCAACACCTGCGCATCGAGCCACCCCTGGAAAAGTTTCGCGGCAAAATAGCCAAGAATGAAAACGATGATCGAGGCGAGAATCGCAGCCAGCGAGATCTGCGTGCTTCCGATACGGAAGCCAAAGAAGAGCTGGTTGTACAATTCAAGCACGTCCGCCCAGGGATAACCCCATTGCAGGAGAATGAACGGCACCGATGCGACCAGCACCAGGAACTTGAGGAGCAGGCTCACTGGCACAGACAGCCTTTCGCGCCGCTCCTGATCGAGCGCGGCGGTATTCTTCAGCCACGCCCCGACGGCCGAGGTCTCGTCGCCTATGCTCTGTGCGAAACCATCCGCCCAAAGAAGGAGGAGATAAACGAGGCCGAGGATCGAGCCGGTTACGATCAGCTGCTGGGCGATGAACCGGGACAGCGCCAGGTAGCCGGAAAGCGCCGTAATCACGATTGCGATACATATGGCCCAGATCGGCGCGCGCAGAATGCGAAGCCAGTTCACCGAAGGCAGTTTTTCCGGTTCGCCATTCCTCAGATGGGTCTTCAGGATGCCTGCGACGAGCAGGGCGACGATCAGGTTGGATGGTAATGCAATCGCCAGCGTCAGCGACAAGGGCGCCTGCACGATCCTTGTCGCGGAATAGACGAAAGTTGTGATCCCGTAGATGAGGACCGCCGTCAGCACCAAAGCCGAAACGCGGACTGCGGCTTTATCCGTTGCGGGGATCAAGCGCCATTGCGGCGCTCCTGGCGAAAGCACGGCGGCCATCAGAGAACTCACGACCGTGATGATGACCAGCGAACGCGACCCCGAATAGAAAAGCCTGCCAATCTGGTCGGACATATGCTCGGCCTGGTCGACCGCGTTGTACAGGAACACGAGCGGGATCACCACCGGCGCCGATGTCAACAGGATCACGCCCGCCGCCGCCGAAGCCCGGCGCCAGAACGGAGGGTCGCCAGCATCGGGCCAGGCTCTTAGCCATCTCACCCCGCGCCAGCCCAGAAAGCCAAGCGCGAGGAACAGGCCAAGAGCGATTTCAGCGAAGTAGATGACCTCTTTCTGATCGCTAAGCCCGTTCCACCAATCCTCCACGACGCCCGTCACCTTGGACGCCGCCATGTCTGCGTAGGCGGGCACATTCTCCCATGTCTGGGCGGAGTACACGCCGGGCGCCGGCTGGAAAAGGTTGCTGGTGAAGATCTTGCGGCGCGTGTCCTGGATCGAAGCGATAAGCTGGTCAACGCGGAAATGCGTCGCGTCGAGCGAACTGCGCGCCGATTTGAGAACGCCGAGATAATAGTTGAGGTCCGCGCGCAGTTGGGCGGCCTGCTCGGTCTCGGGCGGCTGGTCCTGAGCTGGAACCGGCGGCAGCTTCTCAACCTGTTCGGTGACGCCGCCGAGCGGAGGCTCGAGCTTCTTCCAGAACTCCTCGCCCTCCGCGCGCACCTTCAGAAGCTCGTCGCGGTAGTTGTTCAAGTCCGTATAGGTCAGGTTCGGCTTGCGAAGATTCTCTTCGATCTTGTCCAGCGACTTCTGCCAGCCTTTTACCTTTGCCGGGATGTCGGAGCCCACGCTTTCATTCGCGCGTTTGTTGATTTCGGCTGTGTTGATTTGAGGGGGCGCAGGCTTGGCCGGCTGCACGGGGGCCGGAGCCACGGTTGGAGCAGGAGCCGCAGCCGGCTGCGCGGCCTTTGCCGGGGGATTTTGGGCTATTGCCCCGTCGATCGAAAAACTGAACGCAGCAAGAATAAGGCACGCAAGAAACTGACGCCGCGGAACCATGGTAGACGCCCCTAACCCGGAAGCTGAACAATCGTTTGGAGCTGTTACTAGAGGGCAATATGGCGGGCAATATGGCGAGAACCGGCTCAACGGCAATGTGACCGCCGTTGCCCCGCGGCATGCCTATACCGCGGGCGGCGTCCACTTCTCCCGCAGGGTCACCAGCTCCTCGGCCATCGTCGGGTGTAGCGCGATGGTCGAGTTGAAATCGGCTTTGCGGGCGCCCATCTTCACCGCGATGGCCAGCGCCTGGATGATCTCCGCCGCATCCGGCCCCAGAATATGCGCGCCGATCACCTTGTCCGTCTCCGCATCGACGACAAGCTTCATGAGCACGCGCTCCGTGCGCCCCGTCAGCGTGTTCTTCAGCGTGCGGAAGCTTGTCTTGTAGATGTCGATGTCCCGGAACATCTCGCGGGCGCTTTCCTCGGTGTAGCCCACCGTGCCGATTTCCGGCTGGGAGAACACCGCCGTCGGCAGATAGGCAAGGTCGACCGGATTCGGATTGTTTTTGTAGACCCCCTCGATGAAGGCGATACCGTCGCGGATCGCGACCGGGGTCAGGTTCACGCGGTCGGTCACGTCGCCGACGGCATAAATGCTCGGCACGGAGCTTTGGTAGCAATCGTTCACCATGATGCGGCCATTCCAGCCGCATTTCACGCCGAGCTTCTGCAAGCCCAGGCCAACCGTGTTCGGCCGGCGGCCCGTCGCGAACATGATCGCGCCGCAGGCGATGCGCCCGCCGCCGGTCGTCGACACGGTGAGGCCAGCGCCTGACTTTTCGATGGCGGCAGGCTCCTCGTTGCAGGTGATGGCGATGCCGCGCCCTCTCATGATGCCGGTCAGCGCGCTGCGAAGATCGTGATCGAACCCCCGGAGAATCTCGCCCCCGCGATAGAGCACTTCGACCTCGACGCCCAGGCCATGGAAAATGCCCGCGAATTCGACCGCAATGTAGCCAGCGCCGACGATCACGATCTTCTTCGGCAGTTCCTGCAGGTGGAAGGCTTCGTTGGATGTGATCGCAAGCTCACGCCCGGGAATCTCAGGTATGAATGGATGTCCGCCCGTCGCGATCAGAATACGCTCGGCGGTGACGGTGCGATCCTCGCTCGCGATCCTGATCGTGTGCGGGTCCAGCACCTCGGCGCGGCTATGGAAGATCGTTCCGCCTGCCGCCTCGACGCCGTGGCTGTACACTTTGCTGATGCGAGCGATTTCCGCGTCCTTGTTGGCGACCAGCGTCTTCCAGTCAAAACGCTTCTCGCCGACGGTCCAGCCATAGGCGCGCGCGTCGTCGATGGCGCGCCCGAACTCGCTCGCGTAAACGAACAGCTTCTTCGGCACACAGCCCCGGATCACGCAGGTGCCGCCAAAGCGATATTCTTCCGCAATAGCGGTGCGAACGCCCAAGCTGGGCGGCAAGCCGCGCGGAGCGCACGCCGCCGGAGCCGCCGCCGATAACAAACAGGTCGTAGTCGAATGTTGGCATGGTTTCCCTGAGTGAAGACTGAAAATCGTTACCCCTCGGTGCATCGAGCACACGCGGATCATTTAGTCCCGTCTGGCGCGCGAAGGAAGCCGCATGAAGCTCCCGCCTCCCCGGCCGCCCGTTGACGATGGCGAAAGAGGCTGGGTATGATGCCTCCTCGCCACTCTGAGGCTGCCGCCCCGATGGAGCACATTTCCCAGTCCTTGATTCGCCAGCAGTGCTTGATCGGCGGCCGATGGGAGGGCGAACCTGAAACGCCGGTGACCAATCCGGCGACGGGAGCCGTTATCGCACGCGTGCCAAATCTTGGCGCAGACGGCGCGGGGGCGGCCATCGAAGCGGCTTATCGCGCCTTCCCAGCCTGGAGCGGCCTTCTCGCCAAAGAGCGCGCCGCAATCCTGAGGCGCTGGTATGAGCTGCAACTCGCCCACGCCGAAGAGATCGCGCAACTTATGACGGCCGAGCAAGGAAAGCCGATTGCGGAATCGCGGGGCGAAGTTTCCTACGGAGCATCCTTCGTCGAGTTTTTCGCCGAGGAGGCCAAGCGCATTTACGGCGAGACGATACCGTCCCACAAGAAGGGCGGACGCATCATTGTGCAGAAGCAGGCCGCCGGAGTTATTGGCGCCATCACGCCCTGGAACTTCCCCTTCGCCATGATCACCCGCAAGGTTGCGCCGGCGCTTGCCGTTGGCTGCACCGCGGTCGTCAAGCCCGCGCCGGACACGCCGCTGACCGCGCTTGCCTTGGCCGGTCTCGCCATGAAGGCGGGTTTTCCGCCCGGCGTGCTGAACGTCGTCACGGGCGACGCGGAAGCGATCGGCAAGGAACTCACGTCGAACCCGCTCGTGCGCGTCATCACCTTCACCGGCTCCACGCGGGTCGGAAAACTGCTCATGGAGCAGTCGGCCGCCACCGTGAAGAAAGTGTCCCTGGAACTTGGCGGCAACGCGCCCTTCATCGTGTTCGACGACGCGGACCTCGACAAAGCTGTTGAAGGCGCGATCGCCTGCAAATTCCGCAACATGGGCCAGACATGCGTGTGCGCCAACCGCATCCTCGTGCAGGAGGGCGTCTATGACGCGTTTGCCGCGAAGCTGGCGGACCGGGTCTCCCGGATGAAAGTCGGGCCGGGGGCGGAAGAGGGGGTGGCGCAAGGGCCGCTCATCAACGAAGCGGGGCTCGCCAAGGTCGAGGCCCATGTCGCCGACGCGCTTGCAAAGGGCGCCAGGGCCGTCATCGGCGGAAAGCGGCACGCGCTCGGCCTCACCTTCTTCGAGCCGACGGTTCTTGTGGACGCCAGCGCCGGGATGCGGCTCGCCATGGAGGAAACCTTCGGCCCAGTCGCGCCGCTTTTCCGGTTCAAGGAAGAGGATGAGGCGATCCGTTTTGCGAACGCGACCCCTTACGGTCTCGCAGCCTATTTTTATGCCCGCGACATTGCGCGCGTCTTCCGCGTGACTGAGAAGCTCGAATTTGGCATTGTCGGCGTGAACGACGGCATCATATCGACTGAGGTTGCGCCTTTTGGCGGCATGAAAGAATCGGGCCTGGGCCGGGAAGGCTCACGGCATGGCGTCGAGGAGTTTCTGGAAATGAAGTATATATTCCTAGGGGGGCTTACGGAGTGAGCGGAGATACACAGCATTACAAGATTCAGGCTGCGGCGCAGGCGCTTCACCTTGTCGAACCGGGGATGGTGCTTGGCCTCGGCTCCGGCTCGACCGCGATCGCGTTTGTGGGGCTCTTAGCCGAGCGCATGAAAAAGGAGGCCCTGAACCTGACCTGCATCGCCACGTCGGAGGGCACGCGCCAGTTCGCCGAGAAATGCGGGATCAAGATCGCGGATTTCAACGCCATCCCGGCCGTGGATCTCACGGTGGACGGAGCCGATGAAATCGATCACCTACTGAACCTCGTGAAGGGCGGCGGCGGCGCCCTCCTTAGGGAGAAGATCGTCGCCATGGCGTCCGACCGGGTTTGCATCGTCGCGGACAGCTCGAAATATGTCTCCCAGCTTGGCGCTTTCCCGCTGCCGGTGGAAATCGTCGACTTCGGTCTTGCGGCGACGATCGAGATGATCAAGGCGGCGGCCGATGACGCCGGGTGCCGGGGCGAAATCAAGATCCGCAGAGGCGGTTCGGGCGATATCTATCGGACGGATGGCGGCCACCTGATCGCCGATTGCGCCTTCGGCGCTATTCCAGATGTGGAAACCTTGGCGGATTCGCTCGATATCGTGCCCGGAGTTGTGGAACATGGACTTTTCTTCGGCATCGCCGATGACGTCTTCCTCGCCGGTTCCGATGGCGTGAAGCATCTGCAGGCCGAGCGCGACGAGGACGATGACTACGACGACGAAGACTAAGCAGAGTTCGCAAAAGTGGTCTTCCCGGTTTTGCGAAAAAACTCTGCGAAAACAAAAGAATCTAAGCAGGCATTCGTTGGTTTACCAAGGGATCTCTGCTTAGTACGGGGTTGCTGCAGATGTAATGCCGCTCATGGTTCGGCAAGCTTACCATGAGGGCTAATCCATTGATAACGCCCGGCCTCATCCTGAGCCTGTCGAAGGATGGAGTTTCACGTACATGCATTTTCAGCGGGCCGCTGCGATCGCAGGAGGAATGGCATGCGCTTCAGGGTGTTCATCTCCGGTCTGTTGATCGCATTCGCTGTGGGGATCGCGGGCGCCGGCCTCGCGCAGGATAAGCCGCCGGCGCAGCAGCAAGCTCCCGTCGATGAGCAAGCCAAGCGCGCTGCGCAGAGTCTCATCGAAAATGTGCTGGAAGCCAGCCATGCCGCTGAGATTTTCGAGGATCTCAGGCGCACCCTCCGCGACGTCTATATTCCTGTCATGCGCGGAATGATCCAGGGCGACTACGCCGGAGCGCCCGAAACAACCGCCATGGACAGGGCGACGCTGGCGAAGACGCTCGTTTTCATGGACTATCTCCGCAAGGCCGGCGACGAACTCGATGCGGCGCTGGCCGACTATCGCAGCGCCATGATCGCGGATGCCGCCGAGCAGATCGCTAGGGTCGCCAATTCCTCAGAGGTCGCCGATCTGCGGCGCATCGTCGAGCTTCCCGCGACGCAAAAGACGATGACTGCGTTCTATGCCCTGTCGAGGCTCGTCACGGGTTTCTCTTACGATGACAGCCGGGCTTTCTCGGAGTTCTCGGCCTGGGCGAGCGCTCTTTCGCTCGACATTTCGCAGGTGATGCCCGGGCAAGGAAATTCGAGGCCCGTCCCCCCCGCGCAGAAGGTGCTGAAAGCGCAGGCCTTGATGGACAATCTCGTGCGAGTTTCGCACCTGGATGAAGTTGCAGCCAAGGTGAAGCGCTTTGCCCGTGAAGTCTTGGCTGAAGCCGCGCCCCTCCCCTTGAGCGACCGCGAAAAATTGCGCGAAAAAATCGATCAGTACGAGTTCCTCTATACTATCCAGAGGGCGATCGTGATGGGCGTTGCGCCCGCTGTCGTCGCCGCGTCGCTCACGGACGATCAACTCGCAACCTGCGATGTTTTTATCCGCTCGCCTGCGTTCGTGAAGGCGTCCGATTTGCTTCTCGCTGCGGTCGGGGCGGCGACAGCGTACAGCAAGGACGATATTCTCGAAGCGCAGAAGGCGTTCGAGGACCTGGACAAGAAAACCAGGATGACGGATCGCAGCGACGCGGAAAGGGATGATGTCAAGGCGCAATGGCAGACGCTTATCGATAAATGGACCGAGACCCTGAAAAACCGCATCTCGCCTGAAACGCGCCGCGGCCTTGAGCAGTCGCTGGACGATCTGCAGCTGCGCGATCCACCGATTTAAGCCTAATACCAAAACGGTCTATTGCTTCTTGTCATTGCGACAGCGAGCGCAGAGGAGCCCCAGTCGAACTACCTTGCGTAATTTCCTGAGTGCTTCCGATTGCAATCAGGTCCGATCCTTTCCGCGCGCACTATGAAAGCAATAGCTTAGCTGCGGAAAGCTTCTTATGCAGCTGGTGTTTTCCCCTCGTCTTTATGCTAGAGCAGCACGTAGTGCAACGATGCGCCCATGGAGCAGAGGCGCCTGGAAACATGGCGCAGGCTATTCCAGGCCGCCGGCTGGCCGCATCGTCAGAAGCGAAACTGAATTAGGGAGCCATTTATGAGCAGCAAGTTCATCGCCGCAATCGCAGTCCTGACGGCCCTTGGAGCCACCACCGCGGCGGCACAGCGCCAAGCTATGCCGGCGAAGGTTAGCAAGGCCGAGGTGCAGAAGGTTTTGGACGGTATCAAGAACGATAAAACGAAGTTTTCTCAATTTTGCGAGATTACAAAACTGGAAATTCAAGGCGACGCGATTGCTCAAAAGAATAGAAACGATCCGAAACTGCAAGAACTTGGAAAGCAAATGCAGGCCGCTGCCGCAAAGCTTGGCCCGGATTATGAAAGAATTGCGAGTTCACAACTGGACAAGGATTCTAGCGCACTTTTCGATGATCTCTCTAAGAGCTGCAACGTTGGATTCCAACCGGAGCAGGCCGCGCCAAAGGCAAGCAAGGCTGAAGTGCAGAAGCTTGTCGACAGCATAAAAGGCGACAAGGCCAAGCTTGGCCAATTCTGTGAGATGGTGAAGCTGACGGAACAGGCTGGCGCCATTGCTCAAAAGAATCAGAAAGATCCAAAACTTGAAGCTCTTGGAAAGAAGATGGAAGAAATCGGCGGGAAGCTTGGTCCCGATTACGAGAGAATCACAGCTTCAGAGATCGACGATGCGTCCAGCGCACTTTTGGATGACCTCGCCAAAGGCTGCAAGTAAGTCCGTGTAAGCCGGATTTGCGCGGAATGGGCGGGAGGTTCTGCAACAGAAGCTAGGCGCCAAGATCTCAGCAGGCATTGGCGCCAGAAAATCGGTGTCCCTCTGGCCCTTTCACTCCTTGCCGCGAGAGTGAAGCCGCGTTTCGCTCTCGCTGCAACCTAACAAACATTTCATGTGCCCGCCTATTGCTTGGCAGGCGTCAAGCCATATCTACCGTCGCTCACGCAGGCCCCACAACTGCGCGGAGAGGTGACGCTCGCCGGGCCGACGGGCGTCACCGTATCTTGCACGCATGGGCATGTCCGCCGCCAACCGCGGCTTTGAATCATATAATTTATGCCGTCAAAGCGGAGCCTTCTTGTCCGGCAAGCTGAAGCCCCGCCAGCCGGGCGTAAACGCCGCCCGCGTTGATGAGCGAGGCGTGCGTGCCTTCTTCCACGAGACGGCCGCCATCGATCACAAGGATGCGGTCTGCATTGATGACGGTCGCGAGGCGGTGGGCGATGACGAGCGTGGTGCGCCCGCGCATCACGCGCTCCAGTGCTGTCTGGACGAGCTTCTCGCTCTCCTGGTCGAGAGCGCTGGTCGCCTCATCCAGGAGGAGGATCGGGGCGTTTTTCAGAATCGCGCGGGCGATGGCGATCCGCTGGCGCTGACCGCCCGAAAGGACCACGCCGCGCTCGCCGAGTAGCGTGCCGTAGCCTTCAGGCAGTTGGTCGATGAAGGCGCTGGCAAGCGCCGCGCTGGCGGCTTGCCTGACCTGCTCATCCGTCGCGTCCAGCGAGCCATAGCGGATGTTGTCCAGCACCGATTCGGCGAAGATGACGGTGTCTTGCGAGACCAGCGATATGCGCCGCCGCAAGGCCGTCAGGTCCGCCCTCTCTACGGGCACCCGGTCGACGAAGACTTTGCCGCCTTGAGCATCGTAAAAGCGCAGGATCAGGTTGAAAATCGTGCTCTTGCCGGAGCCGGATGGGCCCACGATGGCCACGCGCTCTCCGGGACGCACAATGAAGGAGACATTGTGCAGCGCCTGATAATCCGGACGGAGAGGGTAGGTGAAGGAGACGTTGTCGAAGGTGACTTCGCCCTTGGCCTGATCCGGGAACGGGCGGGGAGCGGACGGCGATGCGATTTCACTCTTGACCGCCATCAGCTCCGCGAGCCTTTCAGCGGCGCCGGCGGCCTGCTGCATCTCCCCGTACACTTCGGAGAATTCGCTGATCGAGGCGGCGGCGAGCACAGAGTAGAGAACGAACTGAGCGAGAACGCCGCCCGTAGTGAGCCCTTCCATCACATCGTGCGCGCCATACCAGAGCACGCCGACGATGCTGCCAAAGATGAGGAAGATGGCCGACGCCGTCAGCATGGCCCGCCGCGTGGTTCGCGCGACAGCCGCATCGAAGGAGCGCGCGACGGCGCCCGCGTAGCGATTCGCCACGGCATCCTCGGAGGTGAAGGCCTGCATGGTGCGCGTCGCCGCCAGGTTTTCGCTCGCGAACGCCGAGGAAGCGGCGATCTCGTCCTGAGCGATGCGGCTATAGCGGCGGACCGTACGCCCATACAGGATGAGCGGGACGATGATCAGCGGGATGACCACGATCACAAGCAGGCTCAGCTTCAGGCTCGTCACCATCATCATCGCGACGGCGCCGACGAACATGACGCCGTTCCGTAAGACCTGGCTGATCGAGGTCGAGACGGCGGCCTTGATCTGGGTCGTATCGGCGTTCAGCCGCGACATGATCTCGCCGGAATGCGTCTTCTCGAAAAAGGCCGGACTCAGCCTGGTCAGGTGCCGGAATACGTCCGCGCGCACATCTGCGACCACGCGCTCGCCAAGCCAGGAAACGCAGTAGAATCGCGTTGCGCTCGAAAACGCCAGCAGCGCGCCGACGGCGAACAGGCCCGCGAAGTAGATGTTGATTAGGCTCTGCTTCTCCGCCGTAAAGCCCCGGTCGATCATCTCGCGAACCGCGAAGGGCAGCATGAGCGTGGAAGCGGACGACAGGATAAGAGCGATGAACGCAATCGCCGCGACGAGCTTGTATCTCAGCGCATAGGGGCGAAGAAGCGAAAGGGGCTTAAGGCTCGGGCGCGGCCGCCTTTCGGGCTTGGCTTGAGAGCCGGTCCCGGCGGTTTCATCAGCGGCTGGAAGGCTGGCGCTGCGTTCAGCGATGTCTTGAAAAGTCACAGGTCACACTCACCGCGCACACCCACGCCACCGAATTTTCTGATTAAAAGCAGCGCGATGACGCTTAGTCTTGTCATCATCTCATTTCGTCCTGTATAGCAGCCCTAAGGCGACAGATACAAGGCGCATATGAGCGCGCAAGAGGAACAGGCCATGAAAAAGGATATCCACCCCGATTACCACAAGATTACGGTTGTGATGACGGACGGCTCGCAATTCGAGACGTACTCCACTTATGGGGCGGAGGGGCAGAAGCTGAACCTCGACATCGACCCGAAGACGCATCCGGCCTGGACGGGCGGCGGCCATACCCTCCTTGACCGCGGCGGCCGCGTGAGCAAGTTCAAGAAGAAGTTCGAAGGCTTCCTGAAGAAGTAGCGGCGTTCCCCTCTGTCGCTGAATTGCCGTACTTGCAAGCCAAAGCGGCAATTCGGAGACGGGATATTCGTGGCGCCTTTATTCGCTGTCTTGCGCGGATGCCGGCAGCAGCGTTCCGCATGCCGGAAAGCGCTGGCGTCCCTGTCTATCGCAGATTGAAAGTGGCTGAGCCTCGAAGGCCATCGCTTTTTGCGGGCAGACAAAAACGCGCCCGCCATTCCGAATCCCAGGCAGCCAATCCGAGCGCGCCTGCATCGAAGAAGGCGCTCGAAAGCGCCGTTTCGCTGCGTTTTGCTGAGGCGGTCGCGACGTCGAGAGACCAGCGTTACCCGAGCGTAATCGGCTGGTCCGGGAAGGTCAGCTGGTCCTTATCCCGCCATGTGTTGCTGACGTAATTGATCTCCATGAGACGCCGCACACCGTAGATCGGCCGCGGCTCGAACCCGTGCCAGCTATGCGGCCCGGCAATGAAAATCACCGCCGAATTGAACTCCGCCGTCCCTCGCCCGCACCATTTGACATCGTGGTCGTAGATGTCGGTGCCCCAATCCTTCGCGAAGGGGCCGGTGCAGAAATAGATCACCATCGAAAAGAGCTTTTCCTTGATGTCGCGGTGCGGCTCCAGCCACATGCCGTCGAGATCCTGGATGTATTCCATGCGGAGGTAGCCGCCCTCGGCCTTGACCCCGCACGTTTCCACGAACTGCCGGGCGACGCGGGGCTGTTGCATGGCGTCGCTCAAGATTTGCATGGCGGGGAACAGGTCGCGCATCTTCGGCGTGAAGAAGATGCGCTGGTTGTTGAACGCGTCCCGCGTGCCCTTCGTGTCGACGGTGACGATGGGAGGCGCAATCGGCAGCGTCAGGATGCCCGTGACCATGGATTCGGGCAGAACATTCCTGCATTGCCAGCGCCGGTATGGCTCCTCCAGGATCTCAGGGTTCGCCAGCGCCTTGATGAAATGGCTGGCCACCTCGTCCGCTGCCGGAAGTGGAGGATAGGTCATGTGCTTCTCCTAACGCGGGACTGCGTGTCACTTACCGCCGAACTTGCGGGGCGCCCACTCCAGAACCTTGCGGGTAAACGCATTGGATTTCACCATGGCGCTGAAGCTGTGGCGCAGATATTCCTTGCGCACATACCATTCTGAATTCGACGTAGCAGAGCTGCAGGCTCGTGCGCGCGCCCTTTTGCGGGAGGAAGCCGTGCCAGGAGTTCTCGCAGACGCGGAACATCAGCATGCGGCCGAACTCCGGCGGGAACTCGAACGCATAATCTTCGCGGTCGCTGCTGCGCAGCACGCGCAGCCGGCCGCGCTCATAGGGCCATTCACGGCTGAAGCCGACGAGAACGGTGACGATCTTGTGCTTCGAATCGGGGTGGGCGTAGCCTTCGTTGTAGTTGCCCGTCGTGTTGCCCATCATCACGATGCAGGGCGGGTAGGCGCTCAGGTCCATGTCGAACTTCTGCTCGACAAGCTTGCGGAAGCGCGGGCTGAGCAAATCGTCGATCGCGTCCTTGAAACGCTCCCCATAGCGCAAGCTGGGCAAGCCAAAGCTGCCATGGGTTGCAATGTTCGGCGCGCTTTCAAGAACCTCGTCCTTGTATGATTCCGGGATCGCGTGCTCCACGAAGGCGAAGTCATAAGGGTCGCGGCGCAGCTCCGCGGCGGAAATGGCTGCTTCGTCCAGCAGCTTGAACGGGGGATCGGTGGGTTGCATGGTTCGCTCTTTCGCTCTTGAATTTGCTAGAATCCCGGCAGGGCTGGATCGTTATGCGGCGCTGCGGCGATGCCTTCGATTTCAACCAGCCATTCCGGACGGCAGACAGCCCCTTGCACGATGACAGTGGGGACGCCCGGCAAGCTTTCGTTCAACATGCCGGTCACGCGGCCGTAGTCGGTCGGATCCCGCAGGTAGACGATGAGGTGCTGCATGTCATCGAGTTTTGCGCCGCCGGATTGAAGAAGGGCGTCGACGTTCACGATGGCCCGGTCCAGTTGCTTAACCACATCGCCCACATGAAGCACATTGCCTTCCTTGTCGATGCTGGCGGTGCCCGAAATGAAATGGTGCGCTCTGTCCGCGTAAGCGACGCGCGTGCCACGCTCGAAGGTCACGCTGTAGTCTTTCGTGGCGCACAGCATGTCGAAATCGTTGAGATAGGACACCTGTTTCGGCACAAGGTCCAGAACGGAGTACGCATCCATCGAGACGACGTCGAAGCGATGCGAGCAGGAGCCCTCGATGCCGGTGCTGGCGATATAGTGCGTGGAGGCGTTCAGACCCTCATGGATGAAAAGTTCGCGCCGGGCGTCGACCATTCCTTGATAGAAGACGTCGACGTTCCGCATATAAATCCAGGTTCGCACGCAGTGGGCGGCGAGGTTGCCGCCGAGATCGGACAGCGTGTCGGTGAGATTGTCGAAGATCTTGCGCGTCTGGGCGGCCGATGACGGCGATGGATCGAAGGCGCCTGCGCAAAGCCTCGTGCTCCACAAATGCCGCTTGCCGCTCTTCTTTACGAGCACGTGCTTCATCGTGAAGCGTTTCTTGATGAGCTGCCCCTTCGTGCCGATGTGATAGGCGAGAAGGGCGATCTTCGCGCCGGTCAAGGGGGGCTGCTGCACGATCGAAACGGCCACGGGGTTTTCGCCGTGATCGTCCACAAGCTCGCTTTTGCGCACAAGCGCCGCCTGGTTCATGACGTCGCTGAGGAACAGACGCCGGAAAATCGCCGACTCGGGATCGAGCCCCAGCGACTTCGTCGCCTCCGCATAGGCGGTCTGTACATATTTGACCTGTTCCTCGAAGGCGAGATGGGCAGGCGGAGTAACGACGATATTGTATTCTTCATCGCCGTTTTCGCCGCGGAAACTGCGATAGGTCACCCCGTCGTGAGAAAGCACCTTCAACATTAAAGCCACCCCCTGTTCCAAGACACAGGCGCATTCGCCGGAATAATGCGCCTTCGCTGCCGCTACCCGAGAATGAAGGTGTTTTGCGGGCGCTGGAGCAGGCAGCCTTCGAACGCTTAGCCGGTTGCTGGAAGCTGCCTTTTGATCTTGGTCAATTTGTTACCTTCAAGGTAACCTTCCCTTTAACGCGGTTCGGCGTGGAAGGGCAGGGGGCGGCGGAGCGGACTCACAACCAGCGGCCGTTTTTCCAAAGGAAACTGCGGAGTCCCCGGCTCTAGGCGCGCGAGCAGGTGTTGACGCCGATCAATCTCCACGCGGGGCAGAATCCGACGAGCCCGGTTACAAGCGGGATGAGGCCAATCCAGCCCCAAGGCGTCTGCGGCCCGACGAAGACAATCGCAAGCAGCCCGAGCCCCACGATAATGCGAAGAATGCGGTCGATGCCGCCGACATTGCTGGTCATAATAGCCTCCAATTTGTCCGGTAAGTGTAGGTTTGGCGTGAAATGAAAGCAGCGTCTGTGACTTTGTCACGGAGCGCCTTTGGCCCCAGCGGACTCTCCAAGACTTGCTTCGTTCCTATCGCGACCCGATTGCTTGGAATGTCTCCGGTATTCGCTCGGGAGCATGCCGTAGGCCTTTTTAAAAACCCGTCCGAAGTGGGTCATGTCCGAAAAACCCCAGCTGTAAGCGATATCGCTGACAGTTCGCCCTGACTGCAGGGGGTCATGGAGCGCCTTTTTGCATCGCATAAGCCGCCGGGTCTGAATGAGGCGCCTCAAGGAGGTGTTTTCCGAAGCCAGCAACGCATTGGCGTAACGGACGCTGACGCCGGCGGCCTCGGCGATGGATTTCACGTCAAGACACGGATCGGCCAACCGGGCGTCGGCCGCAGCTCGTATGCTGAGCAGGATCACGGAACGGCCGGCGGAGAGCCGGGGCCTTTCACCGGCGACTTTTGAGAGACAAAGCGCGATCAGGTCCAGAGATTGTTCCCTCAGTATCTCATGAGCCGTGGCGCCAAGTTGCCCTGTATACGCCGGTAGCGTCGCCAGGAACGAAGAGGTCAGGCCGCACTCCGCGTCGTCACAGGCCATTCCAACCGCTGTCAGCGCTTTGAGTTTTCCAGTCCTTTTTTCCAGCAATTGCCTTGGGACCTTGATAACCAACAATTTCGAATCACTGAACCGCCCCACATAGGGCAGCATAGGGTCTATGAGCGTCATATCGCCCGCGTTGAGCCTGACCTCGCGCCCGTTTTGCTCAAAAGCAACCGCGCCTTCGATCTGGCGGCACAATAATAGCTCATCCGTATCCACCCTCGCCACGTGCCGCTCCGTGCCAACGACCTGCATCGGCGAGTTCTGGAAACGCAGAATACTAAGTTCCGCTAGCAACCCGCGCTCGAATTCCGCGTTGAAGTCCGGCCGCGATTGGGGCTGCGAATTCGTGGCCGACGATATTCTTGCAAGCGACCTCATGCCAAAAATCGAATTGGTCGCGGGGGTGAAGCGCATGTGTGGAAAACAGCTTCTGCATAAGTATCTCTGCACCTAAAGCCGATTTATTGTGCCCGTTTGGCCGATTTCAAAGGCGAAGCCGAAGCTATAACCGCTTTCGACTCTGCTCGGATCCCGAAGGCATGGAGCTGTGAGAAGATCACGCCTCGGGAGGCTTTGCCATCTGATTTGTGAGAACAATGCGCGAAAAGTCTGTTGAAACAGCCGGCGGCGCCGGTTCCGAAGCGGGACCGGGAGGCCGGGGACGCGTTAAGGACCCGGCGCGGGACAGACGTTTGTCCGAAAACCGGGAGGGACCTACGGGGCAGGGACGCGTCAAGGATGAAGAAAGCGATCGGCGCCTCGCCAGGAACCGCCAGGGTCCAACCGGCCAAGGAAAAGTGAAGGACCCCGAAAAGGACAGGCGGCTTTCGGTAAACCGGAAGGGACCTACAGGCCAGGGACAGGTTAAGAACCCTGGGCGCGACCGGCGGCTCGCCGCAAACCGGAACGGCCCTACTGGTCAGGGGCAGGTCAAGAACCCCGAGCTTGATCGCCGGTTGTCGAAAAGCCGTGGCGGCGCCGCGCGGACACAATGAACGCGACGGGAAGAAGTAGTGGCTCGCGACTCCGTTTCCGCCAAGCTTTGTTCGGCGCATTGAGACCTGCGCGGTCACCGTATGGGAGCGCTGCTTCGAAGGATGAGCTGAATCAACTCGCTCTGACGGTGCGTTCCGGTTTTTTCCATAATCCGGGCGAGCCTGTTCCTGGAAGTTGCTCGAGTAATGTTGAGAAGATCCGCGGCTTCCCTCAGACTGCGGCCCCCGATGAGCTCGCTCAGCAATTTCCTTTCGGAAGGTGTCAGATCATAGGCCCTCATGACCTCATCGGCAGCATCGCCCGCCAATGTGTCCGGATCGGAGATAAAGAGTATGGCGCACGGTTGTGTGCTGTTCAGCCAGAACTCGCTTCTTCGCGCAATCGGCATGATTTTCATAAGCAATGGACGTATTGAATAACGTCTCGGTACGGAGACAGATCCGCCCCGCGCGCCTGTGGGCTTCAGCGCCTGCTGCATCAGCCCGGCAAGAGAATCTTGCGCATCTGAATTATCCGCGCAAAGACGCCCCCGGCTCACCCGCAGCCCATCGCGCTTTTCAAGGAGCTTTGCGCCAGCGGCGTTGGAATAGCAGACGACGCCAGCTCTATCGAGTACGAAGACGCCAGTTTCTATGCTGCCGAGCGCTGTTTCGAGGCCCGCGCGTTTGTCTTCCAGCCCCGCCAGCCGGCGATTGAGGCCGATGGCGCGCCGAATGTGCGGCCCGAGCCGCTGAACGAAAGACGCCTGCTCGTCCGTGAACGGATCGGAGCCAAGAGCGCGCAAAATGCCAAGGCAGGCTTCGCGACGATCGTCGCGGGACAGAACCAAAGTCATCGATCCGGCTATACCGGATGGTTTCGCAAAGTCGTTATAAAATTCGCTCCTGGCAAAGACCTGCGGCGAAAGCAAATGGTGATCTGGCGCGGCCGCGCCAACGGGGGTCTTGGACAACCCGGCGATCAAGGGGTTTATCGAACAGTAATACTCGGCGTAGGCGGCCATGCTGACAAGATTGACGCCATGAGTCTCTCCCAAAGAAAAGCCCATGCCATCTCGTGCAGAAGCAAATAGGCCGCCGCCGGGCGCCGGCAATTGTGAAGCCAGCACGGCAAGCACCCTCGGCCAATGGCGATGATCTTCGCCTGCGGTGTAAATTTGATCGACAAGAGACTCGAAAGCCTCGGGAGTTAACTTGTTTCGAAATGCATTCTGCATTCTTATACCGCCTGCGCCCGGCTGGCCGCCCAAACGGCGTGCCCATTGCTATTGGCGCAGCCCCATGTGCAATGACAAATTATTCGAGCGAGGGATACATTTGTATCCTGCTCGAAACAACCAATATCGGTAGGGGTTGCCTGCGCCGAGCGGCACGGGAAGCCCGCGCACTGGGCTGACCGGAATTTTTCACCTTGCCGTAGCGGCTATCCGAAAGATGAGGCGAGTTACAACTTACGTCATACCGCGCCGTGTCGCCCTGCACGAAGCGGGTCACGCCATCGCCTTTTGCTATTATGGCCACGGCTTCGACTGCATTACGGTCTACTCCGAGGCCAGGGCCCAGAGAACCGGAGAACAAGCCTTCTGCGGCGCATCGGGAACCTTCTCTCGTTACCTGTCACGGCGGGAGATGAGCGCTGGCGAGCGGCTGGCCCTGCGGGAAGAAGCTTTCTCGGACATCGTCATCTCCTTGGCCGGCTCCGCGGCGGAGAGGCGTCATCGCAAAATATCGATCGCGGCGGCGCTTCTCGACTACGGCCGAAACGATTATGAAAAGGCTCTCGCCGTCGCCGCCTTCATCGCCGATGATGACGACGACGAGACCCGGCTGCTGGATCTGTCTCTTAAGGAGGCCCGGCGCTTCGTCCGGATGCCGGTCATATGGGGCGCCATCAACGGGCTGGCGGATCTTGTCCAAAAGCACAGGCGCATTACGATGGGGAGCCGTAGCGTGAAGGCCGTCGTCGACCCTGTCCTGTGGCTCCGGGATCGAAATTCCGCCGGTCTCGAAGGGCGGAGCGCTGTATTGCAGGTCAGCCCGCACGGACGAAGGTATTGAGAGCGCTGCCGGGGGTGATCGAAATGACGCCCCTGCCGCTCCTCACCCACCCGCGCCGCTGGAACTCATGGAGTTGACGGCTCACGACCTCGCGCGCTGTTCCCAGCTCGGTCGCGAGCTGCTGGTGAGTTGCTTCGACATCGCCTTGTGCGTTTTTGAGCTGCAGCAGCTTCTGCGCAAGCCGGATATCGATGCGCGAAAAGGCGATTTCGTCGATGACGCGAAAAAGATCGGTTATCCGGTCGCTGAATGACTTGAACACGAGCCGCCGAAAAAGAGACGAGGCCGCAATGAGTTCCTCGAAGGCGGCGCGCGGGATCGCAACCGCCTCGATGGCAGTCTCGGCGATCCCGTCCGCGCGGTAATCGTCATATCCCAAGAGGCAGGCTGTCGTGAGCGCGCAGCTCTCCCCGGCGGAAACCCGGTAAAGCACGATTTCGCGCCCGTTCTCGGAGACCTGCTGCACGAGAATATTTCCGCTGAGCAGCAGAAGGAAATTCGATGGAGCTTGCCCCGGCCCGAAAATGCGAGCGCCCTCGGGAAGAGCGATGACGCGGCTTTCCTGCTCCAGGCGTTTTCGCTGCTCGTCCGGAAGGTTCTCAAGACCGGGAAACCGGTCGATCCACGCGGGGCCGTTCATCCGGTGTACGCCTTCTGCTGGGGCTGGCGATCCATCCTTAGGTGGGGCCGCGCGGCTTTTCGGGCAGGGGCGATCTTCAATATCGAGCGGGTCTTAATGGCGCAGGACAAACCTGGGATGGAATGACTTTTCTCCTGGATGCAATTAAGCAGCATATCTTGCTAAAATTTTAGGCAAATCGACGGCATTGCAAAGCCTGCTGTGATGCGGAAATGCGCACCGCGGCAGAATTGCAACTATAGTCCGCTTCTGCGCGCGAAATCGTGATCTGACCATTGCGAATCTTTCCGTAACGGCGCGATAGTCCGTTTTGGTGAGACGATAGACAGAACGGGCACCGGAAGTCTTTCGTGGGGAACTTGCAGTTGTTTTGAGGGCGCGTTTGCTGGATGGCGCAGCAGATGCGTTTGGGGGCCGCTGCTGCCGCAGACGGCGTAATCGGCGACGCCAGACTGAGAGATCGACATGCGCAAATCAATAACCTTAACGGCCGCGGCTCTGCTCATGGCGAGCCCTGTGGCTCTGGCCGATGGCGTAAGCCTGAAAGACGCCCCCGTGGTTGCGTCCCCCTGGGATGTTGCTTTCGGCGGCGGCATTGCATCCGACTACATCTTCCGCGGCATATCGCAGTCCAATCACTATCCGTCCGGCAACGTCTATACCGAGTTGCGCTACAATCTGCGGCCCACCGTGCAGCTGTACGGCGCGATCGCGGCGGAAAGCATCGACTTCCCGAACCGCGCGGCGGCTGAGGTTGATTTGTACGGCGGTATCCGCCCGACCTTCGGCGCCCTCGCCCTCGACTTCGGTTTCTGGCAATATCTGTATCCGGGCGGCAAGCTTTATGACGGCGAATTTCCCATTACCGCAACCTGCACCAATGGTTTCTTTACCAATCCAACCGGCCACCACAATGGCCCCTTCTATTGCAACATCTCCCCTGCCGACGACAGCTTCTGGGAGGTTTACGCAAAGGGCACATACACCTTCAACGACCAGGTTACGGTCGGCGGCAACGTCTACTATTCGCCCAACTGGCTGAACACCGGCGCTGACGGCACCTACGCGTCTGCGACCGTGAAGCTCACGGCTCCCGGAACTTGGTTGCCCAGCAAAGACGTCGGCGCATTCCTTTCGGGTGAGTTCGGTCATTATTGGTTCGGTCAGACGGGTTACTTCTATGGCTTCACCAATTACCCCGACTACAACACCTGGAACGTCGGACTGTCGTTCACCTATAAGGTCTTCACGCTCGACTTTCGCTATTACGATACCGACCTGTCCAAGGGCAATTGTAACGTCCTGACCAGCGATCAGGGCGCGTCCTACAGCCAAAGCAACATAAGCCTGACCAATCCAAGCGGACTTGGCTCCGACTGGTGCGGATCGACCTTCGTCGCGAAGCTTTCGTTCGACATGACGGCCAGCCAGAACCTGAAAGGCTGGTAATTCGCTGGGCGTGACGCTCGCTCGTCGCGCCAGTAATCGCAAAGGCCGGGGTTTGGGGCCACCCCGGCCTTTTGCTTGCCTTCAAGACTTTGGCGGGTGTTGCGGCTTCAGCCTTTCACAACGTGAACTTGGCAACTCGCCAATGAACGCCGGTCCGCGCTCGGCCCGGTCAGTATCTCGACGGCGCCTGCTTCAAGGCAAGCCTCACCCTCATCCCCCGGAAAGCTGAGATCGTCGCTGCCGAGTTCGAAGCGAACCGTTCCGCGCATTCCAGGCGCAAGGCCGATCTTCGCGAAGCCCTTCAATTCGAGGAGAGGCCGCGTGACGGAAGCAACCCGGTCGCGAATGAACAGAAACGCGGTTTCCTCGCCGTAAACGGGGCCGGTGTTAAGAATCTCGGCTTCGATGGAAAGGCGTTCGCCTGGGTGGAGGGTATCCTGCGATACGCGCGGCGCGCCATAGACGAACTGTGTGAAAGAAAGCCCGTGGCCGAAAGGGAAAAGAGGCTCATTGGGAACATCGAGATACTTGCTCGTCTCGCGCAGATCGGGATTTGCCGGCCGGCCGCTGGGGCGCTGCCCGTAGAAAATCGGGATCTGCCCGGCGTCGTAAGGCCAGGACACGGGAAGCTTGCCGCTTGGGTTGACGGCTCCGGTAAGGATGCTTGCGAGCGCCGCTCCCGCCTCTGAGCCGGGAAACCAGGTTGCGAGCGCGGCGCCGGCTTTCTCGAATAGCCAGGGATCGCTCAGGGGCCGGCCGGACGCCAGCGCCAGGATCACCGGCTTTCCGAGACTGAAAACATCGTTGGCAAGCTTGCGCTGATTTTCGGGCAGGACCGGCCGTGCGCGGCTTCCCGCTTCGCCGCATAGGCCGGCGGTCTCTCCAATGCAAAGGAGGATCGTATCCGCGTCGCGGGCCGCATCGAGGCCTGCCGCGCCCTCCGAATGAGCGATGCGCCAGCCGGGGAGGGCTTGTTTCAGCCCATGCAGAAAGCTGAGGGTATCGGTGGCGTTCCCCGCCGCATGCCACGGCCCCAGCATATCGCCTGGCGCATCGGCAAGGGGCCCCACGACCGCGATTCGTCCGGCGCCGCTCTTCAGCGGCAGAAGTTCGTTGCGGTTTTGAAGAAGGACGATCGACTTCCCGGCCGCGTTGCGGGCGAGCGCACGATGGCTTGTCCGCTGCGCCTCATTCACCGGGGTGCTTCCCCGCGCGAATGGTTTTTCAAAGAGCCCGAGCCGCTCTTTGAGGGCTAGGATGCGGCGGACGGCGTGGTCGATGGTTTCAAGAGAGACGATGCCCCGCGCCAGAGCTTCCGGCAACCCTTCGAGATAAGCGCCGCTTTCCATGTCGATATCGATGCCCGCGTTGAGCGCGAGCGCCGCCGCCTCCACGGCATCGGCCGCCACGCCATGCACGATAAGCTCGCGAACCGCGCCGAAATCGCTGACAATGACGCCTTCGAACCCAAAGCGCCGCCGCAGCACACCTTCGAGCAGGTCGCGATGCGCCGTCATCGGCACGCCGCCGAGATCGATGAAGGCAGGCATGATCGCCGCCACGCCCGCGCGCACCGCAGCCTGGAAGGGCGGAAGATGCACCTCGTTGAGCGCGCGAACCGACATGTCGGCGGACGCATATTCGCGTCCCGCCATGACCGCGCCATAGCCCGCGAAATGCTTCGCTGTCGCCGCGACGCTTTGCGCGTTCTCAAGGCCGCGGTGCTGAAAGCCGCGCACTTTCGCCTCGGCGAAGCGGGACGCGAGCCAAGGATCTTCGCCGGGGCTTTCCGCGATCCGCCCCCAGCGGGGATCGCGCGCGACGTCGAGCATGGGCGCGAAGGTCAGCGCGATTCCATTCGCCGAGGCTTCGATGGCCGCCGCCCGGGCGGTCTCCTCCCACAAGCCGGGGTCGAAAGCCGCGGCCTCTCCCAGCGGGATGGGAAAAATTGTCTCATAGCCGTGAAGCACGTCGAGCGTGAAAAGCAGCGGGATCCCCAGGCGCGATCCCTCGACGGCGGCCCTTTGCGTCTCCTGAATACGGTCCAAACCGCGAAGGTCGAGGATGCTCCCTGCGAGCCCGGCCCTTATATCCGCGAGCTTCGCCGCTCCCATCTCCGATCCGGCTTCGCTAAAGCCGGCGCGGATCATGGTAAGCTGCCCAAGCTTCTCTTCGAGAGACATGGCGCGAAGCAACTTGTCTGTCCGTCCGGTTGAGGCAGTCATGGCGTTCCTGTCTTCCCTTTGGTGGTCATTCGCAGTAATACCCCTTATGATTGCGGTTAAGAGAGGCTTAAACCGTTCGCTCTTGAGCAAGGAACTTGATGACGCCATTCAGGAACAGGTCCAAAGTCGCCGATGACAGCACAATCGGGCAGTTGCGGTTTTTCTGGAAGATGCTCGATGGCCCCAAATCCAAGCACAGCGTTGTCAAGTATTTCATCCTTATAACATGTGTCATAGGGACAAATGCGGTTGCACAGGTCAAGCTCAATAATTGGCAGGGCAGCATTTACGACGCGATCGGTCAACGCGACGTTTCGATTTTCGCCCACCAGGTCGTCGTCTTCCTGGTCATCGTCGGCGTTCTGCTTTGCCTTGGCGTTTTGCAGACCTGGTTTCACGAAACTTTGAAGGTCAAACTTCGTAGGGCGGTCACCTTCGATCTGCTCGACGAATGGCTCCGGCCCGCCCGCGCCTTTCTCCTTCCGCTCAGCGGCGAAATCAGCGTCAATCCAGATCAGCGCATCCAGGAGGACACGCGCCGCCTCTCCGAGCTGTCGGTGGACCTGGCCGTCGGCCTGGTGCAATCGACGCTTATGCTTTTGGCCTTTGTCGGCGTTCTTTGGCAATTGTCGGCGCAAGTGGTCTTCGTGATCGGCGGCAGCCACGTCACCATCCCCGGCTACATGGTCTGGGCCGCGGTCGCCTATGCGCTTCTCGGTTCATTTCTGACATGGGTGGTCGGCAAGCCGCTCATCAATGCTCATACCCAACTTCGCGCGGCGGAGGCGAACTTCCGTTTCGATCTCGTCCGCCTCAACGAATCCACCGAGAGTATCGCGCTTTCCCGGGGCGAGAGAGCCGAAAGAGAACTCTTGAGCGGCCCCGTCGGCGCCGTGCTGACCATCATGCGCAGCATCGCCGACAGGCTCGCGACGCTGACTTGGGTGACCGGCGCCTACGGCTGGCTCGCCATCCTCGCTCCGCTTCTCCTGGCGGCGCCCGGCTATTTTGGCGGAACCCTCTCCCTCGGCGGCCTGATGATGGTCGTCGGCGCGTTCTACCAGGTGCAGCAGGCGCTTCGCTGGTATGTGGACCGCTTTCCGGCGCTTGCCGAGTGGCGCGCGATGCTCGCTCGCGTGATCGATTACAGCAGCGCTCTCGAACGCGTTCAAACGCTCGACGGCATCGCAGGGAGAATCCTTTATACGCCGTCGAGTTCAGGCGCGCTCATCCTGGATAATTTGTGCGTGTTCGCGCCGAACGGCCATGTCAGCCTCGGCGAACCGCTCGTCAAGATCGCCCCTGGCGAACGGGTTATTATCGTGGCGCCTCCCAAGTCGGGAAAAACCACCTTCATCAAGGCGCTCGCCCATTTATGGATTTGGGGAAGCGGCACGATCGGGATCCCCAAGGGACAGAGTATGATGTTTGTGGGGCAGTCGCCTTATCATCCGGCTGGGACTTTGAAGGCGGCGCTTTCCTATCCGGACCCACCGGACGCTTATAGCGATGACGATGCCTTGAAAGTGCTCGAACGGATCAAGTTCGGGAGGCTTGCCCCCGATCTGGCCGGCAAGAAGCGCTGGGACAAAGAGCTGACCCTCGACGAGCAGTGGCGGCTCGTTCTTGGGCGGGTTCTTTTGCACCGCCCTGACTGGGTCGTTAACGATGAATCGATGAGCGAACTCGACGATGAAAGCCGGGCGATCGCGTTTTCGATCTTCTCAAAGGAACTCGCGGGCACGGCGGTCGTCAGCGTGGGGCGGCACGCGCCGGCCCATGGATTCTATCAGCGTACCTTGAGCCTTCAAACAAGGCTTCCGGGGCTTCGCCTTCCGCTTCACTTCGATGAGGCCGTTCCTACAGAAGAAACGGTCTAGCGATGCCGCCTGCGTGCTGATTTGTCAGGAGCTTTGCGTTTTCGGATGCGATAGGGTGCGCGGACTTGGCTGCATTACAGGGGAATACCTATGCATAAGGCTGCGGGGCAATTGAGGTCCGGGGAGCCGGAGCGCATCGCCGACGACACACTCCTGGAGCTGGTGCAGCGGCAAACCTTCGGCTATTTCTGGGACTATGCCCATCCCGTTTGCGGCATGGCGCGCGACAGGGCCAAGGCCGATGGCGGCGATGGCAACGACCTGATCGCCGTCGGCGGCACCGGGTTCGGCGTGATGGCGATCGTCGCCGCGGCTGAGCGTGGATGGGTTTCGCGCGCCGAAGCCGCCGGCCGCCTTTCCGATATGCTTGGCGTTCTCAGCGCCGCCGACAATCATAATGGCGTCTTCCCTCACTATCTCGACGGCCGGACCGGCAAGGAAATCTCCTTTTGGGCCGACAACGCTGGCGGCGACCTCGTTGAAACCTCGTATCTGATTCAAGGCCTCCTCTGCGCGCGCCAGTATTTTCGCGACGGCGGCCCCGCGGAAAAGGCGCTCAGCGAGAGGATCGACGGGCTTTGGAGAAATGTGAACTGGGCTTCGCACGGCGACGGCCGAGCCGCCTTGTTCTGGCACAGGAGCGCCGGCAAGGCGTCGCCGCAAAAGATCGAGGGATGGAACGAGTGCCTGATTACCTATGTGCTTGGCGCGGCGTCGCCCACCTTCCCGATGAACGCGGCCGCCTACCACGAAGGCTGGGCCAAGGGCGATCAATTCAAGAACGGTAAGCGCTATTACGGGATCCCGCTGCCTCTCGGGCCGGATTTCGGAGGGCCTCTGTTTTTTGCCCACTATTCGTTTCTGGGGCTCGATCCGAGACAGCTCAAAGACCGTTACGCGGATTACTGGGAACAGAACCGCAACCACACGCTGATCAATTACGAGCACTGCGTCCAGAACCCCAACCATTATGCGGGTTATGGACCGGACTGCTGGGGCATCACCGCCAGCGATGGCGGCGAGGGGTACTTTCCGCATGCCCCCGATGTCGACAGGGGCGTGATCACGCCGACCGCGGCGCTGTCGAGCCTGCCTTATACGCCCGAGCACTCGATGAAAGCGCTGCGCCATTTCTATTTCGACCTCGGCCCGCGCATCTGGGGCAAATACGGCTTCGCCGACGCCTTCAATGAAACGACTGGTTGGGTTGCGACGGACAATCTTGCGATCGATCAAGGCCCTATCGTCGTGATGATCGAGAATTACCGGACAGGGCTTTTCTGGCGTCTTTTCATGAGCTGCCCCGAGGTCCGGGAGGGATTGCGCGTCCTGGGGTTCGAGGAAAGCCCGCCCGTTTCATAGGAGGTTGCCTTGGACGCCGACCCACAAACGCTGGAAGAATGGGCAAGACTCGAGGCGAGGCATAGCAAGTTCAAGCTCGCGCAATGCATCTCCGCGACGCACCTTCTCAAGGAGCGGCCCGGATTTGGGACGGCGGTGCGGCCCGCGAAAGGAGCTGTGCTCGCCAGCCCGTCAAGCGGCGATCCGGATTATTTCTTCCATTGGCTTCGGGACTCCGCCGCCGTGATGGAGGCGGTGCGCATCCTCATCCGGAACGGGCAGGGGAGCGAGGGATGGGCCGTCCGGTTCAACGAGTTTGTGGAGTTCAGCCTCGGCTTGCGGCAGATCAGCGGCCCCTATTTTCTTGAACGTGAAGCCGGGTTCCGGGAGAGGGCGCAGCCCTCGTTCCAGCAATTTATCCGGCCCGATGAGGAGATCGCCGCCGTCGAGGGCGACCGCGTCCTGGGCGAGGCGCGGGTCAACGCCGACGGCGCTCTCGACTTCATCTGCTGGAACCGCCCGCAGCACGATGGACCGGCCGCGCGCGCCCTCGTTTGTATGCGCTTCTGGGACGACGCCCTTGTCGCGGGCGAGGCGAAGGCCCGCCTGGCGGAGCTGATCCGCGGCGACCTCGATTACACGGCGCGCCATGCCGGAGAGCCCTGCTACGACATCTGGGAGGAGGAGTGCGCCAAGCATTACTACACGGCGCTCATGCAATTCTCTGCGCTCGATCGCGGCGCGCGATGGGCGGAGCATGAGGGCGACTCCGAGTATGCGGCGGTCCTTCGCGGCAAGGCGCGCCTTCTGAACGAGCTTCTGGACGCTTTCTGGTCTGAGCAGGGCGGTTTTCTTCGCAGCCGTCTTCTTGCCGATGGCTCGGAGAGCGAGAAGGCGCTCGACTTCGCCGTCATCCTTGGCGTTCTGCATGCGGGGTTCGAAGGCGGCGCGCACAGCGTCGAAGCCCCCCGCGTCCGCGCCACCTTCGACAAGCTTCAGGAGTTGTTCGCAAGCGAGTACGCGCTCAACCGGGGCCTTGCATCGGGGCTCCTCTTCGGGCGGTACAAGGGCGACAGCTATGTCAGCGGCGGCGCGTACTATTTCTCCACCTTCGGAGCCGCCGAATATTATTACCGCCTCGCCGCCGCTCTCCCTTCGCAGTCGGCGCACTTCATCGCCGAAGGCGACGCGATCCTCGCCCGGACGCGGGAGTTCATCCCTTCTTCCGGCGATTTGTCCGAGCAGCTGGATCAGACGACAGGCGAGCAGACGTCCGCAAAAGACCTTGGCTGGAGCTATGCCTGCTTCATAACCGCCTGGGACGCGCGCCAGGCCGCTATCGCGAAAGCGGGCGTCCATGCATCATAAGCGCAGCTTCTCGTTGCCGCGCGAAAGCGGCCTCGGCCTCAGGCGCATCACGAACGCCGCCGGGCTCGACTTCAGCGTCCTTCCCAACGGCTGCATCTTCGCGCTGGAGCACGAGCGGGGCGATGGGCGCGCCATGATCAGCCAGGTGCTTGGGTCGCCCGTTGACGGCGGGATCATGCGCATCCTTATTCGCGCGGGCGGGGCTGCGCCGCGCGTCATCGAGGCGGTGGGGCCGCGCGCGGCGGTTGCTTTCGGCGCTGCCGGGGATCGCTTTGTCTGGAAAGGCGAGACGGCGGGCCTCCTTCATTCCGTGACGCTCTGGCTGCATCCGTCGCAAGCGATTTGGCTCTGGCGCGTCGCTGTCGGGAACGCGAGCGCCGAGGCCCTGCCTTGCGACGCCATCCTCGTCCAGGATCTCGGGCTTGGCCCGCGCGGCTTTGTCATGAACAACGAGGCCTACGCCTCCCAATACATCGACCACACCATTCCGCGGCATCCGCGCTTCGGGCCCGTTGCGATGAGCCGGCAGAACATGGCTCAGGACGGCAGGCACCCTTGGGCGGCGCATGGCTGCTTCGATGGCGCGGCCAGCTTCGCAACCGACGCCCTGCAGCTTTTCGGGCCTGCCTATCGCGATGCGGACGAGGTCGCGCTCCCATTTGGGACGAGCCTTCCGGGCGAGCGCCTGCAGCATGAGACGGCCTGCGCCATCGTTCAATCCCGGAGCGTCAGCCTGAGGCCGGGGGAAAGCGCGGTCTGGACGTTTTTCGGCGTTTTCGATCCGGATCACGCCGGGGCGACCAGCGACGGCGATCTTTCGCGGATCGATGCCGCCGAGGAAGCGGCAAGCGCGTTTTCGGAGTGCGAGGTCACGCTTGAGACGCCGGTGCGTAGCGTCCTCCACGATGCAGCGCCGCTCGTCTGTCTTGAGAGCGACGACCCGGAGGCCGGACGCATCTACGAAGAGCGGCGCGACGGCAAGCTGCTCTCCTATTTCGTGGAAGACGGAACGCTCAACAGGCACGTGGTGCTTCGCGAAAAGGACCGCCTGGTCAGGCGCCGCCATGGGACGATCGTCAGAAGCGGGCCGGATCTTCTGCCGGACGACGCCACGCTTTGCGCAACATGCTGGATGCACGGCGTCTTCGCATCGCAACTCACGATCGGCAACACGTCCTTTCACAAGCTCTTTTCCGTATCGCGCGACGGCTACAACATCACGCGCGCCAGCGGACTTCGCGTGCTCGCCGAAATCGAGGGAAAGTGGCGGCTGTTGACGCTGCCGTCGCGCTTTGAAATGGGACTTGGCGATTGCCGCTGGGAGTATCGCCATGCTGGCGGCGTCATTTCGGTTCATGTCGCCGTGCCGGGCGAAGACGCCGCGCTGCAATGCACGATCAGGTCGGACGGGGCGCCATGCCGCTTTCTCGTCTTCGGGCATCTCGTCCTGGGCGAACACGATCTCGCCCACGCAGGGCTCGTGGAAGTGGACGGCCCTGCCAAGCGCATTTCCTTCCGCCCGGACCCGGATTGGCTTTGGGGGCAGCGCTATCCCGATGCGGTCTTCCACCTCGTGACCGCCACGCCGCAGGCCATCGAAGCGATGAGCGGCGACGAACTGCTTTTCGCCGATGGCGCAGCAAGGGGCGCACCCTACGCCGCGTTCAGGACGGTTCCCACGCATGAGGTGCGGTTCGCCGTCGTGGGGTCGATGACAGACCCCGCCGAGGCCCAGCGGCTCGCGGAAAAATACCAGGCCGGAGTCGAACCCTCCGAGATGGCAGCCTCGTCCAACGCTTTCTGGTCCCGCGTCACACGCGATATCCGGCTCGAAAGCCCGAATGAGCGCGCCGGCGCCTTGGGCGTCTTCTTCCCGTGGCTTGTGCATAATGCGCTTGTCCACCTGAGCGTGCCGCATGGCCTCGAGCAATATTCAGGCGGCGCCTGGGGCGCGCGCGACGTGTGCCAGGGTCCGATAGAGTTTCTGCTTGCCCTTCGGCACGACGAGGCGGCGAAGGATGTCCTGCGCCGCCTTTTTGCGCGTCAGCGGCGATCGGACGGCGACTGGCCGCAGTGGTTCTTCCTGGAGCCCTACTCCTTCATCCAGGCGCCAAACGCGCATGGGGACATCATCGTCTGGCCACTCAAGGCGGTCTGCGACTATATCGAAGCCACGGACGACGTGGCTTTCCTGGCCGAAGCGGTGGGCTGGGGAGCAGGAACCGCCGGCGAAGCGGAAGCCTGGACCAGCATCGCCGGACATATCGAGGCCTTGATCGATGGCGTGACCCAGCGCTTCATTCGCGGCACGCACTTGCCGCGCTATGGCGAGGGCGACTGGAACGATACCTTGCAGCCGGCCGACCCCGCTTTGCGCGATTGGCTGGTCAGCAGCTGGACCGCCGCGCTCCTGTTTCAGCAAGTTTCGCGCTATGTGGGTGTCTTGCGCCGCGCGGGCTTTCCCTCCGAGGCCGATCGTTTTTCGAAACTGGCGGATGGGATCCGCAGCGATTTCAACCGCTATCTCGTTCGCGACGGCGTCGTTGCGGGCTATGCGCGCTTCGAGCCGGATGGAAGCCCGCCCGTGCTTTGGCTTCATCCGGACGATGAAAAGACAGGCGTCCGCTATTCGCTGATTCCGATGTCGTGTGCGATTGCTGGCGGCCTTTTCACGCCCGATCAGGCCCGCCATCACCTGCGCCTCATCGCTAAGCATTTGATGTTTCCGGACGGGGTGCGGCTCATGGACAAGCCGCTGCCGTATCATGGCGGTGTCGAGCGCATGTTCCGGCGGGCCGAATCCTCCCCGTTCTTCGGACGCGAGGTCGGGCTGATGTACATTCAGGCTCATCTTCGCTACTGCGAGGCTTTGGCGATCGTGGGCGATGGGAACGCCCTTTTGGAAGGGCTTTGCGCGGTCAACCCGGTCAGCGTGAACGAATGCGTCGACAATGCCGCGCTCAGACAGAGAAACTGCTATTACACCAGCAGCGATGCGGCCTTTCGCGACCGTTACGAGGCATCCGCCGAATGGGATCGCGTCAAAGCGGGCGCGGTGCCCGTTGAGGGAGGCTGGCGGATTTATTCGGGTGGCCCCGGCCTGTTCATCGACCTCCTGATCCGCCGTCTCGCCGGACAAACGCGGCGCTTCGGCGAAGACGTTTTCGCGCCCCTCGCGGCGGATGGCGAAAAGGCGCTCTTACAGATTGACGCAGGGCGACAGGCGAAAGTGGCCGAAAATGGGCAAATTGCAGCCTCCTTCGCGTCCAAGCTTAAGTAGTAATGCTATAGTCTAGCTTGTGGCAAGGAACCCCCTCTTGAGACAAAAAGAAGGCATACCCCAAAAATCTCAAAAGGGAGTGACTCCATGGTTCGCAACTTTGTGGCGGCGATATCCGCCGCGTTTCTGTTAACGCTGAGCGGTTCTGCCTTCGCACAATCGTCTTCCGGCACCGCCGCGGAAGCCAAGGCCTTGCTTGAGAAGGCAGTCGCGGCAGTTAAGGCGGATCCGAAGAAGGCAATCGACGATTTCAATAGCCCCACCGGCGGTTTTCGGGACCGCGATCTCTACGTCTTTTGCGCCGAATCTCCTACCTATAATCTTACCGCCTATCCGAAAGCCGAAAAGAGGGGAACGCCTCTTGCCGCTTTAGTCGACAAGAAGGGCAAGAAGCTTGGAGAGGAGATTATCAAGGCCGCCGCCGAGGGCAAGATCGAGGAAGTATCATATATGTGGCCGCGTCCGGACGGGACGGAGCCGGTTGAGAAGGTCAGCTTCGTGACAAAAGTTGGCGCCAGCGTTTGCGCCGTCGGCTACTACAAATAGCAGCCAATTCCTGGTGCGGCTCAGGCGGCCGTATTCAGGGCTGACAGCATTCAGCGAACGCCCGTGAGGCTTGTGGGAATGGATGGAAGCCGCGGGCGTTCTTAATACGTAGACTTCTCACGCCATGACATTTGGCGACAAAACATCGAATAGGAAACTTAAACAAACCCCTGGTGTTAAGGCGAAAGAAGGGGTATGAATTGGTATATGGTCGACTTAATAAGCATCAGGAGTTGTTCCAGATGCGATCTGATTGTCGCAATTCAATCTTGGGTTGCTTTGTTTCCGGTTGAAGATCGATGACATTGCAAGGAGCGTCGACGGTTTGAGAGATGCTAAGCATCAACGGCCCCCTCCCTGCTAAGAATAGTATTTCCCTCTTTTATTGATAATATATCCTGTCCTGTTCGCTGTGTTTAAGCTTGATTGTCGAATTGCGGTGGAAGTTTCCTGGATGTAGAAATTTCTGCTTTTCAAGGGAGCAAAAGTCGTTACATTGCGTCTTGATTAAGAGGTTTGCCGCCTTTGGTTTTTTGTCTTTCCATAGCCGCGAGCAAGAGTTGTTCCTTTGTGAATCATGAAATTTAATTGCAAACAGGCTAGGCTTCAACTTAATCGGGAGGCTGGCTACGTCATAGAACGTAGCCTCCGCAGAAGGGAGATCTGGGATACCCGCATGTCTGCCGGGACAGAAGAGGATAGGGGCAAAACCGCCCGACGCACGAGTAAGAAAGCAGCCGCCATGAATTCGGCTTCTAACGCGAAGCTTAAGCAAGGTGGACAGGGGCGCGTCAAGGATCCGGCGCGCGACAAACGTCTTGCGCAAAATAGAACAGGACCGACCGGCCAAGGGCGCGTGAAAGACACCGCCAGCGACCGGCGTTTGGCTCAAAATCGTTCTGGCCCGACCGGACAAGGCCGGGTGAAGAATCCGGATCAGGACAGGCGTCTTTCCGTCAACCGTGAAGGGCCGACCGGCCAAGGCCGGGTCAAGGACCCCGAACATGACCGGCGGTTGTCTGAAAACCGTACCGGGCCGACGGGGCAGGGCCGCGTGAAAAATCCGGAGCGGGACAAGCGTCTGCGTGACAATCGTACCGCCTAGTTTCCACCTAAAGTCGAAAAATGTCCTGGGGGCACGCCGTGGGCGCAGCCGAGAGCCTTGCGCGCGAGGCCGTTTTGACGCAATGTTACAACAAAGTCGGCGTTTATGATTGTCCCCGTGGAACCGTTTTCTGAGCCCGTTGTTGGGTCGTTTCGGTTACCTTGTTAAATTTAGGAATGGCTTCATCGTAAGATCATGCCGATGAAAGAGCAGATTAAGCTTGGGGGTCAAGACGGCGCAGACACCAAGCATGCCGAACCCTTCAAGGATGAGCGCCTCGCGATGATGGTATCGGCCTATCTCGATGATCGGCTTTCGGGTAAGGATTTAGAGGAGTTCGAGACGCTCCTCAAGAACGATCCCCGGCTGGCCCGCGAGGTTCAAGAGATGCGCGGGATCGAGTTCAATTGAAGGACATGGGGGCCGACATTTTATTCGAGCCCGTGCCGGAAGCGCTCTTGGAGGCGCTTGCCCCATTACAGCGCAAATGAGAGGTTCTCAGGCGGCGGCCCGGACGTGGTCTCCGGCTGGAAATGTGAGGATCGCTCGTGTCCCCGGCGTGAGCGTTTCGTAGCGGAGCGATCCTTCAAGCTTGTCCGCCATGCCCGCAATGATGCGCCGGCCGAGCCCGCGCGTTTTCTGCTCTTGCATCAGATCGGTCGCGCCTATTCCATCGTCCTCGACAATCAACTCGACGCCCGGACCTGGAGCGCGAAGAGAAATGCGCACCTGTCCCCGCTCTTTCGGGTAGGCATGCTTGAGTGCGTTCAAGACAAGCTCCGTCGCCACGATCCCGACCGCGACAGCCGTATCCGGGACGGCTTGGATATTGTCGCAATCAAATAAGATGACGGTGTCCTGGGAACTGCTGCCTGAGCTTACGTTTTCCAGGTCGCGAAGCAGGCTGGACAGGTATTCGGCCAGCGAAACCCAGCGCACATCGAGCGAAGTGTAGAGCGAGCGATGCACGCGCGCGACCGCAAGCACGCGCCCGTTGGCCTCCTTGAGCGCCGCCTTCACATCCGCATTGGCTGAAATGTCGCCTTGGAAATGGAGAAGCGATGCGATGAGCTGCAGGCTGTTGCTGACCCGGTGATTCACCTCCCGCAAGAGCAGCGCGCGTTCCTCGGCCAGAGCCTTGTATTCGTCGCGCGCAACCCGAACCTCCGCTTCCGCCCGCTCCTTGTCGCGTTTGATGGCCGTCGCGAACATGGCGCTGGTGATCGCCTTTTCGAGCAGGATCAGAAAATCGCCATGCACGTCCTTTACGACATAGTCTGCGGCTCCCGCCTTGAGCGCCGCCACCGCGACGCGGCTATCCTGGCTGCCGGTGAGGTAGACGACGGGCGGAGCGGCGCGCCCCGACTGAAGTGCGCGAAGCATCGTCAGCCCGTCCTGCTCCGGCAGGACATGATCGAGGATGATGACATCGATCTTATTCTTCTGCGCGTAGGCAAGCCCCTCCTCGGCCGTGTTTGCGCACTCGACTTCGAAGCCGGCTTGGTCCATGTGCCGTTTCACGAATCTGCAGAAGCCGGCGTCGTCGTCGATGATCAGGATATGCGGCTTTCGGTTCGTCATTAAAGCGGGTCCGGCACCTTGATCACGGAAACCAACTGTCCAAGCTGCCGGATCGCCGTGGCGAACTCCCCGTAATCGACAGGCTTGGTAATGTACACATTGCAGCCGCGATCGTAACAACGCTGGATCTCAGCTTGGTCATCGGCTGTCGTCAAGACGATGACCGGCGCCACCTTGAGATGGCCGTCGTTCTTGAGATACTCAAGGATATCGAGACCGGAGACGTCCGGCAAATTGAGGTCGAGAAGAACCAGAATGGGCGCGGCGCCGGCTTTCTGGTTTCGAAGCCCGTTGAAGTAGGTGTAGGACGACGCGCCGTCGGAACAATGAACGATGTCGTTCTTGACGCCCGCGCGGCGAATGTTCCGCTCGATGAGACGGGCATGCCCCTCGTCATCCTCGATCATGACAATCGTCAACGGCGCTTTCATGCAGCCTTCCTGTTCTGAAGCGTCCCGGCCGCTGGAAGCGTCAGCTTGAAGCAGCTTCCGCGATCCAATGTTGAGTCGACCGAGACCGTTCCTCCCAGCCGGCGGACCTGCGCCGAAACATAGGCAAGGCCCATGCCCTCTCCGGGAATGTCTTGAGGGCCGGACCGCCGGAAAAGCTCAAAAATCCGTTGGTGGTCCCTGGCGTGAATTCCCCGGCCGTTGTCCGTGACGGCGTAAACGACTTCGCCGCCCCTCGCCGTTCCTTCTATCTTGATTTCGCCCTGTTGGCCGGGCTTCAAGAACTTGATCGCATTCTCGATGAGGTTCGAGAAAATCTGCTCCAGCGCCAGGCGGTCTGTCACGACTGGCGGAAGCGTTCCAACCTCGACTTGGACGCTTTTCTCGCGGATTTGGTGCGCCACGCCGGCGACGACGCCCTCGACGACAGCCTTCGCGTCGACAAACTCCGGATTGAGGGGCCTGCTGCCTTCGCGCGAGATTTTCAGGATGGCCGCAATGAGCCGGTCCATGCGCGCGATCGAGCTTTTGATGAATCCGAACGCCTCATCGAAGTCTTTGCTCAGCCCGTCCGAGCCGGCAAGCGCATTCGCCGCCGAAAGTCTTTCGAAAAGCTCCTTCCGCAAGGCTTCCAGTTCTGTGGTGAAGCCCATAATGTTGACGAGCGGCGAGCGCAAATCGTGGCTGACGATGTAGGCGAAACGCTGGATCTCCTCATTGGCTCGTTTGAGCGCCGCCGTGCGTTGCGCGACGATCTGCTCAAGGCCGGCGTTGGCCTTGAAAAGCGCTGACTGGGCATCCTGGATGGCGGCGTTGGATCTAAGGAAGAGCCAGAGCGACAGGAACGAAAACGTCAGAACGAGAACTGCGCCGATACCGTCGATGAAGAACTTCAAGTTCGCCAGACGGCGCGTGCGCGCTTCATTTTCCCGGATAAGGTTGTTGCCTGCATCTTGTATCGTGCGGACGCCGGCTTCGATCTGATCCATCAAGTCCCGCCCGACGCGGCCTTTCACACGGGCGACCGCCGCATCGCGCTGGCCGGCTTTTGCGAGCGTGATCGTCTCCGTCATCTCGCTGAGCTTGGCTTGCAAAGGCGGAATGAGCGCGGCCACTTTTTCCGGCGCCACGATCGATTTCGGCGTCGAAGCCTCAATCTCGTCGGCCATAGGCGTCAGAAGACCGCCATACTTGTTATACGGTTCTAAGAAATCTTCTTCGCCGGTGATGAGATAGCCGCGCTGGCTGCTCTCGACGGTCCGCAGGACTTGCACAAAGCGCGTCAGTTTCGCAGCGAACCCGTTCAGTTCGTCCGCTCTTTCGGCGTCGCCCAGAACGCGTTGAGTAAGCCAGAACGAAAAGCCGGTCAGGACAAGCAGAACGAGGGCGGCGGCCGCGATCAAGGCGGTCTCGTGCCGGCTTCTGCGAACAAGATCGGCGAAATGGGCGAAAGAGCCAGTTTTCACGCGCGCTCTCTCAGTCATGACAGGAAACACCAAAGGGATTAAGGCGCCCGGCAAAGGAATAAAAGGTGAAATCGGACTAGACTTGCTCCGGCATCGCCTTCTCGCCGGTCACAAACTCCTCAAGGCGCTGCCTCGCGCGGCTGAGACGGCTTTTGACCGTCCCGACCGGACAATTACAAACGGCCGCGGCCTCCTCGTAGGACAAACCTTCGGCCGCGATCAGAATGATCGCCTCCCGCTGCTCCGGCACGAGGCACCCCAATCCCCTGAGGACGTCCTTGAACTCGACGTATTTATCCTGGGTCGCGCGAAGCTCCAGGTTTACCGGATCGACATCGTCGAGCGGCGCCGTCTGATGATACTTCTTGTACCGGACGTCATTGTAGAAGCTGTTTCTGAGGATCGTGAACAGCCAGGCCCTGAGGTTCGTCCCCTGCTGGAACTTCTCCAGATTTGACAAGGCTTTCACGAGGGTGTCCTGCACCAGGTCGTCGGAATGCTGTGCGCTTTGGGTGAGCGAGAGGGCGAAGGCCCGAAGGTTCGGGATCCATTTGACCAACTCGTCGCGCAGGTCCGCGTGGCCCGGATTGGTCATCACTTGCGCTCCTGCTTGCCGATCTTTTCGACGAGCCGGAGCATGTCTTCCGGAATCGGCTCCTTCAGAAGAGCCTCGTACAGTTTGACGACGCCGGCGGCGAAGCGAGCGTCGTCGAGCGGCGCTCTCGGCGCCGCGTCGCCGCCGCCTGTCTCGTCACCCCGACGGCAGGACGCCCTGTCCTCGTCCTTGCCGGACTTTCCGGGAAAGGCGTGCGCATTATGCGGCGCCGGGACGGGCTGAGGCTGATGGGCCTGCTGTGCGGGCTTGCGCGTCTTCGGCTCGCTCGTATCGCTTTCATTCATCATTGGGTCCTTGTGTCTGGATATCGCCGGTGCTCCGGACATGGGGCATATTTTCACAAAACGTTTTCACTTCGGAACACGTTGACCGGCCGTTTGTTGCAACCAAACCAACTGCGTCTGGGCAATTTTTTGGGGTAAGCAACGATGTCTGTCTCTCAATCCATCGCTCCGCACCTTCCTTCGCTGCGCCGCTTTGCACGGGCTTTATCCGGATCGCAGGAAAGCGGTGACGCCTATGTCGTGGCGCTTCTTGAAGCGCTGGTGGAGAACCCATCGATATTTCCCGCGAACGTTGATCCAAAGGTCGCGCTCTACCAAATCTTCTTGAAAATCTGGAATTCCGTCGACGCCAATGCTTTCCCGAATCTGAGGTTTGGGGAGTCCGAGTGCGCGCGCGGATTACAGACGATAACCCCGAAGCCACGGCAGGCCTTCCTTCTCATGTCCGTCGAAGGCTTCGACGCCCACGCCATCGGAAAGATTCTCGACGCCAGCCAAGACGAGGTCGCAGCGCTGATTGCGGCTGCCGATCACGAAATTGCGAACCAGCTCGATCCGGTGAACATCCTCATCATCGAGGATGAGCCGCTCACCGCCGCCCACCTGGAGGACCTGGTGCAGAGTCTCGGCCACCACGTCACGGGCGTGGCTCGCACTCATCAGGATGCGCTCAACCTCGCCCATGGAAGCAACCCCGAGCTCATTCTGTCCGACATCCAGCTCGCTGACGGAAGTTCAGGCGTCGAGGCGGTGAACGAGATCCTTGGCCATCTTGAAGTTCCGGTCATCTTCGTGACGGGCCATCCCGAAATGCTGCTAACCGGCGCGAAGCCGGAGCCCACCTTCCTCATAGCGAAGCCCTTCAACGCGGAGACTGTCAAGGCCGTGATCGGCCAGGCGCTTTTCTTCGAGGTGCGCTCCCGGCGAAAAGCCGACAGCGCGCCGTCTGGAGCGCATTCTGAAAGCCGGTCCGCCCTCTAGGCGGGGCTTGCGGCGCGGCGACCACGCGCCCCCTTGTTATCAATCAGTGTACTGATTATTGATCTTTTTCAATGATGCGCGTACCCTCAGCAAAACATGCTGTGAACGTCATAAAGGGAGGAAGCCGATGAAGTGCCCAGTAGACAATAATGAAATGCTAAAGTCGCAGCAGGACGGGATCGAGATCGATTACTGCCCGCAATGCCGGGGCGTCTGGCTTGACCGCGGCGAGCTGGAAAAGGTCGTCGAGAGGGCGATGATGGAAATGGAAGGGCCTTACGGCGGCGGCCCCGACGAGGGCTACGGCGGTCCCGGCGGTCCGGGCGGCGGTTATCCGGGCGGTTCGGGCGGCGGTTATCCCGGCGGTCCGGGCGGCGGTTATCCCGGCGGTCCGGGCGGCGGTTATCCGGGCGGTTCGGGCGGCGGCTATCCGGGCGGCCCCTATCCCGGAGGAGGCTACCAGGGCGGTCCCTGGAGCGGCGGCCCGCAGGACATGGGAGGCGGTCCCGGTCCGTATAGCGGCGGTCCCGGCGGCCCCTACGAGGGTCCCCCGCAAGGCGAGCGGCGCCGCTCGATTTGGGATATCTTCAACATCTGATCTGCCCCGGCCGGGGCTTGTGGAGCGAATTCGGCATTTGGATCCCGCCTGTTAAGAGTTTCGCTCTCAAATGTCGAATTCAAAAGCTCCGCAGAATTAGAAAGTTGCTAATGGTGCTTTTTGATTCCGGCGTTTGCAAACGAATGCAAAGGCCGGGATCGGACCACTCGGCGTCCCGGCCTTTCCATCGCGATCCCCGGCGGCACTTGAAGAGCCCTTGCTCATGGAAACACTGTCCACCCTCCTGATCCCCGGCCTTGGCACAGACGCGCGCCTCTATGCCGGTCAAATCCCGGCGCTTTGGCAGTTCGGGCCGGTCATGATCGCCAACCAAACGCGAGCGGATACGATGAGCGCGATCGCCGGGGACATCCTCGCCCATGCTCCGCCCCGGTTTGCGCTCGCGGGTCTGTCCATGGGCGGCTACGTCGCCCTGGAGATCATGCGGCAGGCGCCGGAGCGCGTGCTCAAGCTCGCCTTGCTTGACACGACATCGCGCCCCGACACGCCGGAGCAGACGGAGCGGCGCAAAATGCAGATTGAAATGGTGGGGTCGGGCAAGTTCCGCGAGATACCGGATCTGCTGTTTCCGGCCCTGGTCCTTGCCAGCCGGCGGAACGATGCCGAATTGCGGGCGATCGTGGAGGCGATGTTCTTCGACGTTGGTCCCGAAGCGCACATCCGCCAGCAAAAGGCGATCATGGGGCGCGCGGATATGCGGCCGAGCCTTTCCTCGATCCGATGCCCCTGCCTCGTCGCCGTGGGGGACGGCGACGAACTCACGCCTTTGGCCCTCGCAAAGGAGATGGCCGGCGCCATCCCTGAGGCGCGGCTTGTAATCGCGCCCGAGTGCGGCCATCTGTCAACCCTTGAGCAGCCCGGCTACATCAGCGGCGCTCTTGTGGAGTGGCTCCGCTCGAACTGATGCGGTCGAGGCAAAGCATGGTCAAAGCTGAATGGAACGGAGCGGTCATCGCTCAATCGGACAGCACGGTCGTGATCGAAGGCAATCATTATTTCCCTCCGGAATCCGTCGACAAAACCCGCCTCAAGCCAAGCGCGACAACCACGGTCTGTCCCTGGAAGGGGACGGCGCATTACCACACAGTCGTGGTGGACGGAAAAGAAAACCCCGATGGGGCCTGGTATTACCCCGATCCGAAATCGGCGGCCACCGCGATCAAGGACCGGATCGCCTTTTGGAAAGGCGTAAGGGTGTCATAGGCCGAAGCCGTATTCGCATGCAAATAGGCCATAAGGGCGGGCGCGACATAATGCAGCTTCCATAAGGCGCCGCGGCTTCCACAGCTAACATATATCTATGTTTTTCCGCTTCATTGGGGTCGCGGGCCCAGTACTTCGACGATGCGCCATATTTGCAACAGAAGCCTGACATAATATGTTCGCAGTGTCTTGCGGTGGAGTTGGAGGCTCCAAGCCCTGCTATTTGGCTTCGCATCCCGTCGCTCACGCTCTGGTCTAGCGAAAGCCTGTCCTGCTGGCAGTGTCAACTCTGGTATAAGCTTCAGCGCCGATGCTTCCCGATACCGCGGCGCGAACAGACCTGGTTCCCTTGCAGCCTCGGAAGTACCACCATCAGCTCATTCATCAGCGTTAGGCTATGCTAAAAAAGCTAATCATCTCGACTGTCAAATTCTCCGCCCGCCGGCCGTGGGTCGTGATCGCGCTTGGCATGACGATCGCGGCGTTCTCCGTGTTCTTCGTGGCGAGCCGGTTTGAGATCAACACCGATATCAGCAAACTCATTTCCAACGACGAGCCCTGGCGGAAACGGGAGATCACGTTTTTCAAAGCGTTCCCGGGCACGGAAACAACCATCCTCGCGGTTGTCGACGGACCCACGCCGGAACTTGCCGACAGCGCCGCGCAGCGGCTCGTTCAGCGGCTTTCTCAGGAAAAGCAGTTCATCAAAAGCGTGCGGCAGACGACGGGCGGTCCATTCTTCCAGCGAAGCGGCCTCCTTTTCCTTTCCGAGAGCGAACTCAGGGAAACGCTGGTCCAACTGGTCAAGTCCCGCCCCCTGCTTGAACCTCTTGCCTCCGATCCGAGCTTGCGCGGCGTGATGGGAGCCATTGAGCTGACGTTAAAGGGCGTTCAAGGACGGCGGATCACTCTCGACTCGCTGGCTCCTCAGTTCGACTCCCTCACGGCTGCGATCGAGAACGCCATGAACGGGCGCCCGGCATGGTTCAGCTGGCGCGAAATGCTCGGCGGGCAGCCCTCGACAACGCGAGAGAAGCGTCAGTTCATTGAGATCGAGCCCATTCTCAACTTCAACTCTCTCGAACCGGGAGAAGATGCGACCGAGGACATCCGGGCGGCCGCAAAGGACCTCGGTCTTGACAAGGACGGCGTCACGGTCCGTCTCACAGGAACCGTGCCCATCGCCGACCAGGAATTCGGCACGCTCAAGGAGGGCGCGGCGCTAAACTTCGCGCTGACGATCCTTTCGGTTCTCGTCATTCTGTGGCTTGCGCTTCGTTCGGTGCGAATAATCTTCGCCGTGTTCGTCTCCCTTTTCATCGGGCTGACGGTAACGGCGGCGCTGGGCCTCGCAATGGTCGGCGCCTTCAATCCTATCTCTGTCGCCTTTTTTGTGCTTTTCGTCGGGATCGGCGTGGATTTCGGCCTGCAGTTCAGCGTGGGTTACAGAGCCGAGCGGCATGAACGCAATGCGCTTATTCCGGCCCTCGTCGCAAACGCCAGCCATACCGGCGGCCGCCTCGTTCTCGCGGCGCTGGCGACCGCAGCCGGCTTCCTGGCGTTCACGCCGACAGCCTACAAGGGCCTTTCGGAGCTTGGGGAGATCGCAGGCGTGGGCATGCTGATCGCGTTCATCACAAGCATCACGATCTTGCCGGCCTTGCTCCGCCTTCTCAATCCGCCGGCCGAGCCTCATGCGCTGGGCTACGCCTTCCTGGCGCCGGCCGACAGGTTTCTCGAAAGACATCGCATAGCCGTGCTGGCCGGAACGCTTTGCGTGGTCATCGCAGGGCTGCCTCTCCTGCACTGGCTCCGTTTCGACTTCAACCCGATGAACCTGCGCAGCCCGAATGTGGAGTCGATTTCGACCTATCTCGATCTGAAAAAGGACCCCGATACGGCGGGCCGCACCGTCGAGGTGCTCACGCCGTCGGCCAGGGACGCGAGCGCGCTCGCCACCAAGCTGGCCGCGCTGCCCGAAGTGTTGAGGGCCACGACCTTGACGAGTTTCGTGCCCGAGGACCAGGACAAGAAGATCCGGCTCATAAGCCAGGCCGCAACAGAACTGGCCGAGGTGCTTAACCCGAAAACCGCCGAGCCTCCCCCCAGCGATGAGGAGGCAGCCGCCAAACTTGAAGGCGCGTCGAATGTCTTGAGCGTTGTCGCAAGGCGCAGCCAGGGAACGAAGGGCGTTCAAGCAGCCGGGCGTTTGTCGGATGCGCTCGCCAAGCTGGCGAAAGCAAGTCCAGAGGCAAGGGCGCGAGCGGCGGACGCGCTCGTCAGGCCGCTCAAGCTGACGCTTGGCGACATCCAGGCCGGTCTCGCCCCCCAGAAGGTCACGCTTGAGACGTTGCCCCCCGGTCTCGTCGCCGACTGGAAAGCGTCCGATGGCCGTGTGCGCGTTTCAGTGTCGCCGAAAGGCGATTCGAACGACAACGCGGTCCTTCGTAATTTTGTCGAGGCCGTGACAGCGGTCGCGCCCGATGCGACGGGCGAAGCGCTCGGCATTCAGAAAGCCGGCGACACCATCGTCAATGCGTTCATTCAGGCGGCGATCTGGGCGCTGACGTCGATCGCCCTCCTGCTGCTGATCACGTTGAAGCGCCCTACCGATGTCATGCTGACGCTGTTCCCGCTTCTCTTGGCCTGCGTGGTCACGCTCGAACTGTGCGTGATTTTCGACATGCCCCTCAATTTCGCGAACATCATCGCGCTTCCGGTGCTTCTCGGCGTCGGCGTCGCGTTCAAGATTTATTACATCATGGCCTGGCGCGAAGGGCGGAGCGGACTTCTTGCTTCGCCGCTCACACGGGCGGTGTTCTTCAGCGGCATGACGACCGCCGTCGCCTTCGGCAGTCTCTGGCTGTCAAATCACCCCGGCACATCGAGCATGGGTAAGCTTCTCGCTCTGTCCCTTGTGAGCACGATGGCCGCGGCGGTGTTGTTCCAGCCCTTGCTGATGGGGCCGCCGCGGGAAGTTGAAAAGCCCGAGGAGGAAACGCCGAAGGAAAGGGGGAAGGCCAAGAAGCCTTCCTACTTGGCGACGCCAGAACACACGGCTTGATCGGAGGGAGCGCCCTTGGCGAGCGGCACGCGCGCCCAGGTCTCTCCCCCGCAAATCAGTCCGCCAAGCACGCATCCCTCGATGCGCAAGCGGTCGGAGGCGAGCAGCGCGATATTCGAGCTATAGATCCCGCCATCTTCGGCGTTGTAGACCTCGCCGCTCCACTTATTGTTGTCCGGCTGCATATTGATGAGGATCGGCACCCCCAGCATGGACCGGCTTCGCTTGGCCGGGTCTGGATTATGCTCGTCCGTGCCGGCCGGCCCGCTCGTCCAGGAAATAACGCCCCAAAGGCCCTTGCCGCATGAAACGATACGGATGTGGGCCTGGCCATTTTCGACCGCCCATTCGCCAAGGGGCGATTGCGCAAACGCCGCTCCGGCCGAGCATACGCCAAACATGGCTGCGATTATCAGTCTCTTCACTTTAACGCACTCCCGTGTGTTGTATACCCGCGTCATGTTACGGCAATGTGGATTTTGTTAGGTCTTTGGACGGGTTTGCTCGGTTAGGCTCCCTATGAGATGACTTTCGCTAGCACCATCTCAGAAGCATGCAGCGTGTAGTCGGTTCCGTCGTCAGCGGTCGGGAGTCTTGGGCATGAGCGTTAACATTCGGTCTCTTTTCGCCGAGCACGAACCCGAGCGGTACCCCCTTCACACGGCGTATATGAATGAGCAGATGGTCCGCGTTCTGAGGGCGATCGGCTACGATGTTGGTTTCGTGCGCGGCCAGGGGCAATATTTGTGGGACCGGGAGGGGGCCAAATATCTCGACCTTCTCAGCGGTTGGGGCGTTTTTGCTGTCGGCCGCAACAATCCGAAGGTCCACGCGGCCTTGCGTCAGGTCCTCGACGCCGAACTGCCCAACCTCGTGCAGATGGATGTTTCGCCGCTTGCCGGCGTGCTGGCGAAGCGCCTGCTCGCGCGCGTTCCCCATCTCGATAAGGCCTTTTTTGCGAATTCGGGGACGGAGTGCGTCGAGGCCGCCATCAAGTTCGTCCGCGCTGCGACGGGCGCCCTGGCCTCGCCTATTGCGGCCACGCGTTCCACGGGTTGTCTTACGGCGCGCTGTCGCTCAACGGCGACGCCATCTTCCGCAAGGGCTTCGAGGGCTTCCTGCCCGATTGCGTCGAGGTCCCCTTCAACGATCTGACAGCGCTCGAAGACGCTTTGAAAACCAAAAAGATCGCCGGCTTTTTCGTCGAGCCCATCCAGGGCAAGGGCGTCAACGTGCCCGCAGACGATTATCTGAAGGGCGTTCAGGACCTGTGCCGCAAATATGGGACCTTGTTCGTCGCCGACGAGATCCAGACGGGCCTCGGGCGCACCGGCAAATTCTTTGCGATCGAGCATTGGGGCGTCGAGCCCGACATCGTTCTCGCCGCCAAGGCCCTGTCCGGCGGCCATATTCCCGTTGGCGCCGTCCTCACCCGGAAATGGATTTTTGACAAGCTGTTCAACCGCATGGACCGCGCCGTCGTGCATGGCTCGACTTTCGCCAAAAACGACATGGCGATGGCCGCGGCGCTGGCGACGCTCGATGTGCTGGAGGAGGATCGCCTCATCGAGAATTCCGCGCGTCAAGGGGAGCGGCTGATGGGGGCGTTCCGCTCCATGATGGGCCGCCACGAGCTGATCAAGGACGTGCGCGGAAAGGGCGTCATGATCGGCGTCGAGTTCGGGGCGCCGAAGTCGTTCGCGCTGAAGATGTCCTGGCATGCGATCGAGGCCGCGAATGCAGGACTGTTCTGCCAGATGATCACCATTCCGCTGTTCAAGGAGCACAAAATCCTGGCGCAGGTGGCGGGGCATGCGAGCCACACCATAAAGCTGCTGCCGCCCCTGACCATCACCGGCGCGGATTGCGCGTGGATCGAGAACGCCTTCGAGGCGACTGTCGCCGCGGCGCACAAGGTTCCGGGCGCCGTCTGGTCGCTCGGGAAAACGCTCGCCGACCATGCGATCAAAGCGCGCGCGAGCGCCTGAAGCGCAGAAGCCTGACATCGATCGAGGGGGCCATGTGAGGTTATCGGGCGTTCACGCAGCGCCGGATCTCCGCGACGAGTCTCCTTGGATCGACAGGCTTTGTCAGCACGGGAGCGTTCTGGAAAGCGTCCGGGAGCTGGTCGCTGGAGTAGCCTGAAACAGCGACGAAAGGGAGTAATCTTGCGCTCATCGCTTCGGCTATGGGCGCAGCCGTTTCGCGGCCGAGGTTCACGTCGAGAACCGCCACATCGCAGCCCTTCTCAAGCAAAGCAAGCGCCGCCGAAACGGTTGCAACGGGGCCGGCTACGTCGAATCCCGCCTCCGTCAAATGATCGGCGACATCGAAGGCGATCAACGGCTCATCCTCGACAACGAGAACACGGTTCGCCATGCTTCACCTCTTTGCCGCCTCTTCTGTCTCGTGGGGGAGCCGTTATTGCAAGCAGACAGGTAACCCGCTCTCCGTGCTCAGGTTTATACACTTCCGGGCTTGTTACAACAAGGTGCGCGGAGAACCGTGAAAATCCGCCGGAATATCCGGGAGCCCGGGCGAAAGGCTGGTCCTGCCCCCATCGACTGCGGGTTGCTGAAGAAGCGTCCAATCGTGGCTCCACCCTTCGACAGGCTCGGGATGAGGCCGTTTCGGCGACGCGCTAAACACTGGCGCTTTTCGAGGCGTCATCATCCTGATGGGTTGCATGTTCCGCGAGAATCTCAAGCGCTTCCGCCACGGTCATCTCCCGCCAATCGAGGATGGAGCCGAGCAACGGCCAGCGCTGTTTCGTGGACGCGTCCTGGTTCTTGCGAATGATCTGCGCAGCCTGGCGCAAGCTGTCGCGCATTTGATCCTCGCTGACGCCTGTCGCCGACGCCGCGCCGCCCAATCCCTCAGCCGCAGCGAGCTTGTCGAGCAGCTCCAGAATTCGCGCCGTCGCTTGTTCTGACTGCGTCAGCCCCGCAGCCGTCATCGTTTCGTCCGAAGAAGTCATGGCCCTCACGCATTACTCACTCAGCAGAACTTGATTTTATCCCAGAATTGGAACAAAACAAGAACAAAGCCTTCCCGATTTTGAAATTCCCGGCCCCACCACTGGAAATGCTCATTCTGGCCTTTGCGGCAGAACTGTTTCATTAATACACCATGGCGATCCTCCAGCCCATCGAGAATTTGCGGTTTATCCTTCCGTCTTACGCCGAAAGTTGGTTTTCGGCCCGTGGATGGCGCCCTCATCTCTACCAGAGGGCGATGGCAGAGGCATTTAACAACCGCAGGTCGACCCTTTTGATCGCCCCGACCGGCGGCGGCAAGACGCTTTCCGGTTTCCTGCCGAGCCTGATCGAGGTTCACGAAACCGGCCATCGGGGGATCCATACGCTCTATGTCTCGCCGCTCAAGGCGCTGACCAACGATATCGAGCGCAACCTCATGCGGCCGATCGCGGAGATGGGGCTTGCCGTCACCGTCGAAAGCCGCACCGGCGATACGCCGCAGGCCAAACGCGCCCGCCAGCGGCGCTCGCCGCCCAATATTCTCCTTACCACTCCCGAAAGCCTCATGCTGATGCTGTCCTCGCCGGACGCGGCGCGGCTCTTTTCGTCCTTGCGCGCGGTGATCGTGGACGAGGTTCACAGCTTTGCGCCGGCGAAGCGCGGTGATTTCACGGCGCTCGCGCTTTCGCGGCTTTCGGCGCTGTCGAAGGGCCACGTGCGGACAGGGCTTTCGGCGACCGTGGCCGATCCGGCTGCGCTTGCCGCGTGGCTCGGCCCGGCGGGCGCGCCTGCGGATCTGCTTCAATCTGGCCTGCCGTCTAAGCCCGATATCCGCATCCTCGTGCCTGAGGCGGCCATGCCCTATGGCGGTTTCATGGCGCGCTACGCGGTCCCGGAAATATACGACGCCATTCGGAATGCGGGAACGTCCATTGTCTTCGTGAACACGCGCGCGCAGGCCGAGCTCATGCTTCAGATGCTTTGGGAGGCGAACGAGGAGAACCTGCCGATTGCCGTCTATCATGGCTCGCTGAGCCGCGAGCAGCGGCGGCGCACCGAAGCCATGATGGCGGCGGGCAAAATCCGCAGCATCGTGGCGACGGCGGCCCTGGAGCTGGGCATCGACTGGGGCGATGTCGATCTTGTCATTCAGGTGGCCGCGCCGAAGGGCGTGAGCCGCCTCCTGCAACGGGTGGGCCGCTCCAATCACAGGCTCGATGTCCCGAGCCGCGCGTTTCTGGTGCCTGCGAACCGTTTCGAGGCGCTGGAATGCCGGGCCGCGCTGTCGGCCATCGAAAAGGGCCAACTCGACGGCGAGACGCCGGGCGCGGGTTCGCTCGACGTTGTGGCGCAGCACATTCTAAGCTGCGCCTGCAGCGCGCCCGTGCATCCGGACGAGCTTTTCGCGGAAATCAGGACGGCGCCGCCCTACGCGACGCTGGAACGGAGCGTGTTCGACCGTTTGTTTCGGTTCGCCATCGACGGCGGCTATGTGCTTCGCGCCTACGACCGCTATAAGCGCCTCGCCGCTACGCCGGACGGGCGCTACAGGATCGCGAACGCCGCCGCCGTGCGCAGGCACCGCCAGAATATCGGCGTCATCGTGGAGGCGGCCCGCCTGAAGGTGATGCGCCTTGGAGGCGCCGGTCGCGGCGGGCGGGTGCTCGGCGAGGTCGAGGAATATTTTGCGCAAGGGCTGACGCCTGGTGACACTTTCATCTTCGCGGGCGAGGTTCTGTCGTTCTGCGGCATCCGCGACATGACGCTCGAAGCGAGGCCCGCGGCGGGCGGGGAGCCGAAGGTTCCGGCCTATTCCGGCGGCCAGATGCCGCTTTCCACATTCCTTGCCGATGGCGTTCGCGCGCTGCTCGCGCAGCCGGAGGAATGGCGGCTCTTGCCCGGCGATGTGCGCGACTGGCTCGACCTGCAGGCGCGGTTCTCCGCCATGCCGGACCCCGGCAGGCTGCTCGTCGAGCACTTCCTGGAGCAGCGCTTTTATCGCACGGTCTTCTACACCTTCGCGGGACGGCGCGCGAACCAGACGCTCGGGATGCTGATCACCCGGCGCATGGAGCATCTCGGCCTCAAACCGCTGAGTTTTCAGATAACCGATTACGGCCTCGTCGTCTCCAGCGTATCGCCCGTCAGCCGCGAGCACATCGCGCAGTTTCTTGCGCCGGACATCCTCGGCGACGAGCTTGAGGAATGGATCCTCGACAGCCCGATGCTGAAGCGTTCATTCCGTCATGTCGCGACCATCACGGGCATCGTCGAGCAGCAGAACAACGCCGCGCGCAAGACCATGCGTCAGATGACGGTCTCCACCGACCTCATCTACGACGTTCTGCGCCGCCACGAGCCGGATCACATTCTTTTGCAAGTGACGCGGCGCGACGCCGAGCGCGAGCTTCTGGATTTGAAACGGCTCTCGGAGCTTCTGACCCGATTTCAGGACCGCTGGCTGTTCATGGAACTCGGCCGCGCGTCGCCGTTTTCGATCCCGGTGCTGACCGATGTGCGCACCGAGCAGGTGCGCGGCGCGGGCCTTGAACACCTGCTTGCCGAGGCGAGTATTCAGCATGAGGCAGAGGAGATGATGCAAGAAGTGCGCGCCGCGGTTGCGAAGGCGTCCTTGCATTAGGCTGCACGCAGCCAGCGCTCCCCAAGCGTCTCACCCATGTGGGTGATGCTAAAAAAGTTAAGCTGTGCCAAATTTGATTTAAGTCAAATGTTCGTCCGCGGACAGAGCCGGTTTTCGATACCGCGCAGACGAACTGGGGAAAAGCTACATATCGCTTGGGGTATAGGAGATGGGCAGCCTCGGAGTAGAAACTCTAACCAAGAAACACAAGATTCATGCATTGCGGCCGGTCTTGACGAAAGCTTTTGCTCCTGAGAAACACAGAACTGGCTCTGAGTTAATTTGTGTTGCATGTGAGGACAGGGGATTGTTTCTGGCCCATCTCCTCCGGCTGCACGAGCAGGATCGGCTGGAACGTTTCGGCAGCTTCTCTTCAGAGCACGGCTTTTTTGAGAGTTATGTGGGAAGTATAAATTTCGAGAATACTCTCGTCCTTGGCATTTTCCTCGATGGGGTCTTAAGGGCTTCGGCGGAACTGCGATCGCTACATTCACATTGGGGAAAAGAGGCCGAGCTTGCAATCATCGTTGAACGCCCTTGGCATGGCCTGGGCCTGAGCAGCGCCCTGGTGCGGAACGTCCTTTCCCGGGCGAAAGAACTCGGGATAAGGGAGCTGTTCATTCATTCTGATCTGGAAAAAAGGCGGTCCGCCAAATTGTTGCGCCTTCTCGGAAAAGAGCTGCGGGATGGGACATCCGCCGGTCTGCTCTCAGTCGACCTCTATGTCAGCAGGGACGAGGAAAGCGGAGCGGAAGGCGTCTTTATGCACCTTGATCTCGATGGCTGTGAAACGGCCTTTTGGCATAGTGCGCGGCAGCATCCCGCGAAAACAGGTGCAAATCAGGAGACAGGAATGGCTTTGCAATTGGGCGATACTGCACCGGATTTTGTCGCGCAAACGACGGAAGGCCCGATCCACTTTCATAATTGGCTCGGTGACTCCTGGGGCATTCTATTTTCGCATCCCAAGAACTTCACGCCGGTTTGCACGACTGAACTCGGCGCCGTCGCCGCACTCAAGAGCGAGTTCGACCGGCGCAACGTCAAGGTTATGGGCCTCAGCGCCGATCCCGTGTCCGACCACCTCCAATGGCGGCACGACATAGAGGATGTCACCGGACATGCCTTGAACTTCCCGCTCGCGGGCGATTGGCGCCTGAAAATTGCGAAACTCTATGGGATGCTGCCGGCGGAAGCGGGAGAGTGGTCAGACTTGCGGACCCCGGAGCAAAACCAGACCGTCCGAAGCGTCTTCTTGATCGACCCCGCCAAAAAAATTCGTTCGGTTCTTATGTATCCGATGGAGGCTGGGCGCAATTTTGGAGAAATTCTACGCCTGGTCGATGCGTTGCAATTGGCAGACCGTCATAAGGTGACGACACCGGCGAATTGGAAGCCAGGGGAGGACGTGGTTATCGCCCTAAGCCTGTCTGATGAGGAGGCAAAAAAGAAGTTCCCCGCGGGCTGGAAGACCGTCAATCGGTATATCCGGGTGGTTCCCCAGCCAGGCTAAAATTGGTTGAACCGTGAGATGGCTGGCTCGAAAACGAATGAAAAGAAAGACGGAAGACTTTAAGATGTCTCAGAATGACCATCAAGACCAGGCTCATAACGGCTCAATTGTCCCGCTGTCTAAAGGACAGGCCACGAGCCGTTTTGCTATCGATGCCAACGCCGAAACCCCGATCAAAGATGCGATAAAAATCAGTTTGATTACTCTTACAGCGGTTTTCGTAACGATTTTAAGTTTATCCGCATTCGTTAATTTGCAGGTTTGATGTTAATTCCAGTATTAGCCTACGGCGCCACTTAGCCTTCGAACACGGCTTCGGGGCTAAACGACCTCTGGGCTATAGTTCATCCGTTGGCTTGCTTGGCCGCCCAGGACCCCCGATCCAATCAAGGACGCTCCTTTTTCATGATCGCCAGCAGGGCGTAGTCGGGCGTCTTGCCGGGGATCCCGGCGACCTGATTGTAAATGAGAAAATCTCCGGCGCGTTTCATGGAGATGTCATCCATGTTGCCGCTATCATCGATCGGATTGAGCGTGCGCAGGACGTTGTCCTTCACAGAGCCGACCTTGACACCCTTTGCAATTTTCGCTTCGCCGCCGCCTTCGAAAGTGATTTCGCCGTCTTCCTTGATGGCGAATTTGTCGACCGCCGTGAAGTCCTGCTTGGGCTCGCTTCCGCAAATCATCGACGCTTCATGCACCTCGTAGGCCGTCGCCGTTCCGACGAATTTCATTTTGATCTCGGAGCAGGCCAGCAAGCGGTCGCCAATCTGGAACGAACCGGTGCCGATCCAATCCCCATCGACGAACGAAGCGCCAGCGTCGGCGCGGGCCGGTCCGGCGGCCAGCAAGCTCGCCGCGACGATGAACAGTACCGCCCTCATGAAATTTCTCCTCTCATCGATAAATCATGGATAAATTCTCGCCCAGATCGCAGAAGCCATCAAGCGTTTGCCGCCCTGCAGGCGCGAAAGTCACGGCCGCGCGCTGTCATGCCAGTGACGAAGCAGCCGGTTGCTGATGAAAGACAGGAGCGCGAAGATCGCGAGCCCCGTCGCGGAAATCAGCACAAGCGCAGCGAACACCCTCGGGATGCGAAGTTTGTAGGCGGATTCGAGAATGCGATAGGCAAGCCCGGACTCGGCGCCGCCCGTTCCCGCGACGAATTCGGCGACAACCGCGCCAATCAAGGCGAGGCCGCCCGAGATGCGCAAGCCCGCCAGATAATAGGGCAGGGCGGATGGAAGCCGCAGCCAGACCGTCGTTTGCCATTTGGTCGCTCCGTATAGCTTGAAGAGGTCGCGCAGGTTCGCGTCTGTGCTGTTGAGCCCGGTTATCGTGTTGGAGACGACCGGGAAGAAGGCCACGATCCAGGCGCAGATCAGAAGCGCGAGCGTCGTATCCTTCGCCCATATAATGATCAGCGGGGCAATCGCCACGATGGGCGTGACCTGGAGAATGACGGCGTAGGGAAACAGGCTGCGTTCAAGAAACCGCGACGACGTCAGAAGCAAACTCAAGGCGAGGCCGCCAGTGGCCGCGCCAAGAAACGCGAGCAGCGTGATCTTGATCGTGAAAAGCCAGCTTGGGAGCAGCGTGGGGAAATCGCTCACAAGGGTTTTTGCGATGAGAAGCGGCGAAGGCAGGACGTAGGACGGAACCTCGTTCCATTCCACCGCGCCTTGCCAGGTGAAAAGAAGAAGCACGCCTACGGCGAAGGGCGCGATGCGTTCGAGGCCTGCTTTCATGGCGATGGCTCGTTCATGGCCTGCGCGAGGGCCGCGGAGACCTCACGGCATTGCTCGATATAGGCGGTTGAGGTGCGAAACTCCTCGGTACGGGGGTACGGCGCAGCGATCGTGAGATCGGCGGCGATGCGGCCCGGACGCGGGGTCATCACGATGACGCGGCTGGCAAGAAAGACGGCTTCGAAGACGCTATGCGTCACGAACACGACGGAAAGTTCGGACGAAAGCCAAAGGCCGATCAAGTCGCGCTCGATCTTTGCCCGCGTAATCTCGTCCAGCGCGGCGAAGGGTTCGTCCATGAGAAGAAGGCGCGGGGCAGTCACGAGCGCGCGCGCGACCGAGGCCCTCATGCGCATGCCGCCGGACAGTTCCCGCGGATAGGAGCGGGCGAAGTCCTGAAGCCCGACGCTCTCCAGCACCTCCATGACGCGACCCGACACGGCGCTGTTCTTGATGCGCCGGATGCGGAGAGGAAGCGCGGCGTTCTCGAAAACCGTCGCCCACGGCATCAGGGTCGGCTCCTGGAAAACATAGCCCAGGTTCAAGCCGGGCGCGCTTTCGCCATTCGCGCTTTCGAAGGCCGGCCAGTCGACCTCGCCCGCAGTCGGGGCCTCCAGGCCGGAAGCAAGCTTAAGCAGCGTGCTTTTTCCGCAGCCCGATGGCCCGACGATGGCAATGAATTCCGGCTCGCTGGCAAGCGTGAGCGTTATGCCGTCGAGCGCCAGCATCCCGTTGCCGAAGGTTTTGCGTACCTCCTGCATCGTCAGGAGAGGCGGCCGGACCGTTTGCGGCGAGGGGCGGTCGAGCATCATCTCTTTACGAAGTCGAGAGTGTAAGCCGCCTTGTAGTCGAGCTTCGGCGAGAAAACGCCCGCGGCGGCCATGGTCTCGAAAAAGGATCGCCAGCGCTCGTCCGTCATGGCGCCGGCGCCAAGCTTGGCTCCATCGCCTCCGTCGACAAGCCCGCGCGATTTCATCTCCTCGATCTTGAAATGAAAAAGAGCCTCGCCGTGATCGGGGTTCATGCCGAGCAAGAGCTTCATTCCGAGAGCGTAGTCGCCGGCCATGCAGGCCTCGTAGCCCTTCCGCGTCGCGTCGACGAAGGCGCGAAGGGCGTCCCGGCGCTTGCCGGCGAAGCTGCGAAGGCCAAAAACCGTGGTCGTGTAATTTTCGAAGCCGTAATCGGCAAGCAGGAGGATCACAGGCGGCTTCGGCATCGCCGACCCGCGCAGCAACGCATCCTCGGTGACGTAGCCTTGCTGGATCGCCTTGGGGTCGGCCAGGAAGGGCGCCGGCGAATAGGTGTAGGGACGAAGCTGACCGTCCGTGAAGCCGAATTTGAACTTGAGGAACTGCCAGAATTCCTGCCTGGCCTCGGCCGAGATCATCACCGGCCTGCCCTTGACGTCAGCCAAGGTGGAAACGCCTTGATCCGGGTGGGCGACAAGCGTTTGCGGATCCTTCTGGAAGAACGCCGCCACCGTTACGGCCGGAATGCCTTCCGCGACCATGTTCAGCGTCGTGAAGCCTGTCCCAATACCGAGATCGAGTTGGCCGACGGCGACAAGGAGCGGGACATTCACATCTGGGCCGCCCGGTTTCAACTCGACGTCGAGCCCTGCCTTCTCGTAAAGCCCGGCCGCCTTGGCCTGGAAGAAACCGCAATGCTCGGCTTCCGGCAGCCAGTTCAGCCCAAGCCTGATTTTTTCCGCCGCAATCGATGGATTTATTGCAAGATAGATCGTTAGCGCCAAGGTAAACGCGAAATACCGCAAAGAAGATCGCACGAGCAGGTTTTTGAGGGCGCGCCCGCACCGGAGGGCGGGCTCAAGAAGCGCACTAAAGAGCCAGGTTAAGCGTTGTCCATGAATGAGTGGTTGTTCGATGGAAACGGAAGCAGACAGCGCCATGGAGGATAACGGTAAGTCCGATGAGGATGAAGCGAAGTTGAATGTCGAGGAAACCTCCGACCCTCCGCAGGAGACGGACGGAAATATGGAGACCCAGGGGAGGTCAAGCCACCCCGTTCCGTTGCGCGCCGGCCCGGATTTGATACTCGATGAGCGCCTCACCTCCGCCGCAGCTCCTTTTCTCTATATGCTGGCGATCGCGTTGATCGCTGGCGCGGGCTATTTCGTTTACATGTTCTTCCGCGGCTAGCAAGCGCGATTGTGCCGAGCCTTGATTAGGCCGGCAAGCGTGAGGAGAGATGGGAAAGGTATTGCGTACCGCAGTACGCACCTGCTATATTGTGGAGGCTACGCATTACCGGTGAAGCGAAGCCCAAACATGTAATCGTCTACGCAACACGGGATGGCGACGAACCGTTCACCGATTGGCTTTACGGGCTCCGCGATGTGATGGGACGCAAGCGCATCCTCGCTCGCTTGGTTAGACTGGAGCACGGAAATTATGGAGATTGCGAACCCATAGGTAATGGTCTGAGCGAACTGAGAATGTTCTTTGGACGCGGTTACCGGGTTTATTTCGGCGAGCATGAAGAGTGAGTTGTCGTCCTTTTGTGCGGGGGAGACAAAAGCACGCAAAGCGAAGACATCAAGCGGGCGAAGGCGTTTTGGAAGGAGTTTCTTGAAGATGCGCAAGCACAGAAGCCTCACTGACCTTGAAGAGGGATATCTCCGCGATCATCCCGAGGAGGTCGACGATTACATCTCCACCCTGTTCGAGGACTATGCCAAGGATGGCAATACGGCCGCTTTGCTTTCTTCGCTGCGGATCATTAGCCGGGTGAAGGGCGTAAGCAATATAGCTGAGACCGCCGGTCTCAGCCGCAAGGGCGTGCAGAAGGTGCTTTCGGAAGAGGGCAACCCCAAATTCGAAAGCATCAATGCGATCATGCATGCAATGGGGTACCGCCTCTCCGTAGAAAAACTCAACCTTGCCGGCTAAGGCGAGTTCAGCCCGGTGTTCGCGGTCAGGCTTCGTATCCGCCCATCCGGCAGACCAGCTCCCACTCCTCGCTGGTTACGGGCTGCACGGACAACCGTGAATTCCTGACGAGCGCCATGTCTGCAAGCCTGGGCTCCGCCTTGATTTCGGCAAGCGTGACGGGCCGCGGGAAAGGCCCGGCCGCCGCGACATCGACGCAGTTCCATCGGCCCGTGCCGTCCGTCGAGTCCGGATGAATTTCGGCGACGACCTCGACGACGCCGACGATCTGCTTCTCATGGACGGAATGGTAGAAGAAACCCAGATCGCCCCGTTTCATGGAGCGCATATTCTTCTGGGCGAGCGCGTTGCGGACGCCGCTCCATTCCTCGCCTTTTGGCCCCGCTCTGACTTGATCCTCCCAGGAAAAGGTTCCCGGTTCCGTCTTGAACAGCCAAAAGGCCATGCCTTGCAAACTCCTGCTACGATCCGCCGATGACGCGCGTCGCAGCGACAATGGGGCCGAGGTCTTCAGCCTGCAAGAAGACGACCAGCATGTCCGCATCTTTCGAAAGCGCATTGACGGGCAAAGAATAGGATGTAGGCGCGCCAGCCCACTCTCCCGCTTCCGTAAGGTTGCGGACGACATTTGTGTAGGTGACGCTGGCGCCCGCATTCTCGCCCCGCGCAATCGGCACGGTCAAGGTCCGAAGGACCGACGCGACCCAGACTTTTCCTTTCCGATGGCGGGACCCCTTTGGCGCCTCGCCCGCCTCGATGATGAGCCGGTTATTCTCTAGGTTCACCTTGAGCGGGACCGCTTCCTTCTCTATGAGCGGCGCCGTCGTCCTGACCGCCGCCTCGATGTCGGCGAGGCTGTTTCCTAGGCAGGTCTGCGCGCCGTTGACGATGGCTTGCGGCGTATAAATCTCGCCGTCGTCGAGGATCTTCGCATAATTGCGTTGCCGCTCGGAGTTCTCGGGCCGTGCGAGCGTGTCCTTCCAGCCAAGATAGTCCCAATAGGTGACCGGGAAGCTGAGGGCGATGACATCGGACCGCTGCGCGAGGATTCTTGAGAAGTTGATCAGCTTCCGGACAGGAGGAGCATCCCTGGCTCGTGTAAAGCTCGATGACAGCGGTGTTTTCCGAGGCGCTTCCCGCGAGCGCCGGTCCCGGGAGAGGAGCAACTGAAAGGAGGCCTGCGACCGCCAGAAGGGCAAGAGACGGGAACGTCGTCACACCTATCTCCAAGGGATCATTTCACGCGTCGCACTTTAGTAGGATGGACCTTTCAATTACCAGTCACATCTCCTTGCTCTAATGCAACGCTAACGCAATTTTCTGTCATTGCCTATCCGAAATGGGTTCCCTTCCCGAGCGGGAAGCCGCGCAGGAACTCGGCGCCGCCAATGGGACGCTTGCCGGCCCTCTGAACCTTCGTCAACATCACGGCCTGCGAGCCGCAGGCGACGGTCAAATTGGCGTCCAGAAGCAATCCAGGCTCGCCTTTTCCTGGAACGACCACGGAGCGCAAGACCTTGATGCGTTCGGCCTTGCCTCCGAGCAAGGCTTCGAACCACGCCCCGGGGTAGGGCGAGAGCCCGCGGATCAGGTTGTGGACTTCGACGCCGGGCTGCGACCAGTCGATCCTTGTCTCGTCCTTGGAGATCTTGGACGCGTAAGTCACCCCTTCGCCCGGCTGTGGCGTGAAGGTCAGCTCGCCCCTTTGCAGAAGATGCAGCGCTTTCAGCATCAGCGTCGAGCCCATCAGCGAAAGATGATCGTGGATCTCTCCGGCGGTCGCGTCGGGGCCGATCGCAAGCCGGTCGGCGAGAGCGACAGGGCCTGTATCGAGCCCCTCCTCCATTTTCATCACCATGACGCCGGTTTCCTTGTCTCCGGCCATGATGGCGCGCTGGATCGGGGCGGCGCCGCGCCAGCGGGGGAGGAGCGAGCCATGCAGGTTCAGGCAGCCAAGCGGCGGCGCGTCCAGGACCTTCTTCGGCAGGATAAGACCGTACGCCACGACCACGGCCACATCGGCGTCAAGGCCAGCGAACTCTCCCTGGACATTGGCGCTGCGGAGGCTTCTTGGCGTGAACACCGGCAGCTCGGCTTCCTCCGCAAACATATGCACGGGGGATTTCCTGGCTTCCATCCCGCGCCCGGCAGGCCGGGGCGGCTGCGTATAAACGCCCACGACGTCATGCCCCGCTCCGACAATTTCGCTAAGCGTTGGAACGGAGAAGTCGGGCGTTCCCATGAACACAACCCTTAGGGTCATGGATAAGGGCCTCCCTGAGCCGCAGGTGGTAGGTGTGCCGTGTTAAAGCGCCGCCAAGCTATTTTTGCAAGCCGAAACGGCCGCAACCGCCAAAACCCCCCGATCTCGTTGGCGCCCTGGTTAAGGAAGGCGCGGCGCGCGCTTGTCTTTCAGCGCCTGCGGACTTAGTGGTGCTCGAAGGCAAGACGCGCCGGATTGAGCGCCTTACCCCTGACGGCGATGCTCCGCCACTCTGAGCGAGGCTGGAGCAAACGAAGGAGAGCAAATGCCGGAGACCAAAGCCGCGTCCTACCCGCGTGCAGGCGCTTCCGTGGTTGTCTTTCGTGGAGACGATGTCCTGTTGGTGCAGCGCGGCAAACAGCCTTACGCCGGATTCTGGTCTCTTCCAGGCGGCGAGATCCAATGGGGGGAGACGGCGGCGGACGCCGCCCGGCGCGAACTCGAGGAAGAAACGGGGCTGCTTGCCTTGTCGCTCGCTTTGGGGGATGTTGCGGACGGAATCCTGAGAGATGGCGAGGGCGTCGTGACGGCCCATTACACGATCGTTGTTTTTGCCGCCTGCGATGCCGCGGGCGCGCTTGCCCCGGCGTCCGACGCCGCGGCTGCGGGATTCTTCGGGCCGGACGAGAGAGCGCGCCTGCAACGCACGCCGGGGCTGGAGACGGCGATTCGAAACGCCAGACGGGCATTGGACAAAGGCGGGCGATGATTTCAGGGACGATAAGGTCAGCGCTTTTTGCGGCGATCGCGATCGCGATCGCGATTGCGGCCGTCTTTTCTCCTGCATCCGCGCAGTGGTGGCCCTTTCAGCAGAGACAGTGGGGCGCCCCTGCGCACAGGTATCGTCAGACGCCCCAGCCGGCCCCGCCGGCGAAGCCCACCCAGCCAAAGCCCCCTCCGCCCGACGACCGCCCCTACGATCTGCAGATCTTCCGGCTCGCCGAGATCCTCGGCAGCCTGCATTATCTTCGCGAACTGTGCGGGGCGAATGAAGGACAGGTCTGGCGCGAGCATATGCGCGAACTCGCCGTCTCCGAGGGGACAAGCGCGTTGCGCAGGGCGAAGCTCGTGGAAAGCTTCAACCGCGGCTACCGCGACTATTCCCGCACCTATCGCACATGCACGCAGCCGGCGCTTCTTGCGATCCAGCGCTACATGGACCAGGCTTCGGTCATCACAGATGGGCTGATCGCCAACGAAAAGTAGGTGAAACGCCGGGAACGGTTTGCTCGCCTTACGATTCGGTCTCCTGGAGGGAGACGGGCGTCGCCCGGGGCTCGCCGGAAAAAAGCGCCTTCATGCCCGGTTTCAGGAACTTGGCGAAAACCGTGTACGGGATTGTGACGTGGAAGTCGCTGCCCGCGAAAGGGGCCGACAACGCGGGCGGGAAATGGATCGTCAACCCCGCCGCCTTGCCCAGCTTGGTCGAGGGGCAGAGCGTGAACCGCTCATAGACGCTGAGGTCGGGTTTCGTCAAGTCGAGCAGCGCCTCGCTCTCCTCCTCCTCGCCGGTCTGCTCCTTCAAGTCCGCGCGGGCATAAGTAGCGAGCGCGTCCAGAGCGTTGGAGCGGTCGGCCGCTCCTTCGACAATGTCGGCAAGGCCAAGTTCCTTGCCCGTGTCGTTGTCGAAATTGACGGTTCGGAAGGTAATCGTCGGCTGTGCGTCGCCTTGCGTTACGGTCGCGACTTCGAGATAGCTGACGAGCGCAGGGGTGCGGAACTGTTCGATATAGCTCACAGCCTCCGTATAGGGCTTTAAGCTTTCTTCTCCATCGATCGGTTTCGCGTTTGCTTCCTGCTCGGCGCTTTTGAGGAACTCGGCCATCTCGGTCTTGGCGCGGGCGGACAGGAGAGCGAAGAGCGTTTCATCCCAGCGCTTCATGTTGAGGGGGAATGTCGTCTTCGCGTAGCCGAACTTGCTTTCCTGCTTGAAGGCGACGGTCCGGCTGGCGTTGGAGCCTGTTATCGAGACGCCGATGCAGATGCAAATGGCCCAGAAGCACAGCGCGGCCGGCGAAATGGCGAGCTTGAGCGCCTGCATGATCTTCACTCACTCTTCTGCGCGGCGGCGCGGATGACCGCCGCGATGCCCTTGTGAGCAAGCCTCTCTAGACCGCCCACCCGTAAGGTTCGGTCCTGCTCGAAATGCTCAAAAGTGACGCCCGCCATGCTGCTTTTGAGTTGTGCTATAGCGTCCAGGATTACTCTCTAGTCACCCGCCCTCGGGCGCAGGGGAATGCGCCCGCATGGTGAGTTCGGAGATGAAAGCGCCACGGCTCATGCGCCGGGCGGCGGCAAGATCGTCCAAGCGGCGCAGGACGCGTTTCGGCAAAGTGATATTGACCCGCTCGATGCTATCGTCGAACAAGGCCGGATCGAGTTCGACGACGCCGAGGCTCCAGCCTTCGTATCCGGGCAGCGCACGCGCTTCGGCCAAGGGCGAAGGCGAAGGGATGGGGGCGCCCGCATCGAGTGTCGCATCGATCCACGCCGCGGCGGCTTCCTTCGCGGCCTCCATGGCTTCGTCCAGAGTATCGCCAGCCGAGAAACAGCCCGGCAAATCGGGCACGGCGACCCCGAACGCCGCGTGTTCCGAGCCTTCTTCGATCAGAACTGGATAACGCATCATAGACCTGCCTGTCTGCGGATCGCAGCTATCAAACCTGTTCCAAGGTCTTTCTTGGGGTGGGGGTCGACCACAATTCCCGGCTTGGTAGGATGCCTGAAAACGTGGTGCGAGCCACGAACCCTGTCCAGGGTCCAGCCATCGGCTTCGAGAAGACGGATCAGGTCTGCGCTCTTCATTCGTGTGTATGTTACACACTAACACGCTTTGGCGTCAACGCCATACGCTCGGGCAAGGGAGGCCGTCGAAACTTAACTGTGCGCAGACGCGCGTTACACGTCGACCAAATCGAGCCGCTTCTGCTCGTCCGTGGTGTCGAGGCCGCGGTTCATCGCCGGAGGCGCTTTCGGCGATTCTGCGCTCGGCCGGGCAGAAGCATAATGCTTGGCCTATTCCGCCGCTTCGCGCTTCGCGTAGCCCAGATGCGCGTTCAGCTTGCCGAGCACGTCCGCCGCCGCCTCGGCGATATTGGTGCCGGGGCCGAAGATGGCGATCGCGCCGCCCTTGTAAAGCGCGGCGTAATCGCCGGGCGGGATGACGCCGCCAGCCACGACAAGGATATCGGGGCGGCCCTGCTGCGCCAGTTCATGCTTCAGTTCAGGGACAAGGGTGAGGTGGCCCGCCGCGAGCGAGGACACGCCGACGATGTGGACATCGTTCTCGACCGCCTGCCGCGCCACCTCGGCGGGCGTCGCGAACAGCGCGCCGATATCGACGTCGAAGCCAAGATCGGCGAAGGCCGACGCGATCACCTTCTGCCCGCGGTCGTGGCCGTCCTGGCCGACCTTGGCGACGAGGATGCGAGGCCTGCGGCCGTCGTCCTTCTCGAAGGCTTCGCACATCGCGATGACGCGGCGGACATGGTCGTCCATTTGCCCGATCTCCTGGCGGTAAACTCCCGATATTGTGCGCGTCTCGGCGCGATGTCTGCCGTAGACCTTTTCCAGGGCTTCCGAGATTTCGCCCACGGTCGCTTTCACCCGGGCCGCATTCACGGAAAGCTCAAGCAGGTTGCCGGTTCCTCTCGACGCCGCCTCGGTCAGCGCCGCGAGCGTCTTCTCGACCGCCTTCGGGTCGCGCTCGGCCTTCAGCCGCTCCAGCTTCTCAATCTGCTTGGCGCGCACCGCGGAATTATCGACCTTCAGCACCTCGATCGGCGCTTCATCCCGCGGCTGGTACTTGTTGACGCCGACGATCACCTGCTTGCCGCCGTCGATCCGCGCCTGCGTCCGCGCCGAGGCTTCCTCGATCCGCAACTTCGGCACGCCCGCGTCGATGGCCTTCGCCATGCCGCCGAGGCGCTCGACCTCCTGGATGTGCTCCCACGCCTTCTTCGCAAGCTCGTAGGTCAGCCGTTCGACATAATAGCTGCCGCCCCACGGGTCGATCACGCGCGTCGTTCCCGTCTCGTGCTGGATGAAAAGCTGCGTGTTGCGCGCGATGCGGGCCGAAAAATCCGTCGGCAGCGCCAGAGCCTCGTCGAGCGCGTTCGTGTGCAGCGACTGCGTGCCGCCATGGGTCGCCGCAAAAGCTTCCACGCAGGTGCGGATCACATTGTTGAACACGTCCTGCGCCGTCAGCGACCATCCACTCGTTTGGCAATGCGCGCGCAGGCTCATCGACTTCGGGCTTTTCGCGCCTTCCGCCTTCATGAGCCGCGCCCACAGCGCGCGCGCGGCGCGCATCTTCGCGACTTCCATGAAATAGTTCATGCCGACCGCCCAGAAGAAGGAAAGCCGCGGCGCGAAAGCATCGATATCGAGGCCCGCGGCCTTGCCGGCGCGGACGTATTCAACGCCGTCGGCGAGCGTGTAGGCGAGCTCCAGGTCGGCGGTCGCTCCGGCTTCCTGCATATGGTAGCCGGAGATCGAGATCGAGTTGAACTTCGGCATATTCACGCTGGTGTAGGCGAAGATGTCCGAAATGATCCGCATGGAGGGCAAGGGCGGATAGATGTAGGTGTTCCGCACCATGAACTCTTTCAGGATGTCGTTCTGGATCGTTCCTGAAAGCTGCTTTGGCGCCACGCCCTGCTCTTCGCCCGCCACGATGAAAAGCGCGAGGATCGGGAGCACCGCGCCGTTCATGGTCATGGAGACGCTCATATCCGAGAGCGGAATGCCCTCGAAGAGCGTGCGCATGTCGTAGATCGAGTCAATGGCGACGCCCGCCATGCCGACGTCGCCCTTCACGCGCGGATGATCGCTGTCGTAACCGCGATGCGTCGCAAGATCGAAGGCGATGGACAATCCTTTTTGGCCTGCCGCAGATTCCGGCGGTAGAACGCGTTGGAATCCTCGGCGGTGGAGAAGCCGGCATATTGCCGGATCGTCCAGGGCTGCTGGACATACATGGTGGGGTAAGGGCCGCGAAGGTATGGCGGCAGGCCGGGATAGGTGTTGAGAAAATCCAGGCTCTCCAGGTCGGCCGGTCCGTAAACCGGCTTCAGAGTCAGCCCTTCCGGCGTTTCTGTAGGAGCGCCAGTCGTTTCTGCCCCAAGAGTCGGCGTCTGCCACTCGATCTCGGAGAAATCCGGCAACGGAGATTGTGTCATTGCAAGCCTTCCATAGCCGCTCAATAGGACCGGGTCTCGACTTCGGCGTACACCTCGAAGCCTGCTTCTTCCGCCTCGAGACCGGCGGCCTCGGACAGTTCCTCCACGCACAAAACGCGCTGCGCTTCCTGAAGGAGCGCGAGAGCGTTGCAGCCGTTGTAGACCAGACGGTCGATTGCGGTCTTGTCCTCTTCCGAAAGCGTCTTGAGAATGGAGGCAGGCCCCGCAAGATAGACGACAACGGCGCCAGCCCTTTTCAGGGCGTCAGCGGCGCCCGCCATCGCGCCATAGACGCGGTTCGAGGAGCAGAGACAGGCGGCAGGCGAGGGGTTTCGCTGGAAGGCCGCCGAAAGCGCCTCGACAGTCTCGAAGCCCTCGTCCGGGACGATCACCTCGATGCCTCCCGCCGCGAAAAAGCTCTGAACCCAGCTCGCGCGGGCGCGATAGTCGTCCGGCTTGCCGAGGATTGCGAGGAAGATTGGCGGCCTCGACCCGATGCTCGCGAGCGCGAAGTCAGCCCGCTGCCGCAAGATCTCGAAAGGCTCGGCATCCCGTCCCGCAGCGTCAAGCGGCTCGAACGCAAGATCGCTCACGGCGACCGATGCGTTGCGCAAATCGGCAAGGGGCGCGCCCGCAGCCGCGGCGGCGGCGAGAGCGGCGAAGCGCTCGCCTTTGCCCGCCGGGGGCAACACGACTTCAGGCGCAGACGCCGCGTCGCTTTCGGCCCGGACGGCGTCTGCCTTAAACTGCGGCGCCGCCTCCGACAGATTGGGAAACTCGGAAACGCCGGTGATTTTTTCCTGCCGGCGAGCGATGGCGCTTTCCTGCATGTCAGCCGGCCGCCGGAGCTTCTCGGCGACGAAGCCGCTTTCAAGGGCCGCCGCAAGTCCGCCTTTCGCTTCCACCTCGCGGAAAAGCGCCCATGCGGCCACAGCAAGCTCATCCGTCAAGGTTTCCACATAGCTGGAGCCTGCGGCCGGGTCGGCCACGTCCGCGAGCCAGGCCTCGTGCTGCAGGACGAGGCTCGTGTTGCGCGCGAGCCTTCTGGAGAACGCCGTGGCGGACCCGGCTGCGCCGTCGAAAGGCAGCACCTCGATGCCGGAAGCCCCGCCGATCGCAGCGCCGAACGCCGCCGCCGTTCCGCGAAGCAGGTTCACATGCGGGTCGTACGCCGTGAGAATTCGCGGGGACATTCTGGCGAGCAGGAGCAAGTCCGGGTTCGGGTCTACTCCCGCCGCGCCGAGCGCTCGCGCCCAGAGCAGGCGCATGGCGCGGAAAGACGCAATCGTGATGAAGATATCCGACGAGGCCGTCAGTGAAAACCCGGCGCAGCGCGAGGCCTCGGCAACGGACATGCCCGCTTCCGCAAGAGCCCGCCAATAGGAGGCGCCCGCCGCCAGCGTGAAGCCGAGTTCCTCGACCGCGGAGCCGCCCGCGCCGTTCCAGGCATGGCCGCTCGCGAGGAATGGCAGGAAGGACGGGCAAGTTTTGCGAAGGTGGAAGGCCGCGTCAGCGTAATCCGCGAACATGGAAGATCTGTCCGCCGGGATTTCGCCGGATAAGGCGAAGGAGGTGAGGGGGTCGAAGCCCGCGGAGCCGGTCAGGCCGCCGCCATTTTTCGCCGCCAGAAGGAGAGCGGCGTCCGCGATGGGAGCGCCCGGCGCGATGAAAAAGAGGCAGGGGCATGAGGCGATTAGGCTTTGCAGATCCGCCTTTGTGCCGATGCCCTGGACGGCGTCGAAATCGAGCGAAAGCGCGCCCGCGCCGCCCGCGATATCGTCCTCGGCCTGCTTCTCATCGGCCAGCGGCTGAACGATGCGCCAGCCCCGATTGCCGGACAGCGCCGCAGCCCGCACCTCTTTTGTGTAAAGGGGTTCGGTTGCAAACCCTTCGTAGAGCGGAGTTTGCAGGGCCCCGAACGGCGCGCCGCCGAGCGCCTTGCCAACGATGGCGCGCCAGTCGGTCTCCGAGACGGGGGGGAAAGTGTTTGCGAGAGAGAAATCATCCATGGCGCGCATGATAATGGATGCGGTCACGTTGCGCTACCCAGCGAAGTGCGATGCGGATCTGCTTTTTGGCCGCGCATGCAACCTGGGCTGGGGGTGCGGGATGAATGCAATCTGCATCCGTGCCGGCCGCGAAATATCCGCCTGCAATGATTGCCTTTGCGCGCGCCGGAGTGAATGAAGGCGAAGGTGGCGGCTTGCGGTCTCCTGCGCATTAAGCCATCTTGAGATCCATGAACGAGAAAGTCGCACATATTCTGAAGCAAGTGCGTGAACTCTCCGGCGAGGAGCGGGCCGCCCTCATCGAAGCGCTGGCGGACGATGAGGCAGGCGAGTTCGCTAGCCCCGAGATTGCGCGCGCCTGGGAAGAGGAAGCGGAACGCCGGGTTGCAGCGTATGACCGCGGCGAGATCGAAGCCATCGACGCCTTCAAGGTCAGGTTCAGGCGGCTCGCCGAATGAAAATCGACATCCTGCCCGAAGCAGAAGCTGAGCTTCAGGAGGGTGTCGCCTATTACGATCTCGAAAGCAGAGCGCTTGGGGATAGGTTTGCAAACGCATATCTCGATGCGTTGGATCGCGTACACGCGTTTCCGCACGTGCATACCCGCAGTGGACGCGATTTCCGGAAATGCCGCCTGAAGGGATTTCCCTACGCTTTATCTATCGCATCAGCAGGCGCGCCATAACCGTGATCGCTGTCGCCCACCTCCTCCGCAAGCCGGGATATTAGCGAGGCCGCGCCCCCTGATCGCGACTGCCCAAGCGGCTGAGCCGCGTAATCCTTTGGCTGAGCGCCTCTTAAACCCTTCTCCGGCTGCGTCAATCTCAAGCTGTTGTTGAAACGCTCGCCTATTCCTTTATAACCCCACCAAACCCGAGCGTTCGAAATGCCCAAACGGACTGATATCGACTCCATCCTCATCATTGGGGCTGGCCCGATCGTGATCGGCCAGGCCAGCGAATTCGATTATTCCGGCACGCAAGCCTGCAAGGCGCTGAAGGCCGAGGGGTATCGAATCGTCCTCATCAATTCGAATCCCGCCACGATCATGACGGACCCGGATCTGGCGGACGCCACCTATATCGAGCCGATCACGCCGGACATGGTCGCCAAGGTGATCGAGCGCGAGCAGAGGGAGCACCCGGGCGAGCGGATGGCGCTTTTGCCCACCATGGGCGGACAGACCGCGCTCAATACTTCGCTCCGGCTGGCGCGCGACGGGACGCTCGACCGCTTCAAGGTGGAGATGATCGGGGCGAAGGCCCAGGCCATCGACAAGGCCGAGGATCGCCTGCTCTTCCGCGAGGCGATGCGGAAAATCGGGCTGGCCACGCCGCGCTCCATGCTCGCCCACAATCTTTCGGAGGTGCAGGCCGCCCTCGATTATGTGCAGCTGCCCGCGATCATCCGGCCTTCCTTCACGCTTGGCGGAACCGGCGGCGGCATCGCGTACAACCGCGAAGAATACCTGCACATCGCCGAGCGCGGGCTCGAAGCTTCGCCGACCAGCCAGATCCTGATCGAGGAATCGGTGCTCGGCTGGAAAGAGTATGAGATGGAGGTTGTCCGCGACACGAAGGACAACTGCATCATCATCTGCTCCATCGAGAACGTCGATCCGATGGGCGTTCACACGGGCGACAGCATCACGGTCGCGCCGGCGCTGACGCTGACGGACCGCGAGTTCCAGATCATGCGCAACGCTTCGATCGCCGTCCTGCGGGAGATCGGCGTGGAGACGGGCGGTTCGAACGTTCAGTTCGCGGTCAATCCAGCGGACGGCAAGCTTGTCATTATCGAGATGAATCCGCGCGTGTCGCGGTCCTCGGCGCTCGCCTCGAAAGCGACGGGCTTCCCCATCGCGAAGGTCGCCGCGAAACTGGCGGTGGGCTACACGCTGGACGAACTCGACAACGACATCACCAAAGGCGCGACGCCCGCGTCCTTCGAGCCGTCGATCGATTACGTGGTGACGAAAATTCCGCGCTTCGCGTTCGAGAAGTTTCCCGGCGCGCCGACGATACTCACGACCTCCATGAAATCGGTCGGCGAAGTCATGGCGATCGGGCGCACCTTCCACGAAAGCCTGCAGAAGGCGCTGCGCTCGATGGAGATCGGTCTGACCGGCCTCGACGACTACGTGCTGGAGGGACTCGGCAAGGGCGACGACAAGAACGTCATCCGCGAAGCGCTTGGCACGCCCTCGCCCGACCGCATCCTGAAGGTCGCGCAAGCGCTTCGCCTCGGCGTCGATCATGAGCAGATCCACACTCTTTGCCGAATCGATCCGTGGTTCATCGCGCGCCTGCAAGAGATTGTCGACGTTGAGGCCAAGGTCCGCGCTCACGGACTGCCCGAGACGCAGCGCGCGTTCCGCGAGCTGAAGTCGATGGGCTTTTCGGATGCGCGGCTCGCCAACCTCACAGGCCTCGCCGCACTGGAAGTGGCGCGCAGGCGGCGGGCGCTCGGGGTGTTCCCTGTCTACAAGCGAATCGACACATGCGCGGCCGAGTTTCCTTCGCCGACCGCGTATATGTATTCGACCTACGAAAGTCCGCTGGCGGGCCGCGAGATGTGCGAGGCGAACCCCACCGGCCGTGAAAAGATCATCATCCTCGGCAGCGGCCCCAACCGCATCGGGCAGGGGATCGAATTCGACTATTGCTGTTGCCATGCCGCGTTTGCGCTCTCGAAAGCGGGCTATGAAACGATCATGGTCAACTGCAACCCGGAGACGGTTTCGACCGACTACGACACGTCCGACCGGCTCTATTTCGAGCCGCTGACGCCCGAAGACGTGCTCGCCATCATCGAGAAGGAGTTCTTCGAACGGAAAGCTGAAGGGCGTGATCGTCCAGTTCGGAGGCCAGACGCCGCTGAAGCTCGCCCAGGCGCTCCACAACGAGAATGTCCCGATTCTCGGCACCTCGCCGGACGCGATCGACCTCGCGGAGGACCGCGATCGTTTCAAGGCGCTGGTCGAAAAGCTCAATCTTCGTCAGCCGGAGAACGGCGTCGCCTATTCCATCGAGCAGGCGCTGATCGAAAGCGACAAGATTGGGTACCCCATCGTGGTGCGTCCCTCCTATGTCCTCGGGGGCAGGGCGATGGCGATCCTGCCAAACCAGGCGGCGCTGAAAGAATATTTCCAGACGACGCTGGCGGCCTTCGTTCCCCCCGACATCCAGCATCGCTTCGCCGGCAACAGGCACGCGCAGGTTAACGTCGTTCTGGGGCAGAATGCTCTTCTCCTCAATTCCTACGTGCGCGACGCCACCGAGGTCGATGTCGACGCGATCTCCGACGGCGAGCAGGTTTTCATTGCGGGCGTCATGGAGCATATCGAGGAGGCGGGCGTTCACTCTGGGGATAGCGCCTGCTCGCTTCCGCCACACTCGCTTTCAGAGGAGACGATGCGGGAGCTGGTGCGGCAGACGAAAGACATCGCGAAGGCCTTGAACGTCATCGGGCTCATGAACATTCAGTTCGCGGTGAAAGGCGATGAGCTTTACGTGCTGGAAGTCAACCCGCGAGCGAGCCGCACGGTGCCATTCGTAGCCAAAGTCATCGGGCATCCCGTCGCGGCCATCGCGGCGCGTGTGATGGCCGGCGAAAAGCTTTCGAGTTTCAATCTCGCTCCGCGCGACATCGGGCATGTCGGGGTCAAGGAGGCGGTCTTCCCCTTCGAGCGATTTCCCGAAATCGATCCGGTGCTCGGTCCCGAGATGCGGTCCACCGGCGAGGTCATGGGGATCGACCGCAGCTATGCGGTCGCGTTCGCCAAAAGTCAGCTTGCGAGCGGAAGCCGGGTGCCGACCTCGGGAACGCTCTTCGTTTCCGTGAGGGACGCCGACAAGCCGCGGATCGTCCAGCCGGTCAAGGAACTGGCGGAAATGGGTTTCAAGGTGCTGGCGACACGCGGCACGCTGCGCCATCTGGAGTCGCATGGCGTCGCCTGCTCCAAAATCAACAAGGTCCTGGAAGGGCGGCCCAATATCGTGGACGCCATGAAGAACCGTGAAGTGGACATCGTTTTCAACACGACGGAGGGCGAGAAGGCGCTTGCCGACAGTTCTACGATCCGGCGGACCGCGCTGATGTACAAAATTCCCTACTACACGACGATTGCGGGCGCGCTTGCGGTCACGAGGGCAATTGCGGCAATGCGCGCGGGCATCCTTGAAGTTCAGCCTCTCCAGAAATATATCGGATAGAATGTGCGTGCCGGAGTTGGAAGGCTCCAGGCCGTTTGATTATTGCGATCTTCCACCTATAATTGCGAACAAGTTCCAGGGCTTAAAACTGGACCGGGGAGATGGGGTTCATGACCGAGAAAGTGCCGATGACCGCTCAGGGACATGCCACGCTTGAGGCCGAGCTGAAATATCTGAGGTCGGTCGAGCGTCAGCGCATCATCAAGGCGATCGCGGAGGCCCGGTCACATGGCGATCTCTCGGAAAATGCGGAATATCACGCGGCGAAAGAAGCGCAGGGGATGAACGAAGCCAAGGTCGCGGACCTGGAAGACAAGCTTTCCCGCGCGGACATTATCGACATCTCCAAGCTGTCGGGCGAGACGGTCAAGTTTGGCGCGACTGTCACGCTCGTCGACGAGGACACCGAGGAAGAGGTGAAATATCAGATCGTCGGCGATTTCGAGGCCGATGTCAGGAAAGGGCGGGTTTCCATCGGATCGCCCATCGCGCGCGCCCTGATCGGCAAAAAGGCGGGTGACTCCGTCGAAGTCAACACGCCGCGCGGCGCGAAGTCATACGAGATCCTCAAGGTCTCCTTCCAGGGCTGACGCCCAAAGTCGCAAAAGCGATCATGGCCAGGATCCAGCACGCCATTCCTCAGGCGTTGCTGCGGCTGGAACTTATTCGATGGCGGCGCCAGGCTCGTTCTTCGCTGTCTTGATTGTGAAAGCGGTCTTCACCGAGCTTACATTCGGCGCGGCGGTCAATTCGCGGATGATAAAGTTCTGAAACGTCACCAGATCGGGCGCCACGCATTTCAGGAGGAAATCGGTGTCGCCGGAAAGCATGTAGGCTTCCCTCACGATTTCCCACGCCCGGGCGCGGGCTTCGAACGCCAGAAGGTCGGCTTCGGACTGGCTCTCAAGCCTGACGAAAGCGAACGCGGTGAGGTGGAACCCGAGCCGGGGAAGGTTGAAAACGGCGTGATAGCCGGCGATAACCCCGGACCGTTCCAATTCACGAACCCGGCGGAGGCAGGGCGGAGCCGAGAGGCCGACACGAGCGGCAAGCTCGACGTTCGTTATACGCCCATCCCGCTGCAATTCGGCAAGAATACGCCAGTCGGTCGCATCAAGCTTAGCGGGGATGGTCGACTCGTCCAAGGTTCGTACCGACGGCATGGGGATGCCCTTTTAGTTTTGGTGAATCCCATCTTTAGAAAAAGTTGGTGTAGCTTATGCTGCATTGCAATAATAAAAGAAGCTGAATGTTCCAACTGCGGCGAAAAGCACACACCAAAAGCTGTTGCAGGCTAGATACCCACAGCTTGACTTCCACTGCTTGCAAGTGATTATCCCGCGACGCATTTTGCAATCCGACGAAAGTCGAGCAAAGAGGAGCTATGCATGGCCTCACGTCACGAAAGGCTCGTGATCATCGGATCCGGTCCGGCCGGTTACACCGCCGCCATCTACGGGGCCCGCGCCATGCTGCGCCCGGTGCTTGTCGAGGGCATTCAGCCCGGCGGCCAGCTGACGACAACCACGGACGTGGAAAATTATCCAGGGTTCGCAGAGATCATCCAAGGCCCCTGGCTCATGGACCAGATGCGGGCGCAGGCCTTGCATGTCGGCGCCGGGATCGTTCAGGACACCATCTCTTCGGTCGATTTCTCGCGGCGTCCGTTCCTGCTCAATGGCGACAGCGGCACGGTCTATCATGCTGAAGCCGTGATCATTTGCACCGGAGCCCAGGCCCGCTGGCTGGGACTTCCAAGCGAGCAGACCTATCGCGGCCATGGCGTCTCGGCTTGCGCGACCTGCGACGGCTTTTTCTATCGAGGCAAGGATGTTCTCGTGGCCGGCGGCGGTAATACAGCCGTGGAGGAAGCGATTTTTCTCACCAGATTTGCGCGGAGCGTAACTGTTGTTCATCGGCGCGATTCGTTCCGTGCCGAGAAAATCATGCAAAACCGGCTCTTTGCGAACCCGAAGATAAAAGTGATCTGGAATGCGACTTTGGACGAGGTTTTGGGCTCTGGACATCCCAAAGCGGTGACAGGGGCGAAGCTTCGCGATATTGTCACGGGCGACATTTCTGAAGTGCGAGTGGATGGCGTGTTCATCGCCATCGGGCATGAGCCGGCGACAGCCCTGTTCAAAGGGCAGGTCGAGATGACTCCGGGCGGATACATCGTTACGGCAGGAAGATCGGCCGCCACGAGCGTTGCGGGCGTCTTCGCTGCAGGCGACGTTACTGACGACATCTATCGTCAGGCCGTCACGGCTGCAGGCATGGGTTGCATGGCGGCTCTCGATGCGGAGCGTTATCTCGCACGTCTGGAAACGGTGGCGCAGGCGGCGGAGTAGGACTCCCGCGCGCCCAGGCGGAAAAGGGGCGGCAGCCTGAATGGATTGGGATAAACTTCGCATCTTTCATGCTGCTGCGGAAGCGGGCAGCTTCACTCATGCCGGCGAGACCCTGAGCATCAGCCAATCTGCGGTCAGCCGCCACATCAGCGCGCTCGAGCGCGATCTGCATGTCCCGCTTTTTCACAGGCACGCCCGCGGGCTCGTGTTGACCGAACAGGGCGAACTTCTTTACCGCACCGCGCAGGAAGTGTTCTCGAAGCTCGCGACAACGCAGATTCTGCTGGCGGACTCGAAAGAGAAGCCTCACGGGGATCTCAAGGTCACCACGACCATGGCGCTGGGAACCGGGTGGCTGACCCCGCGCCTGAACGATTTCTTGAAACTCTATCCCGATATCCGGCTTCAGCTTCTGCTCGACGACGAAGTCTTGAATTTTACGATGCGCGAGGCGGATGTCGCCATTTGGTTCGGACCGCCGACGCAACAGGATCTCGTCCGCCGCAAGCTTTTCACCGTCCACTTTCATGTCTATGCCTCGAACGATTATGTGAAGCGGTTCGGAAAGCCGAAGACTTTGGACGACATCGACCAGCATCGCATCCTCACTTATGGGGGTGTGTGGCCGAGCCCTTTCAAGGAGATGAATTGGCTGGAGACCAAGGGGCGGGAAAGCGCAACTCCGCGAGAGTCGGCGCTTCGGATCAACAGCCTGCTCGCGCTTCGCGAAGCGGTGCTGCAAGGCATCGGCATTGCCGTCCTGCCCGACTACCTGGCCAAGGATCATCCGCGCCTGGGGCACGTCCTTGAAGAAGTGGAAATGCCGGTATTTGATACATATTTTGTATATCCCGCAGATCTTAAGGACACAAAGCGGGTTAATGTATTTCGCGACTTCCTTGTCTCAAAAGCAAAAGAATGGTCCTTCTAAGCATAAATCAGGTGCAATGCTGATTTGTTTTGGCGTAAGCTTAACGTAGGTCGCGTTAAATGCGCTCAACTCAACTTATGTTATAAACTCAACTCTGGCCTTGGCGGAAATATCTAATCCCTGGCCTGAAAAAATCTGTGCACAATGGAACCTTCTGACTTCCTTTCGTTATTCCTCCGAAAGGGAAAGTCTCTCCTATGACAACAAGGAGGATTGGTTGCCAGCGTATTTTTCAGGAACAACAAACGCTCTGAAAAAGGGCGTGACCAAGATGCCGGCTGAAACCGCCATCAAGAAAATAGAGGGCTGGGAAGATGCTCTAAAGGAAGTGGAACTTCCTGGAACCCGCGCAATCTTAAGAGACCTGGCCGCGCTCAAGCGGCAACTCGATCAGGATGAACCTGACGGCGATCGCATCCGGACAATACTTTCGCGTCTGGCGGATGCAACGATGAAAATCTCCGAAAAGGCCGAAGATCGCAACGCGGAAAAGGTCCGTGATTTGGGCGAGGCGCTGGAGCGCGCCTCAGAAGAAGACGAGGAGGAAGAAATGGCAAGCCGTACACCACAAGGGGCGCGCGAGGCCCGCCGTTCAGGGCCGCAGCGCGAAACGAACTCCGGCTCTTCGCGGCGTTATCGCGACGAAGAGGATGATTCCGGGCCGAGCGGGCGCGTGAGAGATCCGGAGCACGACCATCGACTTCGCGGTCATGAGACGGATCGCCTCTACGAATCCCGTCACATGGAGAGAGGCTATGATGGACGCGGGCGCGTGATCGATCCTGAGGAGGATCATCGGTTGCGCGGACACGAAACAGAGCGCCTTTATGAATCTCGCCATCGCAGCGACGATGGGCGTGGGCGTGTCACCGACCCGGAGCACGACCATCGCTTGCGTGGCCAGGAGTCGGATCGCCTCTACGAGTTCCGTCACATGGAGCGCGGTTATGACGGACGCGGGCGCGTGACCGATCCCGAGGAGGATCACCGCTTGCGTGGTCACGAAACAGAGCGCCTTTATGAATCCCGTCACCGTGGCGACGACGGGCGCGGGCGTGTGCGCGATCCCGAGCATGACCACCGCTTGCACGGGCAAGAGTCGGATCGTCTCTATGAATCCCGTCACCGTGGCGACGATGGACGCGGCCGCGTGACCGACCCGGATCACGATCACCGCTTGCGCGGGCACGAGACGGACCGCCTCTATGAGTCGCGTCACCGTAGCGACGATGGCCGGGGGCGCGTGACTGATCCCGAGCACGATCATCGCCTGCGCGGCCAGGAGACCGAGGCCATGTACGAACAGCGCCATCGCGGCGACGACGGGCGCGGGCGCGTGCGCGATCCCGAGCATGACCACCGCTTGCGCGAGCAGCGCGGCTTCTCGGCGACGGGCAGCGGCGGCGCGGGGCGCTACGACGAGGAGGAGGGCTACCGTAGCCGGGGCTCCACTTCGCGCGGCGGCTCGCGGTATGAGGATGAAGGTGAAGGTTATCGCGGCTCCTCTTCGCGCGCGGCGTGAATTCGCGCCGGTATGACGAGGATGAAGAGGAAGGCTACGGCCGTTTTTCCTCGCGGAGCCGTTCCCGTTACGAGGATGAAGACCGGGAGTCTGGCGGACAGGGCAGAGTGAGAGACCCCGAGCACGATCACCGTCTCCGGCAGAATCGCGGCCGGTAGCTCTTCACAAAGCTCTCGCCAATAGGCGGGAGCTTTTCATTTTTTGGCTGAAGGCCGTCGCGAGCGGCGCACCAACGCCTTTTTTTAACGCCACACCTCAGGATTGCGGATCGGCCTCCCTGATGGCGGCTTCCGCGTGCGAGTCCGGTTCGAGAATGCGCGTTTCGGCGGCAGCGTCTTAACCGGCGGCTCCGGTTAGTTCGATATCCTTCTTGAAAAGCTGATTCACAATGCTGGCTGAGCGACGCGCCTCGCGCTTCGGCAACCAACCCCCGCCGCGGCCATAGGCCTGGACCATTGAAATAGTCCCGTCGCGCTCTCGCCTGCGCATCGCCGGGGCTGGGCAAACTGCTTGAGCGGTGGAAACCTTCCTTTCGCTCCGTCAAATCGTGCTACGATGTTCAGGGAATGATCGACGGCGCGGCCACGGGACGCCGGGGTCACGGCGGACGCTCTGCGAAGATCATTATTGAATGGAGACAAAAGAACCAACGTGAGAAAACGAAACATCAAACAGTTCCTGACTAAGCCCCAAGGCAGGCTGGAGAACACGGACACCAACATGACACTCTCCATGTCGCGAGGGACCGCCGCGCGCTTGAAAGAAATCGCCATTGCGGAAAACACCTCGATGCAGCAGCTCCTGATTCTCGCCATCGAGGAATGGCTCGCCCGCATGGATCGGTCCGGCCTGAAAGCTGGCGGAACCGCCTGCGGCGGCTGACCCTCGCTTGAAAATTTCTGCGGCGGCGGCGCAAGCCGCTCGCATTCCGGAATCTCAAAGCGCAACTATATAGAGGCGGATCAGTTCTGGTATCGCCATGCCACAGCCGCCCAAGCCTCCGTCGCCGAAAGACGCCGCGCACGAGATCGCGCCGCAAGAGTCGAACCGCGCCGAGATCGACGCCTTCCTCGCGCAGGTGCGGTCCGCGCCACCGCCCGCCGCATCCGGCGGCGGCCGGCTGATTTTCGCCATGGACGCCACCATGAGCCGCCAGCCCACTTGGGACAGCGTTGCAAATTCAGGCCGGGATGTTCAACGCCGTGAAGGCTGTGGGCGGCCTCGATGTGAAGCTCATCTTTTTCCGCGGCTACGACGAGTGCCGGGCGAGTCGCTGGGTGGGCGACGCGAGCGCGCTCGCGCGCCTGATGACCGCGGTGGAATGCCGGGGCGGCTTCACGCAGATCCGCAAGGTTCTGAAGCATGCGCTGAGCGAGGCGGCGAACGGCAAGGTGAGCGCGCTCGTCTATGTCGGCGACGCGATGGAGGAGAATGTGGATGAGCTGGCGAACCTCGCCGGGCGGCTCGGCCTTCTGTCCATACCGGTCTTCCTGTTCCAGGAGGGTTACGACGCCGGAGCGCAAACGGCCTTCCGCGAGGTCGCGCGGCTGACGCGCGGGGCGACGTGCCGCTTCGGGCCAGGATCGGCTGCGCAGCTGCGCGAACTTCTCGAAGCCGTCGCCGTCTACGCGGCCGGTGGACGAAAGGCGCTTCAAGACTATGCAAAAGGCCGCGCCGGTCCTACTTTGCTGCTCGAACAGATGTCGAAGCCTTAACGTCTTCTTCGCGCGCGGAGCCGGCAAATTCTACCGCTATTTCTCTTTCTTTTGATCATCGGGATCGTCCTGTATCTGCTCGGCTGGGTGACAAGGGCCGATGCGAGCAAGGCCGCGGCCTGGATCCGCAAGAGCAGCTGGATCTTGCTCGCGGCCGCCGCGGCGTTCGCTGTCACGAGAAATCCGGGGCTTGCGATCATGGCGGGAATGATCGCCTATTCGGTGATGCAGCGCACGGGTTGGTATCCCGGCAAGGGCAGGGGCACGGCTGGCGGCCAGGCTTCCGCGGTGCGTTCGCTCTATCTGGAGATGTCGCTCGACCATGCGACGGGGACGATAAGCGGCCGCGTGCTTCAGGGGCGTTTTGCAGGACGCGCGTTGTCCGGCCTCACACAGGCGGAGAGCCTGGACCTTCTCGCCGAACTGCGTTCAAGCGATTCCCAGGGCGCACAACTGTTCGAAGCCTATCTCGACCGCACGGCCCCCGGATGGAGCCCCGGGGGCGGCGGACAGCGTGGCGGCAGCCCTTCGCAGGCCATGACCGTGGATCAGGCTTATCTTGTCCTCGGCCTCGCGCCCGGCGCCACCCGGGACGATGTCCACGCCGCCCATCGCAACCTCATGAAACGCTTTCACCCCGATCAGGGCGGCTCAACCTATCTGGCCGCTCAGGTGAACGAGGCGAAGGACGTGTTGTTGAAACACCTCAAGGCCTAGAAACCGAAGAAACCGAAACCGCCCCCGCCCCAGCCACGGCTTCGGCGGTGCGCGCTCCTCCGCTTGCTGACGCGCTCGCGCCTTACATATGGAGCGGGCTGAGCCGCAACGCGAACGGTCAGCGATCCACCGTTTTGACGCGCGGCCTGGGTTACCTGCTCCTCCTTGCCGCGCAACGCATCCCATGGCGGCAGGTAGCCATCGCTCAGCACGCTTTGCGCTGGCGTGGCTGCTGGAGCGGCCGCCGGAGCTCTCCCGTTCAGCACGTCCTGCGCCGCCTGCAGATTGATCGCGCCCTGCCGGACATTGTCCTGAGCGTGAGGTCTCGACATCCTCACCTCATTGTTTTTCGGCGCCGGCGCTGGCGCATTGGGAGCGGCGGCGTTCGATGCTTTGGGGGCGATGGATGGCGCCGCGGGCTTAATCGACGCCTGCTCGGCTTTGCGGTCCCGAACGCCCGGCGCTCCGGTGGACATCGTCACGAAATCCGGATGGAGCGGCGCGCGAAAGAGATCCGCAAGCCGTGGAAGGCCCATTAAAACGGCAAGCGTGCAAAGGGCGAGAGCGAGGGGACGCACTAGGCCACGCCTTACAAACTCGGATACGAAAGCGGGAAAACGGGGCAACGGCGGGATCCTTATGAGATTTTGAGGCCTATAAGGTTGCCTATCAACATGATGTTTCATGATGATAACTCATGCACCAGCTATTGTGGAGAAAAATTAAAGCTCGCTTAATTCGCCTCGAATCAATAATTCTGGGGTGGGGGCATAAGTAAGCGCTTGAAGTGTGTGGATAAAGACTGCGGCCGGCGGCGGATCGCGGTCTTTCAGGAAGCGATTCCAGCCATGCAAGACAAGCAGATGTGATCGGCATCGCCCGCGTCCATGGCTCGCCCTTCGCGGGGCGGGTGACAGGAAGACGGCGAGCCGTCGGCCCCCGGTATACCGGCGCCGCCAGACAGGCGGCGTCTCTGATTTGGGGGCAATGATGAGACACGTTCTTGGTATTGCAGGCGTAACCGCGGCGGCGGTGCTTCTTCTCGTTTCCGCCGCGATGAACTGGAAGTTCGGCTATACGCTCGGAAAGTCCGAGTTCGAATCCCAGCTTTATGGAGGCGCAAGCGCGGCGGCGGACTGCTTCAAGGCGCTCTTGCCGTTCTTCATCTTTGCTGCGCTCAGGAACAGAAGCTACAGCCAGGCGCTCGGGGGGGCCCTGCTGTTCACTGTCTGTTTTACCTACTCGCTCAGCTCTTCTCTCGGCTTCGCGGCTCTGAACCGCGCCGATATCACCGGCGGGCGCTTGCTGCGGGTCGAAACCCATGCCGATTTGCGCGCGGACCTCGATCGCACGCGCGATGCGTTGAAAGTGCTGCCGGCTCACAGGCCGGCCGGAACCGTGACCGGCGAGATTGAGGCGTTCAAGCAAAACGGCCGCTGGCTTTCGAGCGGCGAATGCGCCAACGCCACGATTGTAAAAAGCATGACCTATTGCGAAGGCTTCTTCAAGCTCAAGGCCGAGCTTGCCGTCGCCGAGCAGGCGGATCAGCTCGAAACCAAGGTTACGCAACTCTCCTCGCGGCTCGGCGAACTCAATTCAGCCTCCGCGGCCAAGTCCGCCGATCCGCAAAGCCAGATGCTTGCGAGCTTGACCGGACGCACGACCGAAGAAGTTCAGATGAGCCTCACGGTGCTGATCGCGCTTCTTGTCGAACTCGGCGCAAGCCTCGGCTTCTACACCGCGTTCTCTTACTGGCGCGTGTTCGACGTCAAGGGCCTTCCCGCGCCCGAGCCGGTCCGCGCCGCGGCGCCCACGCCTGCGTTCGCGCCCGATCGGATGCTGCGCGCGCTTCCCGGCCCTTCCGATCCGGAGTTGAAGGCGGCGCAGCCGAAAACCGACGTGGAACTCTATTATGGGGAGCGCGTCGGCCGGGAGAACGGCTCGAGCGTCACGGCGCTCGCTCTCTACGACGACTATTGCCAGTGGTGCGAGGCGAAAGGCAAACAGCCCCTCGGCTTGCCGATCTTCACGCGCCGTTTCAGCGAACTCGGCGTGCAGAAAGCGAAGGTCGCCGGGCGCATCCGCTATATGGATGTGCGGCTGCTGTTCGCATCGACGGACGATGGGCTGCGGGAGCTTTCCGCGGTTTCTTAAGTCGCTTCGCGGTTCCGCCAGACAAAACCCCGCCGCTTGCGGCGGGGTTTTCATTTCAACGCCGAGACGAAAATGTCTCGATGACGGAATTTCACGCACAAAAAAGAGCGCTCGAATGGAGTGCGAAGGCGAGGTTATGAAATTGAAGCGTGAGCATCAAACCCGCAAAATCCGCAGGCGAGTGCGGGAACTCCTGAAAAAGGCGTGCGATGCTCAAGACGAACAACTTCTATCCAGCCCTGGTTCAGTACGTCACACATGCGGCCGTTGCGCTCGAACAGGCATTCGGCAAGCTTGACGAGAAGCAATCCGCGATCGTCGTCAGCTTCGCTTTGGTTGCGGTTATCTTAGCTGGAACAATGATTGAGGGTCCATTCCTGCGCGTTTTGCCTCCGGCGCTGCGCGCTCTCCTGTGGCTCCTGATCCGCGCTCCCGAAATGATCTTGAACAAGATCCTTTCCTCAATTGTGGAAGCTCTGATCTGGTTCTGGCTTGCCATTCTGACTGGAGTTTCTTGGCTGAGTTGATGCAATGAGGGATGCAGCGTGAGGACTCCGCAGGCGCCAGTCAATGGCGGCGCCGTGTGAGCAAGACCCCGCGCGCATCCCACCGTTTGGCTATCGGGTTCTTGATGCGCGTCTCCAGAATCCTGTTGCGGATCTCGGTCATGCGCTTCTTGAAGCGGTCGAGATGAAGCCGAAGCACCATATCGAATTCGGTATTATCGTCAGGGTAGCTTTCGCGCTCGGGGCCTGCGGACGGGCTTCCGCCGCCGCCAGCTTGCGGCTCGACCTTCTTATACGGGTCCGGCGTGTTCTCGAGGAAAAGTCTGATCCGTTGAATGTCCTGGTCCGTCAAGCCGCCGAAGTCGTGGCGCAGGATCGCCTCCTCGGACGCCACCATCGTGACGCGTTGACGATACTCGTCGATATCCTGGATTTCGCCGTCGACCAGCAGCATGACGAGGCAGGCGCTGCATGGAGCGCCGTCCGAGACACGCGTCGAGGAAAGGATACCGAAGCGGGCAACCGGAACTCCCTTGTTCGGATCGCGGCGCATGAAAAGGACGCGGCCACGATCGTCCTCGGGCGCCCAATCGCCTGGGATTTTGTGTGTGGAGGTCATGACGCACATGCGCGATTGCCCGAGAGGCAGGACCGGTCCGTTAAAGAGCCTCAGATGGCGGTCGTTCTCGCCGATCCGATAGCTCATCGTGACATATTGGATGTCGTTGCCGGCCTGTGCAAAAGTCAGTACCTCGCGCGCAATCTGGGTGAAGAGCGGGCTGCTGTCGAAAGCGTAGCGCCATGTCACGTAATGAACCTGGTTTCGATCCCGAGTTGCCCGGACTTGATGCCGGTTGGGAACGACGATTATGTAACTGATGGCCGGCTCATCGGGTTTGGGCGTTACGCTGGTGGGAGGATCGGCTATGCCCGCAACACTTTGTTCCCACTCCTTGAATTTGTCGAGCGAAGGCAGGCGCAGCTGCGGCGCGTCGAGACCGTTGAGCTGCTTGATCGTCTCGAAATCGTTGAGAACATGACCTTTCGGATCGCGCTGGACCAGTCCGCCGGAGCCGATCCTGGGGACGGGCTTTGTGCTCAGAATGCGGGCCAGTTTCTTGAGCGTGAAGTCGGAACGGTTGACAGGATCGCCGTTCAGGATCTGGCGGATGACGCCGGAGGCTAGTTTGTGCTCAAGTTTCCCCGTCGCTTCGCTGCGCGCCGTGAGCTGGCCAACCCACTGCTCGGGAGCGCCCGAATACCCAAGCTCTGTGTGATATTTCTCCAGAATGTAGTGGGTCACGTCGCTGAGGGCTTTCGCCCGATTTGTTTTTGCGTCACCGAGTTGATCAAGCTTGTTTTGACTGTTCCTTCTCACCGGGCTGCGCCTCACCTTGATTACCTCGAAAGCTTGCCGTGCGAACGGAATTACATTTTTACATCATTTTTGCGTCATCCTCACGCTTTAGATTGGTTCCCGCTGTTCTTCGACACCCAGAAGACTGCTGAAAAGCCGAAGCTCAGCAATGTCGCCGGCGGAGCCGGATCATGCGCCGGAATAACGCCGCAAGGAGTCGCCATGCCGGAAGCCGATACCGATTGCCTCTTCTGCAGGATCGCAAGGCGCGAACTTCATGCGCATGCGGTTTATGAAGACGATCTCGTTTTTGCGTTTCTCGATGCGGGGCCGATCAGGACAGGTCACACGCAGATCGTGCCCAAGGCGCATTACGACTATTTCGACGATTTGCCCCCCGAGGTGGCGAGCCGCATCTTTGCGATCGCGCAGAAGCTCGCAAAAGTCATGAAAGCCGTTTACGGCGTGCCTCGGGTGGGCATGGCGTTCACGGGCGGCGATATTGCGCACGCCCACGCCCATGTGGTGCCTTTGCACCAAAAAACCGACTTAACTTCAAGGCGCTATATCGCTGAAGATCATGCCGCATATTTTGTCGTTTCATGATTAAAGTAAGAACAAACGCGGTCAGGTGATTTCTGAATGAATCGAAGATGGCTTATGACCGCACCCTGGAGTCGTTCAGGCGACGTAATACATTGCCGGCCAATCGCGTTGTTCTTTAAGTCATTCCACACTCCTTCATCCGGATTTAATTCGGGCGAATAGGACGGCAGAAAGAACAAACGAAAACGTTCTTTCATACTTTTTACAAAACGAGTTACACTTTTCGCCTTATGGGCGGGGTGACCATCCACGATCAGAAAAACCATGCGGTCAATTCCATGAAGAACGCGTTTGATAAACTCGATAAACCGGGCCGCTCGACCCGCCCTTTAACCGTCATAAAGCGGAATTCCCCTGGCCACTAACCGCCAAGATCAGATTCAATCCAAACCGGTCCCGTACTGCTAACCACCGGAGTTTTCCTTTCGCTCCCCACGTGGTCCCCGCATGATGGTCCGAGCGTACGCCCGCCTCATCCCCAAAGAATATCAACGCCTTATTCTTGCCGCCCAAATCCCTAATTCGGGGATAGTCTTCTCGCGGCCATCTTTCGACATCCTCCGGCTTCTGCTGGTATGCGCGCCAGATGGGACGCTGGGGAGTCAATCCCAATTGATTCAGCAAGCGGCAAACCGAAGCTTTACTCAGCTGGATATCAAACCGTTGAAAAATGATTTGCCCAACCATCTTTGCGGTCCACAGCGCAAACGTAAATCTCAGTTGCAAAGGATTCTTGGTAGTTACGGTGTGATAGATCCATTTGAGCGCCTGGCCATCCAGTTTTGGGGTTCGTCCTCCCCGCTTCTTAGCATCAAGGGCCCCCCAGCCGCCATGGCGATACCGAGACAGCCAACCATAAATCGTTACTCGGTTAATTCCAAGAGCCTTAGCGACAATTTCCGGGCTTTGTCCCTCCTGAACACTGGATACGCCTCGCTGTCGCAATTCGGTCAGCGTCTTATGGCTAAGCCTTCGAGCATCCATCTTTTTCATGGATACTATTATATAATAATGAATAGTTTTATGTCAATATAATTATGAGA